>DATJBL010000027.1:0-109177 GCA_035515355.1 Methylocella sp.
ATGCGCTCGCCGGAGCGGGATGCGAAAAAGTGGAGACCGTCTTTTGGCTAAAATTCCGCTCTTCGTTATTGGAATCGCTTAAGTATTGGAATCGATCGCATCTTATGATTTTGGATCACCTCGATCCAAAATTATCGTGATCTGGCGGGCTTGGTCCTGTTTCGCAGGCTCATACTCGCTGCTTTCGGGATACGGCTCGGGATAGCGCGCGAATTTGGAGCCAGGTTCTTGTCATGCCTTTTTCCTTGCCTTTATCGGCCGCCATTTTCCTGACCATTTGGTTCACCGTTCTCTTCGCCGTGCTTCCATTTGGGGTTCATTCCCAGCATGAAAGCGGGAGCGTCGTGCCGGGAACCGACCCGGGCGCGCCGGTTGCGCCGCGGCTCTTGGCCAAGGCCATTTGGACGACGGCGATCTCGGCCGTCATTTTTGCCGCGCTCGTGGCTTTTGTCGCTTATTCTGGGGGTTGATCCAATTCAGTTGACCCTCCGCCATGAGTAGTTTACCCCGAGCCAAACGGGGGGCTCCTTCAACCTGGCCTATTTCCCTCTATGGGAGCGCGTAGCTCAGTCGGTAGAGCATCTGACTTTTAATCAGGAGGTCATGGGTTCGAATCCCATCGCGCTCACCAACAAAATCAATGAGTTAACGCACACTCCCGCCAGTTTTCCCGGCAAAGCGTTCGTCCGGTAAGCGTCTGGTAAGCAGAAATCGGAAATTCGGCGAAGGTGTCCGTTCTCTGCTTCGGCACCCTCCAGCGTCATAGAGATACATCGAGACGTTCGAGGAAGAAGGGCGAGCCTGTGAAAAGCAAGATGCCGCAGAGCACAAGTGAGATGCGATATCATTGATCCGGCTCTCTCGAGAGCGTTCAATCTACACTGGCACGTGGGGCGCCCGTCAAGCAGAATGCCACATGCGCTCGCTCCGCGCGGCCGATCAAATCATTGTCCTGCCGCTTGAGGCCGGACCTACTAGCGCCGATCACGGCTGCCCCACACCCTCGCGAAGTGCCTTCACGCGGGCGGGCCCGAAGAGCGTCGTTGCTTTGTCGACGAAGTCTTTGCTGTTAAGTAAATCCCATTGAATGCGGTCAAGCTCTTTTAGCTTTACTTTTCCGACCCGCTTTTTGGTTTTGATATGCCAGAGACTACCATCAATCGCATCGATCTTGATGGGCTCAGCGCTGTGATGCCCGTGCAAGGGGGATGGCCAGGTATCAGCGTCATTTTTATGGAATTGCCATTCCCGCATTGGGTAGGGGACGAAGAGTTTTCCCCGACCTTCCTTCACCTGCCTTAGGTCGTCCTCAGCGGTGATTTGCGCCAAAAGCGCCCGCCCCTCTCCTCCATCCTCTGTCATTTCGTAATCGTCGAGGTTCCACGATACGATTATTTCTAAATCGGGGCTCGTCATCGGCCTCTCCATCGTCGCTTGGGAAAGTCTGGAAGGGGCCACACCCTAAACAGCATTCCCGCCGCCTGGAAAAAGGTGGTCCCTAATTTCGGGACTACCTCGGGCGACAAGGATACTTGGCCGCGGCAACTTTAGCCGCCGGAACCATTTAGCTGCAGTTCGGTTTGTCCTCCTCAAAAATACAAGGAGGTATTCTATGCACAAATATGCACTTGCTCTATCCGCCGCGACTCTGTTTGCCTTCCCGTCATCGACATTGGTCACAACGCGTTGACATTGGACCCGGAGGCGTTCGAGTGAGCCCTGGCTACGATCGCCCCCAATATGGCCGATCGGTTGGTCGAGAGGACTGCCGCGAATTGCGGAAAGCATGCCGAACAGCTGGGCGAGGAAGGTCAAGGCAATTGCCAACGCTATCGCCATTTTTGCAGAGGCGAATAGTCCGTCATCGCTTTTTCCATCCAGCCAGAACTTCCAAAAGTTCTGGAGCGATATTCGACTGCGTACAGGACTCCCACGGCATTACATTGCGCCAGGCAAGCCAATGCAGAACGCCTTCATCGAGAGCTTCAACGGCCGCCTACGGGATGAGCTTCTGAATGAGACGCTGTTCACCTCGCCGGCCGTCGCTCACACCGCCCAAGAGGCCTATCCAACCGCCAGAAGCGAACTCAGGACTGGATAAAACTTGGGGGCAAGGTCAAAGCCATTATGCCGAGGTGGCGAAATGGGAACTCGCGGAACGGATTCCACCCGTGCTAGACTGCCGTTCCATGCAGATCATAGGCATCGGCCTGCTCGATTTTCACATTGACAATATCGCCCTGGCGTAGCGGCCGCCGCGAGGCGACATAAACCTTGCCGTCGATTTCCGGGGCGTCGCCCTTGCTGCGGCCCACAGCGGCGCGGGAGCCAGCCTCATCGATGATGACCGGCAAGCGCTTGCCGATCTTCTCCTTGAGCTTGCGGGCACTGATTTTCTGGCACAGTCCCATAAAGCGCCGGTACCGGATGGCCTGAGCCTCGGGTGGTACCTGCGGCAGACCAAGATCATTGGCGGGAGCGCCAGCCACAGGTTCATATTTGAAGGCGCCGGCGCGATCGATCTTGGCTTCTTCGAGCCAACTCAAAAGCAGTTCGAAATCTTCTTCGCTTTCGCCCGGAAAGCCAACGATGAAAGTCGAGCGAAGAGTGAGTTCGGGGCAGATTTTGCGCCATCTCAAAATCCGCTCCAGCATCCTTTCATAGCCGCCAGGCCGTTTCATTGCGCGCAAAACCTTTGGGCTCGCATGCTGAAACGGTATGTCGAGATAGGGCAGGATTCGTCCTTCCGCCATCAAATCAATTACCTCGTCGACGTGCGGATAGGGATAGACGTAGTGGAGGCGCACCCAGACGCCGAGCTTTCCAAGTTCACGCGTAAGATCGAGGAATTTCGCCCGCACCGGACGGTCGCGAAAGCTACTTTCCGCGTATTTCAGATCCAAGCCATAGGCGCTCGTATCTTGGGAAACGACCAGCAGCTCCTTGACGCCCGCAGTCACGAGCTTCTCGGCTTCGTTCAGCACATCTGCGGCCGTGCGGGAGACAAGGTCGCCTCGAAGCTTCGGGATAATGCAGAAGCTGCAGCGGTTATTGCAGCCCTCCGAGATTTTCAAATAGGCATAGTGGCGCGGCGTAAGCTTAATGCCCTGGGGAGGGAGGAGATCGAGAAAAGGATCATGCAGCGGCGGCGCCGCTTCGTGGACGGCCTGCATGACGGATTGAAAATCCTGCGGCCCGCTGATCCAGTGAAGGTCCGGGAATTTCTCCAAGATCGCGCCGGGCTCGGCGCCCATGCAGCCGGTGACAATGACCTTGCCGTTTTCCGCCAGCGCGCCGCTGATGGCGGCAAGCGACTCCGCCTTGGCGCTGTCGAGGAAGCCGCAACTGTTGACGATGACCGCGGCGGCATCCTGGTGCGACTTGGCCAAGTCATAGCCTTCCGCGCGAAGACGGCTGATGATCCGCTCGCTATCAACGAGCGCCTTGGGGCAGCCGAGCGACACGAAGGAAATTTTTGGTGCTGGCGTCGTGGATGCCGCCTCCGCCAAAAAAGATAGAGCGGCGATTGTCTTCTGAGAGGTCATAGGCCTGCTTGGCACGCGCGGCGCCGTCTTTCAAGGCCAATGGAATTCCCAAGCAGCGGCTAGACGATGAAATCCGATGCCTTGTCGGGCAGAGCTTCAGTCTCCCTAGAGGAGAGATGGCACGCGGGTGGGGCTCCACGTGATGAAGCCACGCCGACGCGCTCATCGACCGCGGCGTCGAGTTCGCGCTCGATCCAGGCCCGATCGCCATAGCCAACACCGACAATCCCAAGCCGCCCGCGCGGGTGGCGCCGTCCTTCCAGCACGATGCATGCCCTCGCCAAGCTCGCCTTCGGCATTGTCCCTCCGCGCGACGCAGTTGAGGCGACAGGCCCCTCATTGGTTCACCGCGTCCGCTCCCGGTCCAGTAAAGCGCACTTACGTGCGACGCCCCATCGGTAGCCAGAGAGCGCGCCGTCGCTTCGCACGGCGCGATGACAAGGAATTGCTACCGCGAGAGGATTCGCAGCGCAGGCGCCTGCTACGGCACGAACCGATTTCGGCGCCCCAATCCTCTTCGCAATCTCGAGATAGCTCGCCGTGGAACCTGCAGGAATCTCGCACAATGCTTGCCAAACGCGCTGCTGAAAGGCGGTGCCGCGAATGTCTAGCGGCAGATCAAGACCCCGCGCCGGCGCCTCAACGAAACCAACCACTTTCGCGACGAGCGCCTCAAACCCAAGGCCGCCGCGAACAAGGCGAGCACGCGGAAACCGTTTCTCAAGATCATGGGTGAGAGCATCCTGATCGTCGCCCATGAGGATGGCGCAAACTCCCCTTTCGCTTCTCGCCACGAGGATGGCGCCAAGCGAGCATCCACTCATTGCGAAGCATATCTCGGTGTCCCTGCCCCCGTCCCGATATTTGGTGGGAGTCATGCCGAGCAGTGCATTTGAACTTTCATAAAACCTGCTGCTTGAATTAAAGCCCGCGTCGTAAAGCGCTGCTGTGATGGTCGTGCCCGGCTTTACGAGCGCCGCCCGCAAGCGCCTGGCCTGATGGGCGGTCGCATAAGCCCTCGGCGTGACTCCGGTGATCGCCTTGAAGAGCCGATGAAAGTGATGAGTGCTCAATCCGGCCGCGCGCGCCATCTCATCGAGGCTTGGGATTTCCGGCGCGGTCTCGATTTGGCGGCAGATCTCCGCAACCAGCACCACCTGACGCGCGGCGAGACTGGGCTGATTTGGTTTGCAGCGCTTGCACGGGCGAAAGCCTGCGCGCTCGGCCTCTTCCCGGCTTGCATAGAAGCCGATGTTTTCGAGCTTGGCGGTGCGCGCCGGGCAAGACGGCCTGCAATAAACGCCCGTCGTCTTCACGGCATAATAGAACCGACCGTCGCACGCCGGATCACGCAACTTGAGAGACTTCCACCTCGGGTCCGCGTCAGCCGTAGTTTCGTTGATCTTTGCTTTGCTGGGCATCCGGCATTCCTTTACCGCCAATCCGATTTCTGGGCTGATTTAGGTCAAGATGGCCGCCTTCGCACTCCACCTCTTGCTTTCAAATTCGAAACGATCAGCCTGGCCGTTCAAGGACCAAGCGGCAAATCACTTTTCCACAACCAACGCGGGCGACTTTTCCGGCAAGACTTGTAATAGGCTTCAACTGGACCGAGACCCAAATGCGCCGGACCTCTATATTTCCGCAAACCGGCAGCCAATAGCGGAGTGGGTTGATGTCGACATGTCGCGATGGGGTGTTTGCCTTTACCATAGGCCTTGTCTTGCTAGGGACCGCTGCGTTTTCCTGCGCTTTCGCCGAGATGACCATGGAAGTCGGCGGTGCGCCGATGGATTCCTCGAAAGACATCATTGAAAATGTGTCCAACTCGAAAGATCACACGACGTTTGTGGCAGCCCTCAAAGCAGCCGATCTCATTGAGACTTTGCAGGGCGAAGGGCCGTTCACAGTCTTCGCGCCGGTGGATAGAGCGTTTGAGAAACTTCCCAAGGGCACGATCGAAGTTCTTTTGAGGCCAGAAAACAAGCCAGCTTTGATTGCGGCTTTGACCCATCACATCATCCCCGGCAGGATTTCAGCCGCCGATTTCATCGCAGCCATCAAGAAGGGCGGCGGTGAAGCCACCTACCAGACGCTCGAGGGCGAGAAGCTGACCGTGCGGCAAGACGAGCGGCGGATTGAAATCACCGATGCGGAGGGCAATAAGGCCATTGTCATGGTGGCGGACGTCGTTCAGAAGAATGGCGTCATGCATATCGTCGATAAAGTGCTTTTGCCGAAGAGGTGAAGGGCCAGGAAGCTTGCATGCGGCCTATATTGGTTCGACGGCTCGCGGCGCCCTGCGAGGTCAGCTTTTCTTTCCGAACAAGGTCCGGGCTTTCAGCGCGTCATAGATCGCGGGCTCGCGGAGCACCGTCGCGACCCACATTGCCGAAAAGCAGGCTGCCAGCATCGGCAAAAGCAGCCCTGAGTTCGCGGTCATCTCCGTGACGAGGATCATGCCGGTGAGCGGCGCCCGGACAACAGCGGTGAAGATCGCCGCCATGCCGACCACAGCGAAGGCAACTGCATGGGAGCTCGGATTGATCTCACCGGGGCTGATGAGGCCGCCGAAGAAAAAACCCATCTGTGCTCCAAGGACGAGAAGGGGTGCGAACAGGCCGCCCGGCGTTCCAGCGGCATAGGAGGCGGCGCCTAAAATGAGGCGAAGCAGATAGATAAAGGGCAGGACGGCGAGCGTCTCAGCACCCTCGAGCGTCCGCTGCGTGAGGCTGTCGCCGCCTCCGGCAAGGCCAGGAGCGAACCAGGCGAGTGCCCCGACCCCTGCTCCGACCAGCGCCGCGCGAACTTCCACGGGCAGGTAGGTCAGGCGATCCGCGATGGAAAGAGCGCCTAAAATCGTGCGATTGTAGACAACGCCAAGCAGTCCCGCGAAAGCGCCGAGGACCAGGCACAACAGATTGTCGGCGAGATCTGGAAAGGGAACCTTCATCACTATGAAGTCGGGGGCTGGCCCTGTGAAGAGTCTTGATACCATGATGGCGCTGCCGGAGGCTCCGAGCGCGGCGATGGCATTGCGTGTTTCGAATTGCCGGGTGAGTTCCTCGATCACGAAGGCAGCCCCGGCGAACGGCGCATTGAAGGCAGCGGCAAGACCGGCGCCAGCGCCAGCCGCGAGCAGTGTCCGGCAGTCAGCGGCATCCCGGCGAAAAAATTTGCCTAGGAGATTTGAGAGCGTTGCCCCCATTTGCACGCAAGGCCCTTCGCGGCCGAGGGCGAAGCCAGAACCAATCGCGAGCAGACCGCCGATGAATTTGACTGGCAGCAAAATGAGTGGAGCTGGCGGCAACTCGCCATTGAGGACCGCCTCTACGTGCGGAATCCCGCTGCCGGCGGCCAACTCACTATAACGGTGCACGAGCCAAGTGCTGAAGGCCGCGGTCCCGGCAGCGCCAATGATCAAAAGGCCTGCGCCGAGAAGCGGTTCTGCGTGCCACATGACGGGCAAGGAAATCCGGAACCGATCGACCTCTTCGAGCGCTAGCCGGAAAAAACCGCAGATGAGACCGACGCCTGCTCCGGCAATCCCGGAAAGCACGGCGAGTGGAAATAAGCCGGGACCGACAAAAATCCTCGAGGCCGGTCGAAAATAAGAGCGCAGCCGTCCGAACCGCACCTGTTCCGATGCTTCATCATCGCTCGGCCGATCCTCGCCCTTTCCTGAAAGCTGAGCAACGTCGCCGGCAGGAAAATCCGCCTCAACAACAAGGTCGTTGGGACCGCCGAACGCCACGAGATGCTCGACATCGTCGCGCCGCACGACAATAAGCTGGCGGCGCCTGCCCAGCGGGAAGGTCTTGACGACACCAAGACGCCCAGGCGAAACGGCTCCCGAAACGCGAATGCGGCGCCGGAAGCTCGGTAGCCATGGCGAGGCGAGAATAAGCACCCCAGCGAGGAAGGCGACTGCCGCAGCGGCATATGCTAGCGTTTCAATCTGGAAAAACGCATCATCCACGGCCAGCATGAGGGCGGCTCACTCGGCAGACGCCACGGGGGGCGCCTCGATCTCTCTCGCGCCCCTGCTAGGAATTTTGAGCCAAGCTGGAGCGCTGCGAATTCCCAACCAGACCATCAGACTCCGCGATAATCAAGGCGTCTTTACTGAAGAGGGATCAAGCAAATATTAAAGAGCGCAAGCCGCGACCCCAATCTAACTTTCGCAGCTGAGCAGTGGCAGGAAGGCAAAGAAGCGCGATCGCCTGTCAAAACGAGCTGCGTGCATCAAGGCCAGTGGTGCGGTAAAGTGAAACGATGATGAAGAAGTTTGGCCCAGGCGATTTCAGGTGGCGGCTTTTGCCGAAACCCGCAGCCGCCGCGGTTGTCATGGCGATCGTCGCGCTGTGCCTTACGAACAGCGCGCCCGCATTTGCGCAACCTGATCCTTTCGGCTGGTTCGAGCAATGGTTCCGGCCACCGCCGTCAAACCGGGTCGCGAAACCGAGGCCGGAATTCCACCGCGCGACGCCACGTGAACGGCCAAGGTGGAGCTATCCCTCAGCCGAGAGGGCGCCCCGCCGGTTCCAGGAGAAGCCGGGCGCAAAGGGGATCGCAAAGGCGCCCGCGAAGCCGGCTGTCGCCCCTACCTACTTCGTTGCCGTCCTTGGCGATAACCTCGGCCAGATGCTGGCCCAGGGCCTCACGGACGCATTCGTGAACCGGCCGGAGGTCGCCATTCTTCACAAGGCGAAGAACGATTCAGGCCTTGTGCGCGATGACTTTTTCGACTGGGTCAAAGCCACGCAGGATTTGCTCGCGAGCGGGGAGAAGGTCGATTTTGCGGTCATGCTGATCGGCAGCAACGACCGGCAAACCCTGCATGATGCCAATGGCAGCTATGAGCCCGGAACGCCAGAATGGCAGGCGGCCTACACGCAGCGGATTGAAATCATCGCGGCGATGTTCCGCGACAAGAAAATTCCGCTTGTTTGGGTCGGCCTTCCGATCTTGAAGAGCGATCGGCTCTCCGCCGATGCTCTGACCTTCAACCAGCTCTACCACACCTACGCCGAAAAGGACGGCGCCATCTACGTCGATGTATGGGAGGCCTTCGCTGACGAGGCGGGCAAGTATAGCGCTTCCGGCCCCGATATTGACGGTCAGATCGTGAAGCTGCGCACCGCCGACGGAATCCATTTCACGAAGGCTGGCGCGCGTAAGCTCGCGCATTTCGTGGAACCGGAAATCCGCCGCAAACTCGACGAGGCGCAACCGGCTCCCGAGGCGGGAGTGACGCCCGGCGTCGCACCCAATCCGGCAAATGCTCCGAGCGATGGCACTGGGGCATCCACAGATGTATCGGCTTTGCCTCAAGACGAAGCCGTGGCACCGCCCCCCAAGCCCGTAGCTGGTCCTGTCCTGCCGCTGACTGCCCCTGCTCTTGCGCCGCGCGGCGAACTTGCAACCGCGGTGACGGCAGCCGCGCCCGCGAACAGCAATGCACGAAATTTGATCGAGCAGACCTTGCAGGAGGGCAAGCCGATTGCTCCCAAGCCAGGCCGGGCCGACGATTTCTCGTGGCCGAGACCCTGATCAGTCCTCGCGCAATGGAAAGCCATGATGGCACTCGGCGAATCGCTCATCGCCTGGGAGTTTCCGAGGACTGAAATTCTTAACCAAGGGACCAGTAAGGTTCTCAGCTAAGTGTTCGCGCCATCCTTCCGTCAAAAAATCGCCATTTTGCGGTCGTCGCCACGGAACAAACCGCACAGCTTCCGCGTTGAGAAGGTGATATGACAGCTTTCGAACGCGGATGCCAAACGAATGTTCAAGAACTATGCCTCGAAGACGAATTTCCTTGCGGTGGCGGGGATTGCCGCGCTGATTGCGACGGGCGCGCAAGCCTTTGATAGTAGCTCACCCGCGGGGCTCGTGAATCACCAAATCCAGCCGGTCAGCCTGCCAACCGATCTCCAGCGCGACACTCATACGACTCGCGCGGTCGTGGACGATCCGACCGGCGAACGTCCCGGCACAATCACGATCGATACCAAGAACCGCTATCTTTATCTGTCGATGCAAAGCGGCAAGGCGATGCGCTACGACGTTGGTGTCGGGCGCGAGGGCTTTGCATGGAGCGGCCGCGCCCGCATCGGGCGGCGCGCCGAGTGGCCAGCCTGGACGCCTCCCGCCGCAATGCGTTTGCGCCGACCGGATCTGCCGCGCGTCATGGAGGGCGGCCTTGCCAATCCGCTTGGCGCTCGCGCCATGTATCTCTACAATAACCATGGCGATACAATGTTCCGTATCCACGGGACGAATGAACCCGATACAATCGGCCGGGCGGTCTCTTCCGGCTGCATAAGGCTGCTGAACAACGACATCATTGATCTCTATGACCGGGTGAAGGTCGGCGCCGCTGTTGTCGTGCTCTGAGGCTCGCCCACCAACTGTGGTGAGGCGGACTTTTCGACCGACGCCGACTCCGAGGTTTCGAACGTGAAGGTTCCTTTCAATCGCGCAATTTGATGTGATCGAAGACGTTAGCGCTATCGGCCGAACGATCGCGGCCATTCAAAGACCGGCTTGGCGGCTTGCCAAGCCGGTCTTTTTTTGCTTTCAAAATCTCCGTCCGGCGCGAAATCTCGAATGCGACGGCCCGCTTTTGCCGTTTATTCAGATCATTCTGCGCAATTCAGTCGGTGGAAGGCGAATTTCGGATTTCATCATGCGTGCACCATCATTCCGCTTTGCCAAGACGCGTAGAGCCGGCTTTGTCCTGGCTCTTATGCTTTGCGCTCCCGCCGCGCCTGCTTTCGCGCAATGGTACAATTATGACGGCTATCAGGCCTATCCGACCTATCCATCGAATGGTCATCCGGGGTATCCGTCCTATCCAGCCTATCCGTCTTATCCCAATTCCTACTACGATCCCGTAAGCCCGCCAGCGGCGGCGCCATACCGCGGCCGTCCCCAGTCCTATTCTTACGATGCGGACCCCTATGACGATGCCGATGCGCCAGCTTCGCGCGGCCATTCCTACGGAAATGACGACCTCGAGGTCGGTGTCAATTTCAATCAGAGAACCGCAGCGATGGTGCAGAACCCGACGAACGAGCCGCCGGGTACGATCGTCATCGACACGAGTTCACGGCATTTGTATCTGGTGCAGGGTGGCGGCGGCGCCATACAATATGGCATCGGGGTCGGGCGCCAGGGGTTCGAATGGAAAGGCATCGCCCGCGTTGGCCGCAAGTCCGAATGGCCGCGCTGGATTCCGCCGAAGGATATGCTGAAGCGGCGCCCGGATCTGCCAGAAGAAATGGATGGCGGACTCGAAAATCCGCTCGGTGCCCGCGCGCTCTATCTTTTCAAGGGGGACAAGGACACACTGTTCCGCATCCATGGCACCAATGAGCCGGACTCGATCGGCAAGGCGGTATCCTCAGGCTGCATCCGGATGATGAACGCCGATGTCATCGATCTTTACCAGCGGGTTGGAATCGGCACCAAAGTCGTCGTTATGTAACACAGCTCAGGCCATGAGGAGGGCGCCACAGAGTTCATAGCACTCCCTCCGCGTGCTTGAACCTGGCCCCGGTCTTATCGCGGCAGCAGGCTCGACCCCATCAGAAATGTGTCGACCGCATGGGCGGTTTGGCGGCCTTCGCGGATTGCCCAGACGACTAGGGATTGGCCGCGCCGCATGTCGCCGCAGGCGAACACCCTTGGAAGGGAGGTCTTGTAGCTCACCTGATCGGCCTCAACATTGCCACGCGAATCAAGAGCAACGCCAAGCCCATCCAAAAGGCCTTCATGCACCGGTGAAACAAAGCCCATGGCGAGTAAGACAAGATCGGCCCTGAGTTCAAAGGTGGTGTTTGGAATTTCCTTCAAATTTGCGTCGAGTCGCACGCAGACAAGTTTTTTGACCGCACCATTCTCCCCGCGAAATTCCTTCGTCAGAACCGAAAAATCCCGCTCCGCCCCTTCTTCCTGAGAGGAAGAGGTGCGCATCTTCAAGGGCCAATTCGGCCAGGTCAGAGCCTTGTTTTCCTTGTCGGGCGGGCGCGGCAAGATTTCGAGCTGAGTCACCGACAAGGCGCCCTGACGAATCGCGGTCCCGATGCAGTCAGATCCCGTATCCCCCCCACCGATCACGATCACATGTGAGGCCGAGGCGAGAATTGGATCATTGGTGTGGATCGGTTCCCGGCTGATGCGGCGGTTCTGCTGGGGCAAATAGTCCATCGCGAAGTGGATGCCGGCCAGGTCGCAGCCGGGAATTGGAAGATCGCGCGGTTTTTCGGCACCACCGGCGAGAACGATCGCATCAAATCCTTGCAGTAAAGAGGCGGTATCGAGATCAACCCCGACATTCACCCCATTATGGAAATGGACGCCTTCCGCCTGCATTTGATGGATGCGGCGGTCGATCAGATGTTTTTCCATCTTGAAATCGGGAATGCCATAGCGCAGCAAACCACCGGGCTTGGCATTTTTTTCGTAGACATGAACATCATGCCCAGCCCGCCCAAGTTGCTGGGCACAGGCAAGCCCGGCCGGTCCGGAGCCAACCACCGCGACTTTCTTGTTCGTCTTCACTTTCGCGGGTTCGGGTTTGATCCAGCCATTGGCCCAGGCACGATCGGCAATCGCGCATTCGATGGTTTTGATCGTCACCGGACAATCATCGATGTTCAGCGTACAAGCAGCCTCGCAAGGCGCTGGGCAGATACGGCCGGTGAACTCCGGAAAATTATTCGTCGAATGGAGGTTGCGCGAAGCCTCCTCCCAATCGGAGTGATAGACGAGGTCGTTCCAATCCGGGATCTGATTGTTAACCGGACAGCCGCTGTGACAAAATGGAATCCCACAATCCATGCAGCGCGCCGCCTGATCCTTGGTCGCCTCCTCGGAAAGGGGGATCACGAATTCCTTGTAATGCCGAATCCGGTCGGAAGCCGGCGCATAGCGCCGGTCGCGCCGGTCGATTTCGAGGAATCCCGTTACCTTGCCCATGCGTCGCAAAATCCCCCTAGAACATGATCTTCAAGTTGGAAGAGTTAATGGACGAAATCCTCAGAACGCGGCCTGCTAACGGCTGAAGCCGGCATCGCTCATTCGGCTGCCGCCAGATTCGGCTGGCCGCCCTTGGCGATCAATTCCTCGATCGCGCGGCGGTATTCGACCGGCATCACCTTCCTGAACTTCGGTTTGTACTCATCCCATTGTTCCAGAATGTGGCGGGCTCGCGCCGAGCCCGTATAGAGCGCATGGTTCGTGATGAGCTGATGCAAGCGTTCAGCGTCGAAGCGAGTCATGTCGCCCATCACATCGACACGGCCATGGAAATCGAGATCACCGCCATGGTGATAATTCTTTTGCATCAACTCCTCTTCTTCCACGACGGGTTCGAGTTCGACCATCGCCAGATTGCACCGTTGTGCGAATTTGCCGTCCTCATCGAGGACATAAGCGATGCCTCCCGACATGCCCGCGGCGAAATTGCGGCCCGTCTCGCCAATGACGACGACAATGCCGCCTGTCATATATTCGCAGCCATGATCACCGGCACCTTCGACGACAGCGATCGCGCCCGAATTGCGGACGGCGAAACGTTCGCCAGCGACACCACGGAAATAGCACTCACCCGCGATCGCGCCATAGAGCGCGGTATTGCCGACAATGATCGACTTCTCCGGGGTCACCTGCGCGGCAGGCGGAGGATAAACAATAATCCGGCCGCCCGAGAGCCCCTTGCCAACATAATCATTGGCTTGCCCCTCGAGTTCGAGCGTGACCCCGGCTGCAAGCCAGGCCCCAAAACTCTGCCCCGCTGTTCCTTCCGCTTTGATATGAACTGTGTCGTCGGCAAGCCCGGCATGGCCGTGCTGGCGCGCAATGGCGCCCGACAGCATCGCCCCGGTCGCGCGGTCGGTATTGTTGATCGCGGTTTCGATCGTGACCTTCGCGCCGGATTCGATCGCTTCCTTCGCTGCCGCGATGAGCTTGCGATCAAGCACCTTGTCGAGCCCATGATCTTGCCGGATGGAATTGAAGATTGTCCCGCCTGGCGCCGCGGCGGGCTTGTGAAAGAGTTTCGAGAAATCGAGCCCGCGCGCCTTCCAATGCTCGATCGCCGCGTGCTTGTCGAGCATCTGCATCTGGCCAATCATCTCATCGAAGCTGCGATAGCCCATCTCCGCCATCAAGCCGCGCACTTCCTCCGCGACGAAGAAGAAATAATTGATGATATGTTCCGGCTGGCCAGTGAACCTTTTACGCAAAACAGGGTCTTGCGTGGCGATGCCGACCGGGCAGGTGTTCAAGTGGCACTTGCGCATCATGATGCAGCCGGCCGCGATCAGGGGCGCGGTGGCGAAGCCGAACTCGTCGGCACCGAGCAAGGCGCCAACGACAACATCGCGGCCTGTGCGCAAGCCACCATCGACCTGCACGGCGATCCGTGAGCGTAGCCGGTTCAGAACCAGCGTCTGTTGTGTCTCGGCGAGCCCGATTTCCCACGGGATGCCGGCGTGCTTGATTGAGGTGAGCGGCGAGGCGCCGGTGCCGCCCTCGAAACCGGAAACGGTGACATGATCGGCGCGGCCTTTCGAGACGCCTGCCGCGACCGTCCCGACTCCCACCTCGGAGACGAGCTTGACCGAAACATCGGCCTGCGGATTGACGTTCTTCAAGTCAAAGATGAGCTCCGCCAAATCCTCGATTGAATAGATGTCATGATGGGGAGGCGGCGAGATGAGGCCGACACCTTGCGTTGAGTGCCGCACCTTGGCAATGATCGCATCGACCTTGTGGCCCGGCAATTGGCCGCCCTCCCCAGGCTTTGCCCCTTGCGCCATCTTGATCTGCATCACGTCCGAATTGACGAGATATTCGGTGGTTGCGCCGAACCGCCCAGACGCAATCTGCTTGATCGCCGAGCGCATCGAGTCCCCATTCGGCAGCGGCTTGTAGCGGTCGGACTCTTCGCCACCCTCCCCCGTATTCGATTTCCCGCCGATCCGGTTCATCGCGATTGCAAGTGTGGTGTGAGCCTCCCGCGAGATCGAGCCATAGGACATCGCGCCGGTCGAAAAGCGCCGGACGATGGATTGAGCCGATTCGACCTCCTTCAGGGGCACCGGAAGGCGGCCATCTTCCGCCGCCGACTTGATGCGGAAGAGACTGCGGATCGTCAAAGGCCGCTCGGCTTCCTCGTTCAAGAGAGCGGCATAGGCGCGATAGTCCGCCGCATTGTTGCCGCGCACGGCATGCTGCAACAGCGACACCGATTGCGGCGACCAGGAATGCGCTTCGCCGCGAATGCGGAAGGCATAATCGCCGCCGACATCGAGCGCATTGCGGTAGAGCGGCGCATCGCCGAAGGCTTCCTTGTGGCGGCGGACGGTCTCCTCTGCGATCTCGGCAAGGCCGGCGCCGCCGATTCGCGTCACGGTTCCGGTAAAATAGCAGTCGACAAACTCCTCCGCGAGCCCCACCGCGTCGAAGATCTGGGCGCCGCAATAGGATTGATACGTCGAAATGCCCATTTTCGACATGACTTTGAGAATGCCCTTGTCGATCGACTTGATATAACGCTTGCATGCCTCCTGCCCGTCGATCTCATCGGGAAAATCGTTGGCCATAATGGCAAGGGTTTCGAAGGCGAGATAGGGATTGATCGCCTCCGCGCCATAGCCTGCAAGCAAAGCGAAATGGTGAACCTCTCGCGCCTCGCCGGTTTCGACGACGAGACCGACCGAGGTGCGAAGACCCTTGCGGATCAGATGATGGTGAACCGCCGCGGTCGCGAGCAGTGCCGGGATCGGAATGCGATCGGCGCCGGTCAGACGGTCGGAGAGAATGATGATGTTGAAGCCGCTGTTGACGGCGTGTTCGGCCCTCTCGCAAAGCTTCGTCAGCGCATCGGCCATGCCCGTTGCCCCGTTCTCCGAAGCATAGGTGATGTCGAGCGTCTTTGTGTCGAAAGCCTCCTCAAAATGTGCGATCGACCGGATTTTCTCAAGGTCGCCATTGGTGAGAATAGGCTGGCGAACTTCTAAACGTTTCTTTTTGGCGTTGCCTTCATGGTCGAGGATATTGGGACGCGGTCCGATGAAAGACACGAGGCTCATGACCAATTCCTCGCGGATCGGATCGATCGGCGGATTGGTCACCTGCGCGAAATGTTGCTTGAAATAGGTGTAGAGCAGCTTCGGCTGAGTCGATAGCGCCGAAATCGGCGTATCGGTGCCCATGGATCCGACCGCTTCCTGGCCAGTCACCGCCATCGGCGGCAGCAGCAGTGAGAGATCTTCCTGAGTGTAGCCGAAGGCCTGCTGACGATCGAGAAGCGTGACGTCTGTGCGCGGCGAGCGCGGATGCACCGCGAGATCCATGTCCTCGAGCACGATCTGGGTGCGCTTCACCCATTCGGCATAGGGGTGCGATGCGGCAAGAGTGGTCTTGATCTCGTCGTCTGAAATGATGCGGCCCTGCTCGAGGTCAACGAGCAGCATCTTGCCTGGCTGCAACCGCCATTTGGTGATGATGCGCTCTTCCGCGATCGGCAACACGCCGGCTTCCGAGGCCAGAACGACGAGTCCATCGCTCGTCACGATATAACGTGCTGGACGCAGGCCATTGCGGTCAAGGGTCGCGCCGATCTGGCGGCCATCGGTGAAGGCGACAGCGGCCGGACCGTCCCACGGCTCCATCATCGCGGCGTGATATTCGTAAAAGGCGCGGCGCGCTGGGTCCATCAGCGGATTACCTGCCCAGGCTTCCGGAATGAGCACCATCATCGCATGAACGAGCGAATAGCCACCTTGGACGAGGAATTCGAGCGCGTTGTCGAAACAAGCCGTGTCCGATTGGCCTTCGTAGGAGATCGGCCACAGCTTGCTGATGTCGTTGCCGAAAAGATCAGAGGCAACCGAAGCTTGCCGCGCCGCCATCCAATTGAGATTGCCACGCAGCGTATTAATTTCGCCATTGTGCGCGACATAACGATAAGGATGCGCCAGCGACCAGGTCGGAAAGGTGTTCGTCGAGAAGCGTTGGTGCACGAGCGAAAGCGCCGATTCGAACGAGGGATCGGCGAGGTCCTCGAAATAGACACCAAGCTTGGTCGCGAGCAACAGGCCCTTGTAGACGATGGTGCGCGAGGACAGCGAGACGGGATAAAATCCTTCCACCCGCCGATCGTTCAGATCGTGGACCGCGTTCGAAATCATCTTGCGCAAAATAAAAAGCCGCCGCTCGAAGGACTCCTGATCGCTGGTATGGGGCCCACGCTTGATGAAGATTTGGCGGCTCACCGGTTCGGCCGGCCTGACGCTCTTACCAAGACAAGACGAATCAACAGGGGTGTCACGCCAGCCAAGAAGAATCTGGCCCTCCGCCGCAATTGTTTTTTCAACGATGGCCTCGACGATCCGGCGGCCTTCTGCATCGCGCGGCAGAAAGAAAGCACCGGCTGCATAGTCACCAGGCGCCGGCAGGGCAAAGCCCAGTTCGTTTGCCTTTTCCGCAAAAAAACCGTGCGGGATCTGAACCAGCATGCCGCAGCCATCGCCTGCCTCCGGATCGGCCCCGACGGCGCCGCGATGGTCGAGATTGCGCAGAATCTCAAGACCCATATTGATAATTTCATGCGATTTGCGATTGTGCATATCGGCGACGAAGCCAACCCCGCAGGCGTCATGCTCATGAGTTGGCGAATAAAGGCCTTGCGCGGGCGGCAGGCCGGGATCGAGGCGGATCGGGCCGGGCAAGATTGGATCGGTCATCTCTCACCTTCCATAAAGATCGTGCCAACCATAAAGATCGTGCCATAACATGGGCCGCCACGGGAGCCCGCGACCGCCCTTCTCGAGCCCGGCGTGCGCCTCGCTCTTTCAGGCAAGAACTGAGCCACGCTGGCTCTCAAGGCCCGCGTCGCCAGCCCACGCCACAGCGTTGCTTCAGCTATGGATTTGCGTCATTTCCGGAGAGGAGCGTGCGCCGCCGGCGTTGTCCCCAGCCTTAAATGGTCAGTACCGCTGTCCTAAGGATGTACGATTGCAGATTTCCGTGCGTTTAACAAGCGTTGAAAAATAACTTTGCGAATCGGGACGGCCCATCAAAGAAGATGGGTGGCATGCCTCCACGCAAAGGGCCGATCGCAGCGACCCCAAACTGCGCCCGGTCTGCCTCGAGCCGGGGAAATGATGGATTTTGCGAGCGACAACACGGCGGGGGCGAGCCAAGCCATTCTTGCCGCGCTAGCTGCCTCGAATGGAGGGGCAACATCGGCCTATGGTGCAGATCCCCTCACTGCCAAGGCCAAACGCCTTCTCGAGGACGTCTTTGAGCGAGAGATTGCCTGTTTCCTCGTCACCACCGGAACCGCCGCCAACGCCCTCGCGCTTGGCGCGATTTCACCCCCATTCGGGGCGATCTTTTGCCACGAGCAGGCCCATGTCATGGAAGACGAGTGCGGCGCGCCGGAAATGTTCACGGGAGGCGCCAAGCTCGTCGGCATTGCCGGAAGCGCGGGGAAGATCGCGCCCGCACATTTCAAGGCGGTCCTCGCAGATTTTCCGCGTGGACCGGAAAAGCAGGTTCAGCCCGCCGCCTTGTCTCTATCGCAAGTCACTGAATGCGGCACGGTTTACAGCTGCAGCGAACTCTCCGGGCTTTCCGTGCTCGCGCATGAGGCCGGCTTGATGGTCCATATGGACGGAGCCCGTTTCGCCAACGCCCTCGTTTCCCTTCATTGCACGCCGGCTGAAATGAGCTGGAAAACGGGCATCGACGTTTTATCATTTGGCGCCACGAAGAACGGCGCGCTCGCCTGCGAGGCGGTGATATTTTTCGACCCGTCGAAAGCTGCGTCCCTGCCGTATCAGCGCAAACGCGGTGGGCACACACTGTCGAAGGGACGATTTCTCGGCGCCCAAATGGCTGCCTATCTCGAAAACGGCCATTGGCTCGATCTGGCGGCCCGAGCGAATGGCCATGCGAAACGGCTCGCGGCAGGCCTTGCCAAGATTGCGGGGGTCCGCATGCCGTGGCCTTGCGAGGCAAATGAAGTTTTTGCAATTCTGCCGCGCAAAATCGACGCCGCGCTGAAGTCGGCAGGGACTCTCTATTACCCATGGAAATTTCACGATGTCGCCGCCACCTGCCCGCCGCCGGCGGACGACGAAGTTTTCGTCCGGCTGGTGACGTCCTTTGCCACGGAGACCAGCCAAGTTGACGGCCTTATAGCTACCGCTCTGGCTGGCAGTGGCCTCTGAAAGGATAGCAGCGCAAAGCAAGGCGCCATCCTCAAAGTAGGAGGTCGGGGGCGGCGTAGCCACGCCCTGGAAGAGTCCTTCTTGCCGCTTCTCAGCGATCCGGCGCCGATAACTACCAGCTCGGAGCCCACCAGGTGTTAGTCGCCGCGAATGCACAAGGGTTGACATATGGCGGGCTGGTATTCGATGGATGAGCGGAAGCCTAGAGTTTGACCACAAAAAAAGGGCGTCTCGTCGAGACGCCCTTCCGGCCAGTGGGGTCCGGGAGGACCACCCCACTCGCGGGTTTACGCTGCTTTCGGTGTCGCGACCGCGGGTTTGGTCCCCTCGGTTGCGATCGGAATCTGGCGCGGCTTCTGCGCCTCTGGGAGTTCACGGAGCAAATCGACGTGAAGCAGGCCATTTTCAAGGCTCGCCCCGGTCACATGGACGTGATCGGCAAGCTGGAAGCGGCGCTCGAACGAACGGGCGGCAATGCCTTGATAGAGCACCTCCGACTTCGCGGCTTCGGCCTCGCTCGCGCGCTCGCGCGAACCGCGAATGGTCAGGGTATTTTCTTTGGTCTCGATCGAGAGATCCGCTGCCGCGAAGCCCGCGACGGCCACCGAAATGCGATAGGCGTTCTCGCCAGTGCGTTCGATATTGTAGGGTGGGTAGCTCGGCACCGTTTCGAGTCCTGCGGCCTGATCAATCATGTTGAACAGCCGGTCGAACCCGATCGTCGAGCGATAAAGGGGAGAAAGATCAAACTGACGCATCTCACTATCCTCCTTGACTGAAGCGACAAGAGCTTTTGCACCAACACCGCAGTGCGAGACATCTGCCAGCTGTTCCTTGCTGCGCTTGAGGCTCGCCCCGCTCGCGCGTCCGCAAAGCGGCCCGCACTGCTATGATGTGGGAAGGTCGATTAGCTTTGCAAGAGGGACGAGACAGGAAAAAATTCCGCCAGTAATATCTTGTCGGCGCAGATCGTTTTGCGTCCGCAATGGCCTTCGCAATTGGAACACCGAAATTTCACGATGGAACTTTGTACGACTGACGAAAACCCCGCGCCTCCCGGCGCCGTCGTCTCCGCGATCACGGCACGCGACAATTGGGCTTTGCGGGCGGCACGTTGGAGTTGCGGGCCGGTCTGCGCCGGAACAATCGTGATTTTGCAGGGACGCGCAGAATTCATCGAGAAATACTTCGAGGTCATCGGCGAATTACTGAGCCGGAACTTCGATGTCGCCATCCTCGACTGGCGCGGGCAAGGCCTCTCCGGACGCCTCGCAACGCATCCCCGCAAAGGCCATATCCGCGATTTCGGTACCTATGAACGCGACCTCGAGGCTTTGGTTGAAGAAGTCCTTGAGCCATACTGCCGGCCGCCCTGGTTCGCGCTTGGCCATTCCATGGGCGGCGCGATCGCGCTTGCCATGGCGCGCGGGGGCCGCTCGCCTTTCGCCCGCATGGTGCTGACGGCGCCAATGATCGATATTTGTGGGCTTCGTTTCAAGACCGCCACCCGCGGTCTCGCCAAGGCGTTGGTCATGCTCGGACTGGGCCGCCGTTTTGTTCCGGGGGGCGGCCCCATCCCTTACATGTCGGTGAACTTCGAGGGCAATATATTGACGTCCGATCCGCGCCGCCATGCGCGCAATGCGGCCATGATCAACACCTTCCCCGATCTTGCCATCGCCGATCCCACAATCGGCTGGATCAGTGCCGCCTTGCGCCTCATGCGGCGCTTCGAGGACGTCGAATTTCCACGCCGCATTTTGACCCCGACCCTGATCCTCGGGGCGGGGGCCGACCGTCTGGTCAATACCCCCGCCGCGGAACTGTTCGCCAGTCGTCTCAAGGCGGGGAAGTGCATCACATTGGCGCACTGCTTTCACGAAATCCTCATGGAACGCGATGAGTTTCGTGAATTGTTCTGGGCGGCTTTCGACGCTTTTCTACCAGGCGAAAGCGTCACGGACGCTTTGAGCGAGGATGAGATCCCTCAATCCGATTCGGGCGTACTGCAAACAAACTTGTCTTAAAGCGTGCCAATTTGGCGAAATCCTCGCCCGCCGCCTAACTCCGCTAGCGCCGCCGAAGTGGCCTCGATGATTTCCACCTTCTCAACCCGAGCATGCGCGGGACCGTTCCAGCACGCCTCGCACAGCTCCGCAACGGCGTCAGGCGGACCGGCGAAGAGCGCTTCAACGTCGCCATGCGAGCGGTTTCTGACCCAGCCGGTAACGCCCCGGGCCGTTGCTTCCATCTGGACCCAGAAGCGATAGCCAACGCCCTGAACCTGCCCGCTGATCATCACTCGCACGATCCTTTGTTCACGGGGCTCGGTCATTGCTAACCATCCATTGGATTTTCTGGGCAGCCGGGAAATTTGACGCCTCGCGCTTCGATCCCGAAAGCGGTGAGGCCCGCGAGCACGATCGCGACGATCGTGGCGACGGGAGTGAGCGCAAGGGCATAATCTCCGCCATTCACCTCGGCAATCGAAGCTTGAAGTGGGGCGGTCACCGAGGCTAGCAAATTGCCGGTCTGATAGGCAAAACCGGGGAAAGTCCCCCGTACTTCATGAGGCGACAGCTCATTGAGATGGACCGGCACGATGCCCCACGCGCCCTGCGCAGCAAACTGCATGAGAAAAGAACCGGCGGCAAGCGCCACGGGACTCGTGCCATAGGCCCAAAGAGGAATGACGAAAATCGCGCCAACGGCTGCGATCACAATACCGCGGCGACGGCCGATTCTTTCCGACAATGCGCCAAAGAAAATTCCGCCGAGGATCGCTCCAATATTGTAGACGATGGCGATAAGACCGACGGTTCGCGGCGCGAAATGATGCTGCGAGCTAAGGAAGGTCGGGTAGAGATCTTGAGTGCCATGACTGAAGAAGTTGAAAGCGGTCATGAGCACGACGGCATAGAAGAAGCGTCCCGTAAACGGGCGTAGCGTGCCGACGATATCTGCGTCTTGCTCAGCGCTGGCATGCGCCAAAAAAGCCGGTGATTCCTCAACTTTGGACCGAACGAAAACGACGAGCAGCGCGGGCAGCGCACCGACAAAGAACATCCCGCGCCAGCCGATCAGAGCATAAAGCCCGAAATAGGCGACCGAAGCGAGAAGGTATCCGCTCGGATAGCCGGCTTGGAGAATGCCTGATACCGCACCCCGGGTTCGGGGAGGAATCGTCTCCATGGCGAGCGAGGCACCGACCCCCCATTCTCCGCCCATGGCGATGCCGAAAAGCGCGCGAAGGACGAAAAACGATCCGAGGCTTGGAGCCAAGCCAGACGCGAATTCGAGCAAGGAAAAAGCGAGAATGTTGATCATCAGCACCGGCCGCCGGCCGAAGCGGTCGGCGGCAATACCAAAGACAAGCGCGCCTAACGGTCTTGCCGCGAGCGTCAGGAAGATCGCATAGGTGACGTCCTTCACATCCGTGCCGAATTCTCTCGCGACGTCCTCCAGGATAAAGACGAGAATGAAGAAATCGAAGGCATCGAGCGTCCAGCCGAGATAGCTTGCCAGAACCGTGCTACGCTGTTTGCGCGAAAGCTCATGGAACAGGCGAAGCATCTGTGCTCCTCAAAAAGGCGGGAGATCGCTGGAAGGCGAACCAAGCTTGCCACAATTTTGGCTGCCCGCGGGGAAAATCACGCATCGGCGAGGCGAGGCTCTAAACAGCGAGATTGTCGATGAGCCGGGTTGTCCCCAATTTGGCCGCCGCGAGAAGCCGGACCGGCCCATCATCGCGCGAAGCGAGCGGCGCCAAGGTTTCCGCGTGCCGCGCTTCGAGGTAGTCGATCGCGAAGCCTTGGGCGGCAAGCGCCATTCTCGCGGCCTCAAGAGCCCCGTCGATCGCCATGCCTTGTTGAATGTCATTTGCACAGCGCTTCAGCGCGGCGTGCAGGCTTGGTGCGATGTCGCGCTCGGCCGCCGATAAGTAAATGTTGCGAGAGGAAAGCGCCAGTCCATCGCTTTCGCGCATTGTCGGCGCAGCGAGAATTTTGGTCTCGAAATTGAGGTCGCGGACCATTCTCTCCACGACCTTGAGCTGCTGATAGTCTTTCTCGCCGAAGATCGCGACATCTGGCCGGCATAGGTTGAAGAGCTTTGCGACGATGGTCGCGACACCCGCAAAATGTGCCGGGCGGAACCGGTCCTCGAGTCCCGCGGTGGCTGGACCGCTCATGGAGAGCATGGTTGCAAAGCCCGGCGGATAAATCTGCGAGGCATCGGGAGCAAACACCAAATCGCCTTTCGCCGCCGCGAATTTGGCCACATCAGCCTCAAGCGTTCGTGGATAGGCGCCAAAATCTTCGCCCGGCCCAAATTGCGTCGGGTTGACGAAAATCCAAAGAACGACTCTGCGCGCGTGTCTTTTTGCGACCTTGACAAGGGACATATGCCCGGCGTGAAGCGCCCCCATCGTCGGTACGAGTCCGATCGTCTCACCCCCACGCCGCCATTCCGCCAGCCTCTCCCTTAGCCCTTCCAGGTCATGGAGGACTTCCGTACGGCTTTCGTTCACTCCCGTGGTGGACATCCGCGCGGGCTCCGGCTATCTCCTGCCATCATCCGGATAGAAAGCTGGTTTATGGCCGAGTCCTTAAGCACCGATTTGGCGTCGAGCGCGCTGCTCTACCATCGTTCACCCCGCCCCGGCAAATTTGAGATCGTGGCAACGAAGCCGCTTGCCACACAGCATGATCTGTCGCTTGCCTATTCGCCGGGCGTTGCCGCCGCATGCCTTGCGATCGCCGCCGACCCGCGTGCGGCATCCGAACTCACGATCCGGCAAAATCTTGTCGCGGTGGTCACCAATGGCACGGCCGTGCTAGGCCTTGGCAATATCGGACCGCTCGCCGGCAAGCCCGTGATGGAAGGCAAGGCGGTTCTTTTCAAGAAATTCGCCGGGATTGATGTTTTCGACATCGAAATCGCGGAAACCGATATCGATCGTCTTGTCGACATCATCGCGGCGCTGGAGCCTACCTTCGGCGGCATCAATCTCGAGGACATCAAAGCGCCGGAATGTTTCGAGGTCGAACGCAAACTGCGCGAACGCATGTCGATTCCGGTGTTTCACGACGATCAGCACGGCACCGCGATCATCGTCGGTGCTGCGATCCTTAACGCACTCGAGATCACCGGCAAAGCCATAAGCGATGTCAAGATCGTGACCTCAGGCGCTGGTGCCGCGGCACTCGCCTGCCTCGATTTTCTCGTCGTTCTCGGGGCCAAGCGCGAGAATATCTTCGTCACCGACATCGAAGGCGTCGTTTATCACGGCCGCAAGACGCTGATGAACGGTCACGTCGAAATCTATGCAAAAGAGACCAATGCGCGGACGCTGACGGATGTGATCGGCGGCGCTGATATCTTTCTTGGACTTTCAGCGGGAGGCGTCTTGCAGCCGGAGATGGTCAAGGCGATGGCGAAACGACCGCTCGTGATGGCGCTCGCCAACCCGACGCCGGAGATCGAACCTGGGCTTGCTCTTGCCGCGCGGCCCGATGCAATGATTTGCACCGGCCGGTCCGATTTCCCCAATCAGGTGAACAACGTCCTATGCTTTCCTTATATTTTCCGCGGCACGCTCGATGTTGGGGCAACGAGCATCAATGAGGCGATGAAGCTTGCCGCAACGCGTGCGATCGCGCAGCTTGCACATGAACCGCCATCCGATGTGGTCGCCAAAGTCTATGGTGACGAGGCAAGGTATTACGGCAAGGGCAGTCTCATCCCGGCACCCTTCGATCCGCGCCTGATCCTGCGGATCGCTCCGGCGGTCGCAAAGGCTGCAATGGATACAGGAGTGGCAACAAGACCTATCACGGATTTTGCTGCTTACGAAGACACATTGTCGCGCTTCGTGTTCCGCTCCGGATTCGTCATGAAGCCGGTGATGCAAGCCGCAAAAGCATGCCCGAAGCGCGTCATCTATGCCGACGGCGAGGATGAACGGGTACTTCGCGCCACCCAAACCCTTGTCGAGGAAGGGATCGCCAAGCCTATTCTCGTCGGACGTCCCCACATCGTCGAGAGCCGTCTCGAACGGTATGGACTTTCCGTGCGGCCTCAAAAGGACTTCGAGCTTATCGACCCCGGCAATGACCCGCGCTACCGCAGCTACGTCGAGACCTGTCTGGAAGCAGCCGGACGGCATGGAATCACGCCCAAGGCCGCCCGCACCTTGGTGCGCACAAATGCAACTGTGATCGCGGCGATTGCTGTGAAACGCGGCGACGCCGACGCCATGATTTGCGGCCTCGATGGACGATTCAATCCGCACTTGCGCTATATCAGGGACATCATCGGCCTTGCTCCGGGTGTGACCGCTCCCTCCGCAATGTGCTTGATGATTACTGGCAGAGGCGCATTTTTCATCGCCGATACCCACGTGCATCGGGATCCATCGGCGCCAGAGATCGCGGAAATGGCACTGATGTGCGCCGGGCATGTTCGCCGGTTCGGGATTGAACCAAAAATCGCTCTTGTCTCGCATTCGGATTTTGGTTCGGACAATACACCTTCCGCCCTTAAAATGCGTGAGGCGCTGGAAATCCTGCGCGAACGCGCCCCGGACCTCGAAACGGATGGCGAGATGCAAGCCAATACCGCTCTTTCGCAAGCGATGCGCGATCTCGTGCTGCCATCATCGCGTCTGAAAGGTGAGGCGAATGTCCTCGTCATGCCCAATCTCGATGCCGCCAACATCGCCTACACCATGACGATGGTAATGGCCGATACGCTGCCAGTCGGCCCCATCTTGATCGGTACCGCGATGCCTGCTCATATTTTGACGCCGTCCGTCACAGTGCGGGGCATCATCAATATGACGGCTGTGTCGGTCGCCCAAGCGCAAGGAGAGAGCTAGGCGCATGTTTCTCAAGAGAGAAGTATGTCCGCGCATACGCGGAAGAGCGAGAGGCGGCGCTTTGACAAGACGGCGGCTTTGCTTTTCTGTTACCGCTGCTTGATAGCGAAATAATTTCCATTGCCCACTTCCCTGGGCATGAAGCATTTGAGGTTTTATTCCCGCATGGCTTCGAAAAAAGTTGCCTTGATCACTGGAGTTACCGGGCAGGACGGCGCCCTTCTCGCCGACCTCCTTCTGTCCAAGGGCTATGTCGTTCATGGCGTAAAACGGCGGTCGTCCCTGATCAATACGGACCGCGTCGACCATCTGTACCGCGACCCGCATGAAACCAGCGTCGATTTTTTATTGCATTATGGCGACCTTACCGATTCAACAAACCTTATTCGCATTGTTCAGGAGGTTCAGCCCGACGAGATCTACAACCTTGCCGCGCAGAGCCACGTCCAGGTGAGTTTCGAGACGCCGGAATATACGGCGAATGCCGACGCTATTGGCACGTTGCGGCTCCTCGAAGCAATCCGCATCCTGGGCCTTACCAATAAAACCCGTTTCTATCAGGCATCCACATCGGAGCTTTATGGAAAGGTGCAGGCGGTTCCACAAAATGAGAAGACGCCATTCTATCCGCGCTCGCCCTACGCCGCCGCAAAGCTCTATGCTTATTGGATTACGATCAATTACCGTGAAGCCTATGGAATGCATGCTTCGAACGGGATTTTGTTCAATCATGAAGGCCCGACCCGGGCCGAGACCTTTGTCACCCGGAAAATCACCCGCGCGGTCGCGGCGATCCATTTGGGCTTTCAAGATAAGCTCTTTTTGGGCAATCTTGACGCCAAGCGCGACTGGGGCCATGCGCGTGATTACGTCGACGGCATGTGGCGCATTCTGCAGCAGCCCGAGCCGGACGATTACGTTCTGGCCACGGGCGAAGCCCATACAGTGCGCGAATTCGTCGAGCGCGCCTTCGCCGAAATTGGCATTACCATCGGCTGGAAGGGCACCGGCGTCGAGGAACGAGGTTTCGATGCCAAAACTGGCCGCGCGCTCGTCGAGATCGACCCGCGGTATTTCCGTCCGACGGAAGTCGACCTTCTTCTCGGCGATGCTGAGAAAGCATTCAAAAAACTTGGCTGGAAGCACACGACCACTTTTCCCCAGCTCGTGACAGAGATGGTCGCGAGCGACTTGCTCACCATGAAGAAACGCGGCCGAGTGTGAGGAGAGCGTTTCATGAGTCATGTTTCGACGCGGCCAAGAATTGATCGGCGAATTTGGGTCGCGGGCCATCGGGGCATGGTGGGCTCGGCGATCATGCGCCGCCTTGCCAGAGAAAATGCCGAAATCCTGACGGTCGACCGCAGCGACCTTGATCTGCGCGAGCAGGATGCTGTTCGCACATGGATCGCGCAGGCCAAACCGGACGTCATCATCCTCGCCGCCGCCAAAGTCGGCGGAATTCTTGCCAATGACTCTTATCCGGCGGATTTCCTTTTCGATAATCTTGCGATTGAGACAAATGTTATTCAAGGCGCGCATCTGGCCGGCGTGGACCGGCTTGTCTTCCTCGGATCATCCTGCATCTATCCGAAATTCGCGCCGCAGCCGATCAAGGAAGAGGCGTTGCTGACGGGTCCGCTCGAGCCAACCAACGAATGGTACGCGATTGCGAAAATCGCCGGTGTCAAAATGTGTCAGGCCTACAGGCGTCAGTATAATCGCCGCTATATCTCGGTCATGCCGAGCAACCTTTACGGCCAGAATGATAATTTTGATCTTTCGTCAAGTCATGTCTTGCCAGCCCTCATCCGCAAATTTCATGAAGCCAAGGCCACCGGTAAAAAAGAAGTGAACGTCTGGGGTACCGGTACACCTCTGCGGGAATTTCTCTATGTCGATGATTTGGCCGACGCCGTAGTGTTTCTCATGGATCACTATGATGGCCGCGAACCCATCAATTGCGGCACCGGCTCCGAGGTCAGCATCCGTCAGCTCGCTGAGACGATTGGGCGGGTCGTTGGTTTTGAAGGAAAACTCGTTTTCGATCCCAGCAAACCGGACGGCACGCCGCGCAAAGTGATGGACTCGAGCCGCTTGGCGGCGCTCGGATGGCGGCCAAAAACAAGCCTCGAAGACGGCATCCGGGAAGTCTATCGCTGGTTCGTGCGCACGCACGTGAGCGAATCTGCTCCCTTCCAATAAGCGCAAGACTGCCGTGACTTGCGAAGGGATGTCCTGTATCAACGCTCGGATTTAAGAGGATTTCAATCCCTTCGAGGTCACACCAAATCTCATGCACATTGCGCTCGTCATCCTCCTTGCTCTTCTCAGCCTTTGTCCAGCCATTGTGATGGTTGACGGGCCTGATCTTCCCTATCTCATCCCGCTGCTGCTTTCGGGCGGCCTCACTGCCGTTTCGGTCAAATTGCCGACCGGAGAGGCACAACATTTGTCCAGCGTGCTTACACGCCCGCTTGTCATTGCCGTGGCATTACCGGCGGTGTTGATGATATTTCAGATGTTGCCGCTGCCGTTCCTGGCAAATCCCGTCTGGACGAGCGTGAGCCCTGGCTTCGAGCACGGCATCACCGGAAGTATCAGTGTTGACGTCGGGGCAACGGCGATGACGCTTGTGCGTTATCTGTCGGCTGCCGGTATGGTGTTGCTAGCGGGAGCGGTCGGCATCAATCGGGAGCGGGCCGAAGCGGTTTTGATTGGCACAACCGGAGCGGCGGCTTTCATTTCCTTTGCCATCCTTTTGCATGATCTCTTCGATTTCAAGATCCTTGCGCAGCGCGAGGAAGCCTTGGATTGTGCGTGTCTCGGGGTCACCCTTTCGGCCACCTGTGGCCTTCTCGTTTTCGAACGTTACGAGACGCGCGGCGCCCGCAGCGGCCAAAGGCAAAGGAAATTTCTTCTATCCTCGGTGGCTTTTCTCGCAAGCTTTGTTCTCTGTGCGAGCGCCGTGGGGGTGACGAGATCAGGCTCACTGATCTTTGCAACGGGGTCTGGTTTTCTGACTTTCGTCGCCGTGGCGGCGATTCGCCGCTGGGCGCTCGGCCGCTTGGGGGCCGCCGCGATCGGCGTCACTGCGGCCGTCATCGCCATTGCTTTGGTGACGGTGGCGGCAAGCGACCCCGACCCCCGGTTCGCTTTCGTCAAAAAAGATACGGCGTCGGTCGAACTTACGCAGCGCATCCTCAATGATGCGCCCTTTTTCGGGGACGGCGCCGGCACTTTCAGGGCCTTGGTGCCGATCTATCAGGCAAGCGATTCGGGTCCGCGGGAGCCCGCAGCGGTGACGGCGGCGGCACAGCTTTCGATCGAAATGGGCAAGGTCATGCTGTGGATCGTTTTGGTCGCGGCATCCTTTGCTGTGTTCGTGCTACTGCGTGGCGCATCGCGCCGCGGCCGCGACTCATTCTACCCAACCGCAGCTGGCTCTTGCCTCGTTACGCTGATGAACCTTGCTTTCGTCAACGTCGGCCTCTTAGGCTCGGCGATGGTCTTGTTGTCGGCCTCGATCCTCGGGCTCGGCCTCGCCCAATCAAAGAGCCGAATCTTATCTTAAGCCAAAACCGCTTGTGTCGGCGGTTACCTGATCTCTTCGAAAATCCAGCCAAGTCTGACGGCTCCGGAAGGCCAACCGACCGGTAATATTTGACATGCCTTGCAACAAACCAAGGAACGTTAGTGTTAAGTAGACGAAATGGCCTTAGGCAAAATCGCGTTGGACATTGGCAGCCTTTGGAAGGATTCAATTCATGAAATCAATTTATTTGGAAGCCCGTGCTTTAGGTTTCAAAATAGCTGTGCTTGCGGGCGCACTCTTGCTTCTCTCCCCGCAGGTTCAGGCGGATCCCGGGCCGGAAGGGCCATTTTCCAACTTATCCGGATCTTGGTTCGGTTCGGGCATCATCAACTTGACAAATGGAGCGGCCGAGCGGATTCGCTGCAGGGCCAGCTATGCCGTCAATCCGGCCGGCCGGGCCGCGCAACAAACATTGCGCTGTGCAAGCGCCAGCTATCAGCTTGCGATTTCGAGCAATGTGATCTCCCAAGGGGGCTCGCTTTCAGGTTCCTGGAGTGAAGCAACCCACGGCGTTTCTGGCAGTATTTCCGGCCGTGCCATTGGTTCGGAGATCGTTGCAAATGTGTGGGGTGGCAGCTTTGCTGCACGCTTCACCGTCAGGACCCACGGAAACACCCAATCGGTCACGATCAGGCCGGAAGGTGGCACGGATGTCGCGGCCGTATCGATCGTTTTGCACAGGGGATAACTTCTAACGTTGAGCTGCTTGCTGGCCCTCCCGCGATGCTGTGACTTTGCGGGAGAGGCGGCGCAGGAAGGTGGCCGTCGGCCGCAGGATCAAAAGGTCGGCGGTCAGCGCGGCTAACATGGCGAATGCGCTTAGCCAGCCAAACAGGCGCAGCGACGGCAGAATGGAAAACACCGTCACCGCGAGTCCGGACGCGAGCACCACGGACGTCAGGATGAGGGCGGGACCTACGAGGATCGTCGCTCGTTCGACGGCGACACCCGGATCCTGGGCCGGATCGTCTTCAAGGCGCAAACGATTGAGAAAATGGATCGTTGCGCTCAAGCCAAGTCCAAAGGAGACGATCAATGCCACCACGCTTGCAAATTGCAGTCCCTGTCCCATCGCAAGCAGAAGCGCGCCGGATGCGAACACCGGGAAAATCCCCGGAAGGATGGCGGAGAACATCACGACGAGAGAACGGAACGCCAGCCCGATAAAGATCGCAACGAAGGCGAACTCGACCGTCAAGCCGCGGTTCAATTTCTCGATCATATTGGCGCTGTTTCGCGCAGCGATCACGGCTAGCCCTGTCACTGAGATTTCGAAGCTAGGATAGCGCGCGCGAACAGGGGCGAGCGATTGCTCCAGCCGGTCCACGATAGGGAGGAGCTGGCTTGCATCGGCATCCGGGATGCGTCCCGAGACGATCACGGCATCTTGGTTGGCCGAGATAAATCGCCGCGTCAAATATTTCGGAAGCATGGCGACATATTCTTTTAGGGTGCTGATCTCTGGTTGGCCAGCCTTGATGAGCCATCGCCGCAAAGTCTCGAGCGACCAGACATTGCCGACACCGGCTTGTTGCTCAAGCAGCGAATGCACCTTTGCGATCACCGCGAGGGTTTCGGGCGCGAAGAGCGATTCTCTCTCGGGGAATTCAATAAGAATATCGATCGGATTGGCGCCCGTGAGTTTGGTATCGAGAAGATTCGTTGCGGCGACCGCCTGCTGCCGGTTCGGCACTTGATCGGCGAGCCGGTATCTCGGTTGAAGATGCGCATATAGGACGCCAAGCCCAATGACCACGAGCAAGCCAGCGAGACTGTATAGACCCGGCCGGCGGACCATTCGGCCGGCGATGAAAGCGCAAAAACGGCGCAACGCCTCGACCCCGAGATCCGAGCCAGCCACCGCAGCCGCAAAGGCTGTTTCTCTCCGCAACAGCAGAAGCCCGAGAAGCGGCATCAGAATCAACACAGCGGCGAGAGCGATGATGGTAGAGACAACGCCCGCCTCGCCAAAGCTCCGGATGAGGTCCGACTCGGAAAAATGCAAAGCTAGAAAGGAAATGGCGGCTGTTGCATGGGTGAGAACGCAGGCAGGCCCGACGATTAAAATCGCGTTTCTCAACGCCTCATATTTGTTTTGGCCCGCGAGCAGCCGGTCGCGCACGGCGAAGGTCAGCTGCATGCTATCGGAGAAGCTGATCACCATGATGAGCGGGGTCATCACATTGAGGAACATGTTGAGACGGAAATCTAGCCAGCCGAGCGTCCCGAGTGCGAACAGGATTGCGATCAGCGGCGGCCCGGCCGCGATGATCATGAAGGAAACGCGGCGGAAGAAAAGAATGGCAATGAGACAGCCGGCGGTAAAGCCGGCGACGTTATAAACAAGCCGGTCTCGCTCGACCGCTTCGCGAATTTCAAGTTGCATGACCGGTACGCCAGTCAGCTCAGCGGTAAGACCAAGGCCGGCAAGATCTTCGCGCATGGTTTGGCGGATTTCGCGCACCGTGCTGCCGAGCTCGCTGCTGTCGGCAACAGAAGGCTCAAGCGCGAGGACGATTAAGGTGAGCTGGCCATCTTCCGACAAAAGCTTCCCGCGGATAATCTCATTTTGCATGACGCGCTGGATGAGTGCCTGGTAGGCCGCCCCCTCCGGCAGTGGCTCGGGAAAAAGAGGGGCCGGAATTTGCCCTCCCTGGGGCAACTGGCGCGCCGAGAAAATCGAAATGAGACCGCGCGTGCCATCGATCAACTGCAAATCCGTGACAAAATCCCGCAGTTTTTCGAGGGATTCGCGCTCGAGCAGCTTCCTGCCCTCGATGACGACGAGCACATCGTATTCGCTCGACGGAAAGCGCCGCGTCACTTCCTCATACTGTCTAAATTGCGGGGTGTCTGAACGGAACAGCTGATTCAGCGAATCATCGACCTTGAGTCGCGTGACGCCAAAACCCGCAAGAATGGCAAAGAGGATCGCGATAAAAGCGATGGTCCGAGGAAAATGGAGGGAGACGAGGCCAATACGCTCGATGCCGAGGGCAAGCGGATGCAGCCCCTTTTGTAAGGCATTTTCGACCGGCGCCTCGCCGCTCAATTTTATGCCCAACTGCCCCTCCGGAAGGTGATTCGCGCAGTCCTTCCTATAGGGATTCGGTTTTATATGGAATAATACCGCCTAAAGAAATTCATCATAATTTATCAAGATTCGCAGAAGGAAGACCATTGCGCATGGAGATCGAATCGCCGTCGCCGTGGATTGATGGACGCTCTCTAGAGCAATCCGCGGCTTTGAACAAAATGGGCAGAAAACAAAAAAAGAAACCCATGCTCAAACAAATGTGACAGATTCCGACGCTGCCGCCGCGGCTCCGCTGGTCCACCAAACTCCAAACGGACCCGCCCGCGGAGCGAGAGAGTCCATCCGGATTTTGAAGGTGGGGACCGAACGGCCGATGGCCCAGTTTCAAGCCTTGTGACGAACACCGGCTGGACAGCAGAAGCGTCCAGCCGCGAGGCTCAGACGGGCTGCTTCGTAAGGGCCACAAGACAAAAACCGATCATTTGGTCAAGGGTCGGTTCAGTTTCCTGTTCATATTCGACGATCAGGCGCGGATGGCAGAAGCGGATGCAGGCCGTGTTGACGAGGCGGGCGGCCAGCGAAGCGTCTCCGAGCGGAAACTCGCCAGACTCCATGCCACTCGCGATGATCTGTTCCATGATCGCAGCCATGCGCTCCGTATGCCGCCGCATGATCGCCCAATTCTCGGTGATCGCCGCCTCGATCAAATCATGCAGCTTACGATCGAACATATATTGCTTGTGATGGCTCTTTTCGACGGAACCGATCAAATTGCGGAGTCGTTGTGCGGCGGTCCCGCGGGAACCAGCAATTCTCTCCGCCTCTCCCTCGATCTTGCCGAGGAGGTCCATGCAGACGGCCTCGTTGATCTCCGATTTCGCCGCGAAGAAGCGATAGACATTAGCCGGAGACATGTGCAGCTCGCGCGCAATGTCGGCGACGGTGGTCTTTTGGAACCCGATTTGTCGGAAAAGGCGTTCAGCGACTTCGACAATCAGCTTATGAGTGTCCTTTTCCTTCGATTCTCTTTCCACCCGCATATTCTGACCATCCTGACGAACTTCAGCCTGACTATGATCTGGCCGTAAGCCCGGCGCTTCCCCCAAATGGGTTTTAACGTGACCGTCCTTTTCCTTAATTCCGCCAAAAGTGCTCATGATTCACAAATCCGTTGCCAACATTTGCACAATATGACCTATGCGAGAGCTACGCGCTTCACCCAAATGGGTTTAAAAAACAACCAGCGCTCGAATAATGTTTGAGACTGACTATCAGTAGTCGCAAAGGACGATCGGTTCATCGCACAACCATAAGCTTCACTATTCACGAAGCTTTACTATTAGTAAATTATACTCCTTTTCCTCATTCAACAAGCCGATTAGTCTTCAAAGGGAGGCTCATCGCCGGGTTGGGCGCGCACTTTGCCAGACTCAGGAGCCTTTCGCCGCCAGCTAACCCTTAAAATCACACCGTCCAAACGAAAACAGCCGGCCGATCGAAGCCGCCTGCCGTGCAGCGCTCACGCTTATTCGTCCGTCTACGGATTGCGCGGCCGCCAAGGCTTCTATAAGGCGTGGGCCGCCATCCTGAAGGGCAAAATCCAGCTCCGGCCCAGTTTGGAAGAGCACCTCGTTGACCGCGGCGATTTCAGATCGCGTGCCTCCAGCCTCTAGCGCCAGCATGAAGGCAAGTGCACCTTTATGGTCGGGGCTTTGCGCCCGAACGAGGCGATAGAGATTGACGAAACGCTTCAGTGCACGAGCGGAACTGCCCGCGAGCGCGGCCAAAGCCGCGAGCAGCCGGACCTCAGCAGCAGATAAGGGCTCGTCGAGCAAGGAACTTTCGATGTCTCGACTGCGCCGCTCGCCGATCGCTTGGGCGCCGAGCATCTGGCCAACCAGCGTTGCATAATTAGCGCGAGTTGCGAGTTCGTCCAGCCGAAACGGAATCTGAATCCATTTGGCGAGATCTGCTGCACTCTCGTCTGTCGTCCCCATGAGCCGTGCCGGGTCGGCGGCGGCCAAAACAACAAACCCTTGCTTAAACAAGGAACGCGTCTGGGCAAGAATCTCCCGTCCTCGGGAAGCCGGCACGGCATCAAGATGATCCAGGGCGAAAACAATGCGCCGAAGCATCTTGCCGCTCTTGGTCATTTGAGCCTGATCAGGCCGAGCAAGCATACCGCCGGCAGCGGCGGCAAAAGCTTGCGCTTGCTGAGGGGCAACATCAACGGTGAAAAGCGCGGGCTCGGCGAAGGCGGAGCTTCCCGCATGGAGATCGCCCGCCCGTCTTTCCGCTTCGGAGGCGCGGCGGGAAAGGAGATTCACCTCGGCGGCAAGGGCCTCCACGCGGCGCGCTTGAAAGGCAAAAAGCTCCTCCAGCTCGCGCCGCCTCACGCCAACATCGGCTCGCAGCAAGTCGGCGCCCCGAAACACGAGCCGCAGCAGTTGTGCACCGCGCCAAACCGCGACGCCGAGAGCCAATGCCGCACCAGCCAGGATGATGCTGCGCAAGCCCAGCAGCAAATCCATGTGAGCCTCAAGCCAGTTCGCGACCGCCATCAAAGAGTCATTGCCGCGCAGCCAAGCAAGCCAGCTCTCCTGCTCGTCAACCGCAGTGCGTAGGCCCATGCCAGCGAGGAACAACAGACTAGCCGTCACAATCAGTCTGATCTGGCCCTTGAACCCGAAGAACGCGCGCAGCGCAAAGCCGATTCGACGCGGACCGCCGTTCGTGCTGGCGACGCTTCCGGCCATCTCCTTGAAGGCCATAAGGAAATCGCCTTGGACGCCAAGCCGGGCAAGAAGGTTTTTGATCCGGGCCCGGTTGGCGTTGGCATAGGCATCGACCTGCGATCCGGCGGTTTCATAGAGGATTGTCTCGGCGAGACGAGCGCGGCGGGTACTGGTTTCATCCCGCGCGTGCTTTTCGGCCTCAAGCTTGCGGCGGCACGCGTCCAACCGCTCCAAGGCTTCGCTTGCGGCGGCTCTGGGATCGCGCGCGGCCCGCGCGGCCTCGGCCGCAAGCGCGGGATATTTCTTGGCAAGGCAGGCGTGCAGCACGCTGACCAAAGCCGTCGCCGGATTGCCGGTGATTTCGGTGGCATCGACCCGAAGCGTGACGATTTCGCCGACATAGGGTGAACCAGCTGTGGCCGCCCCTTGGCTCAATTCCTCAATCGCTTGGATGAGTTCGCTCAAGGCGAAGCTCTTGCCCGAGCCGGGGGCTCCAAAAATTCCGATCGTGAGGGGGGTCTCCGTGCGCTTGTGGGCTGCAAGCTCGGCAAGAAGGCCGAGAGGCGCCGCGAGCCCCAGAGCATCGTTTCCCTCTGGCAGATCGGCGGCAAAGACCCGTTCCTGTGGCGCCGGCCTCTCGGGTGCACTCCCCTGCTCCGTTGCGGCTGGAGCCGGCGGCGAAGTGGCCTCGTGCGAGGCAAGACGGCCCGGGACAATCATTCCGAGATCGCGCAATCGGAGATCTGCCAAACTCATAATCCTTCCTCAAAGGCAGCCGCCGCTCCGGGCCATGGGCTCGCGTCGCCCGGCAAGGCAGCCGCCGACCCATGTCCCAAAATTTTTTGTCCTTGCGATGGCAGGTTTCGATGAGCGGCCTGGACCGCTCCGCCCCGCGCAGCTAAACCCTTCGCACCTGATGCTTACTCGCGGAAAGAGACACGGATTTTATGGCGCGCCAATTTATCTATCACATGCAGGGTCTCTCCAAGACCTACCCCGGCGGGAAAAAGGTCCTGGAGAACATCAATCTTTCGTTTTATCCGGACGCCAAAATCGGCGTGCTCGGGGTCAATGGCGCCGGCAAATCGACGCTTTTGCGGGTCATGGCCGGGATCGACAAGGAATATACCGGCGAAGGTTTCGTCGCCGAAGGCGCCAGGGTCGGCTATCTGCCGCAAGAGCCGGTGCTCGGCGATTCGCTCGATGTCCGCGGCAATGTGATGCAAGGCGTCGCGGAAAAAAAGGCGATCCTTGACCGCTACAATGATCTCGCGATGAATTATTCCGACGAGACCGCCGATGAAATGACCAAGCTGCAGGACGAGATCGAGGCCAAAGGTCTTTGGGATCTCGATGCGCAGGTCGATCAGGCGATGGATGCGCTCGGCTGCCCGCCCGATGAGGCGGCCGTCGGCAAGCTCTCCGGCGGCGAGCGCCGCAGAGTCGCCCTCTGCCGCCTGCTCCTCGAACAGCCCGACCTCTTGCTGCTTGATGAGCCCACCAACCATCTCGATGCGGAAACCGTGAACTGGCTCGAGGGCCATTTGCGCGCCTATCCTGGGGCAATCTTGATCGTCACCCACGACCGCTATTTTCTCGACAATGTCACGGGCTGGATTCTCGAGCTCGATCGCGGCCGCGGCATTCCCTATGAGGGCAATTATTCCGCCTGGCTCAAACAAAAGCAGAAGCGCCTTGCCCAGGAAGGCCGCGAGGAGGAGGCCCGCCAGCGCCAGCTCGAAGCCGAATCCGAATGGATCGCATCGAGCCCGAAGGCCCGCCAGGCCAAATCCAAGGCCCGCATCCAGCGCTACGAAGAACTTGTCGCCAAGCAGAATGAGAAGGCGCCCACCACCGCGCAGATCATCATTCCAGTCTCTGAACGACTCGGCAACAATGTCATCAATTTCTCACATCTCTCGAAAGGCTTTGGTGACAATCTTCTGATCGACGATCTTTCGTTCAAGCTGCCACCCGGCGGCATTGTCGGGGTGATCGGCCCCAACGGCGCCGGCAAAACCACGCTCTTCCGCATGATCATCGGCCAGGAGAAGCCCGACTCCGGAACGATCGAAATCGGCGAATCCGTGCATCTTGGCTATGTCGATCAATCGCGCGATGCGCTCGAGGGCAAGAAGACCGTCTGGGAAGAAATTTCCGGCGGCAATGAAATCCTCTATCTCGGCAAGCGCGAGATCAATTCGCGCGCCTATACGTCGGCCTTCAATTTCAAGGGTTCCGATCAGCAGAAGAAAGTCGGCCAGCTCTCGGGCGGCGAGCGCAACCGCGTGCATCTCGCCAAGATGCTGAAGTCTGGCGCCAATGTCCTGCTGCTCGACGAGCCGACCAATGATCTCGATGTTGATACCTTGCGGGCGCTCGAAGAGGCGCTGCAGGATTTTGCCGGCTGCGCGGTGATCATCTCGCACGATCGCTTCTTCTTGGACCGCGTCGCGACCCATATGCTCGCCTTCGAGGGCGACAGCCATGTCGAGTGGTTCGAAGGCAACTTTGCCGATTACGAGGAAGACAAGAAGCGCCGCCTCGGGATCGACAGCGTCATCCCGCACCGGCTGAAATATAAGAAGTTTTCGAGGTGAGGGCGCGCAGCAGAGTGGCAGCTCGCGGGTCAGTTCCACCGGTCCGCGATGCGCCCTCAGCCGAAGTTGACGGCGATTCGATGTTCGCTCGAGGAGGGCGACGCCGGCCGTAGGCCGATGAGCCGCACCTCCGTGGCCGCATTGGAAAGGACAGTGAGATGAAACGCTCGCGTGTTCTAATAGCCGCGGTCGCACTCGCCGCGCTGGCAGCGAGCGAGCCTGCTGCGGCGTTCAGAGGCCGCGCGCACCATCGCGGCACGTTTGCGGGCAGGAGTATCGGTTACCACCACCATGGCTCGCATAGAGGGCACTGGCGGTATGGCGGTACCGCGCTCACTGGCGGTAAGGATGGCGTGGGGGGTGGGGCGGGCAGCCAGCCTTTGCCGGGGAGTGGGGCAACCCCCCATTACAGTTATGGTTATCACTGCCGCAATTACGGCTTTGGTTATAACTGCCCGTATTACGAGCTACCAGATTGGAACGGAACCACGGAGGTCAAGAACCCCGGAGGCTAGCCCCAGTCTGACCAGAAAGGTCCACAAGTGTAGACCCAAGTCTATTGCCTTGCCCCGGGATCGACACAGCGTCGTCCCGCACCGGCTGAAATATAAGAAATTTTCGAGGTGACGATGAAACCGGACAAGATGACATCTGTGCTGCGTGCGATCGCGTGAGAGCCTTGTTAGGCTCGTCTTGATTCTCGTCTCGGTCTTAAGGCATCCCTGACTCTCCTGCTTTCTCGAGGCTGGGGATAAGGATGCGAGCCGCCGACATTGATGATCCGGATTGGAATGACCAACGCCAGAGCGCGCCGATGATAGGTGCTCTGACCTTCGCGCGTGACGGGTTAATGCTGGGCCCCGGCGTCTGGATCGCCCGGCTGACAAAGGACGCTGACGGCGGACGCGTTTTCGACCATAACGAGGCGCGCTTGATTTCGCTCCTGAGCGCTGCTCATGGGCGAGTCATCGGAAAGACCATTGCCGAAAAAATAGGCCGGGCATGTGCGCTTTGGACCGATGGCGAAGCGTGCCTCGCCCAAATCCATTTGGCGTTGATTGGTCTGCCGCAATTGGATGAGACCGCAGCTTATTGTCTGTTCCTCGCCAACAAGGCGCTCGAAAAAGGCGCCAGTCCGGCCGAGTTGATGAAAGCCCTGGGTTTTGATCCTGCCGCTCTTGAAAAACATCGGGAGGATCAGCCGCGTGTTCCAGTTGGGAATGGGCGGGCAAGCGGCCAATGGACGTCAGACAGCGGGGACGGGAGTGCGAGCAGAAACGAATCTCGGGCGTCGCGAGACGAGGGTAAACCTAGACAGGGATTCGTTCAGCGTGTGGAAATTCGTGAACATGGTGCTTCCACCTCTGATGCAAATTCAACAGGGGTTGTACCAGGCGCGCAATATGCGCAAGTTTCTCCGGCACCGATCCTCACGCCGGATGTCTTAAACAAAATTGTAAGTGATCATGGCGTGAGTTGGACCGACATGGAGAAAGGGCGCTTCATAGGACATTACGCAACCGCAGAAGGTATACGGGAGTTGATTGCGGATGCTTGGAATAAAGCGACGCCAGAGGATCTGGCAGCAAGTTACATGGGCCGCGTCATCATAGGCGCGGCGAGTTTTGCGCTTGTCGGTGGAAAGCCTGAACCTGATATTGTGGGATTCTCAGGAGATCGCTCGGACCGAATAGAACCGACAGGGCAAAAGGGATTGCCGTCGGTTCCAACAAACATCTATGTCGTTATTCTTGATTCGAACATGAAAGTCATATCCTGCTACCCGATCCACCCTTTAGATGTCAGAAATCCCAGAAATATTTTGAATGAGTAAGCATTGAGCCAATGCAGATCAAATTGAAGAGACTGATCGAAATTGATCCGCGCACCGGAGGGTGTTTCGACCTGCATGAAGAGTTTGGTCTGGCTCGCCTTGTCGAAGAAAACGAACGAGTGACGCTTTTTCTGAACTCAGTTCCTTGCCGGTCCTGGCAAAAGCAGGAACATCCACACATTAAGACACTCAAATGGCTCGATGCCGACCATGTCATCTTATATTTTGATGTCGGCGGCGCGGCCATCGTATCGAATGAAAGCTGGGAAAACGTCGAGCTCGGGTTCATATCCAAGCTGTTCGTTTCAAAGAGCTATATATTTGTTTCCTATACGGATGAGTCCTTCTTCCGGGCTTGGCCAACCGAGTTGGAAAGTAATATCATATCGGTCTTTTCGCACGCCGGGCACCTGCAGTTCGGAGTGCGCGAATTATTCGATAAGGATCGTGACGCCGATCCTCTTTATGAAATTACCGCAGCCTATCCATATGACGATCACATTGTCTTTGTTGGCTATGACGGTAAATTCGTATGGATTTTGAATGCCGCCCAGCGCGAATGGAAGAAGATTCCATTCGAATTTTCGGAAGTTGGGATCAAGTTTTTGACCGGCGATGAAAAAATCGCCTATGCGATCTACGATTATCGGCATAGCGAGCAGCAGCCTTTAAAGCTGGCCATCTTCGACCTCGAATCAGGAATCGCTTCCTTGCAGGATTTTGCGCCGGTCGAGGCAGTTTTGACGGGAGCTGGATTTGACATGAACGAGATCAAGTTCCGGCCGAATTCGACCGGGCGGATCATCGTCAGCGACAGCAAGAAGGCCGCGTTCCTCGAATTTTCCGGCCTGCCGTAGCACGTCATCGACGCTCGGGGACAAGAATGCGTCCCGAAATTTATTGGATCGACATGCCCAACCTTCGCTTGGCGATCATGCCGCGTCCACGCGCGTAACTTGAGCATCTCGACCCGAACGCTTGACCGCCTTCCGCATCGCAGATCATCGGATCAACAAGATCGCCGAACTGCTTTTGTGGAAATGGCGGCCTGTCCCAATCACGAGGAATTGCTGCGCGCGCCTTTGGCTCTGAACATGCATGGACGCACGAACGGTCTAGAGCGCTTTCCGATCAGATGGGAATCATCCGATCGATGAGAAATCGCTCAGATTCAAAGAGTTGGAGCATGTTCTGATCGAAAAAGTCGAGCAACTCTTTCGGAACATGCTCTAGCTGCCGCGAACCATTTCGTACAAAAAGACTGGGGCGCGGCGCCGGCTCATGCATGAAAGCGCGCGGCATGACGGACAAAGAGGAATGGGTCGTCTGGAACGGCTTGATGGGCATCCTCGATAGTGTGAGGATCGGCAATATCGAGGAGGATGGCGAGGGCGGCAGGCGCGCCTTTCTGGCGCCGCCCTATGATGTCGTGGGGCCGTTCAGTCTGGACGAACTTGAAACGCGGGGCCGGATCGCCTTTGGCGAATGTCTTGTCATGTCGCGCCGGAGATGGCAGGAGGATCAGGTCGATCTTCGCATCGAGGCGCGAGAAAAACGCCGGGCCTTCCTGTCTAAACTGGATTTCGACGACGACGATCAGGAGTACCGCGAGGTCCTGAACCTGCCGCTGGAGGGCGCGCTAAAGCCGCCGGAGATCAATGCCGCCTTCCGGCGGCTGGCCAAGATCGCGCATCCCGACGCAGGCGGCAGCAACGAACATTACCGCCGCATCACGGAGGCGCGCGACGCGCTGCTCGAACAATTCGCAAGCCTCTCGTAGACTTAGGGGCAAAGGCCCTGGGGACGCGCTCCGCCGGGACCCTATCCTAAGAAGCCTCTGACGGCATTCGAGCTTCCTGACAGCGTTGGCGATATCACTTTTGGGTCACATGAACCGGCTGGCTGCCCACCGTCTATCCCAAAATACCAAAATTCCGCCCGATCCCACCCATCCAAGGCCGCGAGACGTCTAAGCCCTTGTAAGGATCAACCCCCGAACCGGACAAAAAAGTTTCACGTGAAACATTTTTGTCCGATTGGCTGCCCGTTTCGGACAAATTTATTGTTTAGTTTGCGCTCGCTGCGTGCGAACTTAACCCTCTTCACCGCGTTACCTTCCGCAATAGCTTAACTCCGCCAGCCCGCGTCCAGCATTCTCCGCATCGGGACCAGACAAACGCATTCAACGGTTACGCTGAAGCTATATCGAAAAAGCCGCGCGATCTCGAACCGGCGCGGCAAATAGGTTCCGTGACACGAGAGGGAAACATGGCGCAATCATCCCGAGTATCTTCGAGTGTCCCGGAAGAGCCAAACGACCCTTCCCTCCTCGGCGCCCGGCTCTTCAAAACGAGGCGCCTTTCTCTCGATCTCGCAGCGCCCCTCAGCCCCGAGGACATGACCGTTCAGGCGATGGACGATGCCAGTCCGACGAAGTGGCACCTTGCTCATACGAGCTGGTTTTTTGAGACCTTCGTCCTCTCGCCGCATCTTCAAGGCTATGAGACCTTCGACCCCGCCTTCAACTATTGCTTCAACTCCTATTATGAAGTGCTCGGGCCGCGCCAGCCGAGGCCCAAGCGCGGGCTTCTCTCGCGGCCTTCGTGCGAACGCATCTTCGCCTATCGCGCCCATGTCGATGCAGGGCTCGAAGAGCTTTTTGGACGAGGCGTCGAAACCAGATCGGAGCTCGCGCAGGTCATCGAGATCGGCATCAATCATGAACAGCAGCATCAAGAGCTGATGCTCACCGATATTCTTGCCCTTTTCGCGAACAATCCGCTGCGGCCGGCCTATCATGCGCCGCGCCCGCGCGCCGAGCTTGCCGAGGCCGACCCGCTGGCCTGGATTGCATTTTCCGGCGGCCTTCATGAGATCGGTCGTGAGGGAGACGGCTTTGGCTGGGACAATGAGAGGCCGCGCCATAGCGAGTTCATCCATGCCTTCAGGCTGGCCGACCGCCTCGTCACCAATGCCGAATGGCTCGCCTTCATCGAAGATGGCGGCTACCGGGCCGCGACACTCTGGCTCGCCGACGGCTGGACGCTCGTCAATCGCGACGGCTGGCAGGCCCCTCTCTATTGGGAGGAGCGCGACGGGCAATGGCTCGCGATGTCCCTCGAAGGGCTGCGTCCGGTCGAGCGCGCGGCTCCCGTCGTTCATGTGAACTATTATGAGTCGGATGCTTTCGCACGCTGGGCGGGCCACCGGCTGCCGACGGAATCCGAATGGGAGCTTGCGGCAAGAGATTTACCTGCGACGGGCAACACGCTCGCTTCTTCGGCCTTGCGGCCACTGCCCGCCGCCGCGAGCCACGATGGGCGGCCCCGCCAAATGTTCGGCGATGTATGGGAATGGACAGGGAGCGCCTATTTGCCCTACCCCGGCTATCGCGCACCCGTCGGCGCGCTTGGCGAGTACAATGGCAAGTTCATGATCGGCCAGCACGTTCTGCGTGGCGGATCCTGCGCGACTCCCGAAGGCCACGCGCGCGCGAGCTATCGCAATTTCTTCTATCCCCACCAGCGCTGGCAGTTCATGGGGCTGCGCCTTGCCTCGGAGATTGCATGATGTGGACGAGCACCAAAGCCCGTGTTCTGCCGGATGCCCTCGCCCCCTCCGATCTTGACTTCGCCGCGAGCGTGATCGAGGGCCTTTCGAGCGCGCGCAAAAGCCTGCCTTGCCGCTTTTTCTATGATGCACGCGGCAGCGAATTGTTCGAAGAAATCACGCGACTGCCAGAATATTATCCAACGAGAGCCGAGACCTCGATCCTCGAGGCCCACGGCGCAGAGATGGCAAGGAGCGTGCCTGAAGGAGCCGTCCTCGTCGAATTCGGTTCGGGTTCAAGCCGCAAGACCGAGATCTTGCTGAGAAACCTGCAGGCGCTTGTGGCCTATGTTCCCGTCGATGTTTCGCCAAGCGCTCTCCAGAACGCGAAGCAACGCCTCGGCGCGCGCTTTCCCGCGCTCATGGTGCGGCCGCTCCTTGGTGATTTCGCCCGACCGGTCACCTTTCCGGAGGATCTCGCCAAACACCACAAGCTCGGTTTTTTCCCCGGCTCGACGATCGGCAATTTCGCCCCAGCCGACGCTCGCCGTTTGCTCGGCGCGATGCGCGACATGCTGGCCACGGAGGGCCGGCTTATCGTCGGCGTGGATTTGAAGAAGGATGCGCGCGCGCTCATTCGTGCCTACAATGACGCGCAAGGTGTGACGGCGGCCTTCAACCTCAACCTTCTGGCGCGCATCAACCGCGAGCTCGAAGGCACTTTCGATCTGGCTTCCTTTCGCCATGAAGCCATTTATGATCCCCGTGAGGGCCGGGTCGAAATGCATCTTGTCAGTATGAAAGACCAGGCAGCGCGCATTAAAGATCTTTGGTTCCGCTTTCATGCCGACGAAACCATCCATACTGAAAATTCCTACAAATATTCGGTCGGACAATTTCAGGACCTTGCGCGCGCGGCGGGCTGGCGGTCTGGCCGCGTTTGGCTCGACCGCGGAAATCTTTTCAGTGTGCATGAACTCATCTCGACGCTGTGACAGGACCTATCGCGATCTCGCTCGTCTGGTGAGCACCTCAGCCGAGCCTCTTCCCTGAAACTGCAATGCGCATTGGTGCGCAGCTCGGCGATGCGCCGGATAGCGCAGCCTCGCTTAAGATGCCCTTGCGGCCTTGAGCAGGAACGCCAGGGTGAAGTAAGAAAGCGCGCGCAACCTCGCTGCCGCGCACGCTCTATTTTTGGGCATGATCTTAAAAAAGTGCAGACTTTTTAGTTAAGATCGTGCCAGAAACAATCAAATGGAAACCGTATTGGACAAGACTTGGAAGGCAATCACGCTCCTATGCGCGGGTTCTCTCGGATCAAGGCGGCCTTTATGAAGCGGACGGCACTCACACTTGCATTCTTTGTCGCTCTCGCGGGAGCGGCGCCGCTTCACGCGGACCCCTCTCCGGCCAATCCGAAGCCTGCTGCGAAGGCTACGTCTGTTCCAGCCAAACCACCGGTCGCAGGGCCAGACAAGCCGGCGGCTCCCTTTGCTCCAATGGACCCGCTGGTCGCCATTCAAAAGGCCAATGCCTATTTCAACGCCGCCACCAACATGACCGGTGACTTCGTCCAGATCGGACCTGATGGCAAACGCTCCGAAGGCAAGATCTTCGTCCAACGACCCGGAAAATTGCGCTTTGAATACGCCCCTCCAGCAACGCTTGAGATCGTCGCGGATGGCCTTTCGGTCGCCGTGCATGACCGCAAGACCGAGACCAAGGACATCTACTTCATCAGTCAAACGCCGCTGAAATTTTTGCTTAAGGATCAGGTCGATCTCACCCGCGACGTCAAGATTATAGATGTCACGAGCGAGCCCGGGTCGGTCACCATTCTTGTCGAAGATCGGGCAACCTTTGGCGGCACCTCTCAGATCAAGCTGGTTTTCGATCCTGCAAAATTCACGCTTAAGCAGTGGCAGGTCACCGATCCGCAAGGCTATGAGACGCTTGTCTCGCTCTTCAATATTGATTTGTCCAAAAAGCCGGACCCGAATCTATTCCAGATCACTCAGGAGCGGCTTTTGAACACAAATAATTGACGAAGTTGGCACAGCTCGCCGCCAAGGCTCGGTTCCCATTTGCCGAACTATCGTTTTTTCAAGGGGATAAGGCGTCTCCGAGGGCGCAAAAAGCACGAGCAATGCGGCAGGTCCCGGCGCTCTGCAGGTAAGAGATAGCTTGAAAGCGCGCGTTGCCAGTCTATCTTCGATGCATGTGAGCGATTCAGATCATCGGGCGTACCCCCCCGTTCCGCCTGGATCTAATTACCGGACCCCTCCCGGTAATGTCTCGCTCCTTAGGGCGTCTGGTCTTTAGGCCAGGCGCCCTTTTTATTGGACGCCTGAGCCAAACGTCAAAAATTTGTGGGCTTCTCGCCGGCCACGCTTGCGGCAGAATTCTTTGCATGATCAATCCCGGATGTTCCACCGTGAACATGCGGAGTCTTGCGTGCGCCTTACCCTTGCCAGTTGGAACATCAATTCGGTCCGGTTGCGAATCGATCTCGTTGGACGTTTCTTGAATGAAGAAGCGCCAGACGTTCTCTGCCTCCAAGAGACCAAGTGCAGGGATAGTGAATTTCCACTGGCAGCTTTCCACAAACTCGGCTATCCGCATGTCGCGATCAACGGTCAGAAGGGCTATCATGGGGTCGCGATCGCCTCGAAACTCCCGATACGAATCGTGGACCGTCGCTCATTTTGTGAAAAGAATGATGCTCGCCATCTCGCGGTGGAATTGACTCCCGGCGTCAACGGCCACCGCATCGCTCTACATAATTTCTACGTCCCTGCTGGCGGCGACGAGCCAGATCCGGTGATCAATCCGAAATTCGCTCATAAGCTCGCCTTTCTCGATGAAATGGCGCATTGGGTGAATTCGGGCGGAATTGCAAAGACCGATGCGATCATGACCGGCGATCTCAACATCGCGCCGCTTGAAAGCGACGTCTGGAACCACAAGGCTTTATTGCGAGTGGTCAGTCACACGCCGGTTGAAGTGGAAAAGCTCAATTTGCTGCGCGAAACTGGGCCATGGGTCGATGCGCTCCGCCATTTTGTGGCGCCGGAGGAAAAGCTCTACACTTGGTGGAGCTACCGCGCCCGGGATTGGGAAAAGTCAGACAGAGGGCGGCGGCTCGACCATGTGTGGGTGAGTGAGAGCCTTAAGCCGCGCCTTCAAAGCGCCCGGGTCTTCCGTGCAAGCCGCAGCTGGGACCGGCCTTCCGATCACGTGCCGGTAATGGTTGATTTCCGGCTCCCTTGATTTAGTCCCGCATCACGAAACGCTCAGCTTAAGAAGGGCGGGCGCGGTGCGAGGCCTAGCCCGCTCTGTTTGATGCCGCATCGACATGCCGCAACGTCTCGACGTGCTCACGAGGCGCCGTTCTCTCGTCTTTCAGAATAATCTCAATTTTTGGGACGGAAGTCTGCCCGATCACTTTTGCCGCCGCCCGCGCGACATGAAGGCCTAGGCTTATAACGGCAAGAATCAGAGCTGCTAAGGTCATTTTCACCCCCGTGCTAGCGCTCGGGCAGCTAGCCAAGCTGTGCAACTTGAGCGTGGCGAATCGCTGCGGATCGGTCAAGTGCCGAATCGCGTGGGTGCTCGGCGCTACTCCCCATGCCATGCGAATTTGTTGGGGGGATGACAACGGGGGCTTCAAGCTGAATCTTTGTCGGAAAATTTAAGTTGCGTCTTGGGAAGCCCCTAATCCGCTTTCAAATGTTCCGGCTGGGAACTTTTATCCCCATCGGCAACCGCCGATCCGCGCTAAATAATCAGCCCATTCCGTCCGCTGCCCCGCCCGCCTCCCCAGCGAGGAGTTCTTCCGCTTTGCCTTCGCTGAGAGCGGGGGTTTCCCCGCGGGAGCAGTTTGGGCTGCAGAGGGCTTGGAGAGCAGAGCCGTGACAACCGCTATTGCGAATTTCTTCTGCACCGCCTGTCCTCCCACCTGTCCATGATTGTGCGCAAACCCTCGATCCGCGGGTGAGTTCCATTGCCGAAGGGGCGGAACTTCCGCCGCCGTTCGGGAGCGAGTTGACGGCAAGAGGGCGCAAAGGCCTGATCGTGCTTGCCAAGTTTCCTGAGCGGTGATAGGCGCCTCCATGGCCATCCGCTTCCATAAGGGCGATCTTCCTGACACGGCCGATTTCGGCGATTGCGTAGCAATCGACACCGAAACGCTGGGCCTGGTGCTTCATCGCGACCGCCTCTGTGTGGTCCAATTGTCGCGCGGCGATGGGTCGGCCGATGTCGTTCAAATCGCGAGCGGGCAATCGCGGGCAAAAAATATCGAGCGTCTTCTCGCCGATCCAAATGTCACCAAACTGTTCCATTTTGCCCGATTCGATGTCGCGGTCCTCTTCAAGGCGTTCGGTGTCTTGGCAGCCCCGATCTATTGCACCAAAATTGCCTCCAAGCTCGCCAGGACCTACACTGATCGGCATGGTTTGAAGGACCTCGTGCGTGAGCTGCTTGGCGTCGAATTGTCCAAACAGCAGCAGTCCTCCGATTGGGGAAGCGAGACACTCTCGGAGGCGCAGCTTTCCTATGCGGCTTCCGATGTCCTCCACTTGCACGCCTTGCGAGCGCGCCTCGACACAATGCTGGAGCGCGAGAACCGATTGGAGATCGCGAAGGCCTGCTTCGATTTCCTGCCCACGAGGGCGCGTCTCGACCTCATGGGATGGGCGGACGTCGATCTCTTCTCGCACGAGTAAGCAAGGGCTTGGCTCGGGCCTGGCTTGCTTTTCTCCGCCATGACTTCGCCTTGCTTCCTTGCTGTCTAAGTCGGCACGGTGGCGCTTTGCGCCGCCGCGACGAGACCCGCCGGTGCGCTGGCATGCCGGGATAGCGGAGCACGCTGGATTATTAAGATTTTTGAAGGATTTCTAAATGCCCGTTCACGTCGGCCATTATTTGCAGATAAGCTGGAGCTTAGGATTTTGTCCCGGAACGAAGCCCTTGAATTAAGGAAAACATCAGACAGGAGTTGCGCGCCAGGCAGAGCCTTCAACGGCGCTGGCGCTGGCATCGGCCGGGAAGACAAGACAGAGGAGATATCAGCCTTGTTGGAGCTCGAAACAGGTGGCCTTGCCACGGCGGATGAGAGCTTGCAGGTGTCCGGCATGCGCAACATCGGCTCGGTCAGATTCAACGTAACCCCAGCCACGTCGCGCGGCGGCATTGACGCGGCGAAACGTCACTCGGCGCGGGTGTGGTTGCTTCGCCGCGTTGCAATTGCCGGCTCGCTCCTCGCCATCGCCCTCATCGCGGGCGTTGCCCTGCTAAATCCTTTAAGGCGCCTGCCGGTTGATGTTTCCATAGGCCGCGTCGGGATTGAGGGCACAAAGGTGACCGTCGAATCTCCGAAAATTTCCGGAGTTCAAACAAACGGCAGCCCGTTCCATGTCACGGCGCAGTCTGGAATTCAGGACATCACGACGCCGAACATCATCGAACTCACCGGCATCGATTCGACGCTTGGGGGGACCGATTCCCCGACGACATGGGTGACCGCGGAGCACGGCGTTTATGACAGCGCGCACGATAAGATAAACTTGAAAGGCGACGTCCAGATCAAGAGCAGTGCAGGTTATAATATTTGGTTGGAAGCCGCGCGGATCGATTTCAACACGGGAGGCCTCGTCTCGGATGAGGGACCGGTCAAGGTCAATATCGACGGGGGGACCGTCTCGGCCAAGAAGCTGGATGTCAGCGACAATGGCCACAAAGTCTCGTTTGATGGCGACGTTAAGTCGTTGATCGACACCGGAACGGAAAAATCTGGAACAGCGAGTGGCGCGACGGAGAGAGCAAAGTGAGGGATTGGGGGCACTGGCGTCCGATTTTTCTTGCTTGTCTTGTAGCGGCGGCGCTCTCTCCGGCACATGCGGAAAAGCCAAGCTCGTCGGGCGCGATCTTGCCCGGCAGCACGTCGAAGGATCCAGTCAACATCGATGCCGCCAAGCTGGATTATTACGATAAAGAGCAAAAGCTGATTTACACCGGCAACGTCATTGCAACGCAAGGCGAGAGCAAATTGCAGGCGACTACGCTTGTGATTTTCCTGACGCCGAAGGATCCTGCGGCAACTACCGGAGTTCCGTCATCCTCGAGCCAGGTTCGCCGCATGGAAGCGGCTGGGCCAGTGGTTATCACCTCCAAGGACCAGATCGGCACTGGCGATAGCGGCATCTATGAGAAATCTGAGAACAAGATCTATCTCATCGGCAATGTCACCCTGACACAGGGACCGAACGTGACCAAGGGCGACAAATTGACTTATGACTTGACGACCAAGCAGTCACAAGTGACGGGCCGCGTCAGGAGTTTGTTTCTGCCGAATGACAGCGGCGGCTCAAAGGACCCGAAGACGGCAAAGGCGGACGGCGGCTCCAAGCCCGACAAAGCGGCGAAGACGCAGTAAGCTCAATGCCATTTTCAGCGGGCACAGCCCAGGCGGCGACGGTTCCGGGCTCTTAAAACGCACCTTGGCAGCACGAACCTTGCTGATCGTTCACTTCCGGTCTTCCCAAACTTGCTGTAGCTCTATCCCGCCTCGGTTTCCGGCAAACCGCCCTCGCTGTAGCTTTCCCCTTTTCCGCGGGAATGATGCTCCGGCGGCGGGTCGGCGGGCTGGGCGCTGAATTTCGAAGGACCCGTCTCATTTGCGCTCGCGATCGGCTCTCTTCCTATCTGCCGTTTTCGTCCGGCGATTTGGCTTGTTCCGGCCTCGCGTGCCGCCGCAGGTCGCATTTGCGTCCGGCAATGATGATTGGACGACTGTGGATCAAGACATTGCGGAGGCAGAGGCCGGTTCAGCCGACTGGCGCGAGCTCGGCGCTGGGGAGCCCGGAAAGACGCGGGATTTGGACGCTGCAGTCGAACCTGCAACCAGCACAGCCGGTGTCCTAGCGGTTCATCATCTGCGCAAAGCCTATAAGGCGCGCCGAATCGTCGAAGATGTCAGCATGACCGTCCGGCGCGGCGAGGTCATTGGCCTCCTTGGCCCAAATGGTGCCGGCAAGACGACGCTTTTTTACATGATCACCGGCCTGATCCGGCCAGACGGCGGAATCATCGAGATAGATGGGCACGATGTGACTCGCCTGCCGATGTACCGGCGGGCCCGGCTTGGCATCGGGTATCTGCCGCAGGAAGCCTCGATTTTCCGAGGCCTCAGCGTCGAGGACAATATCCGGGCGGTTCTCGAAATCGTCGAGCCGAGCAAAACCAAACGCGCCGCCGAGCTCGAAGCCTTGCTCGAAGAGTTCGACATCAAATCCTTGCGCAAGTCGCCATCGATTGCACTCTCCGGCGGAGAGCGGCGGCGCCTTGAGATCGCGCGCGCCTTGGCAGGCCGTCCCTCTTTCATGCTGCTCGATGAACCTTTCGCCGGCGTTGATCCGATCGCCGTCGGCGACATTCAGCTTCTCGTGCAACATCTGAAAGAACGCGGCATTGGCGTTCTCATTACCGACCACAATGTTCGGGAGACCTTGGGGCTGATCGATCGCGCTTACATCGTCCACGCGGGCCGGATCTTGGTAGAAGGCACGCCCGCCATGATTGTTGAGGACCCGAAGGTGCGCCGCCACTACCTTGGCGAGGGATTCCGGCTCTGACAGCGCCATTCGGCGCCATTCCCTAAATTCCGTTTCGAAGAGAATGGCCCTGCCCGTCCCGACCCGCCTCGGACTGGATCTCTACCCTTTTCCCGTTTTGCCTCGAGTTTCCGACTGCCCCGTCGGGAAGCCCGCAACTTATGAGTTCCGGCACCGGGGAAGGATTGCGTCAACAAATTGGGCCGGCGGTTGTGGACTCACTGACATTTTGTGGTATATACGGGTTTACATGCAAGAAACGGGCCGACATTTAGCCAGTGCCGTCCCAGCGGTCTGCGCAAAATAAAGGGTTTCACGCAGCCATGGCGCTTATTTCCAAGCTTGTCATGCGGCAGAGCCAGTCCTTGGTTATGACGCCGCAGCTTTTGCAAGCCATCAAGCTGTTGCAATTTTCAAACCTTGAATTGACCGCCTTCGTCGAACAGGAGCTCGAACGCAATCCTTTGCTCGAACGCGTCGAGGATGGCCCCGAGCCTGAAATCCACGCCGGAGATGTGGGCTTTGTCGAGAGCCCGGATCAGGGCGGCGATTTCGGCAGCGAGGATTTCCGTGAAGCAGCCGAGGGCGAGTGGAATTCGGAAGTCCTGGCAACCGATCGCGGGGCCCTCGAAGCAAGCCTTGGCACCGAACTGTCAAACAGTTTCGACGAAGGCCAGCCGCCGACACCCAACGAACAGAGTTTTGAGGCGAACGGGTCGGGCCTCTCCGCAACCTCCTGGTCCGGGCCATCGATCGGAAGCGGGGATGGCGAGCCGGCCAATCTTGAAGCTTACGTCGCCACGCGGGTCAGTCTCAACGACCATCTTGAAACACAACTCGCTCTCGCCACAGCAGACGCCGCGAGCCGGATGATCGGGCAAATCTTGATCGACTCGATCGATGAGAATGGCTATTTCCGAGGTTCCCTTGACGAAATCGCCACCCGCCTTCAAGCACCGCTCGAACAGGTGGAAGCCGTTCTAGGCTTGATCCAAGGGTTCGATCCTTCCGGTGTCGGCGCCCGCGATCTCGCCGAATGTCTTGCCATCCAATTGCGCGAACGCGACCGCTTCGATCCGGCCATGCAGGCTCTCGTCGGGCAGCTCGCTTTGTTGGCGAAACGCGATTTCGCGGCGCTGCGCAAGGTCTGCAACGTCGAGGAAGAGGATATTCTCGACATGCTTGCCGAGATCAAGCGCCTCGATCCAAAGCCTGGGCGCGCATTCGGTGGCGGTTCGATCGAGCCTGTGCTTCCCGACGTCATCGTGCGGCCGCTGCCGGACGGCTCATGGCATGTCGAGCTCAACACAGACGTGCTTCCGCGCATCCTTGTCAACAACAAATATGTCGCGCAAGTCGGCAAGGGAAAGGGAAAGGAAGCGGAACGCAGTTTCATCTCGGCTTGTAAACAATCGGCGAACTGGCTGACCAAGAGCCTCGAACAAAGGGCGCGCACAATTTTGAAGGTCTCCAGCGAAATCGTTCGCCAGCAAGAGGGCTTCTTTGCACAGGGCGTTGAATTTTTGCGTCCGCTCGATCTGAAGACGGTCGCGGAGGCGGTCGGCGTGCATGAGTCCACCGTCTCACGCGTCACGTCCAACAAATATATGTCGACGCCGCGCGGCCTTTTCGAACTCAAATATTTTTTCACCGCCTCGATCGCAGCGCGGGACGGTGGAGACGCCCATTCGGCCGAGTCAGTCCGGTTCAGAATCAAACAAATGATCGATCAGGAAAGCCCCGGACAGATTCTGTCTGACGATGCGATCGTCACCCGCCTAAAATCCGTCAACATCGATATCGCAAGACGCACGGTCGCGAAATATCGCGAAAGCCTCAAGATCCCTTCCTCAGTGGAGCGGCGGCGCGAGAAGGCGAAGAGCTAAGAGATGGCCGTTGCGGGCCGTTGGTCTTTTCTCCTCGCATGAGCGGTCCGCTCACGCTGCCGCAGCGATGGGAGATCCTCGAAATGTTTTCCACTTGAAAATGCAGGAGCATCCGGGTCATGGCGGAACCCGCCCGCTCGCATAACGCAGGATCCTCGCATAACGCAGGACCTAAGAGCGCGAGAGCGGGTTTGTCATACCATTGACTCAAAAGCGAGAGCCACCTAACCCTTTCGATGTTCGTTTCCTCCTTGGTTGCGGGCGGAACGCCGACACCCCGGCATCCCCCCGTGCACCAAGCGAATCGTCTCCAGCTTAGCTCATGGTACCTTTCTCACGTTCCCATCCTTATATTTCCTTTGGAACTGGAAAGAGCGATAGTTTGGAAGCACGGTCGAGCGCGGCGATAAGGATGCTGGCGCCCGGCCGGCAGCGGAGAGTAGACAATGAGTTTGCGTGTCTCGGGCAAGAATTTGGACATCGGCTTGGCTTTTCGTACGCATATTGAAACGCGAATCGATTCCGCGCTCGCGAAATACCGGGTGAGGCTTGTCTCCGGCCACGTCACGGTCGAGCCGGAGGGATCGGGGTTTAGAGCCGATTGCACCTTGCATCTGAGCCCTGGTGCGACGCTTCAGGCCGACGCCAAGGCGCACGATCCCTATGCCAGCTTCAATCGCGCCGCGGACCTCATTGAAAATCAGGTCCGCCGTCACCGAGAGCGCCTTTTGGATCATCATGCCAGCACGGCTGGAGAGGGCGTTGCGGTCCTCAGGCAACCCAGCACCGAGGAGGAGCTGCCTGAGGCAGGCGGCGAGGCCGCGCTTGCGGATGCTGGAAAAGCGCCGGATCTCCACCCGGCGGTCATCGCGGAGCCATCTTCGGGGTTCAAGGAAATGACCGTTTCCGGAGCCGCGCGGGAGCTTGACGCGACCAACGCGCAAGTTGTTGTGTTTCGTCGCGCTTCCGACGGACGAACGAATGTCGTATACCGCCGCCCGGATGGAAATATCGGTTGGATCGACCCTTGCCGGGAATGAGAGCCCCCTGAAACCTCCACAGTTTTGTCCTCCTAATTGCGGACCTGGACTGGATTGCTTCAAACCATGCTATTGACCGATTTGATCACCCCCGAGGCGGTTTTCCCCTCGCTCAAGGTGAGTACGAAGAAACATGCCCTTCAAGAGCTGAGCGACCGGGCTGGGCTCATCTCCGGTCTTCCGCCGCGGGAAATCTTTGACGCCCTGCTCCAACGTGAGCGTCTTGGATCGACCGGAATCGGCGAAGGAATTGCAATTCCCCACGGCAAGCTTACCAAGGCAAAAGGGATTTTTGGGATTTTCGCAAGGCTTGCCCGCCCCATCGATTTTCATTCTCTGGATGGTGCGCCCGTCGACCTCATTTGCCTTTTGATTGCTCCGGAAACGGCGGGCGCCGACCACCTGAAAGCTCTGGCGCGGATGGCGCGCGTGCTCCGTGACGCGCGGATCACTGCAAAGCTGCGCGCCGCCCGCGACGTCAGCGCGCTTTACGCGGTGCTAACCGGCGAGACAGCTTCCCACGCAGCTTAACTGAGTTATGCGACTTTCTGCACCGACAGTTTCTTGACTTTGCTGCGCGAAATAGCGAGGTTCCGGCCTCCTCAACCAGCCGCAGCCAAACAAGGGAATGGATCGGTGTTGGATAGGATGATCAAACTCGGCGAATAGACCGGTGGTAATGCGTACCTATCTCGACTTTGAAAAGCCGGTTGCCGAGCTTGAAGCCAAGGTTCTGGAATTGCGCATCCTCGCCCAGAAGGGCGACGCCGTCGCCATTGGCGAGGAACTTTCGCGGCTCGAAGCCAAGGCCGAAAAAGCGCTCGCAGAGCTTTACGCAGATCTCACGCCCTGGCAGAAGACGCAAATTGCGCGTCACCCACAGCGACCGCATTTCAGCGATTACGTCAAAGCGCTCATCAACGATTTCACGCCGCTTTCGGGTGACAGGCACTTTGGCGAGGACCCAGCGATCGTCGGCGGCTTCGGCTGGTTTCGCGGCCGTTCGATCTGCATTCTAGGGCAGGAAAAGGGCTCCGATACCGAGGCCCGCATCAAACATAATTTTGGCATGGCGCGACCAGAGGGCTATCGCAAGGCCGTGCGCCTGATGCAGCTCGCCGACCGATTCGGTTTGCCCGTCGTTTCTCTCGTCGATACCGCCGGAGCCTTTCCCGGCGTCGATGCTGAAGAACGCGGTCAGGCCGAAGCGATTGCGCGGGCGACCGATGCTTCGCTTTCGCTTAGCGTGCCGAGCGTTGCCGTAATTCTCGGAGAAGGCGGCTCTGGGGGGGCAATCGCGATCGCCAGCTGCAACCGGGTCTTGATGCTCGAGCATGCCATCTACACCGTCGCCTCGCCGGAAGCCTCGGCGTCGATCCTTTGGCGTGATTCCTCGCGCGCCGAAGATGCCGCGACCAATATGAAGATCACCGCCCAAGATCTGCTGAAGTTCGGGATCATCGATGAAATTATCGATGAGCCGGTGGGCGGCGCGCATCGCGATCCGGACATTGCGATCAAGGCGACGGGCGATGCCATCGCTGCCGCCTTGGATGAATATTCAGGGATGCCGCCGGCCTCACTCCGCGCCTCTCGAACCGCGAAATTCCTGGCCATCGGGCGCAAACTCTAGCCGCGAGTGACAGCGGCAGAAATCCCCGTAAACCTTTTGTTTGCCAGCTTTCAATCTTCTTTTAGCCATTAACTGAGCTTTAGAATGCCTTGGATTGGACCAAGGCTTTGGTAACCTTCCCGCAAGGACGCAGATTGTACAGTCGTCAATCCTGTCGCCAAGACGATTAGTCGGACCTCTATCTATGTGGCGCATATCCATGTGGCGCACCCCTTTCAGAAACAACCTTTCCGCCGTGAGTTCGATTGCGCTCGCAGCCTGCTGTCTCGCGGGCTGTGAGGAGTCGGGCCTCTCCCCCGTCAGCTCCCGTTCGCTTGCGCCAATCCCGCCCAAGACGGTCGCCGAGATGGAGGCGCGCGGGAGTTCCAAGGAAGCGCCGATCCTTATCCGCGCCTACAAAAAGGAAGCCGAACTCGAAATCTGGAAAATGAAGGCGGATGGGCGATACGCTTTTTTTAAATCCTATCCTATGTGCCGTTGGTCTGGGCAACTCGGACCCAAGGTCCGGGAGGGCGACCGCCAGGTGCCGGAAGGCTTCTATTCGATCACGCCCGCCCACATGAATCCGAACTCCGCTTATTATCTATCCTTCGACGTCGGCTACCCCAATGCCTATGACCGAGCCTGGGGGCACACCGGCGGTTCGATCATGGTGCACGGCATCTGTTCCTCGGCTGGCTGTTTCTCGATGACTGATACACAGATCGCTGAGATTTATGCGATCGCCCGAGAAGCCTTCTCCGGTGGCCAGCGTGCCATCCAGATGCAGTCCTACCCCTTCCATATGACTGCGGAAAATCTTGCGAAATACAGGCTCGATCCGAATATCGATTTCTGGAAGCAATTGAAGGAAGGGGCCGACAATTTCGAAGTGACCAAGCAGGATGTGGCTGTTGGCGTGTGCAACAAGCATTATGTTTTTAATGCGGTTCCCGCCGACGGATCCCATTTCGACCCGACGGCTGCCTGCCCGCCGCTCAAGCACAATGATGACACGCAAGCTGAAGTGTTGGCCAGACAAAGGCAGGACGAAACGAAAATCGCCGAGCTTGCCGCGCAAGGCGTGCGGCCAATCCATACGGTCTATGTCGATGGCGGGCAGCATCCGGATTTCGCCTCATTCGCAAGCTCGGCCAGCCGTCCAGAGGCGCTCGCCAACGGCCCCGTCGACATTGCTCTCAACGATGGCAAGCAGAAGAAGACGAAGGCCCCCTCGTCCGCCAAGATATGCACGAAGCCTGGTACGGCGACGGTAGACGCCAAAACCGCGCCGAGCCTGAACCCGGCCCCGGTTGAACCCGTCACAATGGCCGCCGCTGCGCCTGACGCGTCAAAGCCGGCGAGCTCTTCTTGGTTCGATGGGCTGTGGGGCGGGAAGCCAGCTGATGTGAAGGCCGACCCTCCTTCAGCTGATGTGAAGGCGGAATCTCCAGCCATAGCCGAAAAGCCGGCCGCAACCGCAACGCCGGTTCCGGCGCCCGCCCAGGTTCCACTGCCGCCCAGGCGCAACGAAGCATCCTCGAGCACGGCCAAACCACGCGATCCGAAGCCGGAGAATTCGGACGCCGCACCAGCAAAGCCGCAAGCCGCTCTTACCCCTGCTGAGCGCGCCGCCAAGGAAGTCGCTATGCTGCGCGCTCCCGCCTCCCCGACCACACAAGACGACCATTAGAACGGCGCCTAGCCGAGTTAAGATTGCCCGATTGACCCGGGAGCGGCTGCGGATCGTCTCCTCTGCAAGTCGCCCGCAACGAAGATGCGCCGATTATTTTTGCACCTGCGGTGTCGGTGCTGCTTGCGATTCGCTCGATCCTTGCGCGGCGCCACGGGGACTCCCAGTCGGCACCACTGGCACCCCTTCCGGGGCAGGGCTGCGCGGCTTTGCCGCGCGACGCCATTTAGCAAACACTTCGCCGATGATCTTTTCTGTCTCCGACGTCCACCCTGCGGGGGCAGCGCGCGTCGGAGGCAGGTTTGCTCCAGGGGCAAGCGCCACGATCTTGTAGCCACGCAGCTTTAGCTCACGAAGAAGAGCCGGCAGCATGGCTGCGGTCTGCGGCTTCGTGTCATGGAGCAGCAAAATTCCGCGCTTCTCCTTGTCCAGTCGCGCGAGGACCAGGGCGAGCTCGTGCTCGGGCGTCATATTGAGCCAGTCCGAAGCCCAGAGATCGGCGCCAAAAACCGCGATGTTCTGGGCCGACAGCCACGAGACGAGTTCCGGCGTGTCGGCAAAACCTGGGAACCTGAAAAACCGGACCTTGGGCGCACCGCTTGCTGTGCCATAGGCAGCTTTGTCATCCGCTTCAAAGCCCTTGAGGATCTCTTGTTTCGCCGCTTCCTCGCTCATTTGGCGCAAGGTTTGGGCGGGATGCGAAAATGTGTGGTGGCCGACGGTGTGCCCCTCCGCGATCTCGCGTTTGACGATGGAGGGCAAAGCTTCTGCGTTGCGGCCAATGAGGAAAAAACTTGCGGTCACGCATTCCGCCGCAAGGGCATCAAGAATCTTTGGCGTGGTCTGCGCGGACGGCCCATCGTCGAAGGTGAGCACGACTTCACGATCCTCGAGGGCAAGGCTCTGCCCATAGGTTTTGAGCCCCAGTTGCAGCCCGCCCTGAGTGCCAACCTCGATGGTGCGGAAGACGCCAAGCGCTTCCGGCCGACAGGGCGCCCCATGGGCCACGATCGGGGTGAGGAAAAGGACGCCCGCAAGGACGCTTGATTGCCAAGCCATGCTGTTCACCTTCGCCGAGTTTAAAGCATACGCAATTTCTGCGAAGAAGATGCGTCAACGCTCGAGAACGAAACCGTCGTTTCGTGACTTGCCTGATCGTGAAACCGGTCTATGAACCCTTGACCTCAAGATAAGGCAAGATTTTGCGCATGGCCAACGTCGAAGAGCCCCCTGACACTTCCGTGAACGACGAGCGCATCGCGACAGATGCAGCTGCAATTTACGATGAAAACGGCGCGATAGAGTCAGATTTCCTGCGTGACGTGACCGCCGCGATAGAGGCGAACGATGAATCCTTGGTGCGCGCTTTAGCAGGCCGCCTCCACGAAGCCGACCTCGGCCTGCTTGTCGTCTCGCTCGAACCGGAACTTCGCCCCAAGCTCATCGAAATGATGGGGGCGCAGTTCGACTTCGCCGCGCTGACGGAAATCGACGATCGCACGCGCGACGAAATCCTTGCGGAGCTGCCGAACGAGACCGTCGCCGAAGGCGTGCGCGAACTTGAAAGTGATGATGCCGTCAGCATCCTCGAAGATCTCGAACCGGAGACCCAGGCCGAGATTTTGGAGGCGCTGCCTGCAGCCGACCGGGTCCAGCTGCAACGCTCTCTCGAATATCCCGAGCATTCCGCCGGCCGCCTGATGCAGACCACATTCGTGACCGCGGCGCCCTTCTGGACGGCGGGCCAGGCCATCGATGCGATACGCGACACCGGCGAAGAGGACTTGCCGGACTCCTTCTTCGAAATCTTCATTGTCGATCCGGCGCACCGCCTGCTCGGCAATGTATTTCTCGACACACTTCTGCGCGCGAAAAGTCCCGCAAGGCTCGATGAGATCATGTGCGCCGACCGCCGCCGCGTCGTCGTGACGGACGAGCGCGATGAAGTGGCGCGCCTATTCCAGCGCTACAATCTCGTCTCGGCCCCGGTTGTCGATGAAGCGGAGCGCCTCGTCGGAGTGATTACCATCGACGACATCGTCGATGTCATTCAGGAAGAAGCTGACGCCGAAGTGAAAGCGCTCGGCGGCGTGTCCGAACAGGAAGAATTGTCCGATCCCGTTTGGTGGACAACGAAACGCCGTTTCCTCTGGCTTTTCGTCAATCTGATCACGGCTTTCATCGCTTCTTCGGTGCTGGGCCTTTTCGAAGGGTCCCTGCAAAAGATGGTAGCGCTAGCGGTGCTCGCCCCCATCGTCGCGAGCCAGGGCGGCAATGCGGCGACTCAGACGATGACCGTTGCGGTCCGCGCGCTCGCGACGCGCGAGCTTTCGCGCGCCAACGCGGCACGCGTCATCCTGCGCGAAGTGCTGGTCGGTGCGTTGAATGGCGCCGCCTTCGGTCTCATCACGGGCACCGTCGCGAGCCTCTGGTTCGGCCTTACAGCACTTGGCGTTGTCATCGCGCTCGCGATGCTGACCAACCTCGTCGCCGGAGCGCTTGGCGGAATTGTGATCCCGCAATTGCTCAACCGCTTTCGCATTGATCCCGCCGTGTCTTCCAGCGCCTTCGTGACGACGGTCACCGATGTCGTGGGCTATGGCTCGTTTCTAGGGATTGCGACGGTTTGGTTTGGCCTCGGATGACGAAGACACTGCTCGCCGAGAACCACTTTTGTCTCAGGCTTGACCGAGATCTTTGCGCAATGACCGGATACGGATTTATCTTTTTAAATCGAGTATCAATTTCAGCGATTGTTTAGAGCAGTTATTTTTACTGCACCGATCATAAGCTTCCAAAAAAGAAGCCATGACAGGGTCCATATTTTCACCCAAAAAGTGACTACTCCCCATGATTCTCGCATCTTTACCTCCCTTAGCTCAACTCTAAGGGGATTGTGCGCTCGTTATGAATTTATAGCGGGCGGATTACATTACCAGTATATGAAACTTACATGAATAATTCATTAACGATCGGCGACGAAAAAACTCCTTCTGCTAGCACCTGAGCCGTGATTTTGGGTGCCCAGGACCAGCATCCCTGCCAACTCTCCGAGGAGGCTGGCGTCGGAACAACTTTTAGGCGTTCAACCATCGATACTTTAGGGGTCTCAGCTATTTCCCGCATCCCCTGTTCGGGGGACGGCATCGCACTATAAAAACGTGCACCAGCATCGGAGGCGATCCGATGGGAGCAGTCGAACAGCCCGCGGGCTCCTGTTTCAGACGCCGCTTCGCGCGCATTGCGAGTACAATATCTATGATTCCCGTTGTTAGTACGACGAGTCCCAAAACGACAGGGCCGATATAGAACAAAATCGTATTTATCATCGAATGAGCCCTTTAGGTGACAGCCCCACGTCCCGCGCCCCGTAGCGCCGCTGAAAAACGTGCGACAGCTCGCCCTATGCGGATGATTTTTCGAACATGGCGAGGATGTTCACTTCTAGGAGGGACGACGGGCAGCCTTGAGGGCACAATGTTCACTTATTGTTCTTGATCTAAATGCAGCAATTGGTTAAGCTTGTGAAAAGTGGAGACGGGGGTTTGCCATGGTCGTTAGGGTCGCGACGGTTGCGTTCGAAGGCATCGAGGCGCGACCGGTGGACGTGCAGGTGCAAATCGCCAATGGCAATGTTGTCTTCACGGTCGTCGGCCTCGGCGACAAGGCCGTCGCGGAATCACGCGAGAGGGTGCGCGCCGCGCTCAACGCGTCCGGACTTGCCATGCCCGCCAAACGGATCACCGTCAATCTCGCACCTGCCGATCTTCCAAAAGAAGGCAGCCACTATGATCTGCCGATCGCGCTTGGCATTATGGCCGCGATCGGCGCCATCCCGCCGGATGCTCTTTCGAATTACACTGTTCTTGGCGAACTCGCCCTTGATGGAACAATTACGGCGGTCGCTGGCGTGCTGCCCGCGGCGATCGCCGCGAACATGCGGGGCCAAGGGCTGATCTGCCCGCAAGCAAGCGGGGCCGAGGCGGCTTGGGCGAGCGAGGACATCGAAGTCTTGGCGCCGCTGTCGCTGATCCAGCTTACCAATCATTTCAAGGGTACCCAAGTCATGGCAAGACCGCGGCCCGCGATGCGCGGGCCGGCGGGAGCGCAGCCCGATCTGCGCGACATCAAAGGACAGGAGAGCGCCAAGCGGGCGCTCGAAATCGCCGCCGCCGGCGGCCACAATCTTTTGCTGAACGGGCCCCCCGGTGCCGGCAAGTCGATGCTCGCTGCCCGTTTGCCCTCGATTTTGCCGCCGCTTACCCCGCGCGAACTGCTTGAAGTTTCGTTGGTCCATTCCATCGCCGGCGATCTTGCCGGCGGCGCGCTCACCGATCGAAGGCCTTTCCGGGCACCGCATCATTCGGCCTCGATGGCGGCGCTGGTCGGGGGCGGCACCCGGGCCCGGCCAGGCGAAATCTCGCTCGCTCATCATGGGGTCTTGTTTCTCGATGAATTGCCGGAGTTCCAGCCGCAGGTCCTCGACAGTCTGCGCCAGCCGCTCGAAACCGGCGAAGTCGCGATCGCGCGTGCCAATCACCGCATCGTCTATCCGGCAAGGTTTCAGCTCGTCGCGGCCATGAACCCTTGCCGGTGCGGCCACGCGAGCGAGCCTGGCTTTAGCTGTAACCGGCAGCCCATTGCCCGTTGCACCGCCCAGTATCAAGCACGGCTCTCAGGCCCCCTGCTCGACCGCATCGACCTTCACGTTGATGTCCCCGCCGTCGCCGCCGCCGACCTGATGCTGCCACCCCCTCTCGAGGGGTCAAAAGAAGTCGCTGAACGGGTCGACGCCGCGCGGCACATTCAGATTGCGCGCTATGCCGGGCTGGGCCTTCCCGGGATTGCATCCAATGCCGCCGCCCCCGCCAATGTCATCGAGGCGGTCGCGCAACCGGATGCCGGAGGTCTCTCGCTGATCAGGGATGCCTCGGAACGGCTGCATCTTTCCGCAAGGGGGTTCCATCGGATCTTGAAGCTCGCGCGCACGATCGCCGATCTTGACGGCGCCGCCGAGGTCGGGCGGACGCATCTTGCCGAAGCGCTCACCTATCGCAACGATACAACACGGCAGCTTCGCGCAGCATAGCCCCGCTTATTGCACTCTAAATCTTGGCGCAGTCTGCTCCTTGGTGCCGCCGGTGCCCGCGCCAAGGCTGTTGAGATCATTAATCCCGCCGACGCCAGAGCCGATTCCGGTGCCGTTGATGCCGCCAGTGTCAAGACCAAGCTCGATCTGGTCTCTCATTCCGCCGCTCCCGGCTCCAAGGCCGCGCCCGACACCGTTGACACCGCCCGTCGAGCTTCCCCAACTCGTAGTGTCAGCGAGCCCACCGGCTCCGGCCCGCGTCGTCCCGTTGACACCGCCGGTGGTGTTGCCGATGCCCTGACCTATGCCGCTTGTGCCAGCCCCGACATGGCCCGTTCCAACAACCAGCGGCGTATGTTGGCCTATCGCGCCTGCCCCGAAACCGATGCCGGTGCCGGCGACGCCCCCGCCCCGGTTCACGACGGGCGCAGGAACGGCATTGCGACCGGGAGCGGCAGCAAGCCCAAGCGCTGCTTGGGCATGAGCAAGAACGGTTGAGCCGCCAACGAACAGCGCCATCATCCCCAAAATCACTCCGAGCCGCATGTGTTTCTCCATAATCTCGGATGGCATTGCAGATTCAAAGCTGCTGACTCAAGAGGGTGTTCAATAAAATCATCATATCATCGCAAGGCTTTCCCGCAAAGCTGCGCTCCCCGGGCGGGAAAATGGGCCTTGCGGCCATTTCAGTCCGCCTATAAGCCTGCGACACGACGCCCGCCGATGATGGCTATCTACCTGCTTGCAGACGAGTTTTGGCAAGGCGGACCCTTGGTCTCGCGTTTCTCCGCCGGGTGTTCGGCCAAACGAATTTGAATTCGTGGGCAAGACGATCTGGGCGATCCGCGTCCATGAGAGCGAAACAACGATGCGATCCTTGGAGGATTTTGCTTCCCGCAAGCTGGAGGAACTCGATCGTGCCTCCTTACGGCGCACGCTTGCCGAGAGCCTGCGGGCGAATGGGCCGTGGGTCGAGCGCGACGGCCGCCGCTTGCTTTCCTTCTCCTGTAATGACTATCTGAACCTTTCCCACCATCCGGCGCTCAAAGCCGCCGCGACGGCCGCGATCCGGCGCTATGGCGTCGGCGCCGGTGCGTCGCGGCTTGTGACTGGCAACCATCCTTTATTTCGCGAACTCGAAACGAGACTCGCGCGGTTCAAAGGTGCCGAAGCCGCCTGTGTATTCGGTTCCGGCTATCTTGCGAATAGCGGGATCATCCCGGTGCTGGCGGGGGCACAAGATCTGATCCTGATCGACGAACTCGCACATGCCTGCCTCTGGGCGGGAGCCAGATTGTCACCCGCGCAAACCCTTATTTTCCGTCACAACGACGTTGATCATGTGGACCAATTGCTGACAAAAAACCGCACGAGCTTTCGCCACGCCTTGCTCGTCACCGATGGCGTGTTTTCCATGGATGGCGATCTTGCTCCGCTCGCTGATCTCATCCAATTGTGCGCCAATTACGATGTTTGGCTTATGACCGATGACGCGCATGGCCTTGGGGTCATTGGCGGCGGTCATGGCTCGGCTTTTTCCTTTGGCAGCGAGGCAATGGTGCCTTTGCAAATGGGTACCTTGTCGAAGGCGATTGGCGCCTATGGCGGATATTTGTGTGCGTCGCGGCCGGTGATCGATTTAATGAAAACGCGAGCGCGCACCCTCATTTATTCAACCGCTCTTCCGCCCGCGATGGCGGCGGCGGCGATCGCCGCCTTGACGATCATTGAAGGTGAGCCATGGCTTACCAAGCAACCTCTCGGCAAGGCACGCGCATTCACCTCGCGTCTTGGCCTTCCAGAGCCGCAAAGCCCGATCGTCCCGCTCATCATGGGTGAGCCGGAAGCAGCCATTCAAGCCTCGAAGAAGCTAGCGGAGAAAGGCTTTCTCGTGACCCCGATCCGCCCGCCGACCGTCCCCCCCGGCACGGCGCGGCTCCGCTTCGCCTTCACCGCTATGCATCCGGACGAGGAGATCGTCCGCCTCGCCGAGGCCGTCCGGCCTCTCATCCCCCTCCAATCACCCTCTCAGGACAACGGCTGAATGTCCGCCGTCTTCATAACGGGCACCGGGACAGATATCGGCAAGACGTTTGTCGCGACAGGCCTCATCCGGCGCTTGCGAGAGCTAGGGCGGCCAGTCAACGCTTTGAAGCCGGTGGTGAGCGGATTCGATCCGCGGGCGCCCTTATGCAGCGATCCAGCCGTTCTTCTCAAGGCGCTTGGCCGTGACCTCCATCCGGAGAGTTTCGATGCCATCTCGCCATGGCGCTTTCATGCCGCACTTTCGCCGGACATGGCGGCGCAAGCCGAGGGCAGAGCGATCAACTTCGAAGAGGTCGCCGAGTTCTGCCGCGCAGCAATCGACAGGAACACCGGCACTCTTTTGATCGAAGGAATCGGTGGCATCATGGTCCCGCTCGACCAGCGCCACACCGTGCTCGACTTGATGCTAGCGCTCCGCCTGCCGGTGATTCTCGTCGCTGGCAGCTATCTCGGCACGCTAAGCCACCTGCTTTGCGCGCAGGATGTGGTCTTGACCCACGGACTCGATCTTCGCGCGATCGTCATCAGCGAGACTGAAAATGCCTCGGTGCCTTTCGATGCAACTCTGGCAACCCTCGCCAATTTTACGAATGCCAGATTGCTTGGCTTGCGGCGTCAAGTCGCAGCGGCCACCAATGACGCGGTCTTCCGTCAACTCGCGCAGCTGATTGGGTGAATACCCCTGCCCGACTATGAATCTACTGGCCACCGGCTGTCTGAGCCGGGCGCGGCGGCATCTTTACGCCAAGCTTTTTTCGGGCAGTCTCTTCGTTTTGTTTGATTGCGCGCTCAAGTTCATCCTGAAGATCCTTGAGCTCCGCCTTCGTTCTGGGCTTCGGCCGCTCAGGATCCGTTCCGGTGACCGGCTGGTAAGCGAGACTCTCCGGCGGTGGACGGGTCTCGCGGACGAAATCCTTGGCCTCCGGAACATCGGCCCAGAGCCGTGTGCTCATCAAAGTATCGAGGGGCGAGCCGTATGTCTTTGCCTGTTGCGCATAAGCAAAAGGACTCAATCCGAGGCAGATGCACGCCAGCGCCGCGACCCTCAAAAGCCGCGCGAAAAGCCATTGGACGAGGTTGAGTTTCATTTCGGCGTGCGAGCGTCCGGGTTTTGTTTGGTTGCCTCTCGACATAATCCAAGCCTATTGTGTCGGAACCGCGACGAACCATTTTCCGAATGAATTTTATGACCCCGGACGTGGCTTTCGGGTATGGTGAGAAAGCTCGGCTATTCATAGGTGGAGTGTTATGTCAACCGCCGCTTCTCACCCGCTTGATGCGCCCGAAAGCACGGAAAATTCAATGAGCGCGACAGAGACGCCGGGGGTAGAGGCGGAGCACAAACATGAAGACGTGCCGCCAAAGGCGGCGCCCAAGAGACGTGCTAACCTTCCCATGCCGCCCAAAAAAGCCGCGGCAAAACGCGCCAAGCCAGCCTTCGCAACCGCGAGTCCTAGCGGCACGCCGCGGGCATCGCGCAGGGCCAAGAGTCGCTCCGCAGCCGCGGATGTTCCGCAAGCAGCGCTGAATGGATCAAGTCAAGGCAAGAGCGCGACAGGACCCGATTTCGAACGCTTGTCCTATAATTTGGCGCGTCTCGTGGAACAGGGCGGCAGGGCGCTCGCAGCCTATTTCAAGCCTTCGGAGAGCGGCGGCAAAACCGATGTGTCCCTCGAGCTCACCGATGCCATTCGTTCGATTAGCCGCATTGTCGAACATTGGCTGAGCGATCCAGCCCGGACCCTCGCGGCGCAGTCCTCTCTGACGGTGAAATTTCTTGGCCTTTGGGCTCATAGTTTGCGGCGGATGTCGGGCGAGCAGGAAAGCCCGTTCGTGCCTTATGAGCCTTCGGACAAGAGATTCGCGGCTCCCGAATGGCGGGAAAGTCCCTTTTTCGATTTCCTCCGGCAGGCCCATGCCATCGTCACGACTTGGGCCGAGGATCTCGTCAAGCGTTCGGACGACGTCGATGCCCATACCCGCGACAAGGCGCGGTTCTATCTGCGGCAGATCACCAGCGCTCTCTCACCATCGAACTTTCTCGCCACCAATCCCGAACTCATCAAGGAAACTTGGGCGACGAGCGGCGACAATCTTGCCCGCGGCGCCGCGCTTTTGGCGCAGGACATGGAAGCCGGGAAGGGCACGCTTAAAATCAGCCAGTGCGATAGCTCTAAATTCGAGCTTGGCGTCAACATCGCAACAACCCCTGGAAAGGTCATTTTTCGCAATGACCTCATGGAGCTCATTCAATATGCACCTGCGACGGAGACGGTCCTCAAAAGGCCTTTGCTGATTGTCCCGCCCTGGATCAATAAATTTTATATACTCGATCTCAACCCCGAAAAGAGCTTCATCCGCTTCGCGGTCGAGCAAGGCCTCACGGTCTTTGTCATCTCATGGGTTAATCCCGACTCGCGCCATCGCAACAAGGGATTTGAGGCCTATATGAGGGAAGGCATTTTTGCCGCGCTTGACGCAATCGAAAAAGCGACCGGTGAAACCAAGGTCAGCGCCATCGGCTACTGCATCGGCGGCACCCTACTCGCCATGACGCTCGCTTATATGGCGCAAACCGGCGATCGGCGGATTGCGAGCGTCTCCTTTTTCACGACGCAAACTGATTTCAGCCAGCCGGGCGACCTTCGCGTTTTCGTCGACGAAGAGCGCCTGCAGGGCCTTGAACAGAAAATGGCGGCGACCGGCTATCTCGAAGCATCGGGAATGGCATCGGCCTTCAACATGCTTCGCCCGGAGGATCTCATCTGGTCCTTTGTCGTCAATAATTACATGAAGGGCAAACCGCCGCTTGCGTTCGATCTCCTCGCCTGGAACTCGGATTCGACGAGGATGACCGCGGCCAACCATCTTGCTTATTTGCGTCACTGCTATCTTGAAAATAGGCTCGCGAAAGGCAAAGCGAAGCTGGGCGGAAAGACCCTCGATCTTTCGAAAGTCACCCTTCCCGTTTATCATTTAGCGACTCGCGAAGATCACATCGCCCCCGCAAGATCTGTCTTCATCGGCGCCAAACTTCTTGGCGGCAACGTCCGTTTCGTGCTCGCGGGCTCAGGCCATATCGCGGGCGTCGTCAATCCGGCCAGCAAGCCGAAATATCAATATTGGTGCGGCAAGGCTCCGGCTGGAGAGTTCGGGGACTGGCTGGAAAGCGCGACCGAGCACAAGGGAAGCTGGTGGGTCGACTGGATCAAATGGATCAAACGCCAATCACGGAAGCAAGTGCCGGCGCGGGTGCCAGGCGAAGGAAGCCTGCCGCCAATCTGCGATGCCCCTGGTGAATATGTGCGAGTCCGCTATTGATGGAAGCCTTATCGCTCGGGGCCTCAGTCAATCCCCTTCCAAAACGTTCCCGACCGAGTGCATGAGCTACGGCAAACAAGCCAGCGCGAGCTGGTTCTGTTATTTGACGCAAGCCGATGGATCGCGCTCGTAAACATGAATATAGGCAACATCCAGAAATGAGGGATTTGGCGTCTTGTCGATCGGCCAGCCACTCCCCAAAGCCAGATTGACCAGGACCAGGAACGGATGCTGGTGCTCCTTGGGGGTCGGCATCTGCCATATCTGATTGCGATCGTAATAGAAGGTCATGAAGTCCTTCTCAACTTCGACGCCGAAGGTGTGAAAGTCAGCGTCCAGCGCGCCGCTCGGAATCTTCTCGACGTGGCCATCTCCACTGTGGGTGTGGCGGATGCCGTCCCAGACTATATACCCCGAGTGGAAAGTGTCTGGAAACTGCCCATAGTATTCAATCGAGTCGACCTCGACGCTCACACCTGGCGGCGACCCCTTGGGCCGGCTCTCGGAAAGCCAAAACGCAGGCCACGTGCCCGGCCCCTTGGGAATTTTCATTCGCGCTTCGAAGTAGCCATACATCTGTGTGAAACCAGTGCCCCAGGGATCCGCGGACGCCAAGAGTCCCGATTGCCACTTGCCGTTTTCTCCCTTGCGAGCCTCGATCCGTAAAATGCCATCTTTCAGGGTGAACGGAAAATCCGGCTGCGGATTGGCGAATGCCGCATCTCCGAAATCTCCTGCCCAAGGCGTGTGCGCGATCCAGCGATTGTCGTCCATTTTCCAGAGGAGACTTTCAGCTCGTGGAAATCCTCAGTGAAAGTCGGCTTCAGGCCACAAAGATCAAGAGTCGCCGCGATGGCGCCTTGCGGAAATCCCACCATCAACATCGTGAAAAGCTGTGCGGCGATCGCCCTTATAAGCCAGGTCACGGACGCTCCCTTCGTCTGTACAGATCCAGCCCGCGGCGGCGGGTCCTGGGCGGGAGAGGAACCTGCGTTCCCCTTATTAACAAGCACAGCGAGCTACTCAAGCCGGCTTGTCGGCTCCGCGAGGCGTAGGCCAGCAAACCAGCCTTGCAGGACGTCCAGACCCCGACGCACTGGCAATTTGACCTTAGCTCGCAGCGCCGGTTCCGTCAGCAGAATGGCAGCCGCTGTAAGCATGACCACAAGAACGGCAGCGATGAGCGCGAGCGCCGGAGAATGCGTCCCCCAGTAGACGCGCTGCATGACCAACAAGCCCAGAGGAGAATGAATCAAATAAAGCGGATAAGTCAAAAGCCCCAATTGCCTGACGGCTGGCATCGCGGAACGGAACCGGGTGGTGATCACGGCATTCCATCGAACCGACAGGATCATTGCCAGGACCGCGGCGATCCAAACGATCAAGGGAAACCAGGTTTCCATGCCGCCGACAAAGACGATCCCCCCTCCGGGAGCGTTGATGCGAAAACCAGGAAAAGAAATTTGGGCGCAGGCGCCGAGAAAGCAGATGACAAGAACGGAAAGCCGGAAGGAAGTCATGCCAATAAAAAGGACTAAATAAAGAAAAACGCCGAAAACAAATTCGGAGCCGTTGTGAAGGAGAAGAAGTTTCGCAGGCCAAGATTCCAGAACCGCACCAAAACGTGGGAAGTGCAAGACGAGCGCAGGAGTGGCGACGGCAAGAACCGACACCGCGATGCCTCCAAACCCGAGGATTTTGTCGATCTCGCCAAATTTGTCTTTGCAAAGTATTACAAAGATGAGGGTGTAAAAAACGATTTCGACGGCAAGGGTCCAATATGATCCATCAACCCACGGACCGATCGGGGTGAGGATGAGAGAGCGGAGATAGGTCGGGAGAAGCCAACGCCATCCGTAAGTCGAGGCAACCAACAAGACGATGACGGAAATTGTCGACGCGATCCATACCGATGGCATTAGGCGGAAAAATCGGCTCTCGGCGAACCGGCGCGGCGAATTGCCATTCGCCGAATAGGCAATCACGAGACCTGAAATGACAAAAAAAATATCGACGCCAACCCACCCAGCGTCTGTGATCGGCGAGAAGGCGGGATAGGATGGCATCCCGCCGCCTATAGCATCGATCACCCATTGGTTTCTGGCGCTTGCGGTGAAGTGATCGAAAACAACAAACATCGCTGCTGTCAATCTTATCAGGTCTAAGCCCGCGAGATGCGTGCTTCCGCTGGTCTTCATAGGATCCTCGTCGCGCAGGAGTCTGGAGCGGGCGAAGGGAATCGAACCCTCGTATGCAGCTTGGGAAGCTGCCGTTCTACCATTGAACTACGCCCGCCTGAGCTCGCACCTTTTCATTCGGCCGCGATCTAGATCACGACACCAGCCCGTCCGAACTCGTTCTCCCGAATATTGTTCGTGCGCTGAGGCCAATGCAAAACCCAAACGAATTATATATCAAATTTTAACGCATACCGGAGGCGTTAAAATCGCGCCGGATTTTAATGGAGCGATAGGTTTTTGCAAAGAGCATCAGCAAGTAAAGAAATAGCGACCTCAGCGGTTCGAGGGATCAAACCAGGAACTGATCGGCCGCTGACTCAACTCTATTGAGGTGTTGCGGGCACTTATGCGAGCGATCCGGGGGTCGCCCGCCTATTGCCCGGTTTGCGACGAACCCTCAGCGGTTTGCGACGAACCCTCGGCGGTTTGCGATGGAGCACCGACGGGTCTCGCCGCGTCTACCGGGCCGACAGCGAAAGAGAGAAGTTCGGAAAATCCATCCCGCGGCGGCTCCGGCGCTTGGGACTGGGCAGTCTCTGGAACCGGCGCCGGGGAAGATGCTGTCCGTAAAAGCCCCTGCATCTTCTTGCGCTTGGCAAAATAGTAATAGCCGCCGCGGTAAAGAAGTGTGGCACGGTCCTCATCGCCCTCCGCGAGCCGGTACGCATTGGCAAGATAGGGGATGGCGTAAGTCAAATTGACCTGCGGGTCGAGGAGGCCGCGTGCGGGACCCTCGTAGCCCATGCTGCGCGCCGTCGCATATTTGATCTGCATGAGGCCGAAGCAATGGTTATGGACGAGGCCCGGATTATAGCGGCTCTCCCGCAGAACAGTACGATGGACCAATGATTCCGGAACACCGTGGGCCTTGGCCTGCCGGGAAATTATTTCATCATATGCCGTTGGCCTCTCCTTCGGGTCAGCAAAAGCAGACGGAACCATGAAAAGCGCGGCGGCGGCGGTCAGTGGAATGCGCAGCATAGGCAAAGCCTCCCTCTGCCCGAACTGACGGGAGAATGAGGCTGCAGAAAGGCATGTCGCACCTTAGACGACGATTACAGGAACCCTGTGATACAAAAGCAACATTGTCGGAATGTGCCCGCCGATCAGACTTGGCGCTCGATTAGCAGGTTCTTGATTTCCGCGATTGCTTTCGCCGGGTTGAGGCCTTTAGGGCAAGCCTTGGCGCAATTCATGATGGTGTGACAGCGATAGAGGCGGAAAGGATCCTCGACATTATCCAGGCGTTCGCCTGCCGCCTCATCGCGCGAATCGATGAGCCAGCGATAGGCCTGCAACAACACCGCCGGGCCCAAATAGCGCTCGCCATTCCACCAATAGCTCGGACAAGACGTCGAACAACAGGCGCAAAGGATACACTCGTAGAGGCCATCGAGCTTGGTGCGGTCTTCGGGCGATTGGAGCCATTCCTTTTCCGGCGATGGAGTCGTCGTTTGCAGCCATGGCTCGATCGAGGCGTGCTGGGCATAAAAGCCCGTGAGGTCCGGAACCAGATCCTTGACCACCGGCAAATGTGGCAGCGGATAAATTTTGACCGCACCCTTGACGTCATCCATGTATTTCGTACAGGCGAGCGTGTTGGTGCCGTCGATATTCATCGCGCAGGAGCCGCAGATGCCTTCCCGGCAAGAGCGCCGGAAGGTGAGCCCAGGATCGATTTTGGATTTTATCCAGATTAGCGCATCAAGGACCATGGGGCCGCAATCGCTGCGATCGACAAAATAAGTGTCGACGCGCGGGTTTTGGCCATCGTCAGGGTTCCAGCGATAAATGCGGAATTCCGTCTGACGCTTGGAATCGCCGTGCTTCGGCCAGGTCTTTCCAGTGCCGACGCGCGAATTGGCGGGAAGTGAGAATTCGGCCATTGGGTTCTCTTAGCTTTTGGTCAATAAACGCGTGCCTTCGGCTCGATGTAGTGCATCTCGTTGCTCATCGTAAAGCTATGCACAGGACGATAATCGATCAACACCGCGCGGGCTTCGGCGTCGATTGAAGCCAACGTATGTTTCATCCAGTTTACGTCGTCGCGTGCGGGATAATCCTCCCGCGCATGAGCGCCACGCGATTCGGTGCGGCACACCGCGCCATCCATGGTGACGACGGCCTGGATGATGAGATTATCGAATTCCAAGGTCTCGACGAGATCCGAATTCCAAATTAGCGAACGGTCGGTGACGGAGATCTGATCGCGCGCGCCCCAGACCTCATGGATCATCCGCGAGCCTTCCTCCAAGGTCGGCCCGGTGCGATAGACCGAACAATGGCTCTGCATTACCTTCTGCATCCGAAGACGCAGTTCGGCGGTTGGGATATCGCCCTTGGCATGACGGAAACGATCGAGGCGGGAAAGCGCCTGATCGGCTGAGTCCGACGGAAGCTTCGCCTGGTTGGCGCCGGCCGTCACGAGTTCGGCCGCGCGCAATCCGGCGGCCCGGCCGAAGACGACGAGATCGATCAGCGAATTCGAACCTAGCCGGTTGGCGCCATGCACGGAAACGCAGGCTGCTTCGCCGATGGCCATGAGGCCTGGCACGATGCAATCCGGGTCGCCGGCTTTCTTAATGACGACTTCACCGTGGAAATTCGTTGGGATCCCGCCCATGTTGTAGTGGGCGGTCGGCAGGACGGGGATCGGCTCCCTCGTCACGTCAACGCCAGCAAAAATTCTCGCGCTCTCGGAGATTCCCGGCAAACGTTCATGCAGGATTTTCGGATCGAGATGCTCGAGATGCAAATAAATATGGTCTTTGTGCTTGCCGACACCGCGGCCCTCGCGGATTTCGACGGTCATCGCGCGCGAGACCATATCGCGCGGAGCAAGGTCCTTCACCGAGGGCGCGTAGCGCTCCATGAAGCGCTCCCCTTCGGAATTGGTCAGATAGCCGCCCTCGCCGCGTGAACCTTCGGTGATGAGGCAGCCGGCCCCATAAATTCCAGTCGGGTGAAATTGGACGAATTCCATGTCCTGCAAAGGGAGACCGGCCCGAAGCACCATGGCGTTGCCATCACCCGTGCAAGTATGCGCCGAAGTCGCCGAAAAATAAGCGCGCCCATAGCCTCCTGTCGCTAGGATCACGAGTTGCGAGCGGAAGCGATGGATGGTCCCGTCGTCGAGCTTGAGGCAGACGACGCCGCGGCAGCGGCCATCCTCCATGATGAGGTCAATGGCAAAAAATTCAATGAAGAATTCGGTCTCATGGCGTAGCGCTTGGCCATAAAGCGTATGCAGCATGGCGTGGCCGGTGCGATCGGCCGCCGCACAGGTGCGCTGCGCTGGCGGCCCTTTGCCAAAATCGGTGGTCATACCGCCGAACGGGCGCTGATAGATGCGGCCATCCTCTGTCCGTGAGAATGGCACGCCCCAATGCTCGAGTTCGTAGACCGCGTCCGGCGCATTGCGGCAGAGATATTCGATGGCATCCTGATCGCCGAGCCAATCCGATCCCTTAACGGTGTCGTACATGTGCCATTGCCAATTGTCCGGCCCCATATTGCCGAGCGAAGCCGCAACGCCACCCTGCGCCGCGACGGTATGCGAGCGGGTCGGAAAGACCTTGGTGACACAGGCCGTCCGCAGCCCCGCCTGCGAGCAGCCGACCGTCGCCCGCAGCCCGGCGCCCCCGGCGCCGACAACAACAACATCGAAGGTATGATCGGTGATCGGATAGGCGGCCCCATTGCGGGCCGGAGCAGGATCGCCGTTGGATATTGTGCTGGAGGTCATGCCATCGTCTTTCGCATTATCTTTGCCAGTCTAAAGCGGGCTCGCGCGTCGTCTGGCCTCGTCCCCGCGGTCCTGCCCCCACCGGCCGCATCTCAGGTGAAGCTCAGTTTCAAGGCTGCGTAAATACAAGCCAAGCCGATGCAAACCGAGAAAAACAGATTGGCGATGAGCGACCATTCCTTCAAATGCGCATCATGCACGTAATCGTCGATTATCGATTGCATTCCAAGCTTCATATGAAAGACACCAAACAAAATGAAGAGAAGCATGATCATCGCCGGAACGGGACGGCCAAGCTCGGCGCGCACCGCCGCATAATCCTTGCTGGAAAGCGACAAAACGATCGCAACAAATGCGAATGACAAGGGAATGAGTGCAATCGAGGTCACGCGCATGTTCCGAGCATCCGAAGTGCCTGACTTTGCGGAACCAAGAAAGCGCGCTTTGCTCATTGCGGTGCGAATCGATGCGGGACCCTTCGCCATATCGTCTTTCCCTCAAGCCCTTCCGCCAAAGCTCGCTTGGCAACGCGGCCGACCACGCCGGCGGAATGTCCGCGCGGCCCCATCAAGCAATTCATGAAATAAGATAGGCAAAGCCCCAGGCGCTCGCGGTGAGCACGATGCCGCCGATCAATGTTGCTTGCGCCAGCCATTCGCGCTGAGGATACGCAAAGCCGTGACCTGAGTCCCAAATGGCGTGACGTATCCCGCCCAGAAGATGATGAAACAGGGCCCAGGTGAACCCGATCAAGATGATTTTTCCCGGGATTGAATTTGCAAAAGAAACGGCTGTCGCATAGGCGTCAGCGCCGGCCGATGCGGCGATCAAGAGCCAGGCAAGCAGCAGCGTACCAAAATAAAGCACAATTCCCGTGATCCGATGCGCGATCGACATCGCCATGGTCAGCATCGGGCGGTAGATCTGCAAATGTGGAGAGAGCGGCCGGCGTCTCTCCAGGTCGCTCCCGCCAGACCCCACATGGCTCATGGATGTTACCCCACTCATGAAAATTAGGTGTCAAATCCACTAATGCAATTGGCTCCTCTGGGCAAACGCGAAGATTGGAAAAAATTCAAAATGGCTTCCGGGAAGAACCCCGTAACTTTATGCCGCAGGGCACAAATCCGCGGGCAAGGCTCGCGAAGGAAGAATGCGGCAAAAGCGTTTGCCAGCGAATGGACCTGCCAAACTTGGGGAGGATGGCAGTCGCTTATGCTATAGAGAAGACCTACTGCTATAGAGAAGACCTATGCTGCGGGGCGCGGCAGGTTTGACGGATTTTCGCCTAGCCTGCATTTCCCTTGGCTTGCAAATGTCATGGCCGAACGCCAAAAGCAATTCCTGACTGCGTCGTGGGTAATCGGTGAGCAACATGATCGTGCGAGGCCGCGAATTTGATAGGTTTGCGCTTGTTACCGGTTCGCTCGTAGCGGCCTGCTGGCTTTTGCTTGCAATCACGCTATCGCCGCCGGCCGCCTTTGCGGCGACCGGCCGGGTCACCATCATCTCCGGAGGGATTCCGCGAACCGCGATTCTCGTCCAGCATCGGCGCCTCAAGCAGGGCCGGCGGCCAACGGTCATCGTCTTGCGCGGGGGGAGACCCAAGGGCCCGCGCCTTCGGCGGACCTTTGGCTTCGAGGAACTGGCCCGCTCATCGGGCGCGGTTTTCGTTTATCCCGAGCCCCTCTCTGGCCACTGGTCGGGGGCGCCAGGCCCAGAAGCCAACCGCGATTCAGTCTTTATCCATGACCTCATCGCGAAATTCGTGGCGGAAGGAATTACCAATCCTGGCAAGGTTTTCCTGGTTGGCACGACGACGGGCGGAATGATGGCTTTGCGATTGGCTTGCGACCCAAAGAATAGCTTCGCGGGAGTGGCCGTCCTTGGCGCGAGCTTGCCGTCCGATCTTGCGGGCTCTTGCAGGCCCTCGCATCCGCTTCCTCTCTTGATGATCGCCGGCACCGAGGATCCGGTGGTTCCCTATCACGGCGGCCAGGCCAATTTGCCCCACGGCAAAGTAGAGCTTGCGTCGGTCGAGGCGACGCTCAGCCTCTTCGGCAAGGCGGCGGACTGCGCCGGCGGCACGACCAGCACGACCTTTCCCGATAGGGGACCCCACGAGGGCACCCGTGCCTTTCTAGATAAGCTGAACAATTGCAAGGTGCCGGTCGAATTGGTCCGCATCGAAGGCGGCGGTCACATGCTGCCAGGGATTTCGGGCCAAATAGGGCCAGTCCCTGAGCAAGGCGCCAGCGGTGACCTCAACAGTGCAAAACTGGTTTGGGACTTTTTCCGTCCCCTTGGCAGCTGACTCTAGATCCCGCGCCAGGATCGAAACGGTTTGCGCACTCGCCCCCCGCGAGATGAATTCCTCACGCACGACTTCATCAAATCCCGCGCTATTTCTAAGGCCCGGGTCTTGGCCTCAACTCGTCATTTGAATGAAATCGCGCACGACGGGATAGACTTCATTGTTCCAGCGCCGGCCGCTGAACACGCCATAATGGCCGACGCCTGTCTGCACACGGTGCAGCTTCATGTGCTGGCGCAGCCCGGAACAAAGGTCCTGTGCTGCGAGGGTTTGGCCAAGACCGCAGATGTCATCCCGCTCCCCTTCAACCGTGAGTAGCGCGGTGCGCCGGATCGCCCGAGGATCGACCAAGCGACCCCGCACCTTGAGCTTGCCGCGCGGCAGAAGGTGGTCTTGAAAAACTGATTTCACTGTTTCGAGATAGAATTCTGCCGGTAAATCCATGACCGCAAAATATTCCTCGTAAAATTCGCGGAGGGTTTGAAGCTTCGTCAGGTCGTCGGCCGCGCGGGCCTCAGCCATGTCGTCGAAGGACCGTAGATGGCGCTCTAGATTCATGCTCAGGAACGCCATGAGCTGCAAGAATCCAGGGTAGACCCGGCGGAGGGCACCATCGTAGCGAAGCGGCACCTCGGAGATGAGAGTCTGTTCGAACCACTCGATCGGCCGTTTGAGGGCGAGTTCATTGACCTTGGTTGGACTGATGCGCGCGTCGATGGGGCCCGCCATCAAGGTCATGCTACGAGGCTGTGCCTCATCGTGATCTTCTGCCATGAGCGCGGCGGCGGCAAGGACGGGAACGCAGGGTTGGCAAACCGCCACGACGTGAGATCCCGGACCCATGACTTGCAAAAACTTGATGACGTGGTGGGCGAAATCGCCGAAGTCGAACCGCCCCTCGCCGAGCGGCACATCGCGGGCATTGTGCCAATCGGTGATATAGACGTCATGGTCGGGCAACATCGTTTTGACGGTCGCGCGCAGCAAAGTGGCAAAATGGCCCGACATGGGCGCAACCAGCAGCACCCGCGGTCGCGAGTCGTCGGTGGCCTTTCTGAAGTGTAGCAGCGTGCCGAACGGAGTCGAATAGGCTGCTTCTTCCGTCACCGGGCAAACACAATTGTCTACGATGACGGACTCTATCCCGAAAGGAAGCCGCGCATGCGTCACCGCAAGGTCGGCGAAGGTTTCAAGGAGACCGGCGAATTTGCGGATCGACCACTCCGGCCGGAGCAGACGCAGCATCCTGCCCGATGTCGCGGCCACCGGCCTGATCAGATCAAGAAAGGTCGCTTGTGTACTATACGCTTGATAAATCAACTCGATTCCACCAGAATTGAAAGGAGGATATCAAAGGCTGATCGCCGGGAAGCTTGCCGGACGAGCACGGCTGAAGTTAAGCTACAATAGTTTGTCTTAGCTCTCAAGCAAACGAGAACACTTCTTCGAAAGGGCGATCATATTGGCTGATGCCACACTCACAATCAGCAGCAAGAATTATTCCTCTTGGTCGCTCCGCGGATGGTTGCTCACCAAATTTTCGGGGCTGTCTTTCTCGGAAAATGCCGTCTCATCAGCTGAACCCTCGGTGCGTGACGAACTCCTGTTGTTGTCGTCCTCTTTCCTCGTACCATGCCTCGTTCATGAGGGGATCAGCATATGGGACACGCTGGCCATCGGCGAGTATCTCAACGAGATCAAACCCGAGGCCCATTTGCTGCCTACGGAACGCTTCAAGCGGACACGCTGCCGTTCGATTTGTGGGGAGATGCATTCAGGCTTTGGCGCCCTGCGTTCCGCGTTGCCGATGAATTTGCAGGGTGACTTCCCGAACTTCAAGGTGTGGAAGCGCGCTCAGGATGATATTGATCGCATCACGACGATCTGGCGGGAGTGTCTCGACCTTTTCGGCGGCCCCTTTCTCTTGGGTGAACGTTCGATGGCCGACGCGATGTACGCACCTGTAGTGACCCGATTTCTCACATATCATGTCAAATTGGATTCCGTCGGTGACTCGTACTGCAAGGAAATCATGGCGATGCCGGAAATGATCGAATGGATCGAGGCCGCCAAGCTGGAACCCCGCGAGATAGAAGAACTCGAGGTCGAATTCTGATCTTTCTCTTGGAGAGTGGCTTAGGCCGATAAATCAGAGGCGGTCTGACCGAAAATCTGCCCATCACTTCTTCGGCGCCTCGTCCTTCTCCTCCTCCCGCGCGGCATGATATTTGCGACGGATTTCGGCGAGATCGACCGACGGGCTTGGAAAGGACATGCCAAGATCGTCCATTGTCTCAGCGACGATCTGGGACACCGCCAAATTGCGAAACCATTTGTGGTTTGATGGAATCACATACCAAGGCGCATGCGGCGTGCTGGTCGTGCTCAGCGCGTCTTCGTAAGCCGCGACGTAATCATTCCAGAGCTCGCGCTCGGAATAGTCGGACTCGCTGATCTTCCAATTGTGCGCGGGATCGTCGAGCCGCTTCTCGAAGCGCGCGAGCTGCTCTTCCTTACTGATATGCAGAAAGAACTTCAGAATTGTGGTTCCACTCTCGAAGAGAGAAGTCTCGAACCCTCGGATCAACTCATAACGCTTCGTCCAGGTCTTTTTGTCGATCAGCTTGTGGACGCGCGTGACCAGCACGTCCTCGTAGTGGGAGCGGTTAAAAATGGACACCCATCCCTTCGGCGGCGCATGCGGATGCACCCGCCACAGGAAGTCGTGCTCGAGCTCCAACGGTGTCGGCTGCTTGAAGCCAATCACGGAAGCGCCCTGTGGATTGAAGGCAGCAAACACGTGATCAACGGTTCCATCCTTGCCGCCGGCGTCCAGCGCCTGCAGGACGATCAAAATCGCATGATGCTTCTCCGCATAGAGAAGAGCCTGCATTTGGCCAAGCTTCCGATGGTAGCGCTCCAGCTCATCGGCGGCCGCTTGGTGTGACTCATGGTGCCCCTTGAAGGCGGGATCGACTTGACTGAGCCGGAACTTCTGGTCTGGCTCGACGAGAAATTGCTTGCGATAGTCCATTTGTGCCCTCGCGCTAGATCACCGCGCCGCCGGAAGTATTCGAGCAGGATCTTAAGTTCCTGTGGTAAAGGGCCGGGATATCAGAGCCGTAGTAGCTTGACCTGGGCGATCCCCACACAGTGGTGAATCCAAACCGAGGATCGCGGGCATGACGCCAGCACCCCATTGGAATAGACGCGGATACCGCAGAGACAACCCGCTTTAGGAGAAAGCCGGGTCAGAAGATCGATCCTAAAGGGCGAACAGCTGCCCCCTGAGCCTAAGCGCCTCGCAGCCGAACTTGCTCTCAGGGATAGGGGCGAAGCCAAGTCCCCGGATAAGGCTCGATAACGGGAGGAGGGCCCCCGAGATAGCCGTCTGACGGCACGACGGCGACGGGTCCCGGATACGGGCCATCAATGATCGGATCATATGGCCGGAGCGATCCATCCGGCATCACGCGGCTGTTGGTGAAAGGCACGAAGCCACCCATTCCATCCGGGACAGATGGCGCGGGCGCGCCGCCTAAGCAAAAGAGGAATAAACATTCAAACATACCCTCAGAACTCACCACGGCGCAGATGGTTCCAGTCCCACCTCGGGCTGTGCGCATTGGCGATTACAAACTCACCCCGAGCTTCGTGCGAGGTCTATGATCGCTTCGGCGATTTCGAAGAAATCCTTCCGCGCATGGAGAACGGCGAAGATGGATTCGCGATACCCGTGCGGCGAGACCGAACCCGGACCTCTCCTAAACGCTTCGCTACGAGTTTGAAGCCGTGGCGCGCGCAACGGCCGACTGACATGCTGATTCTACCAAAGGCCCAACGGTCGCAGGCTGTCGAAAAAACTCTGGAAAAAATCATTCACCTCGTTGTTCCGCCCAAACAGGACATCGAGCACAAGGGCTCCAGCAACGAAAACGATCAACAGACTTGGATGCTTCGAGAGCATGGGCGGCAACGCTAAAGCTAAAGCTAAAGCTAAAGAGCTAACTTGGTGCCAGTCACTCTTCTAACGGCTCCTCCTATAGATTATCAATAGGACAATGATTGCGATTACTATCCCTAGGCCGATCATGGCACGGTCCTCCCGCCGTTGCTATTTGGCAAGCCGCCATAAACACAGTGAGCAAAGCTGTTGCTGAAAGCGATCTGTCAAAGCTCAAAGCTCGCCGTAACCGTTTCATGAGCGACGTTCGGAATAAGAGTTGTCGTCACTTGCTCGCAAGACCTCACGGAATGGCTCAAGGACAGGAATTTGAAATGAGAGAACAGAAGCGCTCCATGCGGCCTCATGAAAAAGTGTTATTGGCTCTATATGCCTTTCTCATTGGTATTATCACCATGCGCGCCATCCGCGTTCGCTACTCGGAATGGCTCAAGCAAAGGAAATCGAAATGAGCTGGTCCTGCTGCTTGAGCCAGGACACGGAGAAATTCGCGGCGCCGCTCCACAGCAACCGCCCGTCGATTTGATAGCTCTTGAGGTGAATCGGCGCGACCAGCCTCGCGTATTGAGGGGCTGTTTTAGGTCTCTCTCAAATCCGTCCAGGGAGCATCAAGTCAATTTTGCCAAAGCATTGAGGATGGAGTCGCCGTATGGCAAACCCTTAATAAATGCCTCCGTCTGCTCGGGTGCCTGGCCCCACACGATTAAGAACACCGCTAGAATCAAAATCAGCAGAGCAATCAAACCTGATGTGAGACCGGCGAGAACCGCAATCGCCAGCGTGATTCCGAGCTTAGTTCTATTGTTGTTTAACGCCACTGTCGTCCCTCCCAGTTTGTGAAAGACTAGCATAGCAGCTGAAATCGGACAGTGCCTTAAAGCGGTATCCCCTTTAACAGCATGGCCCCGGAGATGAGCGGCCGATCGGAGCGCCAGCTTGTTAACCTCAGCGCTACCCAGGAAATTAATCCTCGAATGTGTTGATATAGGTTTTCGCCGTAAGTCTCTGATTTTGATGGTGGGCGCACACGGGCTCGAACCGTGGACCCGCTGATTAAGAGTCAGCTGCTCTACCAACTGAGCTATACGCCCATCCTTTGCGACTTGCCCTCTGGCGCCTCGGCGACAAGGAAAGCCAATCCGGCTTTAGCAAACCCTCCCTGCCCTGTCCAGCAGCCGCTCCGCATCCCCGACAACCTGACAAGACGTCGGAATATCAAGCGTCCCGGCGAAGCGATTCGGCGAAGCCGCGTTTGCGCAACAGCGCATCGGGCGCCGCCGCGCGGCCGCGAAAGGCCTTGTAGGCGTCCTCGGGGTCACGGCTATGCCCCGCGGCGTAGACATAATCGTGCAGTTTTTGCGCGATCGTAGGGTCGAAAACATCGCCGCTCTCCTCGAAGGCCTGAAAGCCATCAGCATCCAAGATCTCCGACCACAAATAGCTGTAATAGCCCGCCGAATAGGCATCCCCCGAAAAGACATGCTGAAAATGCGGCGTGCGATGCCGCATGATAATCGAGGAAGGCATGCCTAGTTTTTTGAGCTGCTTTGCTTCAAAGTCGACAATATCGAGCGGCTCTGATTCGGGCTCAAGATGCAGGGCAAGGTCGACGAAGGCCGAGGCGATGAATTCGACCGTCGCGAAACCCTGGTCGAACTGGCGTGCCGAAAGCAGCCTTTGCAGGAGGGCCTCGGGCATTGGCTCACCCGTTTCAGAATGGAGCGCGAAGCGGCGCAAGACCTCCGGCTGCTCCAGCCAATGCTCATAAAGCTGCGAGGGGAATTCGACGAAATCGCGGGAGACATTGGTGCCGGACAGGAGCGGATAGGTCACATCCGACAACATGCCATGCAACGCATGGCCAAACTCATGAAAGAGCGTGCGCGCGTCGTCGAAACTCAGAAGACAGGGTTCTCCCTCCGGCGCCTTGGCGAAGTTCAAGACATTGACGACGATCGGCCGCACCTCTCCATCAAGCTTGTGCTGCTCGCGGAAAGAACTCATCCAGGCACCGCTGCGTTTTGAGGGCCGCGCGAAATAATCGCCGATGAATAGCGCAACCTCTTGCCCATTGGATCTCGTGACGGTCCAGCCGCGCACGTCGCGATGATAAAGCGGCACATCCTTGCGTTCCGTGAACGAGAGGCCGAAAAGCCGATTGGCGGTGAAAAAAACGGCTTCGATCATTTTGTCGAGCTGAAGATAGGGCTTGATCTCCGACTCATCGAGATCGAATTCCTGTTTGCGGCGCTTCTCAGCGTAATAGCGCCAATCCCAGGGCGCGATCTTGAAGTTGCCCCCCTCCCCAGCGGCGATCTTCTGCAGGGCCTCCTCCTCGCGCAAAGCCTGCCCGAGCGCGGGCGACCACACCGAATGCAAAAGGCCAACCGCTGCCTCGGGGGTTTTCGCCATCGTGTCGGCGAGGCGAAAATGCGCGAAGCTTTCGTGGCCGAGGAGCCGGGCGCGCTCCGCCCGCAACTGGACCATTTCCGAGGCAATGGCGCGATTGTCGGTCAGGCCGCCGGTTTCACCCCGCCGCGCCCAGGCAGTAAACGCCTTCTCCCGCAAATCGCGGCGCGCCGAAAATTGCAAAAATGGCTCGATGCTCGAGCGCGACAAGCTGATGCCGTGCTTGCCGGGAAGCTCCCTGTCTGCCGCTGTCCGCGCCGCAGCCGAGACGAGTGAAGCCGGAAGCCCCGCGAGATCCTCCTTTCCATCGAGAACCAGGAGATAGGCCTTCTCATCGGCAAGAACGTTTTGGCCGAATTTGGTGCCAAGTGTTGCTAGGCGCTCACTGATCTCGGCGAGCCTCGCCTTGCTAGCCTCCGGGAGGCCGCCGCCATTTCGGACAAAGGCGGTATGATAGCGATCAAGAACCCGCAGCCGCTCAGGGTCAAGGCCAAGTTCGCCGCGTTGCGCATGGAGCGCGGCGATGCGCCGGAATAGCTTGTCGTTGAGATAAATTTCGCTTCTGTGGCGGGCGAGCCGCGGCGCCATCTCCCGTTCGACCGCCTCAAGGGCGTCGTTAGTGTCAGCGGAAGTGAGATTGAAGAAAACGGCAGCAACGCGCGTAAGATCGGAGCCGCTCCGCTCCAGCGCGTCAATCGTATTTGCGAAGGACGGTGGACTCAAATCATCCGCGATTGCTGCGACCTCGGCCTGGGCGCGAGCAAGCGCGGCATCGAAGGCTTCTTCGAAATGGCCGGGGCTGATGCGATTGAATGGCGGCGCTTCAAAAGCCCCCGTCCATGGTGCGAGCAGCGGATTTCCCGCGAGCACATTCTCCTGGTCCATGGCAGTTTGATCCAATCGTGAAATGTTTCGTCTTTCAAAAATGCGCCGGTATCATTCGACGATGATCTTCGGCGCGGTACGGGCACGCCCTTTCTCAAGGCTTGCTTTCACCTGCGCGGCAATGGCCCGGTAGATCTTGGCATATTCACTTTCAGGATTTGTCGCAGCAACCGGACGGCCCGCATCAGACTGTTCGCGAATGGCAATATCGAGAGGCACTTCGCCGAGGAAAGGCACGCCGCACTTTGCGGCCTCGTCGCGCGCGCCGCCATGAGCGAAAATGTCCGAGCGGCCGCCGCAATATGGACAAAGAAAATAGCTCATGTTTTCGATGATGCCGAGCACCGGCACCTCGACCTTCCGGAACATGGCGATGCCGCGGCGCGCATCGATCAAGGCGAGATCTTGCGGCGTCGACACAATGACGGCCCCGGCTAGCGGCACGTTTTGAGCCAAGCTCAACTGCGCGTCGCCGGTGCCGGGAGGCATATCGACGACCAGACAGTCAAGCTCCCCCCATGCTACGTCACGCAACAATTGCTGGATTGCCGAGACGACCATGGCCCCGCGCCAGATCATCGCATCTTCCTCATCGACAAGGAAGCCGATCGACATGGCCTTGAGGCCATAAGCGGTAAGCGGTTTCAAGGAGCGGCCATCGCTTTCGGGCTTTCCATGAATGCCAAGAAGACGCGGAATCGATGGGCCATAAATATCTGCGTCGAGAATGCCGATGCGCCAGCCCAGCGCGGCAAGACCAAGGGCAAGATTGACGCTTGTTGTCGATTTCCCGACACCGCCCTTGCCGGAAGCGATCGCGATGATGTTCGAGATCCCGGGAATGGAAATCCCGCGCGGCACCGCGGGCTTTGGCGGCGCCGGCGGCTTTTCGGACGTCAGACTGACAAGCGCATTGGAGACCCCGGCCAATTTCTTGACGGCAGCCTCGGCAGCCGCACGCATCGGCTCGAGCGCCACCGATTGGCGGGGATCAATCGCAATCGACAAATAGACCCTGCCATTCTTGATCGAAAGCCCGGAGAGCGCGCCCGATTGCGGCAGGGGAGTCTTGCCGTCCGGACCAGGTACCGCCTGAAGGGCGCTGAGGACGTCTTGATCGCTGATCATTCCGGGGCGCGCTCCATGACGTAGGGGATGTGGCTTATAAGGATCCGATGCGGCCAGTTCAAGCAAGCCTGCACGAAACTGGGCGGGTCCAAAGAATGAACCTGAGAACACTGCAGGCTTTGGGACAACACCATGCGAGAAGACCGGAGATATTGAGCTATTGAGCGGGAAAGCTTGAACCGCTCATGCTCAAACTTAATAGACTGGCACATTTCGTCTCCCCACCCAATCCACAAGAGGCCGAACGTCTGGCCTATTTTCGCGGCCAGGAATTGCTCCTATATAGGCGCCCGCTGACAGAAAAGACGGACGTTATGCAAGAAACCCGCCTTAAATGCCCGACCCTAACAGGGCCGCAAGGAATGGCGCAAGGAGAGCGTCATTGTCCTTGAGTTCCAGCTGCGCACGGACCCCCTCCCGCCTGTTCGCGCTCTTTGTTGGGATGTTCTTTATCCTGAGTGCCACAGGGCCGCTGAGCTTCGCCGTTGCTGATAATCCCCGCCCAGCCCCCTGGCGAATGGTCAGGATTGCGAGTGAAGGCGCGCGGCCTCCCTACAATTATCTCGACCACAACAAACTGGCCGGGTTCGAAATCGAGCTTGCGCGCGATCTATGCGCCCGCATGAAGGTTTCCTGCAGTTTTATCCAGCAGGATTGGGATGGGCTTATCCCCGGCCTTCTCGCGCACCGATACGACGCGATCATGGCGGCGATGGAAATCACCGACGACGCCCGCCAAAAGATCGCTTTCACCAAGCCCTACATTCGCATGCCCTCCGCTTTCATGACTTCCAAGCAGCATGCCACCCTCGATATGAGTCCGGCGGGTCTCACCGGCAAGACCATCGGCGTCGAGTCCGGTGGTACCCATGAGGCTTATGTCGAGGATGTCTATAAACAGTCGGAAATCCGCCGTTACGCGACACTCGAGGAAGCCATTCTCGATCTCGCCGAAGGGCGTCTTGACGCCGTGATCGGCGATAAGGACGCCCTCACCGATTACATGAAAACGCGCAAGGAAGCCCAATGCTGTATCCTCGCCGCGGATGTGCCACGCGATCCTGCTTACTTCGGCGATGGGATTGGGATCGGTCTTCGCAAGGAGGATTCAAACCTGAAAGCCATGTTCGAGAAGGCGCTGGACTCTTCCATGGCGGATGGCACATTTGCCAAGATCAAAGCGAAATATTTCGACTTCAAGATTGATTAGCCGTCATGCACTCGGCGGACTCGCGCAGAAGGGAAGCCATGGCAAGTGTAGCGTTCCTCGGCCTCGGCGTCATGGGCTATCCCATGGCTGGGCACCTCAAGAAGAAAGGCCATGACGTCACGGTCTACAATCGGACCGCCGCGCGGGCGGAGAAATGGGTCAAGGAGTTTGGCGGCCGCCTCACCGCAACGCCCGGGGAGGCTGCACGCGGCCAGGAATTCGTCTTCTCCTGCGTTGGTAACGACGATGATCTGCGCAGCATTGCTTCCGGTCCGCAAGGTGCGTTCGAGAGCCTCGAAAAATCAGCCGTTTTCGTTGATCATACGACTGCTTCTGCGGAAGTCGCGCGCGAACTCCAGAAAAGGGCGAAAGCCCGGGGCTGCGGCTTTGTCGACGCGCCCGTGTCGGGCGGCCAATCGGGAGCCGAAACCGGCGCGCTCAGCGTCATGTGCGGCGGCGAGCCTGATGATTACGCGAAGGCCGAACCGGTCATCTTTTCCTACGCCAAAGCCTGCCGGCTGATGGGCCCCCCCGGCTCTGGCCAGCTCACCAAAATGGTGAATCAGATCTGCATCGCGGGCCTTGTTCAGAGCCTCGCCGAAGGCCTGCACTTCGCGAGGCGCGCTGGTCTTGATCCCGACGCGGTTGTCGACATCATCAGCAAGGGCGCAGCCCAATCCTGGCAAATGGAAAACCGCCATAAGACCATGACGGATGGGAAATTCGACTTCGGCTTCGCGGTGAATTGGATGCGCAAGGACCTTGCCCTTTGCCTCGACGAATCGCGCCGTAACGGCGCGACCCTCCCCGTTACCGCGCTGGTCGATCAATTCTACGCCGAGATCCAGAAGATGGGGGGCGCCCGCTGGGACACCTCAAGCCTCATCGCCCGCCTGGAAAGGCCCTGAACCTGCTCGCCCGCGCTTCCTCTACTTTGGCGCGGAACCTAAGACCATTCTCTCGTTCCGCGTCCCGGTTCTGTTCCGGTTCAGGGCAAGGTTCGAAGATCACGGGCCACCGAGCCGGAGAGTTTTTCCTCCATCTTTCTTTCTTCACGGCGAACGACATACATGAAAGCGATCACACCGGCGATCGCACCCGCGAGCGCGATAATCCCGAGCGGCCCGCTAATCCGGTGGATCGAATCGCCAAAAAGGAAGGCCCCAATTCCGATTGCCACTGCCCAAATGATTCCCCCCGCCGCATTGAAAAATAAAAATTGCGGCCACCGATATTTGTTCACGCCCGCGAGCAACGCCGCGAAAACCCGCAGAAATGCCACGAATCGGCCGAAAAAAACGATTTTCGCGCCATGCTTCTCAAAAAGGTATTGCCCGAGCCGCAGCCGGCCTTCGGACAGGTGGACGAATCTGCCGTAGCGCAAAAGGAATTTCGCGCCATAGGTCCGGCCAACCCAAAAGCCAACGTTATCGCCGAGGATCGCGCCGGCCGCCGCGCAGATAATAACAGGGGAAAGATTGAGCTGACCAGTCGCCCCGGCGTAACCGGAGGCGAGGATCAAAACCGTTTCCCCTGGCAACGGAACCCCGGCGCTCTCAAGCATCACGATGAGAAAGACCACCCAATAGCCATGCTGCGCGATTAGGGGTTGAATCCGGGCAAGTAACACGAAGCCTCCGCTCCACTCCGGGCCGAGCCGGAAGATGTGGCTCATAGGCGTGAACATCCCGATACGCAATTGAAGCGGATGAAGCAAGCGCGGCGCCCGTTTTCGTCAAAACACCCGCGCGCTCGTGCGCCAGGCCAGGCACAGCCGCCTAGATTTCTTACGAATCTCATCACACATGAACGGTTTCCGGCCGTAACTTTGCCGCTGTGGCTGATAATAGTAACGAATCGTCGTTTCGTTGTTGCAATGAATTGGCCGCATCCATCTAGAATCAAACCGGAACAAATTTTGGCACATCTGCGTTGAAGGCCTGAGGGTTGCTCAGAAGGATCGCCGTTCTCATGATTAACCTTGAACTTTTGTACAAGCCTGCGACGCTCGACACGAACCAGCGCAAAGCTAGATTGGTCGTCGTCTCGAACCGGGTGCCTTCGCCTTCCTCCGCGGGGGCGCCAGCGGCTGGCGGGCTTGCCGTCGCGCTGGACGCAGCGCTGAGGCACCGCGGCGGCGTTTGGTTTGGGTGGTCCGGCAAAACCAGCGACGTGACCGGCGCAGCCCCCCAATGCAGAACTGTTGGACCGCTCACCTATGCGGTTACCGATCTTTCTCGGCGTGATCTTGAGGAATACTATAGCGGCTTTGCCAATCGGACGCTTTGGCCGATTTGTCACTATCGCCTCGACCTTGCCAATTTGTCGGAATGCAACGCCGCCGCCTATTTCCGGGTCAATGAGCAATTCGCCCGTCAGCTCCACAGGCTGTTGCATCTCGACGATGTGATCTGGGTGCATGATTATCATCTCATTCCTATGGCGCGCTTCCTGCGCCAGATGGGGTGCACCAACCGGATTGGGTTTTTTCTGCACATCCCATGGCCGGGGCCCGACGTTGCAAGTGCTTTGCCCGGCTATCAGCGCATTCTGCGCTGCTTTGGCGCCTTTGACGTGGTCGGCTTCCAAACCGAGGCGGATGCCGACAATTTCCGTGATTGCATCGTTGCCGCCAACGCCGGCCGGACCGGCAGCGGCGACTGGTGCGAGATCGACGGGCGCCGAGTGCAAGTCGCTGCGTTTCCCATCAGCATCGATACCGAAGGCTTCGCACAGGAAGCTCGCGCCAGCGAAAGAAACAGCACTGCCAGGCGCATGATTGCCAGTCTTGGAGGCAGCGATCTCGTCATCGGAGTCGACCGACTCGACTATTCGAAAGGGTTGAAGCAGCGCATGGGAGCGTTTGCGACATTCCTCGAGCGTTCGCCCGCAGCGGCGCGGGCGCGCGTGACAATGTTGCAGATCACGCCAAAATCCCGATCGGAAGTGCCTGAATACGCCCGCATGCAGCGGGAACTGGAGGAAGAGGCAGGCCGGATTAACGGCAAACTTGGTGATGTCGATTGGACTCCGCTGCGCTATATCAACAAGTCGCTAAGCCGCTCGGCCCTCGCTGGTCTTTATCGGCTCTCCCGAATCGGTCTCGTCACCCCTTTACGCGACGGCATGAACCTCGTCGCCAAGGAATATGTGGCTGCGCAGGCGCCGGATAACCCCGGCGTGCTCGTCTTGTCGCAGTTTGCGGGCGCCGCGCAGGAGCTCAAAAGCGCCTTGATCGTCAACCCTTACGATGTGGAGGCGACAGCCGCCGCGATCGAGCGCGCCTTCACAATGCCGCTCGATGAGCGCAAGGATCGCTGGCGCACGATGATGGAGGTTCTTCGCGCCAATAGCGTCCAGGACTGGACGTCTCATTTCCTCGAGGCTCTTGCCAATGAAACTAACAGCGGGCCGTTCAACAGAGCCCCGGAGGAAACCCGTTTCCCCGACTCCGCAGGCCTGCCCGGCGCCGGCCCGGTAGACCGGCTCGGCCCGATCGCCGTCACGCCTCGCCGCCCCAATATGGCGCAGCCCAATGAGGTCGGGCGCGTCTTGCGAAGCAACACGCCTTCAATGGGGCTTCCCGGCGAAGGCTGAACAAGGGCTCTAGCGATTCGCATTTCGCGGGATCGGGGAAAGGCCACCATCATAGAGACGGTGTTCTAAACCTCAGCCCCAGAGGTCTCGATCCTCTCGCGCCGCCGAGCACCTTCGAAGACGCAAGAGGTGCAAAACTGGAGTTGCTTCGGTCACGCGGCAGACGCGTTCCCGCTTCGATTGCTTAGCTCCAACAAAAATCCCATAGCCGTGCGCCAATGCCGCTTCACAGTCGAGGGCCCGAATTCATCCTGGACGGTCCGGAGCGCATTATGGCGAAGCTGAAGGACGGCCGAGCGATCGAGCGTCATGGCCGCAGCAAGGCTCTTGGCGATCTCCGCGCGTGTTTCACCTTGAATCTTGATCATATTGCCACGATCGCGGCCATACTGCCGGATGCCGCCAACATCGCTCGCAACGACCAACATTGCTTGAGCCATAGCTTCGAGAACACTAATACAAAGTCCTTCGTATAGGCTGGTCTGAACATAAATATCGAATTCACTGCACAAGGACGCCCAATCTTTCAAAAAGCCAGGCAAGGACACGCGATCTTGCAAGCCCAACAGGACCGCTGTTTCCCGCAGTGTAGTTTCCAGTTCGCCGGTTCCGGCAATCAATAATTCAACGTTGTAGCCATCATCCAGCAACTTTCGAATTGCGTACAGCAGCTCGACGTAGTTCTTTTGCGCCGTCAGGCGTCCAGCGGAGATGATTCGGAAGGCGGGTTCCTTTCTAGGAAATGCCTTGTCGGAAACTGTCTCCGGAACCTCTGAAAACATCACGAGGGGAACGTAACAACTGCGTTCCGGCGCCAAGTCGGGGTAAAACGGCTTCTGCACGCTCGCCCAAGTTTCCTGATGATCAAAAAACACGCCAGCGACGAGGGGGCTTGTGTCTTTCAAAACCGGCGAAAATTTATTCCGATAGTCCGTATTGTGTTCGAAGCTCACGACCTTGACGGAAGGGAAAAACAACGATGCCACGCGGCCAACGACATTTGCGCGAGGCAGCGAGACGATCATCACGTTCGGACGCTCCCGCCAAAGTAATTTCAATAGTGGAACGATAGAAATAAGAACCTTTCCTGTATTCAGTGGCCCTCGCCCCAAAAGGCTAATGACATGCTGCGGGCCGACGGAGGCTTCGAGGCGTTCAACAAGTGAAACCCCAGACAAAGCGCAAATCGTGACCTCGTGGTCCTCGAAAAATCCGTTTTCGACAAGGGTCGCAAGACCGAGCTGTGCACCTCCCCTCGTGTAAGAGTCCAATAGATATAGAAATTTCATTTTCTCACGACTCCTCCTCGACACATAAAACTCGGCTCCTTGGCAAAGCTCCCATAAAACCTTTTGCAAAGTGCGGCAGCCGCGTGCAGAAATTCAATGATTGTCCGCGGCGGTCCTAAACAATGCCGATCGGTTTCCGGAGGAACCATGATACTTGAATCCACCCTCACCTGCCCGCATTGCGCAACCGCGAAATTGGAAATCATGCCGACCGACGCCTGTCAGTTTTTTTACGTTTGCAGCGGCTGTGGTGCGACACTCCGGCCAAAGCCGGGCGATTGTTGTGTGTTCTGCTCTTACGGCTCGGTTCCCTGCCCACCCGTCCAGGCGACGCGCTTGGGAGAAACAGGCCCTTCCTCCTGCGGCGGCGCGGGATAGTTAGTTCCTCTCACCTCGCTTGGCCCTTGCCAGCTATGCCAAGCCCAATTATCTGCACCGCACGCCATCGAAGGAGATCATCGAATGGATGATGGACAACCGCCCCTTTCGAACGCAGCGGCAGCAGCCACGCAGGAGTGGGTTCCCGACAAGATCGTGATTAAATCGGCGCTCGCGACCTTAGGCACGCCGGAATACCATACAAGGCTTGACGAACTCGCGCCGGCTAAGCGCGGTGACCGCAAGGTCATGATGGGCGATGATCCGGCCCTTCCCAAAATGCCCGCCGCGCCAACGCTTTTCGATTTTTTCAGACTGAGGTTTGACCGCTCTGCCGCAAGCCATCTCTTGCAGAGCGCCGGTCTCGCGCTGAAGGCGGGTGTCGAGGAGAAAGGCGTGCTTGCCTGCCTATTGCACGATATCGCCATGGTGGGCCTCTTTGGCGGCGACCATGGCTATTGGGGCGCGCAGCTCATCGCGCCTTATGTCAATGAGGAAGTGGCTTTTGCCGTGCGCTATCACCAGGCCTTGCGGTTTTTCCCCGATCCCGCCGTCGGCTATGAATATCCGCAGGCCTATATCGACATTTTCGGGAAGGACTATAAGCCCGAGCCCTATATTTACGCGGACTATGAATATGCGAGAGGCCACAAATGGTACGGCACGGCGCGCATGATCACCCTCAATGATCTTTACGCCTTCGATCCAAACACCACGGTCGATCTGGAGATCTTCACGGACATCGTGGGGCGCCATTTCCGTCAGCCCAAGGAAGGCCTTGGCTTCGACAATTCCGCGGGGGCGCATATGTGGCGGGCAATGATCTGGCCGAGGAATTTTCTGTAAGGCTCGATTTGGAGCGAACTTATTGAAGGCAAGAACTCAGCTGTCCATCTTCAGCGCCGCGATAAACGCTTCCTGCGGTATCTCGACCTTGCCGAATTGCCGCATCTTCTTCTTGCCCGCCTTTTGCTTCTCCAACAGCTTGCGCTTGCGGGTGACGTCACCGCCATAGCATTTCGCAGTCACATCCTTGCGCAAAGCGCGCACGGTCTCGCGCGCGATGATCTTGCCGCCAATCGCCGCCTGAATCGGAATCTGGAACATATGCTGCGGGATGAGTTCCTTCAGCTTTTCGACCATGGCGCGGCCGCGCGACTCCGCCCGGTCGCGATGCACCAGCATGGAGAGCGCATCGACCGGCTCGGCATTGACGAGGATCGACATTTTGACGAGGTCACCCGGCCGGTAGCCGGTGATCGCATAGTCGAAACTCGCATAGCCTTTTGAGATCGACTTCAACCGGTCGTAGAAATCGAAGACGACTTCGTTGAGCGGCAAATCATAGGCAACCATCGCCCGCTTGCCGACATAATTCAAATCGACCTGCACGCCACGGCGCTCCTGACAGAGCTTTAGCACCGCGCCGAGATAATCGTCCGGCGTCAAAATCGTCGCGCGAATCCACGGCTCCTCAATCGCCTCGATCTTTGTTGGATCGGGCAAATCGGCCGGGTTGTGAAGTTCGACCGTCTGGCCATCCCGCTGCACGATCCGGTAGACAACCGAGGGCGCTGTCGCGATGAGATCGAGATTAAACTCACGCTCCAGCCGCTCCTGAATGATTTCAAGATGCAATAGCCCCAGAAAGCCGCAGCGGAAGCCAAAGCCGAGCGCAGCCGAGCTCTCCATCTCGAAAGTGAAGCTCGCGTCGTTCAGCCGCAAACGCCCCATGGCGGCACGAAGATCGGCAAAATCAGCCGCATCGACGGGAAAGAGCCCGCAAAAAACCACAGGCTGGGCGGGCTTGAATCCAGGCAAAGGTTCGGCGCACGGGTGGCGCGCATCGGTGATCGTATCGCCAACCCTTGTGTCGGCGACTTCCTTGATCTGCGCGGTGATGAAGCCAACTTCGCCGGGGCCAAGCTCGGCCACGTCCTGCATCCGTGGCCGGAACACGCCGATCTTATCGACTTCATAATAGGCGTTCGTCCCCATCATCTCGATTTTCTGACCCTTCCTCAGGGTGCCATCGATGATGCGCACGAGCACGACGACGCCGAGATAAGCATCATACCAGCTATCGACAAGGAGCGCCTTCAAGGGGGCGCTCTCATCGCCCTTCGGCGGCGGCAGTCTCGTGACGATCGCTTCGAGGACGTCGCCGATCCCCTGCCCTGTCTTCGCCGAAATGAGCACGGCTTGCGACGCGTCAAGCCCAATCACATCCTCGATCTGCTGCTTGATGCGCTCAGGTTCCGCGGCAGGTAGATCGATCTTGTTCAACACCGGCACAATCTCGTGCCCTGCGTCGAGCGCGTGGTAGACATTGGCGAGCGTCTGCGCCTCAACCCCCTGGCTGGCGTCGACGACAAGCAGCGAGCCTTCGCAAGCGGCAAGCGAGCGGGACACTTCATAGGCGAAATCAACGTGGCCAGGCGTGTCCATCAGATTCAAGATATAGGTCTTGCCATCCTTTGCCCGATATTCGAGCCGCACCGTCTGTGCCTTGATGGTGATGCCGCGCTCTCGCTCGATATCCATTGAATCGAGCATCTGGTCGACCATGTCGCGGGCAGCGACGGTGCCAGTCGCCTGGATGAGCCGATCGGCAAGCGTCGACTTGCCATGGTCGATATGGGCGACGATGGAAAAATTGCGGATTCTTTCGATCAGGTGTGTCGTCATGGCGCCGCAATAGCAGGCACTAGCCGCGAAGGAAAGCCATCCCGGAGCGCCGCCGCCGGACCCCTTCGAAAATTGCCGCAAAATGCCGACTCTGTCTCACTCATGATCCCTGCGTAATCGCTGCGGGTGATTGATGGCTGCTCGACCGTGCTTCAAAGATTTCCCATTGGCTTGTACTTTAGCAATTTGTTGATCCGCTCAAAGAGGCTGTCGCGCACCTCCCGATAAGCATCGAGAACCCGCTCGCGGGACCCTTCGACAGCGGTCGGGTCAAGCGTCGGCCAATAGATAACATCGGTGGCGATTGTCCTGGTAAATTCGAGCGCCTTGTGATGCGCCTCAGGCGAGAGCGTCACGATAACGTCGAAACAGGCATCTTCGAGATCCTCGAACGTGTGCGGGCGATGCTTACTCAAATCGATCCCGATCTCATCCATCACCGCGAGGGTGAAACCGTCGATTTGACCACGTTTGACGCCGGCCGACGCAAAATAGATTTCTTTCCCGAAAAAGTGCTTTCCGAGGCCCTCGGCGATCGGCGAGCGGACAGTATTCCGCGTGCAAGCGAACAGCACGGATTGCGGGCGATTCTTGACGGCGGGCTTCATCTCGACGGTGCCCCGGCGTTTCGCGCCGCCGGCATGGGCCTCAGCCCTTCCAATGCAACGCGACGACCAGCGTGAATATGCGGCGCGCTGTGTCGCGGTCACACTCGATTTTACCTTTTAGCCGCTCAAGAAGGAGGTCTGCGGCCTCGTCATGGATCGCCCGCCGCCCCATGTCGATCGCTTCGATCTGGCTGGGCATGGCGGTTCGAATGGCCGCGTAATAGCTTTCGCAAACCATAAAATAATCCTTGAGCAGGCCGCGGAAGGGGGTCAGCGAAAGAATATGGGCAATCAGCGGCGTGCCGTTTTCGTCGGCAATTTCCAAAACGAGCTTTGCGTCCTGCAAGGCGATTTTTAGGGCGTAAGGACCGGCATCGCGGCCCGGCAGAGCAAAACTGTTCTCGTCAATGAGATCGTAGATCGCGATTTGCCGCTCATGCTCCTGGTCGGCGCCGCCGCGGCCAATTGAAGCTTCGTCAAGGACCACGGAAACGAGGCGATTTCGTTCGTTTTGATCGTTGCGGCTCATGAGGGGCGAGGGCCGATTCGCAGCGCCACCGAACGCGCGTGCGCGTCCAAGCCCTCTGCTTTTCCGAGGGTGATCGCCGCCGGCCCAAGCCGGTCGAGACTCCCGGCGCCACACTTCAGAATCGAGGTTTTCTTGAGGAAATCGAGAACACTAAGACCTGAAGAGAATCGCGCCGATCTTGCCGTTGGCAGCACATGGTTTGAACCGCCCACATAATCGCCAATGGCCTCGGGCGTATAAGAACCCAAGAAAATCGCGCCTGCGTTGTTGATCCGCTCGCCGAGCGCCTCGGCGTTGGCGGTCATGATCTCAAGGTGTTCGGGTGCTAGCCGGTCCGCCAGCGCGACGCTTTCCCGCAGATCGGCAACGAGGATGATCGCGCCGAAGTCGCGCCAGCTCGCCGCTGCGATCTTTCTTCTCGGAAGATCAAGCAATTGATGCGCGACCGCGGCCTCGACAGCACTGGCAAGACCCGCGTCATCGGTGATCAGGATCGACTGCGCTGCCTCGTCATGCTCAGCTTGGGCGAGGAGATCGGCGGCAATCCACTCAGGATTCGCGCTACCCCCGGCAATGATCAGGACTTCGGAAGGTCCAGCGATCATATCAATGCCGACCGCGCCGAAAACTCTTCGTTTGGCGGCAGCCACATAGGCGTTGCCGGGGCCAACGATCTTGGCAACTGGCGCGATCGTCTGCGTTCCATAAGCCAGTGCCGCGATTGCCTGAGCTCCTCCGGCCCGATAGATTTCATCGACGCCGGTGAGCCTGGCGGCTGCCAGAACGAGCGGATTGATCCGGCCTTGCGGCGCCGGCACAGTCATGACGAGGCGGCGCACGCCGGCAACCTTCGCGGGTGCCGCATTCATCAAGACCGAGGAAGGGTAGCTCGCGGTGCCGCCGGGAACGTAAAGTCCCACAGCCTCGACGGGACGCCAGCGCCAGCCGAGTTCGACGCCGAGTTCGTCGGTAAACAGCAAATCGCGCGGAAGCTGGCGCTCATGAAAGGCGACAATCCGGTTATGCGCGAGCTGAAGCGCGGTGAGAGCCTCCCCGGAACAGGATCGGATTGCCGCATCGACCTCGTGAGGCTCAACCCGCAAACCAAGTGCCTCGAGATCGACGGAATCGAACTTTCGCGAATAAGCAATGAGCGCGGCATCGCCTTGCGCAATAACCTGCGCGATGATGGTGCGTGCCGCCTCATCGACGTCCTCCGCCACTTCCCTCTTCATCGTAAGAAGCGCATGGAACGAAGCGTCGAAATCCGGGCTCCGCGTATCAAGCCGCAAAGGCATTGGCTCACCTCCTTGACACGCGCATCGAGCGATGCCCGCGAATGCTCATCGTCTCAAAAGCCGGAATTGTCTCGGCGTGCCGTTCAGAGCGTTCCGGCAGCCGCGATGATCGCTTAGTCAAGCGCCCTCAAAGCAGTTTCTCGATTTCCTTTTCGAGCGCCTCCGGTGTCACGGAAGGCGCGAAACGAGCACAGACCCTGCCCTCTCGGTCAACGAGAAATTTTGTAAAGTTCCACTTGATCGCCTCAGTCCCCAGTACGCCCTTCGCCTCTCCTTTGAGAAAGCGATAAAGGGGATGCGCATCGGGTCCGTTGACGTCAATCTTGCCGAACATTGGAAAAGTCACATCATAGGTCAGCGAGCAAAATCGCTTGATCTCCGCCGCATCCCCAGGTTCTTGGCCGCCGAATTGATTGCAAGGAAAGCCGAGGACGGCAAAACCTTGCGTATGATATTTCCGGTAGAGTGCCTCAAGGCCCTCATATTGCGGCGTGAAACCACATTTGCTCGCCGTATTTACCATCAGCAGCACCTGTCCCGAATAGTCCGAAAGAGATTTCTCGCTCCCCTCTAAGGTGCTCGCCGCGAAATCATAGACCGTGCTCATTGTTCTCTCCAGGTCGCGCTAGGCCGCGTGTGAAGTTCGGAACCCGGCGCTCCGACCGATCTTAGCCCCGCTCGGCCGGCTCACTGCGCGTTGGTGTCGGAAGCTTCGGCGGATTGCCAAGGCGGCGGTCAAGATAAAGTCCGACCTCCTCCGTCAAATGCTCGATGCAATTCTCGAAGAAATGGTTCGCGCCGGGAATGACGGCATGCTCGATTGAGATACCCTTTTGAGTCTTGAGCTTTTCAATAAGACCCGTCACTTCCTTCAGAGGAGCGACCCGATCCTGATCTCCATGGACAAACAGACCGGAGGACGGACAGGGGGCGAGAAAGGAGAAATCGAAGCGATTGGCCGGTGGCGCAATGGCGACGAAGCCTTCGATTTCGGGCCGGCGCATCAAGAGCTGCATGCCGATCCAAGCGCCAAAAGAGATTCCCGCGATCCAGCAACAGCGCGCCTCCGGATTGATCGCCTGCGCCCAGTCGAGAGCTGCCGCCGCGTCCGATAATTCGCCCTGGCCATGATCGAAACCGCCTTGCGACCGGCCGACGCCGCGAAAATTGAAACGCAACACGGAAAAGCCCCGTTCCGCGAAGGTATAATAAAGATTATAGACGATTTGATTGTTCATCGTCCCGCCGAATTGTGGATGCGGGTGCAAGACAATTGCGAGGGGCGCCCCACGCACGGGCGAGGGATGAAACCGGCCCTCGATCCGCCCGGAGGGGCCATTGAACATCACCTCAGGCATTCCTACTCCATTGTGATTGGGCGAGGGCGCAAGCGACCAGCCTTAGATGAAGGCGCAAGTTGCATTGACGCTCCGCGAGCGTGATCGCTCCATGTTGAATGTTTATGGTCTCTATATATTGTTCTCTGGCATGATCGCAGCCAAAAAGTCTGCAACTTTTTTAAAATCGTGCCCAAGCCCAAAAGCGGCGGCACGAAGCTCCGTTGCTCATTCCCATTCGACTTCCTCGTAGCATCCCTTCGGGCGCATTGACTTGACTCACTCGCCAAGCGGTACCTAAAAGGAAAAAAGGCCATTGGGTGGGACGGACGCTCACCGGTTCAGCTCCGCGAAATCTCAAGCGACACCGGGGAGAACTCAGCGGTCTTCTAGCACGCAGGCCCCCTTAGATTGCAAGCGCTTTCACATTGCAAGCCGCCTCGCGCAGCTGCCGCCTGGCCGCTCATTTTATGAGGTAGCGCAATCCCGTGTCACGCACTCCCATCTACCTTGACCACAACGCCACCTCACCGCTGCATCCGGCGGCGCGCGCGGCAATGTCTGCGGCCTTCGACCTTTGCGGCAACGCTTCCTCCGTGCACGCCGAAGGGCGGGCAGCTCGGGCTTTGATCGAAACCGCGCGGGCCGAGGTTGCTGCCTTCGCCGGCACAGCTCCAGCGAATGTCGTCTTTACATCGGGAGGAACCGAGGCACTGAATCTTGCCCTGACGCCTCACACGGAGACCCCAGGTGAGAGATCACGCTCGTTCGACCTGCTCTTGGCTGGAGCGGGCGAACATGCGGCGGTGCTCGCGGGCCACCGTTTCCCAGCTGCTCAGGTTGAGCTTGTCCCTTTGACCCCCTCGGGCGTGCTCGATCTCGCGGCGCTTGGGGAGTCACTTGCTCGCGCGGGTGCCGCCGGCCGGTGCGTCATGCTTACCCTGCAGGCCGTCAATAATGAGACAGGCGTTATCCAGCCCGTCGCCGAGGCAGCCGACATGATCCATGCCTCAGGCGGGCTCGTCGTCTGCGACGCAGTTCAAGCGGCAGGTAGGCTCCCTTGTGACCTCGGCTGCCTAAGGGCCGACGCGCTTGTCATTTCAGCCCATAAATTCGGCGGCCCTAAGGGCGCCGGAGCCCTGTGTTTTGCCTCCGACTCTTACCACATAAAGGATGCGCTGCTGCGCGGCGGAGGCCAGGAGCGGGGGCTCCGCGCGGGAACGGAAAACATTCCCGGCATCGCCGGGTTGGCGGCTGCGCTCGCTACCGCAAAGGTCCGGCTCGACGAGCAAGCCAGGACGCTGGCTCTATGGCGGGACGAGATGGAAACGGAAATCGCACGAACAGTGCCCAGTGCGACGTTCTTCGGCAGGGGCGCGCAACGAGTGCCAAATACATCGTGCTTCGCGGTGCCCCCGATCGAGGCGCAACTCTTGCTTATGGCTTTGGATATCGAGGGTTTTGCGGTATCGTCGGGGTCAGCATGTTCGTCGGGACGGGTGAAGCCCTCCCATGTCTTGAAGGCCATGGGCGTGCAGCCAAGTCTGGCGAAGGGTGTTGTCAGAGTTAGCCTGGGATGGAATTCGCGGCGGGAAGATTGCGTTTCGTTCGTCCAGGCGCTTCACTGGACGGTCAAGGCAATCCAGGCGAGGCGCGACAAATCAGCCGCATGAGGCCTTGCAAGCCTCGCGGCCTTTTTCCGTAAGCTTCCTCGCCGCCTATGATTGGGGTACAACGCGACAAAAAATCGGCGATAGAATTAAATGTCTGAACCAGCGGTCCTTGAAACCGCCAAGGTGAGGAGAAGAGCATGGCTGCGGTCCAGGAGACCGTCGATCGCGTGAAAGCGATCGACGTCAGTGAATATAAGTATGGATATTCCTTCGACATCGAATCCGATAAAGCGCCGAAAGGCCTCAGCGAAGAGATTGTCCGTTTCATTTCCGCGAAAAAGAACGAGCCCGAATGGCTGACCGAATGGCGCCTCGGTGCTTACCGGCGCTGGCTGACAATGGTTGAGCCGCACTGGGCGCGGGTCGATTTTCCAAAGATCGATTACCAGGACATTTACTATTATTCCGCGCCCAAGACGGCAGCTGGACCAAAGTCGCTCGACGAAGTCGACCCGGAACTACTCAAGGCCTATGCGAAGCTCGGGATTCCACTTCGCGAACAGGAGGCTCTTGCAGGCATCAGCCCCGAGCGTCGGATCGCGGTTGACGCGGTCTTCGATTCCGTCTCGGTCGTCACGACCTTCAAGGAAGAACTTGCAAAGGCGGGGGTGATTTTCTGTCCGATCTCCGAGGCTGTACATTCGCATCCGGACCTCGTCCAAAAATATCTCGGGTCAGTGGTCCCGACGACGGACAATTTTTTCGCGACCCTGAACAGCGCGGTGTTCTCCGACGGCTCCTTCGTTTACGTTCCGCCAGGTGTCCGCTGCCCGATGGAGCTCTCAACCTATTTCCGAATCAACGAACAAAACACCGGGCAGTTCGAACGCACCCTGATCATCGCGGACAAAGCCAGCTATGTGTCCTATCTCGAAGGATGCACGGCGCCGAAGCGCGACGAGAATCAGCTGCATGCAGCGGTCGTCGAACTCATCGCCCTTGACGATGCGGAGATCAAATATTCGACCGTGCAGAACTGGTATCCGGGCGATGCCGAGGGCAAGGGCGGCATCTTCAATTTCGTGACCAAGCGCGGCGATTGCCGCGGCGCCAATTCCAAGATTTCCTGGACCCAGGTCGAAACCGGCTCGGCGATCACCTGGAAATATCCTTCCTGTATCCTGCGGGGCGATAACTCGCGCGGCGAATTCTATTCGATCGCGATTTCTAACGGCCATCAGCAAGTCGATTCCGGCACGAAGATGCTTCATCTCGGCCGGAACACGACGAGCCGTGTCATCTCGAAGGGTATTTCGGCGGGGCGGTCACAAAATACCTATCGTGGTCTGATTTCGGCGCACCGGAAGGCCGCGGGCGCACGCAATTTCACCAATTGCGATTCGCTGCTGATCGGAAACTTGTCTGGCGCCCATACCGTGCCTTATATCGAGTCAAAAAACCCCACCGCACAGTTCGAACATGAGGCGACCACCTCGAAGATCTCCGAGGACCAACTCTTCTATTGCATGCAGCGCGGCCTTTCCGGCGAAGAAGCGACCGCATTGATCGTCAATGGATTCGTTCGCGATGTCTTGCAGCAACTGCCGATGGAATTTGCAGTGGAAGCGCAGAAGTTGATCGCGATTTCGCTCGAAGGAAGCGTCGGCTGAGCCCCGCCGGAGTGTTTCCCAGCCGGCGCATGCGCTGTCTCCGCAATTGAGGAACTATCGTGCTCGAAGTGAAAAACCTCACCGTTTCAGTCAATGGACGCAAAATTCTCGACGATCTCGACCTCACGGTTCGCGACGGGGAGGTGGCGGCGCTCATGGGACCGAACGGAAGCGGCAAATCGACATTGTCGTATGTCATAGCGGGCCGCACAGACTACAAGGTTGAGACCGGCGACATTGTTCTGAACGGCGAAAGCCTCTTGGATCTCGACCCGGATGTCCGCGGTGCCAAGGGGCTTTTCCTTGCCTTCCAGTATCCAGTCGAGATTCCTGGTGTCGCAACCTTGACCTTTCTCAAGGCGGCGCTCAATGCGCAGCGCAAGCGGCGGGGCGAAGAAGAGCTTTCGACCCCGGACTTCATGAGACGGGTCAAGGAGGCCGCCGGCAAGCTCAAGATCAGCCAAGACATGCTGAAGCGCGCGCTTAACGTCGGCTTCTCTGGCGGCGAGAAAAAACGGATGGATATTCTCCAGATGGCGCTTCTTGAGCCTTCCTTCGCCATCCTCGACGAAACCGATTCGGGCCTCGACATCGATGCCTTGCGCCTAGTGGCCGAGGGCGTCAATGCGCTGCGTGCGCCTGGCCGCGGCTTTCTTGTCATCACCCACTACCAGCGGCTTCTCGATTATGTCGTGCCGGACACAGTGCATGTGATGGCAAATGGCCGAATCGTGCGCAGTGGCGGCAAGGAATTGGCGCTCGAACTCGAAAAGAGCGGCTACCGGGACTTCAGCTCAGAGGCCGCCGTCGCATGAGATCAAGATTGAGATGAGCGCCGAAATCCTGCAAGCGAGAACGCCCGCCGAAATTTCTCTCGCCACCGTCTTTGACGATTCAAAGGCGAGGCTGCCCGGCACGGCTCGCGTCGCGAAATACCGCGAGGACTCGTTCAGCGTCTTCAAAGCATCAGGGCTGCCGCACCGCCGCATCGAGGCTTGGCATTATACCGATTTGCGCGCTCTCATGCGTAACGCCTTGCCAATCGCAGCGCTCCCCACCGCCGCGATTATTGACGGCTTGCACGAGAAACTTGCAGCCACCGCACCGGCCCAGCGTCTCGTCCTGGTCGATGGTTTCTTCGTGCCGCAATTGTCCAGCAACTTGCCAGAAGGAATAAGGGTAAGGCCGCTCACCTCGGTGCTGAACGAGGGGCAGCCTGATCTCATCGCCTTGTTATCTTCGCAAGATCTTGCCGGACGGGATTCTGTCGTCGCGTTGAACACCGCACTGATGCAGGACGGTGTCGTGATCGAAGTGGCGCCGCAAGTGGTGATCGCCGAGCCGCTTTATCTTATTCACGTCGTGGCCTCGCCCACCGCGCATTTCACCCGCTCGGCCGTGATCGTCGGGGCGGGCGCCTCGCTTCGCCTTGCCGAAATGCACCACCGAGGTGTTGAAGGTGGCCAAGCCAACGCCTGCCTGATCGTCTCCGTCGGCGAGGGCGCGAGCCTTGGTCATGCCGTCGGGGCAACTGGACCTGCCGCACAAAGCATGCGGCTCGAAACCATAATGGCGCGGGTCGGGGCTTCGGCCAAGTTCGACAGTTTCGCGCTGGTCTCTGGCATCGGACTTATCCGCCGCCAGATTTTTCTACGGTTCGAGGGCATCGGGGCAAGCGCCTCGCTAACCGGCGTTGCCTTGCTTGGCGGCCGCGAGCATGCCGACACGACCTTGCACGTCGAGCATGCGGCGCAGGGCTGCGTGAGCCGCGAGACCTTCAATTATATCCTCGATGAGGAAGCAACGGGGATATTCCAGGGCAAGATCCGCGTCGCACCGGGAGCCCAAAAGACGGATGGCAAAATGCTGTCAAGAGCCATCCTTTTATCTGATAAGGCGGCGATGAATAACAAGCCGGAGCTTGAAATCTTCGCTGACGACGTTGCCTGCGGGCATGGCGCGACATGCGGCAGCCTGGATAGCGAGCAATTGTTTTATTTGCAAACGCGGGGGTTGCCCCTGCCCGAGGCCGAAGCGCTTTTGTTGGAAGCATTCGCCGCGGAGGTGATCGATAGCATCGGGCACGACGCATTGATCGATGTATTTCGCCAAAAGGTGAAGGCATGGCTTTCAGGCCGGCATCCGGTGATGGCGGCGCCAGCAAAAACCGGGAGCAAGGCATGAACAAGCATTTGGCCGTGGACGCGCCGCTCGACGTCGCCCGCCTGCGCGAGGATTTTCCGATCCTAGCGACCGAAATCCAAGGCAACCCCCTTGTCTATCTCGACAGTGCTGCCTCGGCGCAAAAGCCAAGGGAGGTCGTCGAGCGCATGGTCCATGCGACCTACCACGAATATGCCAATGTTCATCGCGGTCTGCATCATCTCGCCAATGCCGCAACGGAAGCTTATGAGGCCGCACGGGAAAGCGTGCGCGCTTTCCTCAATGCGGGCTCTACCGACGAGATCATCTTCACGAAATCGGCGACGGAAGCTATCAACCTCGTCGCGGCCTCTTTCGGCGAGGCTTTCATCAAGGAAGGCGACGAGATTGTCCTCTCGATCATGGAGCACCATGCCAATATCGTTCCCTGGCACTTTCTGCGGCAACGCAGGAACGCCGTGCTGAAATGGGTGGATGTCGACGATGAGGGAAACTTTTCGCTCGAAGCCTTTGAACGGGCGTTGACGGCAAAGACCAAGATCGTCGCCCTGACTCAAATGTCGAACGTCCTTGGCACGGTGACACCCGTTAAGGAGATCGTGAGAATCGCGCATGAACGCGGGATTCCCGTTTTGATCGATGGCTCGCAAGGCGCGGTTCACCTAGACGTGGATGTGGCTAGCCTCGACGTCGATTTCTATTGCATCACAGGTCATAAGCTCTATGGGCCGACCGGCATTGGGGCGCTCTACGGAAAAAGGGCGTGGCTGGAAAAATTGCCTCCGTTCCTTGGCGGCGGCGAAATGATTGAGGAAGTTACCACGGAGCGCGTGACCTATAACGAGCCGCCGTACCGTTTTGAAGCGGGCACGCCGCCGATCATCCAGGCGATCGGGCTCGGCGCCGCGATAAACTATTTGCGGCGGATCGGACGCGAACGCATTCATGCGCATGAAATGGCTTTGAGCGATTATGCGCACGAACGTTTATCACAAATGAATTCGCTGCGAATATTCGGCCGCGCGAAAGGCAAGGGTGCGATCATTTCCTTCAACATGAAAGGTGCCCATCCGCATGACGTTGCGACGGTCCTTGATCGGCGAGGTGTCGCCGTGCGCGCCGGAACCCATTGCGCCCAGCCGCTTCTTTCGCGTTTCGGCGTCACAGCGACCTGCCGGGCGTCGTTCGCGCTCTACAACACCTTCGAGGAAGTCGATAAGCTCGTCGAAGCCTTGACCAGGGCCGAAGGCCTGTTTGCTTGAGACAAGAGGAACCGGATATGGCTGAAGCCCAATCCATCGAAGCCGAATCGCGCGAGACCCAGGAAATCGCGTCAGATCAGGATGCGATGCCGAATGAGCCGCAATGGTTCTTCGCTCCATCGGTGCCGGAGGATGAACGGGGGCGCTATACGAACGATATCGTCGCGGCTCTGAAGACCGTTTATGACCCTGAGATCCCTTGCGACATCTACGAACTCGGATTGATCTATAAGGTCGAAATCGGCGAGGATCGGTTGGTTAAGATCGATATGACCTTGACCGCGCCGGGCTGTCCGGTAGCGGGCGAACTCACAAGATCAATCGAGACAGCGGTCAGCACCGTTTCTGGCGTCATGGGAATCGAGGTTTCACTCGTCTTCGATCCGCCATGGGATCAAGGACGTATGTCCGATGAAGCGCGCGTTTCGCTCGATATGTTCTGACCGCCCGGCGCCAACACCGGGCAGGTCCTGCTGGGTTGATCACCCCTTTAGCAAAGGATCGATTAATTTCGCCAAGTCATCCGGAGGGATCTCTCCGTTCTCCCTTTTGCCGTTGATAAAGAAGGTCGGCGTTGCCCGCACACCAAATTTCTCCTCGGCTTTGTCATGCACCTGCGCCACCTTATTGTAGAGATCTTGGTTTTTGAGGCAGGCGTCGAAACTGCTTTGACTCATCCCCGTTTGTTTGAGAAGAGCGGCCAAAGCCTCAAGCGGCTTGTTCGCGAAGGCCCAGTTTTTCTGTTGGGCGAACAGGAGATCGATGATCGCGTTGCGCTTATCATCGCCGGCACAACGGGCGAGCATGAAACCGGCCGCTGCCAAGGGGTCGAGGGGGAACTCGCGCAAAACAAAACGGACTTTGCCCGTGTCGATATATTTGCTTTTCAAATCTGGAAAGGTGGTGTCGTAAAAGCCAGCGCAATGAACGCACGTCATTGAAGCATATTCAATGATCGTGACCGGCGCATCCTTGGAACCGATCGGAACATCAGGTAAAGCCTCGCCCGCCATGAGCTCATTAACTGATACGGTGGGCGCACCCTGTGCTAGAACGGCGGCTGGCGGTTGGCTCAAGACGAGGAAGAATCCCGCGAGCGTCAGGCCGGCAGCGGCCGTCATTTCGAGGAAACCACGGCGGCTTCTTAAAACGGTTTTCGCGGATTTAGGCGCATGCATGACTTCGGCTCCCTAGGCGGCGGCGCGAAGCTTTGACTGATTGGCTGCCGAAAAGGCAACACAATTGTTGTTGTGGGACGATTAGCCGCCCCCGCACCTGCCTGCACCGTCATTCTAGCCAAATCAGCGGACGCGACCAAGCCCGAAAGGCCACCGTCGCCGACGGCGGATAAGGACTAGGGCGGCTTCATATCAGGTGCGCTTCCACCCCTCTGCGCTGGCCTGCCGGCCGCGTTGACAGGCATTTGAACCGCCCCTAGGGTGTCGTCTTCTAGGTGTGCGGCTCGTGCGGGTTCCTTCGAGCGTAGCGCAAGGGCTAATGAGCGATGCATGAGGCAAGAATGAGCAGCTTGATCCGCGTTCCGGCGAGGCACCAGCCGGTTCCAATTCCTGTCCGCGAGATTCTCCCTTGGGCGGCATTTGCGGTAATCCTTGCTGTTCTTTTCATCTATTTCGTTGGTGCGGAGCAGGGCGCAACCTCGCTGATCTCGGGCCACTATCTCCATGAGTTCGTACATGATGGGCGTCATCTCATGGCCTTCCCCTGTCACTAAAAGGGAAAGTCCATGATGAGCGGTCTTCTTCTGCGTGGATTGGTCGCGGGTTTCCTCGCGGGGTTGTTCGCAGCTGGCTTTTCGGCCGTCGCAGGAGAGCCATCGATTGAGCGCGCAATCGTCTTTGAGAATGCCGCCGATGAAGCTGCCGGCCAGTCCCCCGAGCCGGAGATCGTGAGCCGGAACCTGCAGCGCGGCGCCGGACTTTTCACCGCGAGCCTTATTTACGGGGCCGCGCTCGGGGGCCTCTTCAGCCTGACGTTCGCCGTCGCGTACGGGCGCCTCGGAGAGTTTGATCCACGCGCGCTCTCGGCCTTGCTTGCGGCTGCCGGCTTCGCCGCCCTTGTGCTCGCCCCGGAGTTGAAATATCCGGCCAATCCTCCCGCGATCGGCGAAGCCGACACCATCGGCGCGCGGACTGCGCTTTATTTCGCGCTGCTTGCCATTTCCCTTCTTGCGATGACGCTTGCCACCATGGTTAGCCCGCCCCTCGTGGCAAGATTCGGCACCTGGCATGGCAACCTCATCGCCGCCGCGACCTTTGTGGCGGTGGCGGGCCTTGCCGCGTTCGCTTTACCGTCCGTCGATGAAGTTCCAGCGGGTTTTCCCGCCGATGTTCTCTGGAATTTTCGCCTGGCGTCAATCGGGGCGCGGGCTATTTTGTGGGCCACGCTCGGCCTTGTATTCGGCGGTGTGACACAAAACTATCTGCTCGGCGCGAAGGCAAATTCGGCTTAATCTTCTTCAGCAGCCGAGCTGCCTAAAGGGAGCCGTGCAATGCATGGGATCGAGGGTAAACCATATGCGCCGCGAAACCATCGCCTCCGTCGGTAACCATTTTTTTGTTGGTCTCAGACCCACGCCAGTTCTCGACGAGCATGACCGCGCGCTTCTCTCGGATCTTAGGCCGGCCGGCGTCATACTCTTTAAAAGCAACTTCCGCCATGACCTTCCCTATGACGCGTGGCTTCAAAGCCATGCGCGGCTGATTGCCGATATCCGGCAGGCGAGCGGCCGGGCGCGCATGTTCATTGCGATTGATCATGAAGGTGGACGCGTGTGCCGGACGCCGCCGCCTGTCACACGCTTCTCCTATGCGGCGCGATGGGCAGGGCATTCGGCCGAAGTCGGCCATGCGATGGGCCGTGAGCTTGCCTCACTCGGCGTAAATCTGAACTTCGCGCCTGTGCTCGATATCCACACCAACCCCAAGAATCCGGTGATCGGCGAACGCGCCTTCGGGCAAACAGCTGAAGCGGTCATCGCGGCTGCCCTGCCCTTCATCGCTGCGATGCAAGAGGAAAAAGTTCTCGCCTGCGGCAAGCATTTTCCGGGGCATGGCGATACCAGCGTCGATTCCCATCTCGGCCTACCCTCGCAAGCACTTGCTATTGAGGCCTTGCGCGCGCGCGAGCTAAAGCCTTTCGCTGCCGCGATCAATGCGGAGCTTCCCATGATCATGACATCACATATTCTCTATCCCGCGATCGATCCGGTGACCCCCGTTACGCTCTCGCGCCGCTTTCTCACCAGCATCTTGCGCGAGGAACTTGGGTTTCAGGGTGTAACCGTCTCCGACGATATCGGCATGGGCGCGATGAGAGGCATTTTCGATCAGCCGCAAGCTGCCGTGCGCTTGCTCGAAGCCGGCTGCGACATGCTGATGGTCTGCGCCCATTTCACCGATTCCAGCCGTGCTAGAGGATTCGCGGAGGCGATCCTTTCGGCCATCGAGAAGGGCCGCTTGGATCGCGATATTCTAGTGCGTTCACGGGAACGCGTCGAAAATCTTCTCGTTCGCGCGGCCACAAATGAAGTGCAACATCTGCCGGAAAGCCGCTTGCGAGCTCATGCCGGCGCAGGCGCTCTTTTTGAAGCCGCGACGGTCGAGGTCGTTTAGGAACGCGTCGCGCCTTGCAAGAGGATAGTCCCGAAAAGAGTGATCGTACCAAAAAGTGTCACGTCAAACCTCTTAGTCCGATCCACGCTCAAAATGGGACAATCCGCGTGCGCGGCGATATTGATATGTCCGGCCGTTATGACTAAAAGGTCTTGTCTTCAAACTTGGTTTGCTCCGTGCAATCCTGCCGCAATAGCTCAGCTGGTAGAGCACCTCATTCGTAATGAGGGGGTCGGGGGTTCGAATCCCTCTTGCGGCACCATTTGACCATCTGGACACGTCCGAAATGGTCCAAAACAACTTTGAAATTAAAAGCATTTTCTGAGTTTAGCGTCTAAAGCGGTCCAAGATTGACCGTTGACAGCCAAGCATTTTGTTGGCCTCAATGTTGGCTTCGAAGGCCAACACGGAAAGGCCAGGCCAACACATGCCGCTCACCGACAAGCAGATTCAGGCGGCTCGCCCCGACGGGGATAGGGTATTCAAACTCTCGGATGGCGGCAGTCTTCAGCTTTGGGTCACGCCAGCCGGCGGGAAGCTCTGGAACTTGGCGTACCGGTTTGCAGGGAAGCAACACCGCTTTGCGGCGCATGGGTTTCAGAAAGGACGAAATGACGTCGCACGGCTTTCGCGCGACGGCGTCGTCGATGCTCAATGAAAGCGGCGAGTGGAATCCCGACGCGATCGAAGCCCAACTCGCGCATGTCGAGGGAAACGCCGTGCGGCGAGCCTATGCGCGAGCGGAATTTTGGGGGGAGAGGATCAGGATGATGCAGTGGTGGGTGGACGAGTTGGACCGGATGAGGGTTCGGTCGTTTCGCACGTCGGGAGATATGCGCATTTCGCCTGCTTAAGCCCATTCAGCAACGAGAGCTTCCGCTTGACGCACGACAAGGTCTACAGCAGCCTTTTGAAGGTCAGGCGGATAGCCGTACCGGGCAAGCAGCTTGCGGACTTCGATCCGCATCTTCGCTCGGACGCTTTCCTTGCGGGTCCAGTCGATTGTCGCTGAGTTGCGGATCGTCTGCACAAGGGCTGGGCAAGGATGCGCAGCTGATCGTGCGCCATCAAAGCCTTCGCAGAACCATTCCCGGCCAACGCATCGTAGAACGCCAGCTCCTCCGACGTTAGCCCTAACTCGGCGCCGCGACCGTTGCCTGCGGTAATGTCCTTGGCTAGGCTGATCAATTCCTCGATGACCTGGACGCTGTCGACGGCGCGGTTGTGATAGCGCCGCAGAGTATCGTCCAGGCGATCACTCAGCTTGGTTGCCTCTACAATGTTCGAACGAGATCGTGCTTTGATCTCGTCGGCGAGCAGGCGGCGGAGCGTCTCGACCGCGAGGTGCTTCTCCTTTGTTTGAGCGGCTTCAGCAAGAAATTCGCCGGAGAGGATCGACAGGTCAGGTTGGTTGAGACCCGCTGACTTGAACACGTCGAGGATGCCATCCGCCATCACAGCGCGGGATAGCAACTGGCGGATGTCCCGTTCGATATTCTCCCGCCCTCGTCCAGCTCCAACAGTGTATTTCACGAGATTGGCGCGAATCGCAGAAACCAGCGCGATCTCATCGCGCCGCGCCCCGACCCGCTCGTCACCTGCGCAGAGGGGCGTAGGCGATCTCCAACTTCGTGGCCGCGTCCATGAATTCCTCGCGGCGGTTCTTGGCGAGGACATGCTCCAGGCACTGCTTCAGGATTGTCAGCCGACCGGCCGGGCCGGCTAGGAAGAAGTCGCCCCAGCGAGCGCCCTCAAGAAGCCCCTGCGCACTCTCGAGACGCATGAGCGCCTGCCATACGGCTGTCAATCGGCAAGCAATCTGGACCCCAGATTGGAGTGCGCCCTGGAGTGCGCCCTTTGTGGTGGACAGATTGGCTTGAGGAATTGACCAGGGATGC
>DATJBL010000028.1:0-12039 GCA_035515355.1 Methylocella sp.
GCTCAACAGACTGGCGGAGACAACGTTGCCGTGACGAGCATCCTTTCGAGCCCCGACCAGGACCCCCATCTGTTCGAGGCAAGTCCCTCGACGGCAAAGGCGCTGGCCGGCGCAAAGGTCGTCATTGTCAATGGCGCTGACTATGATCCCTGGATGGAAAAGCTGCTGAAGGCTAACAAGACACCGGGCCGCAAGGAGATTCTGGCCGCTACGCTTGCCGGCAAGAAGGCAGGCGACAATCCACACCTCTGGTACAGTCCGGCAACGGTAAAGGCTGTGGCCAAGAAGCTAAGTGTAGAGCTCGCAAGCATCGACCCGGCGCATAAAGCTGACTATGAGAAAGGCGCAGCTTCCTTCGTGGACTCGCTTAAGCCGTTAGACGCCAAGATCGCAGAGATGCGTAAGAAATATGCCGGCAGCGCCGTCACAGCCTCCGAGCCCGTCTTCGGCTACATGGCCGAGCTTCTGGGGCTCAAAGTCCACAACGAAAAATTCGCCCTCGCCGTGATGAACAATACAGAGCCAAGTGTATCAGAGGTGGCCGCCTTTCAGAACGACCTCAAGGGCCACAAAGTCAAGGTGATGCTTTATAACGCTCAAGCGAGCGAGCCTGCCGTGCAGCGCCTGGTGCAAATGGCCAAGGACGAGAAAATCCCCGTCGTCGGCGTCTCGGAGACGGAGCCTCCGGGCGTAACTTATCAACAATGGATGACGTCTCAGCTCGACGCGCTGGACAAAGCTCTTTCCGGCGGGGAGATGTGAGCGCACTTAAATTCGATCAAGTTACGATCAATCTCACCGGCCGAAACATTCTTTCCGCCGTATCGTTCTTGATTAAGGAAGGAGAGTTCGTTGCCTTGCTCGGCCCGAATGGGTCCGGGAAGACGACGCTGATGCGTGCTGCGTTGGGCTTGATCCCGGTCGAAGCCGGAACAATCCGAGTTTTGGAGGGGGCTGCGACTCGCGGTAATCGTAAAATCGGCTACATGCCGCAGGCCCGCACCAATCTCGCCGGTCTTCGCTTCACAGGATGGGATTTTGTGGCGTGCGCCGCCGGCGGACAACGGTGGGGACTGCCCCGTCTCAGTACGGCCGAGAGGCACGACGTCGAACGGGCTCTCGATATGGTTGGGGCGACCGATCTCGCATGCCGATCGCTTGCCGAATTGTCGGGCGGCGAGCGCCAGCGCCTCTTCCTATCTCAGGCGCTGCTCGGACGCCCCAGGCTATTGTTCCTCGATGAGCCCTTGCTGAACTTAGATCCGACACATCAAAGGGGTGTCGTCGAGATTGTTGGCAAACTTCAGAAGGAACTCGGGATCTCTGTGCTGTTCAGTGCGCATGAATTGAATCCACTGCTCAACTCAATTGACCGCGTACTCTATCTTGGTGGCGGCAATGCTGTACTTGGCGCCGTCGACGAGGTCATTACGAGCGCCGTCTTGTCGCGCCTCTATGGGTCCGACATCGAGGTGTTACGCGTCGGTGGCCGCATTTTCGTTATGGCCGGTGAATTCGACATCGAGCGGGACGATCACCGTCACCACAATCACGCCGGTCACGGTGACACATTGCCTCAAGACAGCCGGAACCGCCATGTTTGAATATGATTTCATGCGAACGGCTTTCGCCGCATCTGGTGTCGTCGCGGTACTGTCGGGCGTCGTCGGCTTCTTTCTTGTCATGCGCGGCCAGACGTTCGCCGGGCACGCCCTCTCACATGTTGGGTTCACGGGCGCGACCGGTGCGGTGCTTGTCGGCGTCTCGCCGTTATGGGGTCTCATCGGCTTTACTGTGCTGAGCGGCTTTGCGATGGGCATGCTTGGCGAGAAACTGAGCGGTCGCGATGTCGCCATCGGCATGATGCTTTCGCTCGCGCTCGGCCTCGGCCTTCTATTCCTGCATTTCTATACGGCCTATGCTAGCCAAGCGACGGCGTTGCTCTTCGGCAATGTTCTTGGCGTTAGCGACGAGGCGTTGGCGACGCTCGCAGGACTTGCCGTGGTGAGTCTCGTGGCACTCGGCGCCATCGCCCGGCCGCTTATATTCGCGAGCCTTCAGCCGGAGCTTGCCGAGGCCAAAGGAGTGCCTGTTCGTATGGTCGCGACGGCGTTCCTGATGATTGTCGCTATCGCCGTCGCCGAATGCGCGCAGATTGTTGGCGTGCTTCTCGTTTTTACTTTGATGGTCGGACCGTCGGCGGCAGCGCAACGATTTACCCGGCACGTTGAAGTAGGTGTCGCTCTCGCTGCAGCACTTGCGCTGATACAGGCTTGGGGTGGTCTGATGCTTGCCTATTACACGGATTGGCCAACGAGTTTCTGGATCACAGCCTTATCTGGCTTTGTCTATTTTTTCAGCTTGTCGAATTGGTGGCCGGTCACTTCGGAGCGCCTCCAACAAGGAAGCCGCGAACAATCGGTTTAGGGCAGAGGGCTGTGGCGCAAACTTTTTGACTCAACGAAACGAAACGCTCGGGAATCTTAGGCGGTTCATGCGACGATAGCTGCGTTCCTCGAGCGACGTTTTGTTTTGATGCAAAGCATTACGAGTTTAAATTGACCTTTCGTTATCCGAATTTCACCGCCCTTTAATTGGCGCCGGCGTCACGACGTCCGCGCGATATTGCCTCTTATTGTTGGGACTATGGCCGTGGCCGTCCCGAGCAATGGCGGTTTTGGCCTGACGGCCAACGCCGAAACGACCCAGAGCAAAATTACCCTAGTTATTTCCCGGGTCTCTTTTGCCGGCCCCTGAAATTTCGATCATCTCCGTGATGATCAGAGTGACACTTCGGCCGATCCACTATAATACCGGATGTTATGATATAATGCTGGTGCCATTTAGGCCCTACGGTCCAATGGACATCTCCGTCCGCGGACATGGAGAACAGATGCAAGCGAGGGCCCAGGTTCTCCCCGCCATCGCCGACGCCTTCGCCAGGATTTCCCACAAACTCGAAACAATGGATCGCGTCCGGGACGCGCTGCTCGTCAATGGGCACTCGCTGCAGGGCCAGCAGCAGATGATGATCGGGATCCTTTCGCGTCGCGTCGAGCTGGTCACGCTGCAGGAGGGCGAACAGGAGGGACCCACGCCATCACACCTCCTCGCCCGGACGATCGCGCAGCTGGGCGCTCTCTACGAACTCATGAGACATACGCTCGATGCCGTCATGCGACTCGAGCAGCGAGCGGTTCGCGCGTCGCGGGCCAGGGCCAACGGAAGAGCAATGCTGTCCTATTAACCGGAAGAGCGAGAGGGAGCAAGTATCGCGCTCTCCACGCGAGGTCTCTGGCTTAGACTTGTTTGCCGAAGTTCACGCGTTCCTAAGCCGCGAACTCGATCAGCCCATGGTCGTCGCAGTGATCGCCATGGGGATGGTGAAGCCTGCCCTCGACCAGATAATCAACGTGATCGCCGTGCGGAATTGCTTCATGCCCACAGCCTAGCCCATGCGCGTGCTTCGCCTCGTGGCCCTTGCGCCCAAATTCCGGCGTGCAGCGGTTCGGGTTCTTGGCGCTGACCTCGATCACATGCTCTTCGACGACGTCGCCCTTCTGATAATGCAGGTGGCCGTCGTGGAGGTAATCGACGTGATCGTCGTGCTTGATCGCGACGTGCCCGCAGGCGGGACCGTGCCGATGGGGGTGGTCCGCGTGAACGGCGTGGCTATGGTTTGTCATGGGTCTTCCTTTCTTTCGATTGTGATCTTCGATCAGTGGGTCTCGCAGGCGTGCTCGATGGCATTGTCAACGAGGTTGAGGACGTGGGCGTCAGCGATCGAATAGAAGATCGTCTGGCCCTCTCGTCGCCGCTTCAGAAGGCGCGCCGTCAGCAAGACCTTCAGCCGGGCCGAGACGGTGGTGATCTTCTCCTTCTCGAGTTCGGCGAGCTGACCGACACTCAGCTCCCCTCCCGCCAACCGCATCAGCACCCGCAGCCGATAGGGATCGGCAAGCGCCTTGAGCATTTCGGCGGCCAATTCGAGCTGGCGATGATCAGGGCCGGCAATCATGCGCCTCTGGTTATTCCACTATTCCATTATTCAATGGAATAGTGTGGACGCTTTGTCAAGCCTGTGCGATTGCGTGAGCCACGTTGACGAGAGAGGGCAGCTTCGGTAGATTTGAGCGATACGTTATAACATCGCACATGGGCTATTGATGCTGCAAAGCTCTCGCGACAGCCGCCTGCCGGTCACCGTCCTTTCGGGATTCCTCGGCGCGGGCAAGACGACGCTCCTCCATCAGGTCCTGAACAACCGGGAAGGCCGCCGCGTCGCGCTGATCGTCAATGACATGAGCGAGGTGAACATTGACGCCGATCTCCTGCGCGACGGCGGCGCCAACCTGTCGCGAACCGACGAGAAGCTCGTCGAAATGACAAACGGCTGCATCTGCTGCACTTTGCGGGATGATCTGCTCGCCGAGGTGCGGCGGCTGAGCGCTGAAGGCCGATTCGACTACCTGCTGATCGAGAGCACAGGCATCGCCGAGCCGCTGCCGGTGGCGAGCACATTTTCCTTCCGTGACGAAGCCGGCGAGAGCCTGTCCGATGTCGCGCGGCTCGACACCATGGTGACCGTCGTCGACGCCGCCAGCCTGCTCAAGGATTACGGCTCCAACGACTTCCTGCGCGATCGTGGGGAGACGGCGGGGGAGGGCGATGAGCGCACGCTCGTCGATCTCCTGGTCGACCAGATCGAATTCGCCGACGTTGTGGTCATCAACAAGGCTTCGGAGGTCTCGCCGGAGCAATTGGCGCTCGTGCGCAAGGTGGTGATGGCGTTGAACGCCGACGCGCGCATCCTCGAAACGGATTTTGGCCGGGCGCCTCTTCAGGACATGCTCGACACGGGCCTCTTCAATGAGGAAAAGGCGCAGCGCCATCCGCTCTGGTACAAAGAGCTTTATAGCTTCGGCGAGCATGTCCCCGAGACCGAGGAATATGGCGTCCAGAGCTTCGTTTATCGTGCGCGCCGGCCTTTCCATCCCGAAAAATTCAACGCCTTCATCAATCAGACCTGGCCCCGCCTGATCCGGGCCAAGGGCCATTTCTGGTTCGCCACTCGCCCGAATTGGGTCGGCGAGTTTTCCTTGGCCGGCGCCATCGCCCGGGTGAGCGCCAAGGGCCATTGGTGGGCGGCGATCCCGAAGAAGCACTGGCCCGACCATCCGGAATGGAAACGCATGTTCGATCGCAACTGGGACAAGGTCTGGGGTGATCGGCGCCAGGAGCTCGTTTTCATCGGGGTCGGCATGGACGAGGCCGCGATCCGGGCTGCGCTGGATACGTGCCTTGTGGGGCCGACGACGCCAAAGCGTTTTGATCCCGATCTCTTTCGTTTGCTGCCTGATCCCTTTCCCGCCTGGGACCGCGTGGATGCGGCCTGACCAGCGAACTGAGGCAGGAACCCCGCGCGCCCATTTGATGGCGTCGCCCTGTCCGACGGCGCAGCGCCTCTCGCGGGACGCGCTCCGATCGGGACCGCTCAGCGTCATGGCGCGGGTGCTGGAACCCGCTGTGCTGACGACGCTCGATGCGGTCGCGGCCGATCGTTTGCCGCGCTTGCGTGTGGTCGGGGACGTCGATTCTGTTCGGCGGGTCCTTGATCGCGGACTCGAAGAGGCCGAATTCGGCCCGGGATGGCTTGCGGAATGGCTGTCCGAGGACGTGATCTTTCTGGCGCGTCTGTTTCAGGAGCTGACGAAGGCGCTGCGGCTCCAGATCAGGCTCGAGGCGGTCGAAGATGACGCATGCCGGCGTTTCCCTACCGACAATGTGCGTTTTCGGCTGGTGACGACGTATCGGGGACCGGGAACCGAGTGGATCTCGCCCCATCTCACGACGATATCGCCAAGCGGTGCGCCGGCGCCGACGGACGCCATCCGGCGGCTCGATCGCGGTCACATCGCGATCATGCGCGGCGGCCGCGAAGCTACAGCGGAAAGTCCGGGACTTCTTCATCGCTCGCCGCCGATCGCGGGGATTGGCGTAACAAGGCTGTTCCTCGCGATCGATGATGCGGCCGACCATGAATGTTGAGAATCTTTGTGTATCAAAAGCTTTGTTGGGGCAAGAGACCCAAGCGCCGCTTGACGAGGACAATGAGGCGGCCGTCGCTTATACCTTAATCCGTTGTTAAGATGATGCTTGACGGCTAGAGAGGCTGTGGCGAGGCGTGATCACCAGATCGACTTTCCGCCACGATTGGTTGACCCTCTGCCGGTGGTTACATGCTATTTGGCCTCTGCAGCGAGGGAACGGCATGTGCTTTCTGACAAGTTTGATCCGCGGTATTGTCTTACGGTTGCCCCATCGATCGGAGATTCGTAATTGTTGCTAAAGCTACAGCGAAGCTTTCGGCTAAATTCCAGATTTCCATACCCAAAGGCTGTGCGGATGGCACGGCATTGGAAAGTCGGACAAGAATTCGCCTTGTTTGTCCCGAAAGGCGAAGGCATGTTACTCGTTCCCGTGCCCAAGCCAGAGGACCTTGTCGGCGTGGCTCGGGGCGCGACTCCCGAAGGCTATCGTGACCGAACAGATCGCTTCTGATGCGACTTATCGACACTCCGGTTTGGGTTGAGTGGCTCATCGACTCGGTCCTTGGCAAGGCGATTGCGGGTAAATTACCGGCGCGTGAACAATGGCTCGTCCAGACCATCGTAACGTTGTTGCTGTTTGGACACAGCCGGCCAAATTTTTGCGGATGGCCGGCGAGGAGCGGAATAAAAGTGATCAAGCATCATACCCTGCGGGTCGGCTTCTCCCGGTGATGAACTTAGTTGGAAGACGGAGCTTCAATCGAGGGCGGTCTCCAAATCGGCGCGGCGAACCTCGGCCAAGGGGCGGGCGATCCGAATCATTCGAGTCGGCGCGTTGGCTCTCATCACGAGGATCGCCGTTTCTACGCCAGGGCAGCTCGGATCGCGGCAATTGATCTCGGAGACGGTAACGGCATCATCATCAGAAAGCGACAACGCCGCGCGAGCCCATATTTTGATGCGGTCAGCGGCATCCTTGAGATCTGCGCCACGGATTGGGTTGAATGGATTGAGCAAGCTCATGCAGGCCGCTCCTCCTCGGCGAAACTGCGCTCGAAGCCAGCACGCAGCACCTCCTCTGGAAGGTTGCGCCCGATGAAGACGAGTCGGCTCGTCCGCGCTTCGTTGAGCTTCCAAGGCCTCTGACGATCGCCTTCGAGGAGCATGTGGACGCCTTGGATCACGAAACGATCGGGGTCGTCGCGGAAGGCAATTATCCCCTTCATGCGCAGGATATCGGCGCCCAGGGTCTGGATGACTTCCTGGATCCAAGGCAGGAACCTTTCAGGATCGAGCGGCCGGTCCGCCACAAGCGACAGGCTGGAAACGTGGTCGTCATGCTCGTGGTCATGAAAGCCAGTTAGGAAATCCGGCTCGACTTCTAATATGCGATCGAGGCTGAAGGCGTCGCGGTCCAATACATCGGACAATTCGATACCGCAGCGCTGCGTCTCACGAATCGTCGCAACGGGATTGATTGCGCTAATGCGCTTGCTTACTATTTCCAGTTCTTCCGGACCGACGAGGTCGGTCTTGTTCAGGAGGACGATATCCGCAAAGGCGATTTGTTCCTGCGCCTCTTGGGAGTCCGCAAGCGCGCCGACCAAGTGCTTGACATCGACGATTGTGACGATGGCGTCGAGCTTGGTGTTCTTGCGGACATCTTCGTCGACGAAGAAGGTTTGAGCGACAGGAGCCGGATCGGCGAGGCCTGTTGTCTCAATCAGAATCCCATCGATCTTGCCGCGTCGTTTCATCAGGCCTTCGATGATGCGGATGAGATCACCGCGCACCGTGCAGCAGATACAGCCGTTGTTCATTTCGAATATCTCTTCGTCCGAGTTGACGACGAGATCGTTGTCGATGCCCACTTCCCCAAATTCATTGACGATCACGGCGTAACGCTTGCCGTGGTTCTCGGTAAGGATCCGGTTGAGAAGCGTTGTCTTGCCGGCGCCGAGAAAGCCAGTGAGTACTGTGACAGGTATTGCAGTCTGCGTCGTCATGGACGGTCTCCGTTTGCAGAGGTGACGTGATGGTCCGCAGCCGCGACTGCGTTTGAGCCGGCGCTGTGCACGATGGCTGCACCGATTGAGAGCGCCAGCAGGAAGACCACAACAAAGGCCGGGATGCGCCAGGGACGAACGGCGCCTGCGCCGCCATCGCCGCCGATCAGTGCTTGGAACATCTCGGCGACGGCCCGTTCGTCGTGGCCGCGGCCAATGACAACTAAGCGCGTTCGGCGATCTTCATCCGGCCAGGCGGATAGACGCGTCGGCGGATGCATCAAATGTTGGACGGCATGCACGACCATTGGGCGATCCGGATCGTCCGCGAGACGCACAAGCCCCTTCAAGCGAAGGAGATTTGCACCGACCGTGCGCGAAAGGATCCCCAGAAAGACGTCGAGGGCCGCGCGTGTCACCGGGCCGTCGTGGATGAGCGAGATCGCGCGGATGTCATCGGCGTGTAAGGAAGATGCGGCTGGGCGGGTACGGGTGTCCTGCGATCGAAGCATGCGATCGAGGGCGAGCCAACCGGTTACGTCGTCCATTCGGTCAGATGGAAGATAGGCGCCCTCAAAGAGGCTTTCAATGGAAAGGCCGGGATCATTGCGATCAATGATTTCGGCGGAGGGGTTCATTGCGGCGAGCCGCGCCCTCAGCTGCGCGATGTCACGGCGAGAGGCAGGGTCCTTCGCAAGGTCAGACTTGGTGAGCACGATGGTGCTGGCAAATGCCACTTGTTTCACTGCCTCGAAGGCGCGTTTCAAAGCCAGCTCGCCCGTTATCACGTCAAAACAGGTCACGATGCGAGCAAGCCGAAACCCGCGAGCGACGATCTGATCGCCCAGCCTCAAGGCAGGCAGGGCGCCTGGGGTCAGCGCGTTCACGATTGGCGTCGGGTCGGCAAGGCCCGTGGTCTCGACCACGACTCTCGAGAAGCTCGGCGCATGGCCGGCGCGGGACGCCTCGCGTAGCTCGAAGAGTGAAGCACGCACGTCGGAAGAGGCCGTGCAGCAGAGACAACCGGTGGTCGTGATCACAAGATCTTGTGATCCGACACGCACGAGGTTGTGATCGACAGCGATGTCGCCGAACTCGTTGACGACGACGGCCGTGTCGCGAAAGGATGGATCGGACAGCAGTTCGTTGAGCAATGTCGTCTTGCCCGCCCCGAGAAAGCCAGTAACAACGACGACCGGAACCATATCGGAAAGGGGGTCGGTCACGTCGTCGCGCTCACTTCGTCCGACCGGCACACGGCGAAGACACCTTGCACCTCGATGACGAGAGCACTAGGCAGGAAGGCACGAGCCGAAAGATCCGCCTCGAGCCTCTCACCAACCACGTGATCGGCGAATTCATCGGCTGAGCTGCAGCGGTCGCAGATCGCGAAGCCGACACCCCCCTCATGCGTAAGGTCGGGCAGGCGGCCACCTCTCGAATGGCGACAGGCGACGAAGGCATTGAGTGATTCGATCCGATGCACCCTGCCGTCAGACATCGGCCTCTTGAGCGCTCGATATACCGTTGGCGACGCGGCAATCGCGTGCGGCCTGACCTTTGCAATTAGATCGTAGGCGCTCAGCGGGCGCGGCGAAGCCACCAACGCCTCAAGGATACGCGCCGCATTCCCGTTTCCCTCTCGATTGCCCATCTGACCATCCCTTCCCCAACGCTAGGCGCGGAATTGACATGAGGTTATAACATTTCAATCAGAAACGCTAGTTGAGGTCAGCTCAAGGTTTGTGATTTTTTGTACGGCGCGAAAGACAGCTTAGCCTTGCCGAATCAATATCATCATCAGATTCTGCCGGCCTCTTGTGGCTTGAGGAATTGCGATGTCGGAAGCGGTTCGCGCAGTGCTCTGTGAAATTCAGACGGTTGAAGACATGGTCGCTGCGTTCGGCGATGAGCAACAATGCCGGCGTCTGCTCGAAGCAATGGTCTGGCCGAAAGGACGGATTTGTCCGGCCTGCGGTTATAAGAGGTCGATAGCTATCGCAGGCCGCGACATGGGACGGCGGCGGGCAAGGCCAGGGCTCTATCAATGTTCCGGCGGCGAGTGCCGATTTCAATTTACCGCGACGACGCATACGCCGCTGCATTCCACTAAGCTACCGTTGAGCACATGGCTCAAGGCTCTATGGTTGATGCTGCAATCGGATAAAGGTCTGTCCTCGGTGCGGTTGGCCGAGGCGCTCGGTGTGAGCCAGCCAACGGCTTGGCGCATGGGGCACGCTCTTCGGCTGATGGTGGCGCGCGAAATGCCGCTCGGTGGCACGGTCGAGATCGACGAACTCTACCTTGATGGCCGGCCGGAGCCAAAAACCGATGCCCCGCCGCCGGGGCGCGGTCGCAAGGGCCAGCGGCGGACCACAAAGGCTCCCGTATTGGCGATGGTGCAGAGACCGAGCGCTATTACTATCGGCACGCCGGCAGGCGATGCCCGCGCCAGGGTCGTGGACGATCTCTCGGTCATCGAGGCTGAACGAGTCCTCGAAAAAGAGGTCAAACCTGAGGCGCATCTGATGAGCGACGAATGGAAAGCTTTCATCGCTGTGGGTCAGGGATTTGCCGCACATGACACCGTTCAGCATTCAAGGCGTGAATACGTGCGCGGCCGGGTCCATGCGAATTCTGCTGAGGGCTTCAATTCAAGGGTCAGGCGCACAATTGCCGGCGTCTTCCATCATATCAGTCCGGAACATGCCGACCTCTATTTCCACGAGATCGGCTTCCGATGGTCACAGCGCATTGTCATTGGACAGGCCACCCGGCGCACTCGACATGGCCGGGAAATTGTCAAACCCGTCTGGTCGCGTATACCACCTGCTCTCCAATTGCCGAAAGTCCTGCAAGCTGCGACGGGCCGTCAAATGCGCCGGACGCGAGAGGGTGGCATTTCTATCAAGTCATCGGTTGCTGTCTTTCGTTTATGAAGGGACTGGTTGCGGGTTTCTCCAACCCGGGCAATTTGTCTGCAAGTCTTTGTAGTCACTGATGTTTTAGTGCTGCCACCTGACCCCATCTAAAATCCTATTTTTTGGGGGGCGAAATGGTGGAAAGTCAGCAGCAGCAAGGGATTCCGACGAGATTGAGTTTCGAGCAGTTCCAGCAATTTGTCTTGCCCCATCTTACCGTTGGGAGCCGGGGCCCAGCGCCGAAACTCACCTTGCTGGCGATCTTCAACTACATTTTGCGATTGCTTTACCTGGGGTGCCAGTGGAAAGAGCTGCCGATCGAAAAAGATCAAGAAGGCCGTCCGGAAATTCACTACTCACGCATTTATAGCGCATTTCGAAAGTGGCAAGCGGACGTTGTGTCACGAGCATCGTCGGTCATCGTCGGTGCGCAACTGTATGAGAGATGAGGGATGGTCCCTCGCGACCGGCAGTCAGGTGCAGGCCGCAAACCACTGCAAGCTGCGATCGTCAAAAGCGGTTGTGGTGAGCGTTGCAGCAAAAGGCGGGATGAGATCTCGTCAGGTATGGTCCGGAGAGGCGAGCGAAAGCGAACCGCTGATGACGTGTCGAAATGCCAGAGGTGATGTCAAAACCAGGGGTGCGTCCGTCTCCTGGGATCAGCTCGGGGGCTGTCCTGAAGACTGCCCGAGCGACATCCGGCATGCAGGCGGCGCGAAGCCGGACTAGGCTCTTGTATGGAACGTGAGAACCTTGCTGGCGATGCCAAGGGAAAAGGCACAAGCGGCTCCAACCGCGAGGCCGAAAGTACCGATGCGCTGGCGAGGGGCGGACTGCTCCGTAGTAGCGTGGAAGCGGGTGTAATGCTCGTGGAGCAAAGGGGGCAGGCCATCGCCGCTGAGCCTGGGCCAACCGGTCATGCTGGGAGGAGCCCAAAGGTTGAGCGGAAGGCGGCAGCTTTCGTGCGATGGCACGAGCCGGATGATGCGAGAGTATCAAGTCCGGATCTGGGAGAGGCTCGGGGTGAAATTCCCCGGGCCTACTCGGCGTTGTTTTGACGCC
>DATJBL010000029.1:0-64004 GCA_035515355.1 Methylocella sp.
CAATGGCCCAAGTCCCGCCTGGATGCAGAGGCGGCTCAGGGCGATTGGGCTGCGGCCGATCAACGCGCTCGTCGATATCACCAATTATCTGACGTTCGATCGCGCCCGCCCGCTGCACGTCTTTGACGCAAAAAAGATCCAAGGCGACCTCACTGTGCGCCGCGCCAGGCCAGGAGAGGAGCTGCTCGCGCTCGATGGCCGGAGTTATCGGCTAGACAAGGATAATGTGGTCATTGCCGACGAGCGGGGGGTCGAATCGCTTGCCGGAATCATGGGGGGGCAAGCCTCTGGCTGCGACGAGACAACCACCGAGGTTTTGATCGAATCAGCCCTCTGGGACCCGGTGAATATCGCACGCAGCGGGCGCAGCCTTGGCATTAATTCGGATGCGCGCTATCGGTTCGAGCGGGGCGTCGATCCGGAGTTCCTTCTGCCCGGACTTGAGCTTGCGACCCGGCTCGTGATCGAGCTTTGCGGAGGAGAAGCCTCGGAGGTCGCTCTTGCGGGACGGGTTCCCCAGCGCGAGAGGCGAATTCTGTTTCCTTGGAGTGAAGTGAAGCGCCTGACCGGCCTTGAACTCGACAGCTCGGAAATGGCGGCCATTCTCGAGAGCCTTGGGTTCGAACTCGCCAATTGTGCTGGCAACGCTGGCGAGGCCGTGGTGAAGGTACCGTCCTTTCGTCCCGATATCGAGCAAAAAACCGATCTCGTCGAGGAAATCTTGCGAATTGCGGGCCTTGACCGTGTTCGCCCGGCTCAATTGCCGGCGGGGTCTGGGCAAAGTGCCGCAGGACCGGTGCTAAGCTTGCTGCAAAAGCGGGTCAGAAGCGCAAGACGAGCTCTTGCCGCCAACGGCCTTGTCGAAGCCGTGACATGGTCGTTCGTCTCCCATCAGCGCGCGCGAATGTTTGGCGGCGGCGGGGTTTCCTTGGCACTCGCCAATCCAATTGCCGCCGAACTTTCCGATATGAGGCCGAGCCTGTTACCGGGGCTGATTGCGGCTGCGCAACGCAATGCCGACCGTGGCCATCCCGATGTTGCGCTGTTCGAGGTAGGGCAAATCTTCTTAAGCGACGCGGAAAATGGACAAAAGATCGCGGCCGGCGCGATTCGGAGAGGCATGGCGAAGGAAGGGGGAGCCGGAAGGCATTGGTCGGCCGCGCCCGCGCGCGTGGATCTGTTCGATGCCAAGACAGATGTTTTCGCGCTTCTTTCGGCGCTTGGCGTCCCGACTGGTGGCTTGCAGGTCATTTTTGGGGGGCCTGCCTGGTTTCATCCAGGCCGTTCCGCCACGATTCAATTTGGGCCAAAAAATGTCCTTGGCGCGTTCGGCGAACTCCATCCGCGCACCCTCGACGCCATTGGCGCCGAGGGGCCGATTGCCGGTTTTGAATTGCTTCTCGATGACATACCGGCGCCGAAATTGAGGCTCACAAGAACCAAACCGAAGCTCGAACTTCCGGAGTTCATGCCCGTGCAACGCGACTTCGCTTTTCTGGTCGATCGATCGGTGAAAGCGGCTGACATTGTAAGGGCCGCCGTTGCGGGCGAGCGTGCGCTCATCATGGACGTTGGCGTTTTCGACGTCTATGAAGGCAAAGGCATCCCGGAAGGCAAGAAATCGGTCGCCATATCCGTCACCCTGCAACCGCGCGATAGGACATTGACCGAGGCTGAGATCGATGCTGCAGCTGGCAAGATCATCGCGGAAGTTGCCAAAAAAACCGGCGCGAGCCTCAGAGGATGAAGCCTTGCGATTTGTCTTGCACAGTGTTTTTGCCGCCGCCTTGATCGCGGCGGCTCCCGCTTGTTCGATAGCTGCGCCTCGAACCATTGATGATTGCGAAAAAATTCAGGCAGCGGACGCCTATAATCAATGTTTGGCCTTGTTCGGCCCGGTGCCGCGCGGCCACGGCGGCACCCATAACAGCTTGGACACAAGCAGTCAGGATGACGGCGCGGCGGCCGACGGAACTGGCGATAAGTTTGCGGCAGCTTCCGAGGAAGATTCTGGTCACCACCATGGCCGCCGCCACGCCAGCCGCCACCATGGGAGACATCATTGGGCCAGTCATGGCGGGAGACACGGCCACTGGCATCATTCAACGGCGGCGGCGCACCCGCGCTCCAAACGAACGACCATGGCGTTTATTCCGCGTTCAGGCCACGTGCACCTGCGCTAGAGCATGACGTCAGGGAAGGGCGCAGGTTTTTCTCAATGAAGGCCCTGCGGCCAACCCATGAAACGCCCATATACGGGCCATCGGCGCTTCTCGACGCTCGTGATCCGGCTTTTCGCGGTTTAAATCTTCCCGAACACCCGCAATGATCTCGTTAGGCCTATTCTCCAGGTGCCTTGGCTTCGATCGCCAAGGCATGCATGCCGCCTTCGAATTCGGTCTTCAAGAGATGATTGATGGCCCGGTGGCGTTCGACCCGGCTTTTGCCCCTGAAGGCTTCTGAAACCACCTTGATCCGAAAGTGGGTTTCGCCGGTGCCATCAGCGGTGCCGCGCCGCTCAACGGCGTGGGCGTGGCCCGCATGCTTATGGGATTCATCGATGATTTCAATGGAAGTGGGGGCGAGGGCCGCCGCTAATTTCGCCTTGATTTGATCATGCACCGTCATAGCCTTGTGCTCACGCATTTCAAGAGAGACAAAAATTTATCGCTTGGCCGGACCGGTGTCACCTGCAATTTGCCGCACCGAAATGCTTGCGGCCATCCGAAAGACATTCATAATAGGCGCCGCCATGAATTTGAAATCACGCCTTTTCGATCGCATCAGGGTTAAATCTGCCTTCAAGGAAGAACGGCGGCCGGATCAAACGCTTTGCCAGCACCCCGGCTGTCGCGAGCCGGGCGAGTTCCGTGCACCCATGGGCCGGTTGCGGGAGGGCCAGTATTTTTGCTTTTGCCTCGACCATGTCAGGGAATACAACGCATCTTACAATTATTTCAATGGGATGAGCGTTGAAGCTATGGCGCTTTATCAGCGCGAGGCCCTGGTTGGCCATCGCCCGACTTGGTCAATGGGTGCCAAACGTAGAAGCAAGAATTTTCGGGAGGAGGGCGACGATGCGTCGCGCCAGGGCGAGACTTTGGGGATGTTCCGAACGGATACACAGGCCTATTCTTGCGAGGCACCTCGTAAACCACGCTACGGCCTGGCGGCCTTGAAAGCCCTGGATCAGTTGGGGCTCGACGACACTGTGGACATGGCCGCGATCAAGGCCCGCTATAAGGATTTGGTCAAGCGCCTCCATCCCGACGCCAACGCCGGAGACCGGTCAAACGAAGACAAATTGCGCGAAATCATCCGCGCCTATAATTATCTAAGGTCAGTCAAGCAGGCTTGAGGCTCTCCAGAAAAACAGGGCCGATTGGCGTCGTCAAAACGCGTTGAAGGCAATCTCTTAGGAGATTGTTTTTGGCAGGCAATTTGGTTGAGCGTCCACAAAGCTATTTTGCTTGCTGTGCGGGACAAAGGACAATGCAAGGCATGATGATGGACGAAAGCGCCGCTCCTGGCGGCCTGCCCGACATGAAAATCTCGGTGCGCCAGGTGTTCGGCATCGACACCGATATGGAGGCACCGGCCTATTCCTGCGCCGATCCGCACGTTCCCGACCTCGATCCCGATTATCTCTTCGATCGCGATACGACGCTCGCCATACTGGCAGGCTTTGCCAAGAACCGGCGGGTGATGATCACCGGCTATCACGGCACCGGCAAGTCGACGCATATCGAACAGGTCGCGGCGCGGTTGAATTGGCCTTGCGTGCGGATCAACCTCGACAGTCATGTGTCCCGGATCGATCTCATCGGCAAAGACGCAATCGTCCTCAAGGACGGGCTGCAGGTGACCGAATTCAGGGATGGAATCCTGCCTTGGGCCCTGCAAAACAATATCGCGCTCTGTTTCGATGAATATGATGCAGGGCGCCCCGATGTGATGTTCGTCATTCAGCGCGTCCTTGAGATGTCGGGCCGCCTCACCCTGCTTGATCAGAGCCGTGTCATTAGGCCGCATCCCGCCTTCCGGCTGTTTTCGACGACGAATACGATCGGCCTTGGCGACACCTCCGGGCTTTACCACGGAACCCAGCAAATCAATCAAGGACAGATGGATCGCTGGTCCATCGTTGCCACCTTGAACTATCTGCCGCACGACAAGGAAGTCGACATCGTTCTGGCAAAGGTGAAGCGGTTTCAGGCCACCAAGGAAGGCCGCGACACCGTTAACAAAATGGTGCGAGTCGCTGACCTCACCCGTAACGCCTTCATCGGCGGCGATCTTTCGACCGTGATGAGCCCACGCACTGTGATCACTTGGGCCGAGAACACGGAGATCTTCGGTGATACCGGATTCGCCTTTCGGCTGACCTTTCTCAACAAATGCGATGAATTGGAGCGCGCGCTCGTCGCCGAATTCTATCAGCGTTGCTTTGGGAGGGAGCTTCCCGAGAGCGCTGTCAATGTCGCCATGAGCTGAAGCCGGGCAGGGTGTGTTCCGTTGATCCTAGCGATGCAGCTCTTGAGTGACTAAGTCTTCGGAATGAGTTCCAGCCAGAAGTCTTGGGAATGAGTTCCAACCAGAAGCCGCCTGCGAAATCGGAGGCTCCCAAGGAGCCGTTCAAGCGGGCCGTCGCCTCCTGCATGCGCGCGATGGCAAAGATGCCGCAGGTGGAGGTCACTTTCGCCGCCGAGCGGCCAAGCCTCGTTTCCTCCAGTGCAGGCGCCAAGGCACGGCTGCCAGAACCTTCCCGCAAGCTCGATGCGCGGGAGGCAGCCATTTTGCGGGGGCACGCCGACTCCATGGCGCTGCGGCTCACCTGCCACAACATGGATGTGCACCGGCGGGCGACCCCGCAAGCGCCACCCGCGCGCGCGGTTTTCGATGCTGTCGAACAGGCGCGGGTCGAGGCAATCGGCTCGCGCCGGATGCAGGGCGTTGCCCGCAACCTCGAGGCGATGCTCGAGGATCGTTTTCACCGCGCCCATTACGCCGATATCTCGGCCCGTGCAGAGGCACCACTCGAAGATGCGCTTGCGATGATTGTGCGCGAGCGCCTCACCGGGCTGCAGCCGCCTCAGAGTGCGGAAAGGATCGTCAATCTTTGGCGGCCTTGGATCGAAGAGCGCGCCGCCTCCGAGCTTGACAGGCTTGGACCGCAAATCGAGGATCAGCGCGCCTTCGCGGTCGCCGTCCATAAACTGCTGACAGCGCTCGAAATGCTCGAAGAGGGCAGTCTCGACAGCAATCCGGAAGAGGAGGATGAGGGCGCGGGTGAGTCCGGTGACGCCGACAACCAGCCCGAGGAAGGCGCCGAGGATCACACGGGCGATGCAAGCCGGAGCGAAACGATCGAAGCCTCCTCCGATCTCACGGAAGAAAGCGAGATTGATGCGGTGGATGCGCCCACCGGCGAATTCGAGGAGGAAGCCGAGTTTGGTCCGTCCGAAGAGCCGGGTGATCCCCTGCGGCCTTCACCGCAGGCGCGCGCCGAAGCGCGTGGCTCGGACTACAAGGCCTTCACCAAGAAATACGACGAAATCGTCGCGGCCCAAGACCTTTGCGATCCCGAGGAACTCGAGCGGCTTCGCTCTTACCTCGACAAACAATTGAGCAATCTTTCGCCGATCGTGGCGCGGCTTGCCAATCGATTGCAGCGTCGTCTTTTGGCACAGCAGAGCCGCTCCTGGGAATTCGACCTTGAGGAAGGCATCCTCGACCCGGCGCGGCTGCCACGCGTGATTGCCGATCCGCGGCAGCCGCTTTCCTTCAAACGTGAGAAGGATATGGAGTTCCGCGATACGGTTGTGACCTTGCTCATCGATAACTCCGGTTCGATGCGCGGTCGTCCGATCACGGTTGCAGCCACTTGCGCCGACATTTTGGCACGAACACTGGAGCGTTGCGCTGTCAAGGTCGAAATCCTCGGCTTCACCACCCGCGCGTGGAAGGGTGGCCAATCCCGCGAGGCCTGGCTTCAGGCGAATAGACCCGCGTCGCCCGGCCGTCTCAATGACCTTCGCCATATCATTTACAAATCTGCGGACGCTCCTTGGCGGCGCTCGCGCAAACATCTCGGGCTGATGATGCGCGAAGGATTGCTCAAGGAGAACATCGATGGCGAAGCCCTCGATTGGGCCCATCGGCGTCTTCTCGCGCGGCCAGAGCAGCGGCGCATTTTGATGATGATTTCCGACGGTGCCCCGGTCGATGATTCGACCCTTTCGGTCAACCCAGGCAACTATCTCGAAAAGCATTTGCGATTCATGATCAATGAGATTGAGACACATTCACCGGTCGAACTCATCGCGATCGGAATTGGCCACGACGTGACGCGCTATTATCGCCGCGCCGTGACGATCAGCGATGCTGAGGAGCTAGGCGGCGCGATGACTGAGAAACTTGCGGAGTTGTTCGATGAAACGGCGGCTCCAGAGCCGCGGAAACCCGGAAGACATAAACTCGTTCACGGGCCAGGCGAAGGCGGACGGCCCCGAATCCTGCACTGAGCGCCTCCTCACTCCTACAAATCCGGGACCGGCTGGGAAATCGCCTCCCGAGTCGGCCCGATATTGAAACCGGGTCCATCTGCTTGACCGAAGCGGGGGGGAATGTTTAGCGTCCGAATGGCCTGGAGAGCTTACATTTGGGCTGGAGCTTGGAACCGTGTCGGCTATCGATGGAAATGTGCCTGCGATTGGGGATGTCCTCCAGAATGAGGAGCGCGGCCTCCTTGCCGATCCGGACGGGCAATTTGCCTCCCGCTACAATCGCCGCGATTTCATCTTCGCCCACGCGCTCGCAGGTCACCCACTTTTTGAACTCCCGAGCCTAATCGACCTCGCCCGCCGGCCCTATCACCACGAGGCATATTGGTCGAACGGCAAGGTTCGGGTCACTGATACGTGGGGCGCGAATGGAGGTGCCAGACTGACACTTGTCGATACGATCACCCATATAGGGGAAAATGATTCTCTCGTCGTCCTCAAGCACGTTGAGCAGGATCCGGTCTACGCCCGGCTCCTCCAGGCGCTGCTCTCGAACGTCATCGAGCTCTCAGGCGAGCAAATGCGCCAGGACGTACTGATCGGGGAGGTGCTGATCCTGATCAGCTCGCCTAACCGGGTGACGTCTTACCATATGGATGCCGAATGCAATTTCCTCTTGCAAGTTGCCGGGAACAAGACGCTTTGGGTTTATGATTGTGGTGATCGGACGCTTGCCTCGGATGAGCAGCGGGAGGCCTACTACGCGGGCGACATGAATAGCATCATCTATCAAGAAAATCGTCTTTCCGAGGCCACTGCCTATGATTTTCATGCCGGGCAAGGCGTCCATATTCCGGTCTTCGCTCCACATTGGGTGCGCAATCATGACAACATATCGGTGGCTGTGAGTGTCAATTACGAACTGCAGTCGGCTCTTAGCCAGAAGCAAATTTACCAGCTGAACAGATTTCTGCGAAAACTAGGTGCTTCCCCTGCTGCGCCGGGAGCGTCGCCATGGCGCGACCGCGTGAAACTTGCCGCTGCCGGGGGCTTATTGGCGGCACGTAGTCTGATCAATGCGAAACCTGCTCGCCCCTACTCGATTTGGACACCTCCTTCATCCTAATCCCACTTCCGCCCGTCAGGGGCTGAGGTTTGCCTGCGGACTGGCGCAGTCCCGTGGCAGACCTTGCAGTGGTCGGTCCTTCCGAGGCAACATTGTCGCCGAAGCGACACGCCGCCCCATTTGGGACTCGTGTCTATCATCCAAAACTCCGAGAGCATCCTTCTTGACCCCGGCCACCGCCGGCAACATCAAGTGCTGCTCTCCCGTGCCACCGACAGGGAAACCTCTGCTTGAGCAATGAAACCTTCCCGAGCGCGGTGTTTACCGAGGGCTCGACCATGCGCCATGTGATCGTCATGACAGGAGCGACCTCCGTTGGGCTCATGGCGATCTTTCTCGTCGATCTCCTATCGTTGCTCTATGTATCGTGGCTTGGCGATCCGAAGCTCACCGCCGCCGTCGGCTTCGCCACGCAGGTCTTGTTTTTTTCGGTCTCGATCAATATCGGCCTTTCGATCGCGATCGGCGCCCTGGTATCGCGAGCGCACGGCATGGGAGACCGACCCGGCGCAAAACGCCTCGCGGCATCGGGCCTGATCCACGTCTTTCTGATCGGGGCTTTGGTCAGCTGTTGCGCGTGGCCTCTCCGGCGGGAGATTCTTGTCCTTTTTGGCGCCCGTGACATGACGCTCGACGTTGCCTCGACCTATCTTGCGATCACTCTTCCGGCCACAGTTCTACTCGGCCTTGGCATGGCTCTCGCGAGCATATTGCGTGCGGCCGGCGACGCGAGACGTTCGATGTATGTTACGCTTGCAGGGGCCGTTGCTACCGCTATTTTTGATCCAATTTTTATCTTTGGCCTGGGCCTTGGCGTCACGGGCGCGGCCATAGTCACTCTGATTTCCCGCTTCGTTTTTGTCGCCGTCGGATTCAATGGCGTCATGCGCAAGCATGATCTCATCGCAATGCCGAGCCGCCCGGCATTGCGATTGGATCTGTGGCCTATGATGGCGATCGCCGTTCCGGCCATCCTGACCAATCTCGCGGCGCCAGCGGCCAACGCCTACACGATGCGGATATTTTCGCATTTCGGCGAACCGGTGGTCGCGGCCTTCGCAATTCTGGACCGGCTCAACCCAATGGCTTTCGGCGTTCTTTTTGCCTTGTCGTCGGCGGTTGGTCCGATCCTCGGCCAGAACCTCGGCGCGAAGTTGATCCCGCGGGTGCGCCAGGTGCTCACGGATTGCCTGACCTTTGCTCTTCTCTATGTGATCGCGGTCGCTGTTCTGCTGCGCTTGGCTGCGCCATTGTTCGTCCAGCTTTTTCATGCGGAGGGTGAAACAGCTGAGCTTTTGGCTTTTGTTTGCGCCTACGGCGGGCCACTCTGGCTTTTTCTTGGTGCTATTTTTGTTTCCAATGCCGCTTTCAACAATCTTGGATTCCCGCTTCTCTCGACCGTGTTCAATTGGGGGCGTGCCACGCTGGGCACGCTGCCCTTCGTCACGGTGGGCGCGGCTCGCTATGGACCGGAGGGCGGCTACGTCGGGCTTATCCTTGGCTCGGCCCTCTTTGGTGCAGGCGCTGTGATCACAGCCTATTACGTTACGGCGCGGCTCGCAAAACGTCTCGAGCTCTTGTAGCCTAAGTAAGCCGGTAAGCCGGATATCCTTCCGGCGCACCCGGGTCGCAAGTCATTGCGAGGAGGGATTGCCATGTCCAATCTTTACGAGATCTTGCAAAGTGCCCAAGATGGCCACGCCATCGGAAATCTGGCGGCTCAGTTCAACATCACGCCTGAAGAGGCGGATGCCGCGGTCAAGGCCATCCTTCCAGCGCTGTCCGAAGAGTTCTTGAAGCAGACCTCCCAGCCGCTCGGGTTCAGTTCCTTGGTTGGTGCGCTGGGAGAACGTCAGCATGTGGCGGCTTTTATTGATCCCATTGCCGCACAGAACCCCGCGACCGTGCAAAAGGCTGGCGATAGTCTGGGCCACGTCCTCGTCTCCCATAGCGAGGAAATTGCCTTGCGGGCTTCAAGCGCAACGGGAGTGAGTTCTGCAATTTTGAGCCAAATGCTGCCGGTGATCGCTTCGATGATCTTTGGCGGCCTCGCCAAATCCCTGGAACGTCAGGGCTTTGGCGGGATTCTTGGGCAACTCACCAACATGGCGGCGCAAGGAGGCCTTGGTCCCGTGTTGGGGCAGATTCTAGGCGGAACGCCGGCTCCCCAGCCCTCGCAACCGGACCCAGCCCCTGGCCCCGGTGGGGCGAGCCTTGGTTCCATCCTTGGCCAGATTTTCGGCGGGGGCCGCGATTCAGCATCTGCTGGACAGGCTTCAGGGGGCCAAGGAAGCCTCGGGAGCGTTTTGGGCTCCCTTATCTTGGGAAAGCTCGCCAGCCGGTTTGGGGCGGGGTCAGCAGCCCAAAGCGGCAGCTCGCAGGCGCAAGATTTCGATCCGGCCTCGATTCAGGCGAGTCTCGAAGCCCTCACCAAAATGCTACAACCCGGCACACCGCCGCCTGCCAATCCGCAGCAAGGAGGGATCGAGGCCGAAATCAGCGATATTATGACCGGAAAACGTCCCTGAGCTCTCCGCCTTGAATTAACCTTGGTGCCTTGCGAGTGGCCCATCACTCGCATTGCGACAGGGCTTTTGCCCAACTATGTAGCTGCGCGAGGGCTTGTGTGAACCGGACAGCGAATTGGCGGCCGCGCATATCGCGTTACACGGCATGATGGCGGTTGGCGAAAGTAGAAGTGAAAGTATGGAAATGGCACGCGACGTTACGGACAAAACCCTCATCACGTCGCGCGATGAGCTTGTCGCTTGGCTCGAGGCAGGGGTAAAGCCTCCGGCACAATTCCGGATCGGCACAGAGCACGAAAAGATTCCCTTTTACAAATCGGGGCATGCGCCCGTGCCCTATGACGGGGAACAGGCAGGCAGGCAAGGTGGCATTCGTGCACTTTTGGAAGGAATGCAAAAGAAACTTGGCTGGGCACCGGTCACCGACCGCGACCGGATTATTGGTCTCTTCGATGCAACGAGCGGAGCTGGAATCTCTCTTGAACCCGGGGGTCAATTCGAACTCTCAGGCGCACCGCTCGAGACGATCCACCAAACCGATGCCGAACTCGAAAGCCATTTCGCCACGCTCAAAACGGTCGCTGATCCGCTTGGGATAGGTTTTCTAGCGCTTGGCATGAGCCCCAAATGGCGGCGCGAGGAAACTCCACTGATGCCGAAGCAACGCTACGCGATCATGGCCAACTACATGCCTCAGGTCGGAACACAGGGGATCGACATGATGTTCCGAACCTGCACGGTGCAGACCAATCTCGATTTTTCGAGCGAAGCCGATATGGTCAAGAAGCTTCGGGTGTCGCTCGCCCTGCAGCCAGTCGCGACCGCGCTTTTCGCCAATTCGCCATTTACAGACGGCAAACTTAATGGCTTTCTCTCCGCCCGTTCGGAAATTTGGCGTCACACGGACGCGGCCCGAACCGGCATGCTGCCTTTTGCTTTCGAGGACGGGATGTCCTTCGAACGCTATGTCGATTATGCGTTGTCGGTGCCGATGTACTTCGTCAAGCGCGGCGATCTCTATCACAATGTTGTCGGCGCCGATTTTCGTGATCTTTTGCAGGGCAAGCTGGCGCAGCTTCCAGGCGAGCAGGCGACGCTCGCCGATTGGGAGAATCATCTTTCTACGATCTTTCCGGAAGTGCGACTTAAACGCTACCTCGAGATGCGCGGGGCCGACGCCGGCCCCCGGCCATTCATTCCGGCGCTGCCGGCTCTTTTCACCGGGCTGCTTTACGAGCCGTCGTCGCTGGACGCAGCATGGGACATTGTGAAGGGCTGGGGTACGGAAGAGCGCGAGCAATTACGGGCTGCGGTCCCACGGCTAGGCCTTTCGGCGTCGATCGAGGGGCGGCGGCTCAGTGAGGTCGCCGCCGAAGTCTTGCGCATCGCCCGCACGGGATTAGCAAAGCGTAACCGGCGCAATGCTCACGGGCTTGACGAAACGCTTTTTCTCGATCCCTTGGATGCAGTCCTTGCGCAAGCGAGCGAAGCCGAAAGGCTGGTCAACAGATTCAAAACTCAATGGGCGGGAGATATAGAACCCGCCTTCGAGGAATGCGCTTATTAAAGGCTTTTAACAACCCAATCCGATAGGAAGAAGTGATGCGGGAGTTCGCCAAGAGTTTGTTGTTAGCCGCTTTGACCGGCGGGCTTTGCTGCACGGCTGCAATGGCCGAGGATCTCTCTGTCGTTGGCCAATGGGAGGGCAAATATCCACTCGAAAAAATCGCCAATGACAAGCCTCTTTGGGATCAGCCTGGCGTTCAGGCAGCGATGCGCGCCGCTATGGGTGAGCATTTCTTTGCACTTTCACAAAAAGCAACGCATGGTCCAGAAGCGCCTGTGACAAGCAACGGCAAGGGCGTTTTCGTCGCCTGGTCTTGTACCGAAGGGGATGATTGCAGCGGTAACAACATGACGGTGTTTCTTGATTCTTCCACCGGCAATGCACAGGTATGCTGGCGCGGTTCCGACGGCATCGGAGGCAAGGTGCAGGATGTTTGGCTTGCGAATGGTACTGCTCGGCCACTTCCCATCAACGGCTGTGGGGTTGGCGAAAAGGATCCTTTCTCATCCTTGAAGAAATTTGGCAGCCCGGCTTAAATACCATCATGTGCTCCGCTGGAACACAAAACATAGGGAAAGACGCTATTCCGCTAATTCGTCTGTTCTATCCCCCTTCCTGAGGGAGGCCTGGCGGAGGTGCCAATCGTACCAAAAAGTTACGATCGAGACGACAGCACAGACTGTGAAGGGGGTGGCACTTCATCCGCCGATCACCGTTGTGATCGTTTGGCCGCCGCGCTCAATCGTTAGCTTCCAATAATTCCGATAGCTCTTCGTTGCTTCCTCAAGGTCGCGCGTCGTTTTGACCGGCGCATCATCGATGGCCACGATTACATCGCCAATTTGAAAATTGACCAGTGCCGCCTGTGAGCCCTCCTCGACCTCGCTGATGACAACTCCCTCGCTGACGCCGCGAACGGAGAGTTCTTCGGAGACGGCTGGCGACAAATTGAGCACCGTCGCACCGGAGAATGGGGAACGTCCTTTGAGTTTGACCGGATCGCGTGCAGGGGTTTCCGGCGCGGGAATTAGCCTGAGGGAAGTCGCATTGGATTTGCCGTTGCGAAGATAGGTCAAGGTGGTCCCACCGCCGATTGGTTTCGTTGCCAGCCGATAGCCAAGACCCTCGGGATCGTCGATACTCTGGCCGTCAATAGCGGTGATGATATCGCCGCGGCGCAAGCCAGCCTCGGCCGCTGGGCCGCCCGCGGAAGTGTCGGTAACGAGGGCGCCCATCGGACGGTCAAGACCAAGCGTGTCCGCGATCTCCCTCGACACATTTTGCAAGCTCGCCCCGAGCCACGGGCGGCGCACCTGATGTCCCCCGCTCTTGGCCGCGGCAAGCACAATTTTGACCATATTGACGGGGATGGCGAACCCGATTCCGATCGAGCTTCCAGTCTGCGAAAAGATCGCGGAATTGATGCCGACGAGCCGAGCGTGCAGATCGATAAGCGCCCCGCCCGAATTGCCCGGATTGATCGCCGCGTCGGTCTGAATGAAGAAGCTGTAGTCCGAAATTCCGGCTTGGGTGCGCGCCAGCGCCGAGACGATCCCCTGCGTCACCGTCTGCCCGACTCCAAAGGGATCGCCGATGGCAAGAACAATGTCACCGACCTCAAGAGAATCGGAATCCCCCAATTCCATCACCGGAAAGTTGTCGCCGCCCTTCAAGTGCAATAGGACGAGATCGGTTCGCTGATCGCGGAGCACGATTTCTGCATCGAATTCCCGCTTATCGGCAAGCGCGACCCTTATGTCCGTCATGCCTTCGATGACATGATAATTGGTGACGACAAGTCCAGAGGCGTCGACGAGCACCCCCGAGCCGAGGGAGCGCGCGGTTGGGCCACCCGGTCGGCCATTGCCGCCTTCGCCGAAAAAGTGCCGGAAAATCGGATCGTCAAAAATGGGATTGCGCGGACGCTTGTCAGTGCGCGAGGCATAGACATTGACGACGGCAGGTTGCGCTTTCTTAACAACCGGTGCGAAGGATAAAAGAATGTCATTTTGGCCTTGCGGCACTTGCCGTAAGGGCTCGGCGCCCGCCGCAACCACCGTGAGAGCAAAGGCCAAAGAAACGGTAAGAGTCCGGAGCGTGGCGCCGAGCAAACGCATATTCATGGATCGCTCCAAACTAGACGACCTGACCACGGCAACTCCAGCGAAGTCTAGTCTGGGAGCAGCTTCTCTCAGCAAATGGGCTGCTTGCCCGAGACCGCCGCCTCACGGATATTCCTAGGCTGCGGTCTCTTCACCACCCGCGACCTGGCCGGAATCTTGCCCCTTGGCATCGACATCCCGATCGACGAATTCGATGACAGCCATCGCTGCATTATCGCCATAGCGAAAACCGGCCTTCAAGACGCGTGTATAGCCGCCGTGTCTGTCCTTGTAGCGCGGCCCAAGCACATCGAACAGTTTGCTGGCGAGCACGGGATCCTTGATTTGCGCGATTGTTTGGCGCCTCGCATGAAGGTCGCCGCGCTTGCCAAGGGTGACAAGCTTCTCGACGATTGGCCGCAGATCCTTTGCCTTCTGTAAGGTCGTGACGATCTGCTCATGCTTGATGAGCGCTTGGCACATATTGGCGAACATTGCTTTGCGATGTTCATGTGTGCGGCCGAAGCGGCGCTTGGCGTGTCCGTGATACATGGCTTTCTCCATTGATAGACGGCCGCCGTGCCAAGGTACGGCCGTTCCCGTTATTCTCATCGCGCAGTGCGAGGTGAGCGGGGATTATCCGATCAATAATGCTCTTCGAACCGCTTGGCGAGCTCATCGATATTGTCCGGTGGCCAGCCGGCGACATCCATGCCGAGGTGAAGACCCATCTGAGCCAGCACTTCCTTGATCTCATTCAGCGACTTACGGCCGAAGTTCGGCGTCCGGAGCATGTCCGCCTCGCTCTTTTGAATAAGATCGCCGATGTAGACGATATTGTCGTTTTTCAGACAATTCGCCGAACGCACTGAGAGCTCGAGCTCATCAACCTTTTTGAGAAGTGCTGGATTGAAGGCGAGCTCTGGGATGGATGGTGTCGCCTCGACGCGATGCGGCTCCTCGAAATTCACGAAGACATTAAGTTGATCCTGAAGGATACGCGCCGAGAAAGCAATCGCATCTTCGGGCGAGAGCGATCCGTTCGTTTCCACCTGCATGGTGAGCTTGTCATAGTCGAGGATCTGTCCCTCGCGCGTGTTCTCGATCCGGTAGCTCACCTTCTTCACCGGGGAGTAGAGGCTGTCGACGGGGATGAGGCCGATCGGCGCATCTTCCGCCCGGTTGCGTTCGGCGGGGACATAGCCCTTGCCCGTGGCGACCGTGAATTCCATCCGGATTTCGGCACCCTCATCGAGGGTGCAGATGACAAGATCCGGGTTCAGGATGGATATATCGCCGGTCGTGGCAATGTCGCCGGCAGTAACCTTGCCGGGCCCTTGTTTCTTCAGGATCACCCGCTTCGGACCTTCGCCCGGCATCTTGATCGCGATGTCCTTGATGTTGAGCACAATGTCCGTCACGTCTTCCCGCACCCCGGGAATCGACGAGAATTCATGCAAGACGCCGTCGATGTGCACGGAAGTAATCGCCGCACCCTGCAAGGAAGACAACAGAATACGGCGCAGCGAATTGCCGAGAGTGAGGCCAAAGCCGCGTTCGAGCGGCTCCGCCACGATGGTGGCCACGCGTTTTGGATCATCTCCCGGGGCCACTTCGAGTTTGCTTGGCTTGATAAGCTCCTGCCAGTTCTTCTGAATCACGACGGGACCTTTCCTTGAGACATATTGCCTGATGCTGTGGCGCCAAAAGAGTGCCCGGCCCCTTGAACCGGAATAGATTGATAGGGGCGCGGCCTAGACGCGCCGGCGTTTGCGCGGGCGGCAGCCATTGTGCGGGATCGGAGTGACATCGCGGATCGATGTCACCGTGAAGCCAGCCGCTTGCAAAGCCCGCAGGGCCGACTCCCGCCCGGATCCTGGCCCTGAAACCTCGACCTCGAGCGTCCGCATCCCATGTTCCGCTGCTTTTCTCGCGCAGTCCTCAGCCGCCATCTGCGCCGCATACGGAGTCGACTTGCGCGATCCCTTGAAGCCCATCGTCCCGGCCGACGACCAGGAAATCGTGTTGCCTTGGGCGTCGGCGATGGTAATCATCGTGTTGTTGAACGTCGAATTAACATGGGCGACACCGGACGCAATGTTCTTGCGCTCGCGGCGGCGGACGCGGGTAGCTTCTTTTGCCATTCTCCAATTCCTTCAAACGCGCCCGTCATGCCAGGCGCTCGGGATGATCTTTTCCTCAGCGGGGTGCCTGCTGCTCACTTGGGCTGAACGCGGCAGCGAGCGTGCTGAAAGCTACTTCTTCTTGCCGGCGATGGGCTTGGCCTTGCCTTTGCGGGTCCGCGCGTTGGTGTGGGTGCGCTGGCCACGTACCGGCAACTGACGCCGATGGCGAAGCCCTCGGTAGCAGCCAAGATCCATGAGCCGTTTGATATTGATCGCAACTTCTCGGCGGAGATCCCCCTCCACGATGTAATCACGATCGATCGCTTCACGAATCTGTAAGACCTCTGCGTCCGTTAATTCTGAGACACGGCGCGCCGCGGGAATATTCACCTTCTCGCAAAGGTCCTTCGCCTTAGCCGGGCCAATGCCGTGGATATATTGAAGAGCTATGATAACGCGCTTATTAGTTGGAATATTGACGCCAGCAATACGAGCCAAGATCTATTCTCCATTTCGGCCGCAGCGGCCAAAAGCTTAGCGGCAAGAAAGTTTACCCGCGTCCGGTGGAGGCCGGCCCTTGCGGGACACCTGGCAAAAGAGGGCCCCGGGGAGGAACATCCCCAAATGACCCTTCATGTCAGGCTGAAAAGAAGCCGTTAGCCTATTGCGCGCACCACGTCAACTGGCCAAAGCCAACTGACGCCGTGGCTAGGCGGCGCCAAGGTCAGATTATTTCGAGCGCGGCTGTTCAAGAGTTCTGGGGCGCCCGCGCTGCTATTCGACTTTCCGCCGATCTAAATTACCACACGGCCAGGGCGGCCCTTGATCGTCCCTCCTGCGGCGCCACTCCGGCGACTAACGCCACACCCGGAAAAATAAATCCGCGCCCCATTCCCGATAACGTGGCTCCGAAAATATCTGCGTCGCCACGTTGGAATGTCTTTGCGGCGCAAACCCCGCTTTATGATAGAGCGGGGCTGCCCCAACCCTTAATAGCCACCTGTCAAGTAATTGCTGGGCGGCAAAGTCCAATAGAGATAGATCGCGTAGATAACATAGGCCGGGATAACAAGGCGCGTGAGCATCAGAATTGTCCACAGAATGTCCGCCGTACGCTTGTCATTGACCGAAATCTCGCGGCCTACAGTATCATCTTCCAGATGCATCGCCTTGTTTCCTCTCGTGGATACGCTTCCTTAACTTTGCTCAAGGTGGGCGCCGGTTGAATTTTTGGCAAGGCCATTGCATTGGCGCCAGCCGCGACAAATCCGCTCAGGGCAGGGCCTGCCATTTTTGCGTGGCGTAAAGCAAATATTCTCCAAACATGAGGTCTCATTCTCTTGCCGGAGCATCGCGTCTTCTCGCGCCCTTGGGGCTTGCCCAGACCAAGCCGGACAATCGTGTTCAAATGCACGATCAAGCCAATGGTTCTTTGACGCCGTCCGAATGGATGGGCTCTCAGCAAGCTATCTTCAGAGAGACATCTTCGCCTTCCTCATAGCCGATCATGTTGATCCAAAGCACGGTAAGGCTTCTTGCAGTCCCTTAATCCTATCCCCAACTAACTGGCACATGAGGGAGCATCGCGAGACGTTTCAATTGATCCTGGCGAGGCTCCCCATCCTTGGGATTTGGAGAGGACTTCAGGATGAGTTTGAGAGGGTACCAAGCCTTACCGAGCTTGGGCGTGCTCGCCAGCGTGCTATCGGGATGTTCAGGCGGTTCCAATGCGCCTGTGAGCATTGACTATCGTCAGATCGGATTTTGCAATACCTATGCAACGTCAAGTGGGGAGCGGGCCGCAAAGCCCAACGAAGTGTTCATTGTCTACAAGATTGACGCTGTTGATAACACAAAGCGCAAGACGGAATTCACGTTTTTTCCCACCCGCCTTTATGTCGAGCGTGCAACAGTGAAAGAAGCGGCGGCAGGGGGAACGAACAAGACACCTCCAGGGACCAAGCCTGAATCAATTAGAACGCCTTGGATTGCGAAGCCCGGGGAGACGCAGACGCCAGAGTGGATGACCCGGCTCGGCAGCCGCCGATTCCTTCCCAATGATACGGGTTTTGCACAGGCCATGGGGGTCCAAGCTCTAGCGCCCATGGTGGTCTCACCCGCCGCCAAAACGGCGATCAATGGTTATTCCGTCGTCGCGGTGGTCAAGCCCGAGGAGGATCGCCCGGTCGACCAAATTTCGTTTAGTCTCAATTACGATCCGCAAGAAGGCGATGGAGGCTCGATTGCTGCCGATCCGCCTATAGTTTTGAACGACACAAGAGCGGCGCAGACCTCGTGGCCACACCCAGACAAGTGTCAGGAATTAACCCTCGATAAGCCTTCCGGTTAAAATCGCCGCCTATTTCGATCGCCCGCCCAGGATTCCACGCAAAATCGCGCGGCTTATCTGGGTCCCAGCACTGCGGGCCGCCGATTGAATCGCGGAGCGAAGCGCGATTTCGCCCGGCGACATGCGCTGGCGGCCCCGGCCCGACGGAGGGCCGAAGAGTCCGCCAAGAGCACCCTTGATTGCGCCGAGCAAGCCGCCAGGCGATGGCTTGGCGGAGTCAGCATCGCTCTTCTGTTCATCGCGCAATGTCTCGAAAGCCGAGGGACGGTCGATGGCTGTGTCGTACTTTCCAAGAAGGCTGCTTTTTTGAATGAGCTGTCGGCGCTCCTCTTCGCTGATTGGACCCACTCTTGCCATCGGCGGCGCAATCAGGCTCCTTGCCACGATTTCGGGGTTGCCCTTGGAATCAAGCATCGAGACCAGGGCTTCGCCCACTCCAAGGTTGGTGATCGCAGTCGCGGTATCGAAGGCGGGATTGCGGCGGAATGTGTCGGCCGCAGCCCTGACCGCTTTTTGATCCCGCGGCGTAAAGGCGCGTAGGGCATGTTGCACGCGATTGCCTAATTGTCCGAGAACCGTCTCAGGCACGTCGGATGGATTTTGGGTGATGAAGTAAATGCCTACGCCCTTTGAGCGAATGAGCCGGACGACTTGCTCAATCGCGCTGAGAAGGCCCTTAGGCGCATTGTCAAAAAGAAGGTGCGCCTCATCAAAAAAGAAAACCAGTTTGGGTTTTTCGAGATCCCCAACCTCGGGCAATTTCTCGAACAACTCGGAGACCAGCCACAAAAGGAAAATCGCGTAAAGGCGTGGTGAGCGCATCAGCCTATCGGCGCTGAGGATATTGATAAAGCCGCGCCCGTCACGGTCGCTCCGCAGAAAATCATCGATGTCGAGTTCGGGTTCGCCAAAGAAGCCTGCGGCGCCTTGGTTTTCGAGGACCAGCAACCGGCGCTGGATCGTGCCGATCGTCGCGGGCGCGACATTCCCATAGGATTTGCTCACCTCGGCGGCTGTATTGCCGAGACGCTGCAGCAGCGCTTTAAGATCCTTAAGGTCGAGGAGCAGCAGACCTTGTTCGTCTGCGAGCCTAAAGGCGATGTTGAGAACACCTTCCTGGATGTCATTGAGTTCGAGCAGGCGGGCGAGAAGCAAAGGCCCCATGTCCGATATCCGGGCGCGGATAGGATGCCCCGACTGCCCGAAAAGATCCCAAAACGCGACTGGAAAAGCATCCGGCACATAGTCGATCCCGATGTCCTTCGCCCGCTGGACGAAGGCAGGCTTTCCATCGCCCGGCATGGCGACTCCGGCAAGATCGCCTTTAACGTCGGCGCTGAAAACCGCAGTTCCAGCGCGCGAAAAGCCTTCCGCGAGGACCTGCAGAGTCACGGTTTTCCCGGTTCCGGTCGCGCCGGCAATGAGACCATGCCGGTTGCCAAGCGGCAGGCTCAAATATTGGTAAGTATCGCTTTTGCCGACTAGAATGCGGGCGGGATCGTCTGCCATGGGACCCCTCGAAAAAGTGGCGCGCGGGCGGGCCGGTGCGGCGCCTGACATAACCATTATGAGACAATGTCGGACCAATGCGCCAGCATTTCTTGCATTGACGAGGCTTGGCTTGATTTTGACCGAAGTTCAGTGGTCAAGTGCGGGTGATTCTTGAGCACCAAGAGGCTGCAGAATGGAAGATCTGATTTCCCGCATTTCGACTGATGCAGGCGTCGAACCAGAGGTGGCTAGAAAAGCGGTGGGAATGATTTTGACGTTCCTCCGCAATGAAGGACCCAAGGACGAGGTCGACGCTGTGCTTTCCTCTCTGCCCGGAGCGGCGGAGGCGGCGGATGCCGCAAGCGGGGAAAGCAGCGGTGATGCGTTGGGAGGCGGACTGATGGGCCTCGCCGGTGAGCTTACGGCGCTCGGTCTTGGCATGGGAGAGATGCAAATGATCGGACGGCAGCTCTTTGCATATGTTCGCGAGAAATCCGGGGACGAGCATGTCGGCGCGATCGTATCGGCGATCCCAGGTCTCGGACAGTTTCTCTAGTTGCTGAACTGCTCCTTCTTGCCTGATTGACCGGCAGAGCTCTTGCATGGCACTTTGGGCGCAAGTCTTTCGAAGCGTCCGTGATCGCTTGTGCGCGCCGTGCAGGCCAATGCGCGGGCTGGCTGCAAATGATCAGCTCCAGGTAAGCATGCGGGTGAAACTAAGGGCGTAAGAAACGAGCGGACGGTTCTTCGTGGTTTTGTGAAGAGTTACTTGGGACCGCGTAATCGGTTTTGATGCGAATTTAGTAGAACTTCGTTGTTTCCGCGCGGACTTTATCCGGAGAAAAAGCCAGTGGGTGAGCTTATTGCTTTCAAACCAGCGAGAAGCAGCGCGCGCTTGAGAGCCGCGCCTGTCGATCATGCCACGATCGTCGTTTTCACCGGAGTGCGGCAAGAACATTCGGCGGACGGGCAAAGACAAGCAAAACCCGTAAAACGCCTGCCACGGGCATCAGGAAAACGGCCCCGGAAGACCGACCATAAGCAAGAGGGTCCACGCGAATAAACAGCATGCACAGAAGGCGCCGCCTTAATCCCCATCATCCAAATTCTGGTGACCGTGCTGTCAGTCCTGCGCGACTTGCTCGATTGTGCAGGCGACCGACTTGACCCGCTCCTCTGCCTCCGCCCTATCACTCCGATAGGCCGCGAGGCCGCTAACGACCACAAATCCCTTGGTTTCCGGCGCGATAAGCCGCAAATCCTGCGACGGATCATCTTCGTCATCGTCGGCCTCGACGATTTCGAGCTGGGCTGGGGTCAGCACAACAACGTCGATCTTTCCCTGCTGCGCCGCGAGATCGCTCATCGAATAAAAAACCTCTCCAGTGGATGTGCGGAACGAAAGCGTGAGAAGCCTGTCCGGTTCGACATCAGCGTGCAAACGCAAATCGCCTTGCGAAAGATCGAACGGACAAACAGATTGCACGATCGCAGGGTCGGCAAAAGGCATGAATTGCTTTTCCGGCAACGCTGGAGGCAACACGGCGGCTTGCCCCGGCTTTGCCAGCTCTAAAATCCGCCCAAAGCTATCCTTCGCAGCGATGTCCGGCAGAGCAAGAATTGCGACGATGTGAGTAATCCCAGCGACAGCAAGGATGCCGAGAAGCCAGAGAAGCGCCGCGAGGAGACGATCGATCCGATTCATCCGCAGCGGCCCCTGATGAGCACTGGCATATGTGCGGCATCGAGCGCGGCCTCAGTCGCGCCGAGTTCGCTGTCATAGAGGCGCAAAACGAGAATGAATTTCGAAGTGGGGCTCAACGGTAACCAATTGCCTGGCCGTGCGTGCCGGGAAAGCGTGATCTCGAATCGGCCATCACTCGCGCGGAGCACTTCACTTGAGGTGAATCCTTGCCGATCTGCCGTATTGGCGATGAGAGCGCCGGCGGGCGAGAGAAGCGTCAATGTCCAATAGCGGGCTGGGGGTATTTCTCCCTTCATGACGTAATCGCAGGCGGGGTCGAACTCTGCGCCACTACTGTCGCCATGAGCAACAAAGCTCATTGCTTCTGATTCGCTCAGGAATATTTTCCCCGAATAGGCCAGAATCGCGCGGGTATAAGGGTCGATTTGCGAGGCCTCACTGCGCGGCCAGCCGGTCCAAGGCCCTGCCTCTATGGCGGAAAAGCCCTTTCCGTGTTCGATCTCGACGAACGTCACGCCAAGTCCGAGGAGAACGCCGATGCAGGCAGCTAGTAGGAATTTACCCAAAGTCGCGGCACGGGCCCAGAAACCGCTCTCCCTCACAATCGCCGTGCTGAGACTCATCCACCGCCCCCGGACGAAAGCTTGCCCGCAGACGCAGGAATGGGCTGCATCGTTTCCGCTCCGGTTTTCGCCGGCACCCCTTGCTCGCTACGCTGCTTTTGCATGGTCGTTATCGCGGTTTCGATTGTAGCGAGCGCCGCAGCCGCATTCGCTGGCAAACTGGGCGGCCGCCGTTGAGCTTCGGCAGTGCTCGTCACAGGCGGAGGCGGCGGTGGGCCCGCGGGGGCAGGCCTTCCAGGCAAGGGCTTCAATTCAATCCCTTGATGGGCGTATTCCATGACGTCATGCCAAGTGGCGGCGGGCAATGTACCGCCGGTCATATTCTCCATGGCCGTGTCATCATCATTGCCGAACCATATCGCGCCGACATAATTGCCAGTGTAGCCGATAAACCAGGCATCCTTGTATCCGTTTGTCGTCCCGGTCTTCCCGGCAACTTCGATGTTGTCGAGCTGTGCACGCCGTCCGGTGCCCGCCAGGACAACCTGCATCATCATCGAAACCATCGTCTCGATTGTGCTTCGATCGATGATCTGGCGCGGCGGCGCAGCATCGTGGTCGTGTCTGTAGATGACCTCGCCGCGGCTGTTGGCAATCTCTACCGCCGTATAGGGGGGGGCACGCATACCGCCATTGGCGAAAGTGCAATAGGCCGAGGCCATGTCGATCACCGTGACTTCGGCAGCACCGATCGGCAGGGAGACCGTATCGGCCAGCGGCGTTGTCAGCCCCATCATGCGCGCAGTCTCAATGATCTTGGCGCGGCCGGCCTTCGGGCTGCCATCGCCAATCGCAATCGACAACCGGACCGCGACTGTATTTAATGACCGCGCCAAGGCCTCGACGAGAGGCAAATGGCCGGCGTAGGAATTCTTGTAATTGTGGGGACACCAATTCCCGATGCAAATCGGCGCATCGACGACGATCGTCGAGGGTTTGAACTTGCCGGTCATCAGCGCCGTCAGATAGACAAAGGGCTTGAACGAAGAGCCAGGCTGTCGCAGCGCGTCGGTGGCGCGATTGAATTGGCTTTCGCCATAATCGCGTCCGCCGACCATCGCCCGCATCGCACCAAGCGGATCGAGGATGACCATCGCGCTCTGTTTGGCCTTGTAGGCCGGCCCGTGCTCGCGCAATTGATTTTCGATGGTTTCGTCGGCGTGCTTCTGGAGATTGGAGTCAAGGGCCGTGCGCACGGTGAGGACGCGATCGTCCCCAAGCTTTTTCTCCTCGGCGAGTTTTTTCACCTCGTCATAGGCATAATCGAGATACCAATCGGGAGTGAGCTCGCGGCTTCGATCGACCGGAGTCGCGGGATTTCGTAGCGCCCCATAGATCTGACCTTCGGTCAGATAGCCGGTCTCGACCATATTGTTCAAGACGTCGCTCGCGCGAGCGCGGGCGGCCGGCAGATTGATATGTGGGGCATATTTCGTTGGCGCCTTAAAGAGGCCGGCAATCATGGCGGCTTCGGCGAGCGAAAGGTCACGCACGGATTTGCCGAAGTAGAACTGCGCCGCGGCCTGTACCCCGAAAGCGCCGCCGCCGAGATAAGCACGATCGAGATAGAGGCGCAATATGTCGCGCTTGGGCAAACGGAATTCGAGCCAAACTGCGAGATATGCCTCCTTGATCTTGCGCTCCAGCGTCCGCTTGTTTGAGAGAAAGAGGTTCTTGGCCAATTGCTGGGTGATAGATGAGCCGCCCTGGACGACCGAGTCAGCCTTCGCGTTGACCGTCAAGGCCCGCAGCGTGCCGATCACGTCGATCCCGAAATGCTCAAAAAAACGCCGGTCTTCGGTCGCGACGACGGCGTTGATCAAATTTTGCGGCAGCTCGTCAAACGATACACTGTCGTCGTGCATGATGCCGCGCCGGCCGACCTCCTGGCCATAGCGGTCGAGAAAGGTCACCGCGAGATCCGTTTTTTTGAGCCAATCGTCCGAAGTCTCAAGGAAGGCGGGACCCGCGAGCGTCAGGGCGACGATGCCAAAGCCAAGCCCGAGGGTCAGAACCTCGCAGGCGAGTTCATTAAGAACGCGCCGCCACCCCGCGATATGGAACCCATCCATGAAGGTGACAAAAGAAGCGTAGCTTTCGCGGGAACGCTCCAGTCTCGTATGGAGCGTAGAATCGACATAGGCGTCGAGGGCGAGCAGAGCCCGCCCGATTTTCCGGCGAAGACGCGATGTCCGCCACTCATCGAACAATGTTGTTGCTCCTTCGAATGCCGCGGGAACAATAAATGGAGCGCCGTCTATTTAGCCAATCCTCTTGACGTTTGCCAGAGCCAAGTGGCAAGCCGAAGGCATACCGCCAAATGACGGAATGAAATTATGCCTCAGCTCTCGCCGCGATGCCTTGGCGCCTCCGGCGTCAAAGCCCCTAGGGATAAAGTCAATAAAGCGCCCGATGCGAAAAGGCGGGGGGAGCCCGAGTTTGCCCTAGCGCCCCCTTTCTGGAAGCGCAAAACGCTCGAAGCCTTGACGGCGTCGGAATGGGAGAGCCTGTGCGATGGATGCGGCCGCTGCTGTCTCGTCAAGCTGGAGGACGAGGATAGCGGCGACATTTATTTCACCGATATTGCTTGCAAGCTCTTCGACGCCGGGACCTGCCGCTGTGCCGATTATATCCATCGCCGCCGCAAGGTGCGCGATTGCATCAGATTGACTCCAAACAAGGTGCGGAGCCTCAAGTGGCTGCCGCCGACTTGTGCTTACCGTCTGATCGCGGAGGGCCGAGACCTCGCCTGGTGGCATCCCCTCGTCTCAGGATCGACCACAAGCGTCCATGAAGCAGGGGTCTCCGTGCGGGGACGGATCCGGGCGTCTGAAAAAGACGTGGAGCTTGACGATTACCCCAAATACATCGTGGATTGGCCCGGAAAACGGCCGCGAACCGCCAAGCCTAGAACCGGCAGGGGGGTACGCCGACGTCGGGCCACGGCCCTTATGGGTTGATGGTCCTCCATCGAAAGAGATCTTGCGGAATTTGTCCAATGCCAGGCATGCAAGGATCGCATCTCTATCGAGATTATGAGCAATAGGGCAGAGGCAGAATAGACAGATCTCCGAATGCCGATCCGCATAGGCTGGAAGCGTCCAGTTGCTCGCAAAGCGTGCAGGATGGTTTGGACGGAAGTGTACCCTGGGGAGAGGCGGATGTTTGCTAGCTTACGGGCTGCGAACGCCACAGTCGGTAAGGTGGAGGTATTCATTTGGATCAGAAAACGGGAGACGGGCTTCTCGTGCATACAATCTCGATCGAGTCTCTGCCCGCAGTGAAGAACGTTTTGGGAAAGGACGCTGCCGCTGAAGAGAACCTTCTTTGTCTGCCGCTGGTCAGTGTCGTCATCATCAACTTCAATTACGGAAGATTCCTGCACGCCGCTGTCGATTCCGTATTTGGCCAGACCTATCCGAACGTCGAATGTATCATCGTCGATAATGCTTCGACTGATGAAACCAGCACAGTGTTGCAAGCGATCGAGGGGCGTTACGCGAGCCTGAAAGTTATCCGCCGCGCGGACAATGCCGGTCAAACCAAGGCAGCTTTAGAGGGGTTGGCCGCATCGGCGGGCCCTTACGTCATCTTCCTTGACGCCGACGATCTTCTCCTCCCGCATTGCGTGGAGACTCATGTCTTTGTGCATTTATCCTTGCGCATTCACGTGGGATTTACGTCTGGCGATATGCTCCAGCTTTCAGGCAATCAGGTGGTCCTTGGAACCGAACATGCTTTCAATCGCCTGATGCAAACAGGGCGCGGGATCAAGCCTCGCGCGGCACGGCCCTACCGACATGTGCCTGGGCAAAATTGGCCGCCGGAGAATTTTGACTGTGGCGTACTCGAAACAATTCGCTTCGTCGGGCTGACCGGCCAATGGGTTTGGTCGCCGACATCGGCAAATTGCTTTCGCCGCGATGCGCTGGCCCTGTTTGCCGACAATCCCGCACTGCAAAATCTAAGGACCGGAACCGATCTTTATTTCTGCCTCGGAATTAACGCCGTGAGTGGCAGCGCCTTGATCGACGCTCCGGTCGCGGCCTATCGCCTCCACGGCGGCAATATCTATTCACAAAGACCCCAATTGAACCATGTTCTTTGCTATGAGCCGGGTGGGAACGGCGATAGCAATGCGAACGCAAGAGCGGTGCTGGTCGATCATTTGATTGCGCGGGCCGAACGCTTCGTCGGGCGTGGCTGGATTTGGATCCATTTTTTGTGGCTGCTGTGGCGAATGGACTGTGAAAATCCTGATTCTGGCGGCCCGCGCTGGATGCGGCGATCACGCGGGGCGGTTACCTTTGTCAAACATTATGATTCACTCTCACCGCTTTTCGGCGGCTTTGCAATCAAGGCGTGGCTGGCGTTACGCTTTGTGCCATTGAAGGTTATTTCGGGTCTGAAAAAATCTTCCGGCCGGTAACCGGCGGATACAAAGCCGCGACTCTAAGTCACGGTATCTTTGTCAAGAAATTTTTGTCAGGAAAATTGAATTGCATCGTTCTTTGATGCGCGTCTTTTTCTTCTATGCGCCTACGCGCGATGGCGGCAATATATGTCTCAAGGTTTGCCCTAGCGTGCCCGGAAAGCTAGCTTCGGGGAACGCTGTCGCTGGCAGGATGGGGATTGCGTAAAATGGGTTCTTTTCTTCCTTGGTGGCTACCGCTCTCCGTTCTCGCCTGGGCCATGCAGATGGTCGTCTTTCACGGCGTCGGGCTCTTCTTCGAGTGGAGCGACCGCACGGGGACGTTCTCATCTTTCAAGATGCGCAATGGCGATCGGTTGACTTACTTCCAGCTGTTGCCGCGGGTGCTGTTCAATCAAGTGTTTGTCCTGCTACCAGCGATGATGGCGTTTCAATATGCGGGGTTGGCATTTGTCGGGGCGCCGCATTTGAGCGCACTGCATTTTGTTGCCGGAATGCTATTTATGGGGGTTGGCCATGACATCGTCCAATATGTTTTCCACCGTTTTGTGCTGCATAGCCCCGGTTTGATCCGGAAGCTCGGGCACAGTGTTCATCATTCGACCGGGGCGAGCAAGGGCATTAGCGCCTGCTACATGAGCCCAGCGGATTTTTTCCTTGAGATTGTGCTGCCGTATCTCAGTCCTTTAGCGCTCGCCGGAGCTGGCGCCGATGTCTTCTTCCATCTCCTCGTTGCAAGCCTCGGTGCGGTTGGCGGACTCTACGAACATTCTGGATATGATTTCGCGGTCCGCTTGCCAAAGGGCGATGGGTCTGGCTCCAGGATACAACCGCTTGCTTGGGTTGCCGCGGCGGTGACCAGCAAAGCACATGGCGAGCATCACCGGCGCAGCAATGTCAGCTTCAGCGATGGTTTCGGTTCGCCCGGGATTTGCGACACGATCTTCAAGACGCGCTGGGATTTGGTAGAAGCTGGGCGAAAGGTCTCTGATCGGCAAAGCTAGCGGGTCATCGGTCGTCTGCGTTAAGAACCATTTTAAAGATCCCGTGTGGAGGTGTTATGCGAAGGGTTTTTACGGCGATCCTTGCGGCCTCTTTGGGTGCTGCGCTGTCATGGGGCGCCTTAGCGATGGCGAGCGAAGCGCGCGCGACGGCCATATTCCCGGTGGAGCTATGGGATACCAGCGGGGAGGGGATCACGCCAGGCCGGGCGGAACGCTTAATGCTTGCCACCACAAAGCTCACCGAACTTTTAGAGCAGAGCGGCCGCTATCACAGCGTTGATCTTACGCCCTTCGCGGCAAGAGTGGCGGCAACGGAGCCGCGTTACAATTGCAATGGATGCTGGCTCGGCGTTGCCCGCGATGCCGGAGCCGATCTTGCGGTCTTGGCAGTTGTGCATAAGGTTTCGACTTTGATCTCCTCAGTCGATCTTTATGTCGCCGACGTGGCGAGTGGCCAATACATCGCTCACGTCGATGCGCAATTCCGTGGCGACGATGATCGGGCTTATGTTCGGGCGTTCGACTTCCTCGTCAACGAGCGCTTGAACCGCAAATGACATGTGCCGGTGGTACGTAACGAGCGCTAAATCATGGCTCAAATCCTTCGAAGATAACCTGATCCGCCCAAATGCGCCCGCGGATCAAATCTTCCTCTGAGCGCGCGGTCCAGGTCATTACGGGAATGCCAAGTCCTGCCCTGCAGAGCATCGGGACGGCGTGCGGCAAATCATCCAGCGCCCACGACAGGAAATCGGGCCGCGCCTGGGGAAAATCCCGGAGATCCCTAAAGCCGGCGCGCTTTTCCGCCGGCACGCCCGCCCATTCTTCGTCGTCGTAGCGCGCTTGCGCGACGAGGCCAATCGGACAAGCGGCACCCGAGGCGCGTAGATGGATGAGGATGGCGGGATCGAAGCTTTTGAGGCAGATTGGCCCTGAATAGGCGGCGACTGTAGCGAGGGCACGGTCCGCGAGACGCATATCGCCATCATAGCGACTTTTAATCTCAACGATCACCGCAACACGTCCGTTGACGCCCCCGAGAAAGGCCGACAACGAGACGATCCTTTGGTCGCAGGCCTTATAGGGCAATCGCCCGAGTTCGTCCGCACTGAAAGAGTCGAGACGGCCCTGCGCTAGCATCAATCGGTCGAGTGTGAAATCATGGAATACGACAGCTTCGCCGTCTTTTGTGCGTTGAACGTCGCATTCGATGGGATAGTTTCTCCTGATTGCGGCGGCGGCGGCAGCAGGCGTATTTTCAACCAGCCCTAACTTTTTAGAATGGAGGCCCCGATGCGCAATTGGCCGCGCCATCAGCCACTCTGGCGCATTGATCGGGCCGATCAATTGCTGGTGATCTCAAACAAAGCTTCCACCTCGACGGCGCTATCGAGAGGCAACTCGGCAACGCCAATCGTTGATCTTGCGTGACGGCCTTTCTCGCCCAAGACGTCGACGATCAAATCGGATGCGCCATTCATCACAGCTGCGAGGCTAGTGAAACCCGGTGTGGCATTGATGAATCCGCCAAGCCTTATACAGCGTGAAATTTTCTCGAGATCACCCAGAGCTGCCTTGGCCTGCGCGAGAAGGTTTATGGCGCAAAGGCGGGCGGCCGCTTGTCCCGCAATGTGGGACACCGTCACGCCAAGTTTGCCGGTGTGGGCCGGGTCAAGCTTGCCATTGGAGCCAAAAGCAAGCTGGCCAGAGATAACGAGAAGCGAGCCTGAAATGACAAAAGGAAGATAATTGGCTACCGGAGCCGAGGGAACGGGAAGCGAAATCCCCAATTCCATCAATTTGTCTTCTGCCGTCATGACACCCCCCACCTTCGTCGTCCTTCCCAAAAGCGCAAAACCAATTGATTGTAAAGCGGGAAGAGGCGAGCCGTCTTGGAAGGGTTGCCAGTGGCACCTTGAAATCCTAAACTCGCGTGTCACCACGAGTTGCCGCGTCTCCGGCAAGAGCGTGTTTCGGGAAAGCCCTGGGTAGGGTCCTTACTTAAAGAGAGGTGCGGCAACCGGCCCCATGGGAAGGCCGAGAGCGGCATATCTTCAAAGCGAGTGCGTTCTTAGAGGATTCTGCATTGTCGGGCAGGCCAGAGAGGATTGGATCTTTGGCCGTCCCTTCACAGGTCTGCTTGTGATTGCGCGTTTTCCGGCTGAGACGTGAATTTGTTGGATACGCGTTGCCTGTTGAGGAACCACTGCTTATGCTTTTTCATGCCCGTCTCCAGCTCGCTCTTGCGACTGTCTTGACCTTTGCCGCTTTCGCTCCGTCGCTCTTGACTGCCGCGGCAACACACGCGGCGACTGCCACCCCCGCACCACCGCCGCAAGCCAAGCCCGACTTTACAAAAGGGATTTCGCTGGTCTCGCATCGCGCCGTGTATGAATTGACCCTGGCGAAATCGGTCGGAACCAAAAGCCCAACGGCGGCACACGGACGCATCGCTTTCGATTTCACGGGTTCCGCTTGCGATGGTTATGTTCAAAATTTCCGGCAATTGACCGAATTGCAACCGGCTGAAGGTCCTACCCGTGTCTCCGACATGCGTTCGGCGACCTACGAAGACGCTGGTGGTCGAAGTTTCGACTTCAAGATGCAAACGACGATAGACAGTGGCGCCCCAGAGTTGATCGATGGAAAGGCCTGGAAGTCGCCGGCTGGAGGACTATCAGTCAGCTTGACGAAGCCCAAGCGCGCCAAATTCGAACTTGATTCCCTGGTGGTGTTTCCGACCGAACATTTGAAACACATTATAGCGGCTGCACAAGCAGGGGAGAACTTACTCGAAGTCAAGGTTTATGATGGTTCCGAGACTGGCGAAAAGATCTATGAAACGACGACCTATATAGGACATGCCATCGCCGATCCCGCTGTCGAGAAGGCGGTCCATATTCCGGAACTCGATAATGTGAGACGCTGGCCAGTTTCCATCAGCTATTTCGAAACCGGACAAAAGGATGGCGCACCCAGCTATATTTTATCGTTCGACCTTTATGAAAATGGAATTTCGCGTGCGCTGAAGCTCGATTACGGTGACTTCATTCTCGCCGGGGAAATGTCCAGTCTGGAGCTACTTAATGAGTCGGCCTGTCCAAAATAGACCCGTCAGAGAATATGTGGGCAGGTCGCCCAGCAAATGACATCTGCGCTGGATTTCAGCTCGCTAGCGCTTGGAAAGTCATGAGCGAGCTGGAGATCATTTGTGAGAGAGAAGGGTTCTGCGGAATTGTCACGCTTAACCGCCCCGAGGCCCTCAACGCGCTCACTTTGAATATGGTGCGTCAGATGGCGGCCGCACTGGACCAGTGGGAGAACGACACGCGAGTTCGCTGCATCGCGGTTAGGGGGTCTGGCAATAAGGCTTTTTGCGCAGGGGGCGATATTCGGATCCTCTACTATCTTGGCAGGGCCGGACGCCATGCTGAGCAACTCAGTTTTTGGCGTGAAGAATACCAGCTCAATCGCCGCATCAAACATTATCCAAAGCCCTATGTCGCTCTGGTGGGTGGAATCGTGATGGGCGGCGGCGCCGGCCTTTCCTTGCTCGGCTCGTACGTCATCGCTGGCGAAAGGTTCAGTTTTGCGATGCCGGAGGCGAGCATTGGCTTCTTTCCCGATGTCGGCGCGACCTATTTTCTGCCGCGATTGCCTTCCCGCGCCGGGGTTTATCTCGCCTTGACCGCCGGTCGAATGACTTGTGGCGATGCGCTCTCATTTGGGGTTGCCCGCGCCCATATTCCTTCGGCACGGCATGCGGGGCTCACACAAAGGCTAATCGGTGGCGAGGAGATCGAGAGTGCAATTGCGGCTGAAAGAGCGCCGCCACCCGCCTCAGCCCTCCTGCCGCAAAGCGAGCTGATGGAGCGCTGTTTCTCTGCGGCAACTCTTCCCGCCATTCTCGCCAATCTCGACGAAGCAGGCGATGCCGGCTCCAGCTTCGCGCGTTCTGCGGCCGAGGCGATACGCTCCAAATCGCCGTCGAGCCTTGCGATTGCATTGCGTCAAATGCAGATTGGCGGCAAGCTTGATATCGACGAGGCGTTACGAACCGAGTTCCGAATCGTTTCGCGTATTGCCCGAAGCCATGACTTTTACGAGGGCGTGCGGGCCGTCATCATCGACAAGGACAATCGGCCGCACTGGAACCCGGCTACCATCGATAGGGTCGACTCAACTATGGTTGACTCTTATTTCGCGCCGCTCCACGAAGGCGAACTCAACGTTCGCAAGCAAGTCTGCTCCCCATGAAGCTTTCGCGCGGGTTAAGCAAGATGGCGCTGCCGCCTGATTCGGGAGCCGCCATTCGCCTTGGAGAACCAGAGCTCCGCGCAGACGAGGAAAACCAAGCAGGGCTTGCCTTGGTCATATTCATGCGTCTGCTTGCGGGACTTTGGGTCGTCCAAGGTCTTATGCAATGGAGCGCGATCCTGCTACCGCCCGAACCGGTGTTCGATAACATAAGCGCATTGCGTGGCGCAGCTTTGATTTTTTTTTCGATTTTTGATCTTGTCGCAGCCGTTGGCTTGTGGCTGGCAACACCTTGGGGCGGGGCAATTTGGCTTCTAGGCGCCGTTGCGCAAATCCTCGTTGCCCTCTGGCTGCCAGGCTCATTCTCGATGCTCTGGGTTGGAGCGGATTGTGTGCTCATCGCAATCTATTTGATCTTGACTTGGCGGGCGGGCCGGCAAGGCGGGCCACGCGGCCTCATGCGGAGGCCGTGACCTATCTTGCAAAATACTCTGTCAGGGATACGCGACAAGCGCGGCGATCATCTCTTGTTAGGTCGCCTGACGCGGAGCGGAACCGGATCTGTTTCCAGAAGGCCATATAGCAAATGGTCCTGCCACACACCATTAATACGCAAATAAGACCGAGCATAACCTTCCCGGGTAAATCCCGACCGCTCCAGGAGTTTGATCGAGGCTTCATTATGCGGCAAGCAAGAGGCTTCCACCCGGTGCAGCCGCAGCGTGGCAAAGGCATAGACGGTTGCTACTCGAACCGCGGCGGACATAAAACCTTGACGGGCGAAGGGTGCGCCGATCCAATATCCGAGGGTTGCCGCCTGCACCACGCCACGTTTGACCTGCCCGAGCGTGAGGCCCCCAACCAGGACGTCATCATCACGGAAGATCAGGAAAGGATAGGCTTCATCATTGGCAATTTCCTGGTGGTTCCTGCGCACTCGGCGCCGGAACGAGGCCTGAGTTAGATCATCACCCGGCCAGGTCGGTTCCCACGGTGTCAAAAACGGCCGGCTTTGCGCACGCACATCTGCCCAAGCTTCGTAATCGCTCATTTCAGGCGGCCGCATATAGACCCCTTCGCCGCGGAGCAGAATTGAGGTATGGGAGGGGGGATAGAGACCGAAGAGAGCCATGAAGCCGACCCTTCAAATTCCCCGCAACCGCGCGGCAACACGGTCAGGACCAAAAGCCTTTGCCACTGGACCGATTGCCGCGACGGTGGGTGGCGAGCGGAGCGCTCGCGCACCGGCGGCGCGGATGTCAGCAACGTTCAGACGATCGATGGCCGTGAGGATCTCGTCGCGCGTAAGGACCCGGTTGAAAGCCATCAATTGGCGGGCGATTTGCTCGCAGCGGGCGCCTGGCGATTCAAGTGCCGCGAGGAGGGAAACCTTCATTTGGGCCTTGGCACGCCGTATTTCCGAGTCACTCAAATCAAGCGCCGCCTGGCCCAAACAGTCGAGGGAGACGGGCAGCAATTCGCCGAGGTCCCGGGCGCTCGTCGCGGCGTAGAAGCCGAAGACACCCGTGTCCGAATAGCCCCAATGAAAGGCATGAATGGAATAGGCAAGCCCGCGTGCTTCGCGTACTTCCTGGAATAGACGTGAGGACATTCCGCCACCTGCCGCGCTAGCGAAAACTTGTAAGGCGTAGAAATCCTCATGTGCGTAACTTTGTCCCTCAAAGCCGATCGCAATATGTGCCTGTTCGAGTCGCCGCCGCAAGCGCGTGTCGCCCCCTTGATAGCGCGCCGGTGGGGTGCTGATTTCACTGGCGTGTGAGGAAAGCCGCGCGAAGTGTTGCTCAGCCGCGTGGCAAATCGCAGCATGATCAACCGCCCCAGCCGCCCCGATCACCGTCGCGCCGGCACGATAATGAGCATTGAGATAGGAACTGATGGCTTCTCGACCAAACCCGGAAACCTGTTCTCTCGTCCCGAGGATGGGCCGCCCGATTGGCTGATCTGGAAAAGCAGTCGTGTTCAAGAGTTCAAAGACGAGATCGTCTGGCGTGTCTTCGACTGCGCCAATTTCCTGCAGGATGACGCCTTTTTCACGCTCGAGCTCCACGCTGTCGAAAATGCTCTCCGTCAATATGTCGGCAAGGATATCGAGTGCGAGCGGAACGTCCTCAGCCAAGACATGGGCGTAGTAAGCGGTATGTTCGGTGCTTGTCGCCGCGTTGAGATCACCACCGGCGGTCTCGATCTCCTCAGCGATATCGCGGGCGGAGCGCCGCCTTGTCCCTTTGAACGCCATATGTTCAAGCAGATGCGAGAGGCCATGCTCGTTCTTTCGTTCGTGGCGCGACCCCGCGCCGACGAAAACACCAAGCGAAGCCGTTTCAAGATGAGCCATGCGCTCGCTGGCGATCTGCAATCCAGAGGGCAAAGTTGTAATCTCGACGCTCATGAGGCAACCCGCCTCGGCGCACGCGTGGTGCGGGCACGGATGAAACTTTCAATTTCATTTTGGTCGTTCGGCAAAATCGAAAATCTCTCATTCCTTTGGGACAGACCGGCAAGTTTGCCAGGCAAAGCTGGGCGAAGCCCGACCGCCCGCTCGATTGCGTCGGGAAATTTGCCGGGATGCGCCGTGCCGAGAACGACGAGAGGGCTTGCTAGATTGTTCGCTTTGCTCTTGCGTGCGGCGCTTATACCGACGGCCGTGTGGGGGTCCGCGAGATATCCGTTTTCCTGCCAGCACCTGCCAATCTCTTGCGTGGTCTCGGCTTCGGTAGCGCTATAGGCGTCGAATTCCGCGCGAATGGCTTGAAGCGGGCCGGGCTCGAGCCAAAATTCTTGCGATTGCCGCAACCCAGCCATTAAGCGGCGCAGGACATCGGAATCCCGCCCATGCGCTTCGAAAAGCAGCCGCTCGAAATTCGACGAGACCTGAATATCCATCGACGGCGACTGGGTCGGCTGAACCCCCTGCACAGAATAGTGTCCGCTTGCGAGCGTGCGCGCGAGAATATCATTGGAGTTGGTCGCGATCACGAGGCGGTCAATCGGAAGGCCTAAACGCTTGGCCATCCAGCCGGCGAAAATATCGCCGAAATTGCCGGTTGGCACGACAAAGGAGACTTCCCGGTGCGGGGCGCCTAGCACGGCGGCGCTCGTGAAATAATAGATGGTCTGGAACAGGATGCGTGCAAAATTGATCGAATTCACCCCACAAAGGTTGAGTTCGTTTCGCAACCTCTTATGATTGAACATGTTTTTGACGCAAGCCTGAGCGTCATCGAAAGTGCCTTCCAACGCAATCGTGTGAATATTCGCCGCTTCGACGGTCGTCATCTGACGCCGCTGTACATCCGAGACGCGGCCATGCGGATAAAGGATAAAGACATCGACTTGAGGCAAGCCCGCGAAGGCCTCGATCGCGGCAGCCCCTGTATCGCCCGAGGTTGCGCCAATAATGGTCGCCCGCTCCCCGCGCGCTGCGAGAACATGGTCGATGAGCTTAGCGAGAAGCTGCATCGCGAGATCCTTGAAGGCAAGCGTGGGTCCGTGAAACAGTTCGAGCACAAAGAGGTTGGAATCAAGTTGCGTGATGGGAGCGACAGCCGGGTGCCGAAAACTCTCGTAGGCAGCCGCAATCATTTCTCGCAGAGAGCCCATTTCGCTCCCGCCCGCCAGGAAAGGGGCGATGATCGTCTCGGCAACATCCCCGTAAGCTCGCCCGGCGAAACCAGCGATGGTCTCTCGAGAGAGTCGGGGATAGGCTTGCGGCAAGTAAAGGCCTCCATCCGGCGCGAGGCCAGCAAGAAGTGTTTCTGTGAACAGAACCGAAGGCGCCTCACCGCGTGTCGAAATGTATTTCACTTGCTAAACCTGCATCTTTCCGCGCGGCGGCCCGAATTTTGTCTATCTAACATGAATCCGCGAAAGTGACGGCCGGCACAGGGCGGCCTTTAGAGTTTGAGCCTCAGCTTTCTTCGGCCGCTCTCGCCCATCCCCTAATTTAAGTTGTTGCAGGCTCTCTTTCCACATTGAAGTGAGCTTATTGGCCGGCTCCTCCGAGTCTTTGCCGGGCGAAGGCGGCGAAGACGCCGAGGGCTGCCAAGGCGAGGCCGAACCAGGTTAAAGCATAGGCAAGATGGTTATTTGGAAGGTTGGGTGTGGTTGCCGGCCAGCCTCGTGGAAAGGACGTGCTATCGGCGTCGATGCTAAAGGGCGCTGCCGGGGCCAAACCAAAATGTTTTGCGATCAAGCCCGGATCGCGGGTGAAAAAGTGCCCAGCCGCTGGATCATCAGCGGGAGTGAAAAAGCCACGCGTCTCCGGCTGGCGCATAAGGCCGGTGACCTCGGTCTCGCCCTGGAGTTGGCCGGCGAGTCGGCTGCTTTGCTCCTTATGGTCCATCGGCACGAAACCGCGGTTCACGATGACATAGCCGCCCGATTTGAGTCCTAAAGGCGTAAGCACAAGGTAGCCAGGTTCCTTCCCCGCAGCTCCGCCCGACGGCTGGAATACGAGCGCTTCCTGGCCGTGGTTGAACGTTCCGGTGAGGGTGACATGGCGGTATTCGTAGTCCTCAGGGCGAAGATTCGGCCATTCCTCGATGGAAGGCAGGGGTTGCGGTGCGGTGTTTGCCCGGGCCTCGATCCTTGCGATGAGCCCTTCTTTCCACTCGAGGCGGTGGAGCTGCCAGACGCCTAACGACAGCAGAATGGCAATGGCCACGCAGGTGGAAACAGCAGGCCAGAAAAGGCTCACGTGTTGGCGCGGCATGACTTTAATCTCTTAGGCGCCCCTCTTCCGCCTTGTTCCGGTACTGCAAAGCAATGAGTGTTGCCTTAAGGGGGCGCAGAAGACCCAGGCAAACAATCAAAGCTAAGGGGAGAAAAACCACGAGATGAACCCAGAGCGGCGGTTCATATGTGAGTTCCGTCCATAACGCCACGCCAAGCACGATAAAGCCACCAAAAAGGGTGACGAATACCGCCGGGCCGTCCCCCGAATCGACGAAACCAAAGTCGAGACCGCAACTGCTACACCGTGGTGCAAGCGCAAGGAACCCCGAGAAGATACTGCCCTTGCCACAACGCGGGCAGGTCCCCCTGAGACCACAGACGAACGGCGACTGCGGCGGATATTCCGCCTTACGATCCATCCATTTTCCTCGGCTTTGAGTGGAGTTGCCGCCAACTCATCGGGATCACGCCTCAGCGCCGCGCATACAAAAAAGGCAGGGCGGCGGTGAAAAGCCGCTCCTTTGTCCTTCAGGCGAGTGTCTCAACGCTCGATCACACCGCCCCAAGACCCCCAAACGTAAATGCAGGCGAATAGGAACAGCCAGACTACGTCGACGAAGTGCCAATACCAAGCTGCGAATTCGAAGCCCAGGTGTTGCTTTCTCGTAAATTGCCCAGCAAAAGCCCGCGCAAGGCAAACAGTGAGGAAGATCGTCCCGATGATCACGTGAAAACCATGAAATCCCGTCGCCATGAAAAATGTCGAGCCATAGATCGATCCTTTGAAGGCGAAAGGCGCGTGGGCATATTCGTAGGCTTGAACACCCGTGAAAGTAGCGCCGAGTAGAATTGTGAGGATCAGCCCTGCTTTTAGGCCGAAACGGTCGTCGTGCAGCAGAGCATGATGGGCCCAGGTCACGGTAGTACCTGAGGTCAGCAAAATGAGCGTGTTGAGGAGCGGGAAACGCCAGGGGTCGAGCGCCTCGATGCCTTTGGGAGGCCATGTCCCGCCCGTGAATTCGGCCCTTGTATATTCGTTAACAAAGCCGGGAAAAAGGCTCGCGTCGAAGAACGCCCAGAACCAGGCGACGAAGAACATCACCTCGGATGCGATGAACAGGATCATTCCGTAGCGATGGCTGATCTGCACCACACGGGTATGAAAGCCGCCATGTTCGGCCTCTTTGATGACGTCGCTCCACCACGAGAACATGACGTAGAGGATCCCAAGGAGGCCTGCTCCGAATACGTAGCTTCCGGGCCTGAGGCCACCAAAGGAAAGATGCTTCATCCACATGATTGCGCCAACGGCCATGATAAAAGCCGCGGCAGCACCGACGATCGGCCATGGGCTCGGATCGACGAGGTGATAATCATGGTTCGGTTTCGCGTGAGCACCCGCCATCGGAGTAGTTTTCCTTCCGCCTCAAAGACCTGATTGACAAAAAAACCCGCAAACGGACCGCCCAAAAAGCGAACCGCAATCCTTACCACCAGCGCGTTTGACGCGATTGGAACCGCCGGTCAAGGCGACCAAACGTCTCGTCAGAAATGCTTCTCCCTAGCTGCCACCAGGCCGCTGGCAGGAGGCTTGGCAACGAAGAACGTGTAGGAGAGGGTGATGGAGTCGACGCCTGTCATGGTCGCGTCCTTTTCGAGCGCTGGATCGAGGAAGAATACGACCGGTAGCTCCAATGTTTCCCGGGGTCCGAGCTTCTGCTCGCTGAAACAGAAGCAGGCGATCTTGTCGAAATAGGCGCCAGCATTGTCAGGGCTGACATTAAACATCGCGCGCGCCGCCGATGGTTGGTCCGACAGATTCATGATTTTGTAATAGACCGTCGCAGTTTCACCAGTGCGGAGCTTAATTTCGGGCGTCTCGGGCTCGAATTTCCAGGCGAGTCCCGGCGCGACATTGGCGTCAAAGCGAACCGTTAAATCACGCTCGCCGCGTAGTTCAGAGGGAAGCTTGGCGATCTGTGGTGTGCCGGCATATCCGGTCGTGGCACAGTAGAGGCGATAGAGAGGGACTGCAGCAAAAGAGAGACCGAGCATGACGAGGCTCGCGGCGCCGACCAGAATGGCGATGCGACGTTGGCTTCGATTTGGGGGCGCTCCTGAGCTCATCACCTTGCGGAACTCACAGCGGCCGGCTCAGCACGCCAGGACCAAGCTTGGCGATCGTGACAACATAGAACAACAAAACGAAGCACCCAATCGCGAGGGCAATCGCAATATTGCGCTGGCGTCTCGCTTTTTGCTGCTCCGCCGTCAGTACGACTCGTTGAATTTCGCGTTGCGTCTTCATGGGGTCACCATGGGAGGTTTGACGTTAAAATGCTCAACACCCGTTCTCCGGCAATTTCAGCAAAAAGCAGAAAAAGATAGAGAATCGAGAAGCCAAACAGTTGCTTGGCGCAGCGATCGGCTTTTGGAGCGGCGCGATGATAATGGACTCGCGCCGAAAACCACAGCATTGTTGCGCCAAGTGTCCCAGCGATTAGGCCGTACACCGGAGAGGCAACACCAATGACCCATGGCGTTAGACCAAGGGGGGCAAGAAGCAGCGCATAGAAAAGGATATCGCGCCGGGTGCGATCGGCTCCCTTCACATTGGGAAGCATAGGAATTCCCGCCCGGGCGTACTCGTCGGTTTTTACTAGCGCGAGGGCCCAGAAATGCGCGGGCGTCCAAGTAAAGATGATGGCGAAGAGGGCGATGCTGGCAAGACTGACCTCCCCGGTGGCAGCGGCATAGCCGACGATTGGCGGCAAGGCTCCCGCAGCGCCTCCGATCACGATGTTCTGCGGGGTCGATCGCTTGAGCCACATCGTATAGATGGCAACATAGAAGAAAATAGTAAAAGCGAGAAGCGCAGCGGCGAGCCAGTTGGCGACGATGCCCAAAGTCATCACGGAAAGAACACAGAGAACCAGGCCGAAACCTAATGCATCTTCCTTGCGCAACCTGCCGGCTGGGATCGGACGGTTTTGAGTCCGCCTCATCAGCGCATCAATATCAGCATCATACCACATGTTAAGTGCGCCAGACGCGCCCGCGCCGACGGCGATGGCAAGCAACGAGGCAAATCCTATAACCGGGTTCACATTTGACGGCGCGATCAGAACCCCTGTGAGCGCGGTAAAGATCACGAGGGACATCACGCGCGGTTTCAGAAGCGCGATATAATCGGAAGGCCGCGCGATGGAGACCGAGACACTCTGACCGCTGCTGCTTTCGCTGACGAAAGTCATTTGGACCGTTTCAGGGCGCGGGCTCGCGCCGGATTTGAGTTTGCGATCTAGTCGGGCCCCTTCCGAGTGGGGGCAATTTTAATGGTCCGAACCACTAATTACGGGAAGTGTCTCGAATGTGTGGAACGGCGGCGGAGATGATAAGGTCCATTCGAGCGTGGTAGCCCCAGGGCCCCATGGGTTGTTGCCGGCCAATCTCTTCTTGGCGAAGGCATCATAGACCAAATAGAGGAACAGAACCGCTCCAATCCCGGAGAGATAGGCCCCGTAAGAGGAAATCCTGTTCCATTGAGTGAACGCATCCGGATAATCGATGTAGCGGCGTGGCATGCCGGCAAGGCCAAGGAAATGCTGCGGGAAAAAGGTGAGGTTCACGCTCACGAAGAGCACCCAGAAGTGCGCCTTCGCGAGCGTCTCATTGTACATATAACCCGTCATCTTCGGAAACCAGTAGTAGAATCCCGCGAATATTGCGAACACAGCTCCGAGCGACAGCACATAGTGGAAATGTGCGACCACATAATAGGTTTCGTGCAAGGCGCGATCGGCGCCCGCATTCGCGAGGACGACGCCCGTCACCCCGCCCACGGTGAAGAGGAAAATGAAACCAATCGCCCAGACCATCGGGGCTCTGAACGCAATGGAGCCACCCCACATGGTCGCAATCCAGGAGAACACTTTCACACCGGTCGGCACCGCAATCACCATCGTCGCGAAGACGAAATAGCGCTGCGTGTCGAGCGACATCCCGACCGTATACATGTGATGAGCCCAAACCACCAAGCCAACAATTCCGATCGCAACCATAGCGTAAGCCATGCCGAGATAGCCAAAGATGGGCTTGCGAGAGAATGTCGAAATAACATGGCTGATGATGCCAAAACCGGGCAGGATCAGGATGTAGACTTCGGGGTGACCGAAGAACCAGAATAAATGCTGGAATAAAAGGGGATCGCCGCCGCCGGACGGATCGAAAAAGGTCGTCCCGAAATTGCGGTCGGTGAGAAGCATTGTGATCGCGCCGGCAAGCACCGGAAGTGTCAGCACCAGCAAAAACGCGGTAACCAGAATCGACCAAGCGAACAGCGGCATTTTGTGCATGGTCATGCCAGGTGCCCGCATGTTGAAGATCGTGGTGATGAAATTGATCGCGCCAAGGATCGAGGAGGCGCCTGCCAAATGGATCGACAAAATCAGGAAATCCATCGCCGGACCCGGATGTCCTTCGTTGGACGAGAGCGGCGGATAGAGCACCCAACCACCACCGAATCCCTTCATTCCCGGCGTGCCTTCGACGAACATCGATACTACGGCGAGCGTAAATGATGCCGGCAGCAGCCAAAAGGACATATTGTTCATGCGCGGGAATGCCATGTCGGGCGCGCCAATCATGATCGGGACAAACCAATTCCCAAAGCCGCCGATCAACGCTGGCATGACCACGAAAAAGATCATGATGAGGCCGTGCGCCGTGATCATCACATTGTAGAGGTTTTTGGCCGCGTCGATCGCAGTTTCAGGCGTCGCGCCATTGATGAATTCGGCGAGATGGTTGAAGACCTGGATGCCCGGTTCTTGCAGCTCCATCCGCATCAAAATCGACATGCCGCCGCCGATGAAACCGGCCACGATGGCGAACAGAATATAGAGAGTTCCTATATCCTTGTGATTCGTCGAGAAGAGGTAGCGCCGCCAGCCGGTTGGATGAGCATGTGCCTCGTGCTCTTCATGTTGTTGCAGAGTGCGTTCCACTGTGTTCGCGGACAACGTTGATCTCCTCAAAACTTAGGTGCGCAGCCTTAGCTACTGCTGCTTGGCGGCGGGTGTATCGTTGGCCGCGAAATGGACCGACGTGATATCCCTCGAAGCAAATTTCTTGCTCGCTTCGGCAAGCCACGCCGCGTATTTTTCCTCGCTTACGACCCGAATGGCAATCGGCATATCAGAGTGGTCCTTACCGCAAAGCTTGGAGCACTGCCCGTAATAAATGCCTTCGCGTTCAGCTTTGAACCAGGTTTCGTTCATCCGGCCGGGGACCGCATCGATACGGATGCCAAACGACGGAACCGCAAAGGAATGAATGACGTCCGCAGCTGTGACCTGGACGTGAACGACTTTGCCCACTGGTACGACCGCCTCGTTGTCGACGGAGAGCTGGCGGATATCCCCCGGTTTTAGATCGGCGGGCTGAATCATTTCGGAATCGAATTCGAAACCGCCACCTTGGTCTTTGGGATAAGTGTAAGTCCAGTACCATTGCTTGCCCGTCGCCTTCACGGTGATGTCGGCGGGCGGCATGGTCAGCTGGTGGGTGAGCAAGCGGAAGGATGGAATGGCGATCACGACCAAGATCATCACCGGAGTAACGGTCCACGCGACTTCGAGGCCGGAATGGTGAGTGATTGGAGACGGGGTCGGATTGGCCTTTTCGTTGAACTTGACGATAACGTAGGCGAGCAAGGCCAAGACGAAGAGGCAGATCGCCACGATGATCGGCAACAAAATCCAATCATGGAAAAACGCAATCTCTTCCGCGATCGGCGTGGCGGCTTGCTGTAAGCCAACCTCTCCAGGCTTAGGGTAGCCATCGGCAAGAGCGACGCTGGGCAGGAAAGCCAAAAACCCAAAGCCGCGTGCCACAAAACGAGCAGCAGAGTTTGCGCTAAGAAAGGCGGCTGATCTTGCAAATTCTGTATATCGGCACTTCCGCCGCGGCCCACATGGCGTGTCTGTCATTTCTCCCACACTTCTTATAAGAGCCCAGTTTGTGCCGGTTGAAAACCACAAACCCCCCTTTAGCGCAACCGGCCATATTGCGGCATAAACGCGCGTTGAACCGGCCCGAAGGACCGCTGCTGGGAAAGGGTTTGTACTGGCCTTACAGTCGGGAGCCCTGGGGGCTTGGGCCTAAGAGGAGAGGTGCAAGCAAAGAAGTCCATTTTTCTGAGGGAAGGACCGCTTTCGCCTCGCTGAAGTCGCGCCGCAATGCATTAGAATGCGATCACCGCTCGCGGCGAGGCGAGAATTGTTGATTCGCCCTGATTTAAAAGCGACCTTCGGAGCTTCCAAAGCCCTTGCGAGATCGAACGTTAGTTCTTCTTGCGGAATGCGTCGATTGAGACAACCTTGGGCTCACTCTGCAGCTCCGAACTGCCGTCCGCTTTACCGGCCTCCACCGCCTCCCTGGCGTCTTCGGGCTCTCTTGCAGCCAAAGCTGCCGGCAAAGGCTGCGGCGAGGTTTCCGAACCACTCGCAGGGGCCAGCTGCGGTCGCAAAGCCTCGGGTTTTTCGGCAGCGCCGTCAGTGATTTCGTCCTCAACGGCAAATCTTGCCTCGAATCCCACGGATGGGTCGAAAAAACGGGTCACTGCGTCGAAAGGGATCAGCAGCATTTCCGGCACGTTCCGGAAAGAGAGCCCGACTTCAAACGACTCCTCGGTGACGTTCAGGTCCCAAAATTGATGCTGTAGAATGATCGTCATCTCGTCCGGATAGAGTCCGCGCATCCGCGACGACAGCCGCACGCCCCGCGCGTGGGTTCGGAAGCTAATATAGAAGTGATGATCTCCGGGAAGGCCGTCGCGAGCGGTATCGGACAGGACCCGACGGACGACGCCCCGCAAGGCCTCCTGAACCAGAAGATCATAACGGATCAGGTCAACCGCCATTCAGCCCGCTCGCACACTCGACCGAAATCCCAGTGTTAAATCCAAAAGGTGCCCCCGAGTGGGGAACGTGGAGGCTTCTGTTGCCAGGTGCCTCCGGACCCCGCCTTGAAGTGCTACCTCCAAGGGCTTGATTTCGGTACCATTACCGCGTTACGCGGCAACGGCCACCGGAGCATAGTTGTCGTTGGCAACTATAAATTCGGCCCGATGACGGCGGAACCATGCCGGGCAAAAGGCGGTCCTTTACACTCCCCGTCGAACCTATTTCGCCCCCGCCAAAACCCGCCTGCGCATGCAGACGCCGCAAATCGGGTTTTGGTGGAGGCGCCGGGTACCGCCCCCGGGTCCGAAGAGCTTATTTCGACGCCGTTTATCGCCATAGCTGCACAAGGCAGCAGGCTAAATATAGCACGATAGAACCATTTTCAAAGGGGAAGGGCGAACTTAAGCAGACGGTCGGCGCATCTGCTGAGGGCAGACAGGCCGTTCAACGAGTTAGCCCCGGGGAGCGCCCTTAGCGCACAGCTTCCCGTGGCAGGATCCCAATAGGGTTTGGCACTGAAGATTTCATTCCAGCTCCGTACAGCTTTGGTATAAGGGCCAAAGCATTCATAACATTCATAAGTGGCGAGCAAATGAGAGCGCCGGCGAAGGAGGAATACCGATGGCGGGTAAGGCGGATTTCACTCCTGATGACTGGAAGATGCTTCTGGAAAGTGTGATGATGGCGGGGCTCGCCGTGACCGCGGCTGATCCCAGCGGGCTTTGGGGTACGCTTAAGGAGAGCATGGCCACGGCCCGCGCGGTCATCGGTGCGAAACACGATGCTAACGCGACCGAGCTTATCAAGGCTCTTGCAAACGAGTTCGAGACCGGGGAGGGGAGGGCGACCGCGCGCGATGGGCTGAGGGCGCAGCTCTCCGGGAAAACCCCCTCCGAAATCGTGACGAAATCCCTTGAAATCCTTAAGCAGGCGGCATCCATCGTCGTCGCGAAGGCGCCTGCAGATGCCCCCGCTTTCAAAGGCTGGCTCCAGCATATTAGCGAAGCCGTCGCCAAAGCTTCAATAGAAGGAGGGTTCCTGGGGTTTGGCGGCGTACAGATCAGCGATGCCGAAAAGGCAACCCTTGCCCATATTTCGGAAGCGCTCGGCCTCGCAACCTGATGGTTGAACGAACGTAGGCTATATTCATGACTAGAGGCTCCGCCTCGTCCCAGTCAAAGAGATGACTTACCTGCCGTCCCGGAAAAGCAACTAAACTATGCAAGGATACCTCGAACTTCTCGCCAAAATTCTACAGGATGGCGAGTTCAAGTCCGATCGCACGGGGACCGGAACCCGTTCGCTTTTCGGATATCAGTTACGGTTTGCGCTTGCCCAAGGCTTTCCGCTCGTCACCACCAAGAAACTGCACTGGAAATCGATCGTCCATGAGCTTTTATGGTTTTTGCGCGGCGACACCAATATTGCCTATCTCAAGGAACACGGCGTCGGCATTTGGGATGAATGGGCCGACCAGAATGGCGATCTCGGGCCAGTCTACGGCAAGCAATGGCGGGCGTGGCAGGCCCCCAAAGGGCATGTCATCGACCAGATTTCCGGGGTAGTCGAGGAAATCAAAAAAAATCCCTTTTCGCGCCGCTTGATTGTCTCGGCTTGGAACCCCGCCGATCTGCCGGCGATGGCACTCGCCCCTTGCCATTGCCTGTTTCAATTTTCTGTCACGGAGGCAACGAATGCCGGCAAAAAAAAGCTTTCCTGCCAGCTTTACCAGCGATCGGCAGATGTGTTCCTAGGCGTTCCCTTCAACATTGCGAGCTACGCGCTGCTTACAGCAATGGTTGCACATGTGACCGACCTCGACGTTGGCGATTTCGTGCACAGCTTTGGTGATGCGCATCTTTATCAAAATCACATCGAACAAGCCCGCCTTCAACTCGCTCGACCGCCGCGTCCGCTTCCGCGGCTGAAGCTGAATCCCGATGTCAAATCACTCTTCGATTTCCGCTTCGAAGACATTCTTCTCGACGCCTACGATCCCTATCCCGCGATCCCGGCCCCGATTGCAGTTTAGTGCGCGCTTGTGATCATCCGCGGCAGGCGTTGCCCTTTCCTTGAGTTCGGGGAGGACAAGACGCCCAATCGTCCACGTAACAGGTTTCTTTAAGCTAAAATAGATTTATGAGCAATCAATCAAAGTCTGATGGTTATTTTGTTTTATAGAATTATTTTCATAAACAAAGAAGTGTAAGGATCAATTTTTCCATATTGTGTTTATGAGATCTTGCAAAGCAAGCCTAGCTCTGCAATTATAGTCTGTGGATATAACATAGGCTGAAAGAGAGCGTCTTCTCCTTTCTTCGGTGTGAATCCTTTCTGTAGATCTTTTGATTGGCGGATGGGGATTGTTACCGCAGACGAAGAAACAGGCCAAAACGGCGACATCGCCGACGGAAATCAAAAAGAATTGCCGATTCAAACAGGCGGTTTGAGCCACCTCCGCACAAGCTGCAGGTTTGAAGGGAGCGCTCCTTTGCAAGCGGAAGCAAAATTCGCGGGCCCGCGCGGACGAGGTCGAGTGGCTAAGCAGGGGGCGGAAGATGGGCGTCGACGTTTATATCCTGAATTTTCTTGCGCATTGCCGACACCAATATGGACCGTTTGGGCGGACCTTTTTACTCGGACGCCAAGGCATCCACGTTTGGCCGGATAATCGGCCTTCCGCCGACGAAATCGTCCGCAAACATGGGATCGGCCAGAGCCTTGCCGAGGCCAGCGGCAGGCAATATTACGCCGAGAAGCTTTTGCGATCCTTTGGAGCGACAGAGGTCGTATCCGGCGATGCATCGGCGTATGAGGGGGCGACCTTTGTCCATGATTTCAATAACCCGCTTCCCGAGGAGATTAAGGACCAATATGATACTGTTTTTGATGGAGGTTCCCTCGAGCATATCTTCAATGTTCCTATTGCACTCACTAACCTTATGAAGCTCACACGCGTCGGCGGCCATCTTTTGACAGTCAACGCGGCAAACAACATGTTGGGTCACGGATTTTATCAGTTTTCTCCAGACCTGTTTTTTCGTGTGTTTTCCACCGAGAATGGATTTGAGACCCTGACTCATTGCTTTGCAGATCAAAGCGGCCGTCCGAATCTGAGAGAGGCAATCGATCCTGGCATGGTCCGAAAGAGGGTAGAGCTGAGTTCCACGGAATATTGCACCTACCTTATGTTCGCCGCGCGAAAAACTAGAGAAGTGGAGCCGTTCCGTTTTTGGCCTCAACAATCCGACTACCAGCTCGCATGGGGAGGTGATCGGATTTGGCGCTTCTTGCGGGACACTTCGCGACGTTACCCCACTTTGACGCAATACATCCGAGGCGCGCTAGGCCGTGTGCGGTAGGATCAGCACGTCTGGAGCGAAAGAGCTCTGCAGCCGCGACTCGCAATTTTGCTCACCTGAATAGCGGTGGATTGGACCTTGCGATAGAGGCGCAATCGAATTGACGCTTGAATCTCAGTGTGCGACCACCTCTAAGGTAATATTTGCCGGGCGGTTAGCTCAGTTGGTAGAGCATCTCGTTTACACCGAGAGGGTCGGCGGTTCGAGCCCGTCACCGCCCACCAAAGAAATCAAGAAGTTACGACAGATTCCTCAAGACTCAAATGGAGCCGTTTTTGGCTGGGGCAACACAGCCCAACTGAGCAGGAAACGCGATGGCCCCCGCGGAAAGGTACACCGTAATTCTCCAGCAGAGATACAGAGTGCGGGCCGGAAATAAGAGTGAGGCACGAACATCGCTTTAGCGCACGCCTGATTTGGGCCTAAGCACGACAATAATGTTTACGTTGGACAAACGTCCGATGCGCGATAGGAGAGCAGTGATACACCTTGGTCTCAAGTCCTCCCAAGCTCATGACTCCCGCCCCTGGCCCCTGGACCAGGGGCTTTTTGGTTGGCCGCGTCCAGCCGTGTGCGTCACCCGCCCACGTCCCCGACAAGCCAGGGTGTTACAAGGCGGTTTGCCGCGCGCCAATTTGGCCAGCGGAACCATTTAGCTCCAGTTCGGTTTGCCCTCCTCGAAAAACACGTAGGAGGTGTCTTATGCGCAAATATGCACTTGCTCTATCCGCCGCAGCTCTGTTTGCCTTCCCGGCGTTGGCATGGTCACAAGGTGTTGAGGTTGGCCCCGGAGGGATCCGAGTACATCCTGGCTATGATCATCCCTACCATGGCCGGTCAGTTGGTCGGTGGAATTGCCACGAATTGCGGAGAGCATGCCTCAACAAGGAAGAGCTGGGCGAGGAAGGCCAAGGCAATTGCCAACGCTACCGCCATTTCTGCAGGGGTGAGTAAGTCTGCTCATCGCATTTTTTGCAGCCTGCCTCGCCGGAACTTCTGAAGCTAGCGAACGACAAATTATCGTTCGCTAGCCCTACGGCCGCCGGTAGGCCGTGTCTTTGGTGATCATCCTCAGAGTCAAGTTGGCTCAGAGGGCGCCTGAATTGCCTGGGCCCTATCGAACCTCTTCGCCGCAGTGAGCACCCGAGCGACATGCCTCTTCGGCCGCCACCCGCGCGCGCCGAGAAGCGTACCCCACAGTCCCAGCCGGGCGAGCATGGCGGGATGACGTTCGAAAGCCGTGGCCCCGAGGCCCGAGGGATTGCTATGCTCTTTGCGGATCTTCAGCTTCGACGACGGCCTTGCGCTCGCCAATAGCGGATCGGGCCGCGCGTCAACCGCCAGAAATTACCACTTTCAACTTTTGCAAGCAGACCCAACCACAACATCTGCGTCTGGTTGGTCATATGTTTTGTCCTTTGTGGAGGGGCCTCATCTCGAACCCGACGACGTCACTGCCTTGCTGCTCGGAAATGTACTCGCGGAGCAGGAGGCCCCCGAATGCGAGGATCGCGACCAGGCTGACTGCGAAGATCACTCTTTCGATTATCCGCGTCACATTCCGCCTCCATAATAAAGCGCCAACACGCCAAGGGCCATAAGCTCAACAGCACATACGGCAATCACACTCCGCAAATTTTGGGACATCGACTCCCAATGACTGGCTTGACGTCCGAGCCATTCGGAAGGGCTTGGGATATTCATGGGTTGGTCTCACCGGTGAATGCAGATGTTACTCGCAACTTCGGTCTGCGCGCCTTGTTCCTCCCAGATCACGCACTGTTGACCGGGCATGCTCGGCTACGTTTCTAACCTGCTTCACGCCGATCGGGCAGTGCAGCTTAGCCCGGCAGAAGAGCCACTACCTCGGCGTGGTTATTAAGGCTAAGATCGTCACGCTCCCGTTAGGTTTCAAGAAGCAATTCCCAGGCCACTTGCTCGATCTTCGACATTTGGCTGGCCTGCCACACGAGGAAGAGATTGCGGAGCTCAAATCTGTTCATAAGGATAGCGTAAGCGGAATTTGTCGGAAAATGGCAGACCTGCCAAAATCCGACAAATCATATGCTGGCCCCGCTATCGACATCGTGATCCGCTGATCTACGACATCTAGAAGCAGCACAGCGTCGTTCGCGAAGGGTGCCGCGCCGCTAAAAATTGCTAGGTGCTTCAATGAGAATATTCGTAGCCAACGAAGATTGAACCGTAAGTGAATGCACAAGTTATACGCTTGTCATGTTAACCCTCGCCGCTAGGTTCCTCGCCCTCGCCGATGGCCTCAAACACACGATCGACCACGACCTTGGCGTTGGCCTCTCGCGGTGCCTTGGTGGCGGTGGCGCAGCCTCTGGCAGCTGGGCAGGCTTAGGCGTCTCCCTCGTCGCGACCAGGCTCGCTGACCAGGCCCGGAACTCCTCGACAGTAATGCCAAGCGCGAATGCAATTCGCTCCGCGGACTGACCAGCAAAACCGGCGTCGGCTGCAAGCTCAAGTTCGACTTTGTGTTGGCAAGCTCGATCGGGCGGCTCTGATTGCGCAGCTTCGCAGCGATTTGAGCCAACAATAGTACACGCCGTTGTTGTAGACCTTCGTCGTTCCCGAATTGCTCACAAGGAAAGACTGGTGATACAGGAACCCATGTCCGCACTGACGGGCAGCGAAGATGGATGGCCCGCCGCATTGAATGCGCCGCGCACGGCGACGCCATTGTCAGGGTCTCCGCCAGGATTCAAAATTGTTGTACGAGTAGGTTGGGTCGGCGTCACTCTCCGCGCAAGCATTTGCTTAGCTTTGGCTAAGGCAGATCGCCTCGCGCCATCACGCTCGACGACTATCAAGCTTCAACCGTGCGGCCAGGGAGTGTCTCGGCGAACACCGCCATGGTAAGCGGACCAATCTGCGATCCTCGAAGTATTTGAACAATCTGATCGAACAAGACCATCGATCGGTCAAACTTCGATTGGGACCAATGCCCGGATTCAAACGGTTTCAGAACGCGTCGATTACGATTGCCGGAATCGAACTCGTGCATCGAATCAGAAAAGGTCAGTTCGCATTGGGACGACTTCGAGTGACGGAGAAAAACGGCCGCAGAGATTTGGAACGTAGTCCTCGCTGCCTGATCTCCGTCGAACCTCCGAACGCCGTTTCGCGACCGCTCAATAAATTTCGCACCAGAGCCCCATAAACTGGCCACAATCGAGAAACAGGCTGCGTGACAAAGCGTGCGATGTGCTCGCGGATAGAGCATACGCTCCCATCTTATAAGGTATCGCCACAAGCGATCCAATTCTCGTACCTACCTTGTTCAAAGGAGATCCGCAAATTGTGGATCATCTGCCTAATCTCCGAGGGGGTCGGCGGAAATCCGCAATTGACCCCACCGCCAAATGCCATGAAGGAATTCAGAATGGGGGCAGCTGCGCGGCACGGCTAGGGCGGCTCCTCGCCGAATCGCTTGCCCGCAATCCGGGTCACGGAATATAAGGCCTATCATGAGAATATTCGTAACGCTCACAACTAACGAGCACGCTGGATGGTTTTTATATTTGTTTTCTCCTGTTCAAATCCTCCGCGACTTTCTCTATATTCAAAAATGTGGAGTATTCCAGGCTTATTGCTACAAGAAGACATATTTGCGCGAGTCGACCTCCCATTCGATTGCTTTGCTCCATTATCTGTTGATAGGGGAGCGCCGGGGATATGCGCCAAACGCCTTCTTTGATTCGAAATATTACAGCAGCACACGATCAGAAAGAAAATCGTGCGCTTTTGCGGAGTATCTAAGATTGAATTCAGGCTCTCCGCCTTCGCCGTCCGCCAATTTTGATCATCAATGGTATTGCAGGCAAAATCCTGATTGGCACGAGCACTTCAGTCATCCTTTTCTCCATTTCTGGCACAAAGGCGTGTTTGAAGGCAGAAATCCGGCGTCGCATTTCGATATCGATTTTTTTACTCACGCGGCTGGCCGCGGCCATCCTGATATCAAAATTGTTCTCTACGAGGCTTTGACACACAAAACAGTATCCGTTCCGCTCAATGCGCAAGAGTTGCGCAAGCGCCAAGACAAGTTCTATGAGGGCATATCGTTGCGCGTAGAACGGGAGCTTATCGAAGCTGGATACCCATTCCTCGTTTTTGTTCAGGCTTGTGAAGAGTACCGGTCGGAGTTGTTAGATGAGCCTCGCGACTTTGACTTGATGCTGAATTATTACGACGAGGCGGAAATTTGGCCTCCTACGGCTGACTACGTTCTCCTTCAAATGGGCACCAAAACCACTGCGATTCGGAAGATCCTGGAAGAGCGGCCAGAACTGTTCGAGCGATATGAGGCGGTTCTGTTTTTGGATGACGACGTGGAGATCGATCGTGCGGGGGTCATGCAGCTATTCCAAACCATGCGGAATTATAAGCTTGATCTCGTCCAGGCGTCTCTGACCGCGGATTCGGACTGTTATTTCGAGATCGTCAAACACCCGCCCGAGGGTAGGGCGCTTTGTCCGCTGACTTCCGTGGAGATCATGATGCCCGCCGTGTCGTCCCGGGCGCTCAAGGAGCTTGGCTGGGTGTTCAAGGAGGGGGTCAGCGGTTGGGCGGTCGATTTCCTTCTGAGTATGCAGGTGCGCAAACGATATGGCAACAAGATCGCCTTGATTGGAGATATCATGGCGAGGCATGATCGCTCAAGAGATGTCGACTGCGGCGAATTCTATCAGTTTTTAAGAAAGCACGGCATCGATTCGAATATGGAAGCTGGCTACATCGCCTGGAAATACGGTGTCGATGACTCAGCCCAGGCGATCAGCAGACATGGTCAACCGCTTGATTTCTCGTGACGTTCAGGACGAGCGTGTGTTGTGAATGAGGAAAAGATGAATGTTTACATGGAATTGCTCACCAGACGAACGTTCCGTCGAATTGGCATCGGCTCACGATGTAATTGATTTATGACTAAACCATCATACTTAGCCGGCAGCCCAGCGCCAGCATCGCTTTGCTCGACGCGAATGCCAACGGAGGTTGGTCCAGTTGATGTAGGTGTTTTCGCGTATCCCTTGCGGGTCACGCTATATCGAATGAGGGCGGGGAAGCCGGGCGCCGCTGTTAGTCAGGAAGTTGTTTCAGATGTTCCTAGAAGTGCAATCGTCGGATCTCGAGTGGGTGAAGCTACTTCGTCCTAAAGAAGTTGTCGATGAGCGCGGATATCTTGTCGAGACCTTCAACGCACGGACTTATGCAGAGGCAGGGGTCGATTGTGTTTTCGTACAGGACAATCAATCTCTTTCGCGAAAAGCGGGGACGATCCGGGGTCTTTATTGCCAGCTTCCGCCAGCGGCGCAATCGAAATTGGTGCGTATCCTGCGGGGCTCAGTATTTGATGTGGTAGTCGATTTGCCCGTCGGGAGGCCGACCTACGGGCGGTGGTGCTCAGCGATCTTAACAGGGCAGGAATGGGAGCAGGATTTCATCCCGTGCGGCTTTGCGCATGGCTTTTGCACGCTTGAACCGGATACCGAGATTACCTATAAAGTTGACAATTTTTACGCGCCATCTTGCGCCGCGGGGATTCGGTGGGATGCGGTGATCTCGGAAAAGGACTCGGGGCTTCCATTTTTCAAGGATTTTGCGTCGCCCTTCTGTATGAGATCTTTATGAGTTATCGATTTCTTGTCACGGGAGGTGCGGGCTTCATCGGTTCAGCGGTAGTCCGCTACCTCATTGAGGAGAGTTCGCACGATGTCTGCGTCGTCGATAAACTGACTTACGCTGGCAATCTCGACAATCTTGCCAGCGTTTCTCACGATCCACGCTTGTTGTTCAAACGCGCCGACATTTGCGATGCGGGCGCAATGCGGCAAATCTTCAAAAATTTTCGCCCTGATATCGTCATGCATCTTGCCGCAGAAAGCCATGTCGATCGATCAATCGATGGCCCCGGCGCCTTCATCGAAACCAATGTCACGGGCACCTACGTGCTGCTGCAGAGCGCTCGCCTGCATTGGCAAAGCCTTACCCCACTGGAACAAGCGCGATTTCGCTTTCATCATGTCTCGACCGATGAAGTATTTGGGTCGCTTGGTGATGAAGGGCTGTTTCTTGAAACCAGTCCTTACCAGCCGAACTCGCCCTATTCGGCTTCGAAGGCGGCCTCCGACCATTTGGTGCGGGCTTGGCATCACACCTATGGCATTCCGGTGGTTACCTCGAATTGTTCCAACAATTATGGGCCCTTTCATTTTCCGGAAAAGCTCATTCCGCTGGCGGTTCTGAATGCCCTCGAGGACAAGCCTATTCCGGTCTATGGTGACGGAGGCAACATTCGCGATTGGCTCTATGTGGAGGACCATGCGAGGGCTCTTGTGCAAATCGCTGTCTCGGGAAGGCCTGGCGAAAGTTACAATGTTGGGGGATCGAGCGAAAAGACCAATCTTGAAGTCGTGCGCTCTATCTGCGAGCTCATGGATGAAATGAAGCCGACTGGGGCGCTGCATGAGCGTTTGCTTGTGCATGTGATCGACCGGCCTGGACATGATCGGCGTTACGCCATTGATGCCAGCAAAATTAAGCGCGATCTCGGCTGGGAGGCGCGCGAGACGTTCGAGACTGGCCTGCGCAAAACAGTTCGCTGGTATCTCGATAATCCGCAATGGTGGAGACGGATTCGCTCAGGCCTCTACCGGGGTGAAAGGCTTGGAACCTTGGCATGAGCGGGCCAATCCTTGTTTTCGGAGCCGAGGGACAACTCGGACGTGAAGTGATGGCGCTCGCGACAGCCCGAGGCATTGAGGCCTGCGGTTGTGGTCGCATGCAAGCCGATATTACCGACTTCTCCGTGGTCGAGGCCGTGGTCTCCTCGACTAAGCCTTGTCTGGTTCTCAATGCGGCCGCCTATACCGCGGTGGACAGAGCGGAGGCCGAGCCGGAGGCCACCTATGCGGCCAATGTCGCAGGAGTAGAAGTGGTTGCCCGCGCTACAGCAGCGCATCATTTGCCGATCATCCACCTTTCGACAGATTATGTCTTCGACGGGACGAAAATTGGCGCTTATGTAGAGAGCGATCCCATTGCTCCGCTCGGGATTTACGGAACGACGAAGGCGGAAGGCGAAGCACGGGTTCGCGAAAAAAATCCGCGCCATTTCATCCTGCGCACCTCCTGGGTTTATGGCCGGTACGGAACGAATTTCCTGAAAACGATCCTGCGCCTTTCTCGCGAGCGCGAGGAACTGCGTATTGTAGCCGACCAATTGGGTTGCCCAACCGCCACTGAAGACTTGGCAGAAGCGATCCTTGCCGTCTATCACGCTTGGGGTCGCGGGATCGAAACCCCGGGGACCTATCATTTCGCGGGAACGGGCATCACGAGCTGGCATGGCTTCGCGAGCTTGATCATTGAGGCTCAGAAGCAAGCTGGCGGACCTCGCCCCAAAGTGACCGCGATCTCAACCGCTGATTATCCAACCCCAGCGAGGCGGCCCGCCAATTCAGCGCTCAATAGCGATCTGTTCGCTGCGGTTTTTGGCTATCGTGCGCAGCCCTGGCAAGCACGGGTGCAGACGACGGTCGACGCGCTGCTCAAGGAAAGCCGGGCGGAGCCATGAAGGGCATCATTCTCGCGGGCGGATCCGGCACGAGGCTCTACCCGCTGACATTGGTGGTTTCGAAGCAGCTATTGCCCGTCTACGATAAGCCGATGATTTATTATCCCTTGTCCACGCTCATGATGGCGGACATCCGCGACATCTTGATCATTACGACGCCACAGGATCAAATTCTCTTTAGGCAATTGCTGGGCGACGGTGCCAAACTCGGAATAAGGCTCAGCTTTGCGACGCAGGACGCGCCGCGCGGGCTGGCGGAGGCCTTCGTCATCGGGCGGGATTTTGTCGGAGACGATCGCGTGGCACTGATCCTCGGCGACAATATTTTCTATGGCCACGGCTTGCCGGATCTTTTGCTCTCGGCCCGGGCAAGATCTACGGGTGCAACGGTTTTCGGTTACGTTGTTGCGGACCCAGAAAGATATGGCGTCGTGGAGATCGACGCAGGCGGGCGGGCGCTGTCGATCGAGGAAAAACCCAAAAAGCCGCGTTCGAGCCTGGCCGTGACGGGCCTCTATTTCTATGACAACAGCGTGCTGGATATCGCGGCGTCCCTGAAACCGTCGGCGCGCGGTGAACTGGAAATCACTGATGTCAACCGGGTCTATATGGAGCGTGAGCAACTGGCCGTGGAGATTATGGGCCGGGGCTTTGCGTGGCTGGACACAGGAACCCATGATAGCCTTCTCGAGGCGGCCAAATATGTCGAGATTCTCGAGCGGCGCCAGGGCCTGAAAATCTCATGCCCCGATGAAGTTGCCTATTATAAGGGCTTCATTGATCGCGATCGTTTGGTCGAGAACGCGAGGCAGTATGGCAAGTCGGGCTACGGAGACTATCTCATGCGGCTCGCTGGCGAGGATCGCTGAGCTTGAATTCATCTGGATCTGGCGGCGCTCGTCTTCGGCCGTTTGCCGCTTTGTGGCGGACAAGAGTAACCTACTATCGGCCGGTCTTGCTGTCGGGCAGGAAGAGGATGGAGCGCTCGAGGTTCAGATGCTCCCAGCGGGCATGCAAGATTTCCCGAGGGCGGCAACCGGTCAGGATCAGCAGGCGGATCGCCGCAATCCCGAACGGGTCGAGTTTGCGGCGCCGGTTCTCAGGCTTCGGAGCGTACTTCGCTGTCGGATTTGTCTCGTCGACTGAATACGGGAGGCCGACTGTCTCAGCTTTGGTCAAGGCGTCGCCAAGGCGGCCCAACTCCTCGCCGGTCAGAAATCGTTCGTGCCCATGCTCGGGATTGCGCCGGATGCCTTTGACGGGATTGGGCGGCAGGGACAGATCGTCACTGCGAGCCAGTTCCAGATTGCCGAGATAACGGTAAGCGCGCAATTTGCAGCGCCGGGATGTGCCGAATTGGCGTGCGTCTTGGAGAGGTGCGCGCGCCGGATTTCCGTAACGCGCATATCTCCGATCGCGGGCAGGATGTGAAGCCAGAGCAAGGTTTCGTAGCTGTTGAGAGTGCGCGGCTTGCGCTTTGCCTCGATGCGCGTCCGCATGTATTCACCCGCGACGTCTCGGAATAGCGGAATCTCGCGGTCCTTCCGCCTCTCGGCAATCGGGTCTAAGCCTTGAGTGACCGCGCCCAAAAACTTCTCGGCCTCGCGCCGCGCTTCGTCAGGGGGTCAACGGGCCATGCTTACCAATTTTGGCGCGCTGGGGGCGGTCGTCTTTCTTCCGCCTGTACTGAACGAGGTCGTCATCCCAAAGAAATATTCGATCTTTGCCGGGCGGGCAGGTGAGTGCGTCGACGGATCGTTTGGAAGTATGGCCTTCTGGGATGACCTTGGCTCTCGGTAAGCAATTTCGGTAATCACCCGGTAATCAGAATGCAGATAATACTAGGCGTCATTAGGAAGCGATAGGAAAGTTAAAAGGTGGTCATCCCCTTGTGGATCATCCCATTTAGAAAGAATAAACATCGCTGGGAAACGAATAGCGCCGGCCTGTCACGCCGGAGGTCACGGGTTCGAGTCCCGTCTCTCTTGCCACCCGATCCGCCAGGCTCCGAGCAAACGCGGCTCGCTGAAATTATCATCCGCGTTCCCTCCAGGATGAAAACCGGAAAAAAACCGTAGCTTTAGCGCGATCCCCGGCTCTTATGTCCCAGCAGACTTGAATTTGGGCCAATTAGAGTATAAAAAATTACAACATGATCACACCCGAGCAAATTCGTGGCGCCCGAGCCATGCTCGGGATCACGCAAGCGGAGCTTGCGAAACGCGCCGGTATTTCGACAACTGGCTTGAACAACATTGAAAAAAGGGGAGCCGATTCAAAGGCCTCAACCCTGCGAGCCATCCGGCAAGCCCTCGAATCGGCTGGCATTGAGTTTACGGATGGCGATCAGCCCGGTGTGAGATTAAGCAAGGGTGGCGCCAGGGGTGACCCAGCGGCGTCTATCCCTATTGAAAACCTGACGAGTGAGAACGACGAATAGCGCCGGCCTCGGATCTGTTGAAAAAATACTTGGCCTTTCGGGGACGCCACAGCGACAGCCTGGGCCTATCAGTGCGCCTTCGAGTGCCGGGAAGCAATTCGTCAAAGCCGCATTGATTTATCTGTTGCCCGCTCCCCAGACTTGAAACCTCTGGCGGAGACTGCCTTTTCCTGCAAGTCGGCGCGCTCGGCCTTGTGCACACTGTTTGGCCCCGTTCGAATCCGAATCTCCCTAGCCGTGAGCTTCATCACAGAAGCGTCATTGTCATATTGTTAACCGTTCGGATGAGCGGCTTAACGTTGACTGATAGATGTGCGATGATGGCCGTTAAATAGCTCATGCGGTGAGGGCCAATGGATACGGTGCAACCGGTTGTCTTGACGATCGATGGGCTCCAAATTCTGCTCGATGCGCTCAGGCAACGCGGCTATCGTGTTGTCGGTCCGGCCGTTCGTGACCAGGCGATTATCTATGACGACATCGTCTCCATTGACGACTTGCCGCGCGGATGGACGGATAAGCAGGACGGCGGGCATTATCGTCTCATTAGGCGAGATGACGAGGCGCTGTTCGGTTACGCCGTCGGACCGCAGTCGTGGAAAAAGTTTTTACACCCCCCGCTGTTGCGTCTTTGGAGTGCCGGGCATGGTGCGGAAGGAGTCCGCGTAAAGACGGAGCCGTATCCCGATGAACGGTTCGCCTTCATCGGCGTGCGATCCTGCGAGCTGCATGCGATTGCAATTCAGGACAAGGTATTTCTCGGCGGAGCGAATGTCGATCCGCATTATCAGGCACGGCGACAGGGAGCTTTCATCGTCGCCGTCAACTGCGGCCAATCCGGCGGAACATGCTTCTGCGTCTCCATGAACGCCGGCCCAAAAGCCGAGTCTGGGTTCGATCTCGCCCTAACCGAGATTTTAGATGCCGATGGTCACCTATTCGTTGTCGAAGCAGGAACAGAGACGGGACGCATAGTGCTGGCTGAATTGCCGCACCGCACGGCGACGAAGAAGGATCTTGGCGCCGCCGAATCAGTGGTGGCGCAGACCGCCGCTACGATGGGCCGCGAGATGCGTTCCGATGATGTACATGAGCTTCTTTTGCGCAACCTCCAACATTCCCGTTGGGAGGACGTAGCAAAGCGATGTCTCACGTGCGGCAATTGCACGATGGTCTGCCCAACTTGCTTTTGCACCTCAGTCGAGGATTCGAGCAATCTTGCAGGCACGGAAACTTCGCGCTCTCGGCGCTGGGATTCCTGTTTCACCATGGATTTTTCGTACCTCCATGGTGGCAGCGTTCGTGCGAGCACACGCTCGCGTTATCGCCAGTGGATGACTCATAAGCTCTCCACATGGTTCGATCAGTTCGGTACGTCGGGCTGCGTCGGTTGCGGCCGCTGCATAACCTGGTGCCCGGTCGGCATCGACATTACCGAAGAGGTGAGGGCAATCCGCGAAAGTGAGCCGCAGTGAGGAGCAAGGGCGATGGAAGGGCTCGAGCGTATCGTTAGGGAGCATCCGTTCTTTGCCGGGTTGGAGGAGGGTTTCCTCAATTTAGTCTGCGGCTGCGCGAAAAACGTGCGTTTTGAAGCGGGACAATACCTTTTCCACGAAGGCGAGCCAGCTGACAACTTCTATCTTATTCGGCACGGCCGGATCGCGCTCGAGCTGACCGCTCCAGGGCGCGGCGCCATCGTCTTCCAGACCCTGGCCGAAGGCGAAATTGTCGGTGTCTCCTGGGTGATCCCCCCTTACCGCTGGACCTACGACGCGCGTGCCCTCGATCTCGTCCGTGCCGTCGCGATCGACGCAGCCTGCTTGCGGCAAAAATGTGAAGCTGATCATGATCTCGGTTATGAAATGATGAAGCGTTTCCTTCCAGTCCTGGTCCAACGCCTCCAGGCGACACGGCTGCAGATCCTCGATGTTTATGGCGTCCCGTCCTGAGCCGCTCGCCATCGGAGGCACCGCAATGGATCCGATGACTCCTCATGTCGCACGCGTGCGCAGGAAGCGGCGCGACGCTGCGGACGTTTGGACCCTCGAGCTAGAGATCGAGGATGGCAATCTACGGCAGCGGTTTGCTTTCACGCCGGGCCAATTCAATATGCTCACTGTATTCGGCGTCGGCGAGGTCCCGATTAGCTTGAGCGGCGATGCTGCAGAGCCGGGTAGCCTCATCCACACGGTGCGCGCTGTCGGCGCTGTGTCTGGAGCACTCACGCGTCTTGCTTCTGGTGCCGCTGTCGGCTTACGAGGCCCATTCGGAGCCGGATGGCCAATGGACGAAGCGACGGGGCGTGATGTCGTGATCCTAGCTGGTGGGCTCGGCCTCGCACCGCTTCGGCCAGCGCTTTATCAACTCATTGCCACGCGTGGCCGGTACGGCAAAATCGTTGTGCTCTACGGTGCGCGCAGTCCAAATGACATCCTCTTCCACAGTGAACTCGCGGCTTGGCGACGAAGGCTCGACGTTGATATTCAAGTGACGGTAGACCACGCTGCCTCGAGCTGGAATGGTCATGTCGGCGTCGTGACCACGCTCATCCCCCGCGCCGACTTCGATCCACTCCATGCGATCGCCCTGGTCTGCGGCCCTGAGGTCATGATGCGCTTCGCGATCGCCACTCTGCGCGACGTTGGCCTCTCGGAGGAGTCGATTTATCTTTCTATGGAGCGCAATATGAAGTGCGCCATCGGATTTTGTGGTCATTGCCAGTTTGGAACGGTCTTCGTGTGCCGCGATGGACCGGTCTTCCGTCACGACCGTGTGCGGAGCTTGCTCGCAATTAAGGAGATCTGACATGGCCGCGTCCAAACGCAAGCCAAGACTTGCTGTCTGGAAGTTTTCATCCTGTGATGGTTGTCAGCTGACTCTCCTCGACTGCGAAGACGCTTTGCTCGCGATCGCAGGCGTTCTGGACATCGCCTATTTTCCAGAGGCGACACGAGGCGCAGTCAAGGGACGGTATGACGTTTCCTTAGTTGAGGGTTCCATCACCACGGCCAATGATGCGGCACGGATTCAAGAGGTGCGTGCACGCTCACGCACGCTGGTGACGATCGGCGCTTGTGCGACCGCGGGCGGCATACAGGCGCTGCGCAACTGGGCGAATGTCGAGGAATATGCCTCGGCCGTGTACGCACGGCCAGAATACATCCGGACCCTGGCGACATCGACCCCGATCGCCGATCACGTTCGGGTCGATTTCGAGCTGCGTGGCTGCCCGATCAGCAAGCTCCAGCTTCTAGAAGTTATCTCGGCCTTTATCATGCAGCGGCGCCCGGCGATACCGCCGCATAGCGTGTGCATCGAATGCAAGCTCAACGGCAACGTTTGCGTGATGGTGGGGCATGGAACACCGTGTCTTGGGCCCGTCACTCATGCCGGGTGTGGCGCGATTTGTCCGGCTTACGACCGCGGCTGCTACGGCTGCTATGGACCAATGGAAACGCCGAACACGGCCTCGCTCAGCGGCTGGCTGCGCGGGCTCGGCCTATCCGAGCCCGCATTGATGCGAATTTATCGGACCTTCAACGCCAACGCCGGCCCATTCCGTGAGGAAAGCGAGCGTCATGACCATTAAGACCATCAAGGTGGACTATTTGGCCCGCGTTGAGGGTGAAGGTGCGATTAAGGTGGTCGTGCGCGACGGGGCCGTCCAGAGCGCCGAGTTTAGAATATTCGAGCCGCCACGCTTCTTCGAAGCCTTCCTCCGCGGCCGAGCATTCGTCGAAGCGCCTGACATCACAGCTAGAATCTGCGGCATCTGCCCCGTCGCCTATCAGATGAGCACGGTGCACGCCGTGGAGAACGCGCTTGGGATCGCCGTGACCGGACCATTACGCGACCTCAGGCGCTTGCTGTACTGTGGCGAATGGATCGAAAGCCATTCGCTCCATATCTATATGCTCCACGCGCCGGACTTCCTTGGCTATGATAGTGTAATCGACATGGCGCGGGATCACGGCGACGCCGTCCGCCGCGGGCTTGCACTGAAGAAGACCGGCAACGAAATCCTATCTCTGCTTGGCGGGCGCGAAATCCATCCGATCAACGTACGAGTAGGTGGCTTTTACCGCACGCCGCGCCAGCGGGACCTCGAACCACTCGCCGAACACCTCAAATGGGCGCGTGATGCGGCGATCGAAACCGTGCGTTGGGCTGCATCCTTCGATTTTCCCGATTGCGAGCGTGATTACGAGTTTGTCTCCTTGCGGCATAGCGACGAATACCCCTTCAACGAAGGACGCATTGTCTCGAGCCGCGGACTCGAAATTATGCCAGACGAATATAACGACCACTTTGAAGAGATTCATGTCGAGCGCTCGACAGCACTGCATTCGCGTTTGCGAGAACGAGGCACATATCTCGTAGGGCCATTGGCCCGTTACAGCCTCAACTTTGATCGTCTTTCCTCAGTGGCTCAGGAGGTTGCACGACAAGCGGGGCTGGGCTCGGTCTGCAAGAACCCTTATCGTAGCATCATCGTCCGCGCGGTCGAGGTGCTATATGCATGTGAGGAGGCGCTCAGGATCATCGGCGGATACGAAGAGCCGCATCATCCCGCCATCGCAGCCGAGCCGCGCGCCGGCACAGGCTGTGCGGCGACCGAGGCACCGCGCGGCCTCCTCTATCATCGCTATCGTCTGGGTTCGGATGGGATCATCACCGAGGCGCGAATCGTGCCGCCGACCTCACAAAACCAGGCGAGCATCGAGGAAGATCTCAAAGGCTTTATCGGCGGCTCACTCGATCTGCCTGACGAAGCGCTAAGGCATCGCTGCGAGCAGACCGTGCGGAACTACGACCCGTGCATTTCCTGCTCCACCCATTTCTTGCGACTCGAAATGGATCGCGGTTGACGCATGCGAAAGAGGAGAATCGTGCTTGGCATCGGCAACGCTGAGCGTGGCGACGATGCGGTCGGTCGCGCGGTGGTTCGGCTTTTGCGCGGAAGCTTGCCGGACGATGTCGAACTCGCCGAGCTCGAAGGGGAGGCGGTGGAGCTCCTCGACCGCTTCGCGGATGTCGAGGTCGCCTTCGTGGTGGATGCCTGCTGCACGAGGGGGGGTGCAGGGGGTGTAAATCGCCTTGATGTAAATGCGACGCCGCTACAGCAAGGACGTTTCAGCTTGTCGTCGCATGGCCTCGGGCTTGCCGAAGCAGTAGAACTTGCTCGAGCGCTCGGAAAGCTGCCGCCGTATTGTGTCGTCTACGCCATCGAGGGAGCGTCCTTTGAGATCGGCGCACAGCTCTCGCGACCAGTCGAGGCGGCCGCTGTTGAAGTCGCCGCGCGCTTGCGCATCGAAATCACCGAAGCCGGCACTGCGGCAAAACAGGCGCCAAGCAAGAGATCTGTCTGAGAATCACCTCCATATCGACACGCCCAGACCATTTGGCCAACTTTCAGATAAGTGAACAATTACGGCGGAGGCCTCTGAACGGCGAATCAGGCGAAATGGCCAATTCTACCTCTACCTGTGGGATCGACACGAAGGCGACGGAAGCCCTTTTCTGAGCCTCAATTCATATCGCCGTGGCCACCGGGTCATATCGCATCGCTGATCAGAGGTTAGGTTCGGGCGACCAGGATCTCCCGAACTCGTCCTCCGAATTTAGAGAATATACTTGTCCGTTACGTCCTTAACTTGTTGAGTTCTCCTTGTAGCTGACTGTTCAATTTTCGGTAAGCCAATAAAGCAAAAAATTGAGTTATATATTGGAGGTCACCGAAAGGATAACTATAATTTAAAAATGGTTTTTCCATTTCGCCTTGCGACGTTCAATCTCGAAAATTTTGAATGGTCACGAGCCCATGAAATCGCATTCAGGGACCGAATAGCCGTCCTCAAGCCGCTCCTGACTGCTATCGCGGCCGACGTCGTTTGTCTTCAGGAGGTAGCCGCTCAGAGAGTTTCGCCGCACGAAGAGCGCCAGTTTCTTGCACTCGATCGTCTTCTTTGCGATACGGCTTATCAAAGCTATTTCCGTGCGACGAGCGTTCGCCCTGAAACGAATGCACCTGCGGACATCCATAATCTCGCGATCTTGAGCCGCTGGCCGATCCGCAAGCGGCAGCAGCTCTACCACGACATCGTCGCGAAATGGAATTGGATACCGCCTGGAGAAGGCTCGCAAGTCCAGCCGGCCATTGAGGTCTCTTGGGAGCGCCCTCTGCTCTATGCAAGAATTTCACTGCCAAACGGTGCCGGGCTGCACGTTATCAACCTTCATCTTCGCGCGCCGCGCCCCGTACGTATTCCCAAGAATGGTGAGAAGATTGGTCATCTTTCGAGTCGGGCCTGGGCCGAGGGGCAATTTCTTGCCGCCCAGAAGCGGGAGGGACAGGCATTGGAAGCTCGACTCTTCATCGAAAGTCTCTACGATGAGGAACCAGACGCCCTCATCGCGGTATGCGGTGATCTTAACTCCAAAGAGCATGATGTTCCAGAACGGCTTCTGCTCGGAATTCCAGACGAAGACGCAACTGATACCTCCAGCCGCAAACTCACACCCCTTGCGGCCCGCATTGAAGAATCTCGTCGATTTAGTGTCGTACATGCGGGACGTGCAGAGCTTCTCGATCATATTTTGGTTTCACCGACGCTCGCGACCTGCTGCACGAACGTCACAATCTTGAGCGAGGGCTTGCAGGACGAGGTCACGGCGAAGGAGCCGGTCCTCGGCTCGCTGCACGCGCCCCTAGTCGCGACGTTTAATCTGAACAAAGGCTAAATTGGCGAAGCCTCGCAGCTAAACCGGAGATCGTCGGCGCCGATGAAGCCAGGCACACCCAGAGCGCCGCCACCTCGCCAAAAGCAACCGACCAATGCATAGGGATTTTTCCGCATTCGGAACCTTCAATCAAAACATTCCTAAAATCATCCTTCGACCTCTACGGCCTGGGCGCAAGGATTTCTTGCAGGCGGTCAAGGAAGACGCTTTGGGCCTTGACGATCTTGTCCCGCGCCTCGTCGAGCGTAAACCATGCTGCGCGATCAACCTCGGGCACCTCAATGAGGTGTCCGCTACGCGGCGGCCATTCGACCTCACAGGATACGCTTTTGATTTGGGCGGCATCGATCTCACCTGCCATGGCAAAAGCCGAAACCCGCTTAC
>DATJBL010000030.1:0-2726 GCA_035515355.1 Methylocella sp.
CTCGGCGTCGTCCTTGAGCCACTTGGTGACTTCGAGGCCGGACACTTCCGGCAGCTGGATGTCCATCAAGATCAGGTCGGGCCGGTGCTTGCGCGCCAGATCGATGGCCTCGATGCCGTTGCGCGTGCCGACCGTGGCGTAGCCGTGCGCTTCCAGCAGATCGTGGAAGAGCTTCATATTGAGCTCGTTGTCCTCCACAATCAGGACAGTTTTGGCCATCCCCGGTCCTCTGGCTGCCCCCAGCCTCTTGGTGCGCGGCGCCGCGGGCTCAACATCGCCTGACGTGCCGCGTTTTTCGCAATCGCCAACGTAGTCCCGATTTCTTACGGAATAATTGATTCTGTTATATATCAATGGGGTAGACACTCTTTTTGGCTACAGCCCTGGAAAGGTTAGACACTTTTTTATCCGAGGTCCCGCCGTAATAGGGCGTCGATTGTGTTCTCACTTTCAGCCTCTCTCAACTCCTCGAATGCGCGGTCCAGCGCGAAGCGATCCCAAACGGCCATAGCCCCAATCTTAATCGGCCGAGGCATAGTCCCCTTGTCGACCAGAGTGAGGAACTGTGACCTCGACATGCCGAGGTAAGCCGCGGCGCGGTCGGCCCGCATACCTCGCGGTGGATACGCGATTTGGTCTTGCAGCTTATTGGCTACCCGTGAAACAGGCCGCATAAAAAGACCCCTATCATCAAATATGATATTTAAACATCACAAATGATGATATTTGTCAGCACTGTCAAGGGACAGGCTCATGTAGGATGCATTTTTGCATTCACATGTGGGTCTGCCTGTGCAGAAAGCGCACTCCGATCACTGGTCAGAGAAGGCCAAGGGCATCTTGAAGGCGGAACTCAAGAGACGGCAACTTGGCTATAAGGAACTCGCTCAAAAGCTAACGGACATGGGCATAAAAGAGAACGAGAGAAATATCGCAAACAAGATCGCCCGCGGCAGTTTCACCGCAGTATTTTTCCTGCAGTGCCTTGAAGCGGTGGGTTGTAAGCACCTTCAATTGGACTAGGCGTGTACCGAAAAATTGTTGCGTTCATGCTCCTCGCCAACCGTCGCTATAGCCCCCATTATTAGCGACCGTTTGCTGCGCTGCCGCGAAATGACGCGAAGGGCCATGTATGGACGTATATGGACCCCGCCCGATTGCAACAGGCTGACTGGATCCGGTGCAACAGTCACAATTGCTGACGTATATCCGGCTTTCTGATGCGGCCCGAGAATTCGCCGCCGCGAGCCCCGATGGATTTTCGCCTGCTTCCACCTCAACGGCGCCCAGACATTGGTCTAAGCCATGCCGGTCCACACACCAGGTTCTGGAAGCAACGGAGTGACCGTTTCACCATCTCCCGTCATCTGATTGCAATTGCCAGGTAAGACCTCCTCACGTCCTTCGTCGAGTGCTTCGCTTCAAGCTGCCTGAACGGTTCGCTCGAGTTCGTAAGAGACATTCCCGGCGAGCATAGCCCAGACGATGCGAGCATTCTTGTTGGCGAGCGCTACGGCCGCGACGTTCGGATGCCGACGCTGGCGAAGGCCAGCAAGCCAACGGCTTCGCGGATCCTGCTTGCCCCCAGCTTTCCCAAGAGCTGCGCGAGCGCCGTGGATCATCAACGTTCGTAGATAGCGATCGCCGCGTTTGCTAATGCCGAACAATCGGTGTCGCCCGCCACTTGACCGCTGCTTTGGCACAAGCCCCAGCCATGCAGCGAACTGACGGCCATTCTTGAAGCAGCTGCGATCCCCGACGGCGGCAACAAGGGCGGTAGCGGTCACCGGTCCGATGCCTTCAATTTCCCCAAGCCTTTGGCACAGCTCGCTGCTCCGGTACAGCTCTCGGATCCGCCGATCACAGGATGCGATCCGGCGATCGAGTTCCATCAATTCGGCTTGGGCCTCCATAATCAGCACCCGGACCAGCGTGTGGAGGTCATCCGTCACATGTCCCGTGATCTCGGCAAGAGCCCATCGCAGCCTCCAGATGTCACGCGCGATGACGATGCCATGTTCGGCGATGATGCCACGTATCTGATTCACCAGCCTCGTCCGGCTTTGCACCAGGCGCTGGCGAATCCGATGGAGGGCTTGGATCGCCAGCTGTTCGCGTGACTTCGGCGGCACAAAGCGCATCGTGGGTCGGCCGACTGCCTCGCAGATAGCCTCTGCATCATTCCGATCGTTTTTGTTCGATTTCACATACGGCGCCACAAACTGAGGGCTTATCAGGCGCACCTTGTGACCAAGCTCCGTAAGCGCGCGCGCCCAGTAGTGCGCGCCGTTAGAAGCTTCCATCCCGACCAAGCAAGGCGGCAGATTGGCAAAAAACGTCACCACCGATCCACGACGCAAGGTTTTACGAATGACAACATTCCCCTGTCCGTCAACGCCATGAACTTCAAACACGTACTTTGCCAAGTCCAAGCCTATCCGAACGACCTGCATGATGATTCTCCCTCGCTGCAGTCCACGTCCGACATTCGACCGGCCGAAAGGGCGGGGTCCATACCATTGGCGCCCGCGGTGCAAGATGAATCTGACGTTTTGCGAAGCGTTCGGGTGCAGCCATGTATCCGACCTGTTTTCGCCTGGAGGCTTGCCCCATTGCGATGCAGCCGCAATGGCCGCTGGCCCTGATGTGATCCGCTGATCGGGTCCCAACCAAAAGCACGCGCTCAAGTATCGCGTGGCCCTTAACGGGTTTTCCCGATCGACGGT
>DATJBL010000031.1:0-84596 GCA_035515355.1 Methylocella sp.
GAGCGGGACTGCACCGGTTCGAAGAACAACAGTTCCGCGCTGAGTTGGTACGAAGTGGGCCAAGCCCCATAACGGAGGCGGTGGAGCTGGGTCAGTCCATTGCTCGAATTTCCAATTTCTGTTTACCGAGCGCTTACCAAAGCCAACACATTGCCGGGAAAACTGCCGAGAGTGTGCCTCAAGTTATTGATTTTATTGGTGCCGGTTGCAGGAGTCGAACCCGCGACCTACTGATTACAAATCAGTTGCTCTACCAACTGAGCTAAACCGGCCTGTCCAAGATTTATCACCGAGTTCCCATGTCGAACAATGCGGCAGGCACCGTAATCCGCATTCGCTTCGATCCGATAGCCGCCGAGGGTCTTCATTCCACCATAGGGTGCTTAGCGCCGGCAAGGCCGATCTGGCAAGCGGGAGATTAAACCCCGCAGCGCTTCCACCCGCAGCTGCAAGGCTCGGCCGATGAACCCCCTCGGCTACAACTCGATTGATCTCATCAAAATCCTTCCTTGATCCGGCTGCCTTCGCCAGGTGTGCGTTTGCGCACCGTCTTGAAACGATTTTTCCTCCAGACCTTTCTGTGTTTCAGCACCAATCAATCTTAAGGCCTGCGGGCGCTGATCCTCCCCACTACGCGCCTGCAGTGCCAGCCTATCAACCAGATCCCAGAGTTAATGATCACTCCGTGGGTGTCGAGGAGGTTTCCCCGTCAGCAAACGAACGACCGCTTTCAGCGACCACGACCGTTTTGATGTTGACAAATTCCTTGATACCATAATGTGAGAGCTCGCGGCCATAGCCACTCTCTTTGATCCCCCCAAAGGGCAATTTGAGATTTGATTGAACAATCGCATTGACGAAGACGGAGCCAGCCTCGATCGCTTCGGCCGCGAGCCTTTCGCCGCGAGCAAGGTTGCATGTGAAAACCCCGCCGCCGAGGCCAAAGGCGCAATTATTGGACGCCGCGACCGCCGCCGCCTCATCCGCAACGGAAATGATGGCTGCAACCGGGCCGAACAGCTCCTCGTCATGGGCCGGCATGCCTGGATGCACATCCGTCAAGACGGTAGGCGGATAGAAGGCGCCAGGGCCGCCAGGTATCTCGCCGCCCAGCAGACAGCGGGCGCCCTTTGCGAGGCTCGCTTCCACCTGCTCATGCAGCGCATCGCGCAGATCATGCCGCGCCAAAGGACCGATGTCCGTATCTTCCAACTGCGGGTCACCCATTTTCGCCGATCGCATCTCCTCCACAAAAGCTTCCTCAAAGCGAGAACGCACACTCTCGACGACGACAAAGCGTTTCGCGGCGATGCAGCTCTGGCCGGAATTAATGAGCCGGCCCTTCGCGCATGTTTTCGCAGCAAATGCGATTTCGGCGTCATCCAGCACGAGATAAGCATCGCTGCCGCCGAGCTCGAGAACGGTCTTCTTCAACATCTCGCCCGCCTTGCGCGCCACGGCGCGGCCCGCAGGACCGCTGCCCGTGAGAGTGACGGCACGGACGAGCCGATGTTCAATGATTGACTCAACCTCTTCGGAGCCGACCAGGAAGGTTCGGAAGAGGCTTTCTGGAAAGCCTGCTTTTCGAAAGACCTCCTCGATCGCAAGAGCACAGGCAGGAACATTGGAGGCATGCTTCAGAAGCCCCGCGTTTCCCGCCATCAGCGCTGGCGCGGCAAAACGGAAAACCTGCCAAAATGGAAAGTTCCACGGCATGACGGCGAGGACCACGCCGAGCGGCTGAAACGTCACGAAGCTCTTGAATAGTCCGGCGTCGACCATTTCCGGCGCGAGGAAATTTGCGGCGTTTTCTGCAAAATAGTCACAGGCCGAAGCGCATTTCTGGACTTCGGCGACGCCCTGCTTAACCGGCTTGCCCATCTCCTCGGCCATCAGACGCGCATAGCTTTGGGCGCCTTCCCGCAAGATGTGGCCAACCCGCCGCATCAACACCGCGCGCTCTTCGAAGCTCCGCAAACGCCATTCTTGCGAAGCCTCATGGGCCTGTTCGATCGATTTCTCGACATCGAACGAGGAGGTTTCTTTGTAGCTCGCGCGAGCTGTACCTGTTAGCGGATTAATCGAAGTGATGGCCATGAACTTTACCGTGCCAAAATGCGTCCTCGGCCCACCATTGCAATGCCGCCGGCAAAAAGCGCTCCTCGATCCAGCAAGCCGAGGCTCTCAGTGTAGCCGGTTTTCCAGTACTTGTTCTTAAGACCACCACGATTGTGCGACAACGGTAACGTTGCGGGTCTTCTTCTTGTCTTTCATCGAGTCCGTTTCTTTGTGCGTCAAGGCCGTGTCAATCGAACAGGGGTAGAAGGCATTGGCGCCCACCCCGCCATAGCATGCGTTGCGGGCTTGCTTTTCTCTTTGGGTTCGGAACCCAGCCGAGAGCTCCAGCCAAGCCTTGCCAAGGGTCAAGAAAGCAAGGCATAATGAATGCCGCATGTGAACATCCGCTATTGAAAAACGCCTCCTCGGAGGCAAAACACCGTATCAGCCGCGGACGTGGGGGGATGATCATGTCGAATGTCGCCGGCAAGGCTTATGTCATGAATGCGCTCACGCCGATGCGGCCGTGGCTGACTTGGATTCAGCGATTGTATTATATGACGGCCCGCGCGCGTCCTTCCGGCCTCGCACCTCTGCTGGGCCTGTCCTTCATTCATTTTGCGCGCTGGGCGATCATCAAGCGCGATCAATGGCCGGACCTCGGCCAGGGCCGGCAGAACCTCCAGAACGATTATTTACTCTTTTCAAGCAATTTCAACGGAACCTGGGATCAGTACCTTGACGCGTTCTCCGATGGCAATCCGACTGGCGTCGACGGGGCCTGGATCACGGCCACGAAATTTCCCCACTCGATCCCAAGCACGCCCTTCAAAGACTATGTCCGGGTGAACCAGGTCGACACAGATTACTATTACAATTCGACGCCAGGAGCAGCGCAGCGCGACATCAAGGCGGCCCTGCGTGTGCGGCGCGCAGCCCTTGATCTCGTCAGGCAACACGCCGTGATGACACCCGCGCAATTTCAGAAGGCCTATGTCGCAGCACTTTGCTCGGTGCAGAATGATCTCGGTTCGCAGGGATATGCGCCGGTTGCCAGCAATGACACAAAGAACGCGGACGCCAACCGCGCTGCTTACGTCCAGGGCCAGCCGCACGCCGCCGGCGCACTTCTCTGATCCCGCTCTTCCCCGAAGGAGCCATTCATGCCGACCTTTGACGGCGGACATTACTTCCTGACAGTTCTCGTCCCGGTTAGGACAGACCCGATCCCCGATGGACCGGCTTTCACCTCGCCCGTCCATGCCTTGCGCAAGCAACTTGCCATGTTGCCGACAGCCGCGCAGACGCCCGCCTGCGGCGGTGGGCAAAGCCCGTTCGCGCGCAATACACGCAATCATTTCGCGCGCTTCGTTATTATCGACGACGTTGCGTACAATGGCCGGGAACCGACCAATACGCTATTGGCGCAGCTGAAGAACATCAATCCAACGATCGCACAGCCGCAGGATCATCTGACCTGTCCCTTCTTGTTCTTCGCGGCGGAATTTGACGCGGAGAGCGGGGCGGAGAGCGAGCGGGATAGCTATCTCGCCACGCTTTGGGACACGATGAAACCCGAGCTGCAGCGGATTTTTACCTTCTGTGTCGGATTCGATGCCGGCGCGCAAGATGCTGCATCCTTCGCCCAATATATCGCCAGATGCCAGATCGAAACGACGATGTCTTTCAATGACTATTACGTCGATATCGCGGCGACTGTAAAAGGCCTTCCTGTATGGCCAGAGGACAAATCCAAATATGTCATTCCAGCGATTATTGGAGGCATTCTTTTGGTGCTCGGTCTGTTTGCCGGATGGTCTTTCTCCGGTAGCGCAAGCCTCGTCCTTTTGCTTCTTGGGGGTGGCACGCTGGCCGCTGTTGGCTGGCATGCCTATACAAGCATCATGGCGGCCGGGGCGAAAGCGTTTCCCGCGGCGCCCGACTCCAATCTCCCAGCGGTTCTCAAGGCCCTGTATCTGCAGCGGACTTTCACCCGCTTTGCCATCGACAACCAGCTGCTCGCGATTGATGCACAGTCGGCGAGGGACCTTCACGCCGCTTTCGGGCACTTTATTGCCACACATCGGCCAGAAGACCTAAACGGCCCAACGCAACAGCCCGGGATCATTGGGATATAGGGATTCAGCATGGCCGTCGAACTCGACCTCGCCGACATTCAAGGCAATATCCTCACCGCTTACGGAAAGCAGGGCTTTCCCAAAGGCCGTTTCATGCTCTTCCATATCGAGAGGGGCGATTTGGCGCGGAGATTCGTGACGGGTCTATTGCCGATGGTTACAACCGCCCTTCGTTGGCCTTCGAGACAAGGCATACCGACAGGGAAGTTGGAGGTGTCCCGCCCTCACGTCACCGTCAATATCGCATTCACTTGGTATGGTCTGCATGCCCTCGGCTTGCCAACCCGCACGCTACGCGGCATGCCGGATGAATTCATCGATGGCATGGCGGGGCGCGCCGCGATGCTTGGCGATGATTTCAGCGGGGAAAACTGGAAAAACGCCTGGGACGAGGTGTGGATCAACAGCGGCCTCAATAACGGCACCCATCCGGATACGGTGCATATTCTCATCATGCTGAATGCACAGATGAATCCGGATGGATCGACGGTCGCGGCACTCGAACAGAAGGCCACGGAGATTGAGATTCTCCGTCTAAAGACCGGCGGCGTGCGGCCCCTTTCCGGTCACAACCCCAAGGGCCAGGCGAGGCAGCCCTTCCAAGCTCTATCCGCGATCCTCAATCGCCAGGCTGATGGCCCGGTCACCCCTTCCCCGAAAGAGCATTTTGGTTTCACCGATGGCATCGGCGATCCAATTTTCGAAGGGCAGTATCCGAACGGCTATGAGCAAGCCTACAAGGAGGGTAATGGCGCCCTCGACGGAAAAGGCAATTGGCGGCCGCTTGCGACAGGTGAGTTCTTGCTCGGCTACCCCGACGAGGCGCAGGAAACCGCTGGCAGTGCTATGCCGCTCTCCTTCAGCCGCAACGGCACTTTCATGGCCTATCGCAAGCTGCATGAAAACGTCGCGGCCTTCCGCGCTTTTATGGACGAAACCGCGCTGCGTTTCGGGGCAGCGTTCTCCATCCCAAACCCCGATGATGCCAGGGCAACCCTGATGGCGAAGATGGCCGGGCGCTGGCCCGACGGCGTTCCAGTCTCGCTTGCGCCGACGGTGGCCGAGTGGAAGCAATTCAACATTGAGCATCCAGAATCAGATGCAAAGTCCCGTTCCGCGGCGCTTACGAAATTCGCTTTCCGCGATGATCCCGCTGGTATGAGATGCCCCCTCACCGCCCATGTCAGGAGGGCCAATACGCGTGACATGATGGATCCGACCGGCGACGCCGGCTCCATTCTGAACAACCGGCGCCGCATCCTGCGCCGCGGTTTGCCTTATGGAGAGTCGCCGCCCGGCGTCTCCGATTCGAGCGAGCACGGGCTGGTGATGCTGATCTACTGCGCCAGTCTCTTTCGGCAATTCGAATTCATCCAGCAGCAATGGATCAATTACGGATTCCCGGCCAGCGCCGGCAACGACACCTGCCCCATCATCGGCAATCATTCCGACGGTACGCGCGGCCCCAAGGCGAAGTTCGTGATCCCCGCTGATCCGGCCTCGGGTCATCCCCCGTTCATCATCGACGGCATTCCACAATTCGTCGAGACTCGCGGTGGCGAATATTTCTTTGTGCCGAGCATGACTGCCCTGCGGATGATCGGCATGGGCGTGGTCGACCCGACGTAAGCGACCCGGAGGGAGAGCAATGATCGTGCCGAATTTCCTTACAGTTCTCGCTGTGCGCTTGAGGATGACCGCCGAGGGGCTCGCCGCCTTCTATCAATTTCCTATGGCGGTGGTTTCGGCCAAAGGCCAGGGCGTCAAGGAGAAATTCGCTGCGGCACTTCAGGAACCGCTGACTCAGAGGATCGGCTTACGGCTGCTGCGCCCTTTCTTGCCCAATCTTTACCTCCCCTGGAAGTTTGTCACGAGCTATCAGAACAGCGGCACGGCGCTCGTCACGCGCCATGACGACGTGATCGAAGTGCTTGATCGAAATGCGGATTTCGAAGTTGTCTACGAACCCAAGATGCGGGCGATCACGGGAGGCGAGAATTTCTTTCTCGGAATGCAGGACACGGCGCTTTACGTTCGGGATGTCTCCAACATGCGCCTTGCGGTTCGGCGTGATGATGTGACCAGCATCGTCGAGCCCCTTGCCCGCACGCAGGCCGAACGTCTTGTTGCTGAAAAGGCAGGCCGTATCGATATGCCGCCGGACCTCAGTCTGCCCGTGCCAGCGGCGATTGTCACAGATTATCTCGGCGTCACCGGAGCGTCCGATGGCGATCTTATGGAGTGGGCAACGCTCATGTTCCGCTACCTTTTCGCTGACCTCCAGGGCGATCCGGGGCTTGAACACGCCGCGCTGCAGGCTGCATCCGCCTGCCGCTCCGTCATAGATGCGGCGATCGCCGGGCGCAAGGCGTCCGGTGAAGCCAAGGATGATGTGCTCGGGCGCTGCCTTGTCATGCAGGCAGCTGGCCTCCCCGGCATGGATGACCTCGGCATTCGCAATAACCTCATTGGACTCGTGATCGGCGCGATCCCGACGCTCTCACGGGCAGCCGTACAGGCGCTCGACCAATTGCTCGATCGGCCCACGGCCTTCGCATCGGCCGAGCAGGCCGCGCGCGATGGCAATGACGAGCTCTTTGCCGCCCATGTCTTCGAAGCCTTGAGATTCAATCCCATCAATCCGGTCATCTTCCGGCGGGCTGCGTGCGAGACCAAGATTGCGGCGGGAAGTTTCCGAGCTCTCAAAATCCCAAAGGATACGATGGTCATAGCGTCGAACCTTTCCGCCATGTTCGATCCGCTGAAAATTGAGGCACCGGAATCCTTCCGCACGGATAGGCCTTGGGGTGATTACATCCTTTGGGGATACGGCTTGCACGGATGTTTCGGCGCCTACATCAACCGGGCTGTTTTGCCAGCGATCCTGAAACCGCTCGTCACGAAGCCGGGCCTCCGGCGTGCCACCGGGGAGGCGGGCCAAATCGATACGGGTGGGACGCAGTTTCCTCAGCACTTTGTGCTGGAGTGGGATTAGCCTGGCGTCCTGGGTGAACCTGCGCCGTGCCGCCGCAAGCCCTGGCTTTAGCAAACGCCTTTGAGTGTGCCATTCGCTTCCGCTGCCCCCCTTGGCCGCCGCGAAGAATTCCCGTCAAAACTCAAGGGCGCTTTGCGCGATCGTCCAGAGCGACTTGCGATAAGCCTCAAGCGCAAAGCGCTTTTCATAGAGCTGACGAGTGGCAGCCGTCTCCCGGCCCGCGTCCGGCAAATGGCGATTGGTGGCAGCACGGCGCAAAGCCGCCGCAAAGCCCGCAGCGTCCTCCGCGAGTGTCACATTTGAAAGAGAGGCAAGGTCAATCCCAAGACCGCGAAAGGCAAGCGGCGTTGCAATGAGCGGCGCACCGCAAGAGAGCGCTTCGATGGTTTTGATCGAGACTCCATGCCCTGCCGTCGCCGGGAGTAGAACAGCCGCGGCGGTGCGATAGGCGGCATGAAGATCTTCCGCCTCGACTCTTCCCCGGAAGAACGCCGCATGCGCCTTATAGAGATCAGGCGCACGCGCTTTAAGTTCGAGGTCGATATTGCCAAGAATTCGAACCGGAACGCCAGGTGCCAGCGGCAAAACCTCCTGCAAGAACCAACTGAGGCCAAGAAAATTCGGATAATTGGCACTCGCGACGATGATGACATCGCCGCCTCCGGTCCCTGCCGGCATCGCCGTTACAGCCGGATGAAGCAACGCATGCCGCTTGGCCGGAAGCAGCTTTTTGAAAACCGTAGCCTCTTCATCATTGAGGTGTATCAAGAGATCGGCCGAGCGCATAGCTTCGAGCTCGATTTCGAGCAGGGCTTCATAACGGGCCTTAGGAGGAAGCCTTAAGCGGGCCTGGTTGCGCAGCGCATATTGGCGCGTCTGGAGATCATGCGTATCGAGAAGAATGGGGCATGCGTGCCGTTCTTGCAGGCGAACGGCGACGGGCACGCAAAAGAAGTGATTGCAATGGATGAGACCAAGGCGAGGCAAGACAGCAACCGCGTCCGGAATCGCCGCCTGTCGCGCGATTTCAAGCCGCATCGCGGCGTCATTGCCGTGCAGCCATTGCTTGGTAGCACGTCGAAAACTCGCGCTCCAAATCCTCTTCAGCGGCATGCCCGCGAAAAAGCGAGCATCGGCCTCAAGGTCATCCGTTGCGGCGAAATAGGCCTTGGCAGCGCGCGACCCATCGACGCAACCGGGCGTATCGGCAATTGCAAGGCTGACAAGCTCCGCACCGAGGCTGCGGTAAGCGCGCGCCTGCGAGACGAAAACCTGATGGCTGCCGCAAGAGTGCCATGCTGGATGCACGATTGCCACGGATCGCCTGCTGAGCGCCTGGGAAAACGGCACTTTGCTTTCGCCGCCGGGATCAACCTCCCTTTTGATCGAAGCCGCCGGCTTTTGTTTTCGCATGTCCTCTTTCACAAAACTTACACGATCCTTCAAACGCAAAGCTATGGCTTGATCCAGCCGCCCTCCTCAAGCTAGAGGGAAAGCTGAATACTCCCATCGCTTGAGTCGAGATTCGTCCCAAAGCAGCTATGCCGTCAATCCAAGAGAGATCGCCACGCCGCCCATTGCCGGTCCGTGGCGAACGGCCTCAAGACAAGATTGAATTCAAGGGCTAAATGCAAAATCTTCCTGTATCGACTAAACAATATGGCATGGCGATCATTGCCAATGACAAAATCATCAATTGGCTTCTGCCCTTTCTCGAGAGCTATCTGGCAACGAATGCGGCAACGCCTCTTTATCTGATTCCCTATGATGACAACGTTGCTATGACCCGGCGGGCCGCCGATGTCTACGGCGTCCACTTCGTTGAACCCGATAGCGCCGAGCTTGATGCTCTCGCCAAGCGGCTTTATCCGATGTTTCCTGGCTATCGCCGGCGGCTGCGGAAATTCCTCTGCCTCGCCTTGCCGCTCGACGAGGTCATCTATCTTGATGCCGACATCATCCTGTTCCGGGATTTTAGCGAAATGTTTGGCCTCCTCGAGGCGGGCAAGAAAGATTTCATCGTGGCCGCTCCGACGACGGAGTATGTCTACAATAAGAAACGCGATCAATATGAGTTTCTTCGCGACGTGATGCTGTTCAACGATGGGTTCTTTGTCGCCTCGAAAGAGATTCTTAGCCTGAAGCATTTTCAGGAGGTGATCGACCAGGACGAAGCGATTTTTCATGCCGTGCGGCAACGCGGCATGCTGTTTGCCCAACCGGTCACCAATTTCGTCGCGCACCGGAGGGGCTTGAAAATCACGCCTTTGCGTGACTGTATTCCAGGAGCTTCCGGCGAGAGCTTCTACAAGGCCGAAGGAGTGACCTTTGACGCCGACGGGCCGCGGGACGTCTTTGGCGATAAAATCTATTTCGCCCATTGGGCCGGCGCGGTAAGTCTTCCCAGCCGCCGCGTTTTTGACGCAGCCTGGCGTCAGTTTGCCACCCAGGCCGCCGCGCGGATGAAGACTTAACGGGAGAGGTGCGCGCTTGAGAAACCTATCTTTTGGAGTGTCGTACGAGCAAGTTTTTGCGGTCATGCTTTTAGGAGGCGACGGAACGGTGTAATGCCCCGCCTCCTTTTCTTCTATCTTTCAAAGCGGGTCGCGACGACCGCGCTTATCATTACCGCGGGCCTTTGCATTCCCGTCGTCATGACCTCCCTTTTCCATTATCTTCCCCCCGCCGCCATCCGCGGCGGGTTGCTCACACCAGCACTTCTTGGCACCGTGCCAACGGTCCTCTACATCGCCCTACCTGTGGCGGTCGGCGTCGCGGTCGCGCTCGATTTCACACGCATGTCCGCCGATGGCATGATCGCGGTTTTTTATTCCCTGCGCCTCTCGGCCTGGGCGATCACCCTTCCATCCGCCTTTGTCGCGATTGTCGCGGTCACTATCGGCTATTGGCTCTCTTCGGTTTTTGCGCCTGCCCATGTCGGCGAGATGCACGACGTGATCCATGTGATTCGCGATTCCCTCAATCACCGGATGTTGGAGCCAGCACAATTCTACACCTTTGAGAACGGCACCCGGACCCTCTACTTCCGCCGCTGGCGCTCCGCCGATGTCGTCTCGGGTATGTTCATTCATCAGTTGTCCACGGAGAAGAACGAGGAACAAATCATCACCGCCGCCGAGGCGGAGTTCCGTCGCAACCCTACCGGAGTCGTTTTGATTTTGAGCAATGGTGCGATCGAGACGCTTCCCACCGACGGCTTGACAATCCGGACCGCGCATTTCGATGAATATGCGATGCCGATCGCTATGCAAGGCTCGGGCGGCCTGCCGCAGCGCGGCTGGCGCGGTGTCTTCGAATTGTCTCTTCTGGAATTCTTTCAGGAACGACCATCGAGTGTCATTTATCCGCGGCTATTCGGAGAATGGATGAGCGAGGCGGTGAAGCGTTGCGGCATACCTTTTCTCGCCCTCAGCCACGCGCTTTTTGCGATCGGGCTTGTCCTGAGCCTCTCGTCGGCGAGTGGCCGCGCAAGAGCCGCGACGACCGCACCCATGCTCGCGATCCCGTTGATCCATGTTGCGATCTTGGTTTCCGCCGAAACCTTGGTGCGCCAGGATCCGCGCCTCATCCTTGTCGTTGGGCTCGCAATCCTCGCCGAACTTGCAGCTGCCATTATTCTGATCGCGCGGCGGAACGCGAATTTTTCACTCCCCAGGGATGCGGCCGCGCAGCCCCTTGGCTAAAAAGAAGGCGTCAGAAGCCCGCGGCCATTGCCGCCGGCGGCTTGTCCTCGATCATCTCGCGATAACCGGAGATCACTTCCTTCGCCGGGCCAATGCCATGCACCGCACCCTCCTCGATCCAGATGACCCGATCGCAGAGGGACTCGAGGGTACCTAGATCATGCGAGACGACAAGGATTGTACCGCGCGCGGCAAAATCCTTGATAAAGGCATCGCATTTGGCACCGAAGGCCTCGTCGCCAACCGAGAGTGCTTCATCCACAATCAAAATATCCGCGTCGGCATGGGCACAGACTGCGAAGGCAAGGCGCGCCGTCATGCCGCTCGAATAGAGCTTGACCGGCTGATAAAAGAAGTCGCCGATGTCGGCGAAATCAGCGATGGCTGAAAGCCGTGCCTCGACGGTGGCGCGTCGCATGCCGAGAATAGCACCGCCAATCAAGGCGTTTTCCCGGCCTGTCAGCTCATGGTCGAACCCCGCGCCAAGCGCGAGAATTGGTGCCACCCGCCCGTTCACCTGCACGCTGCCATGCGTCGGCAAAGTAATGCCGCAGATGATTTGCAACAGAGTGGTTTTGCCCGCGCCGTTGCGGCCGATGATGCCAATCCTTTCGCCGCGGCGAACCTTGAAGCTGATATCCCGCAAGACCCAATGCTGATGATAGAATTGCTTCCAGTGGCCGAAGATCGCCTGCTTGAGCTGATCGTTGCGCCGCATATAGAGCTGGAATGCCTTGCCGACGCGATCGCAGTTAATGACAAAGTCAGATGACATCGACGAAAACAGCCTTGTATTGCATGAAAAATCGATAAGCGAAAAAGAAGGCAAGCACCGAGGTCGTGACCGTCCCGCAATAGAGGAAGATCCCGGGAAATCTGCCCACTAAGAGAAGGTCGCGAATCATCTCGACGTAATTTCCAATCAGATTGAGATGCAGATAGATGCGCAGATCGGGCGGCACGTCCTCGATCGAATAAAAGATCGGCGTCGCGAACATGAAGACCGGCACAATCGAGATCATGAGATGGGCAACGTCACGGGTGAATGATCCAAGCGCCATGAGAAACCAGCAGGTTCCAAGCAGAAACAAAAAGAAAGGCCCAATGACCAAGGGCAAAAGCAAACTCGAAAGCGGCAGCCGCGAAGTCGTCACCACCTCGAAGACGAGGAGAACGCCGAGGCTTATCGCGGCATAGACGGAGGCGCGGATCGTCGCCGTCCAGGCTAGCGTCTCGCTCGGAAATATGGACTTTTTGATGACGCCCGCATGTTCATGCAAAAGCCCCGGTGAGCGGTAGGCGAGTTCGCTGAACAAATTGAACACAATCAAGCCCGCAAAGATTGACAAAGCGTAACTGCCAAAGCCTCCTCCCTTGGCCGAGGCCGGCACACCAACCGCATTGGAAAAGATCACCGTATAGGCGGTAAGCATGACAAGGGGCCCAAAAATCGCCCAAAGCCAGCCAAGGATCGTGCCGCGAAAGCGAACCGCTAATTCACGCCGGACGACGGCCCTGATTAATTCCCGATATTGCCAGGCGTTAGCGAAAGGCGTCACCAAATTCATCAGGGTTTCGATCTCACAAGCCAAGCCCGCTGTTTCAGCCGGCCCAATGGCGCCGATGTAGACCAGTTTGGGCCGCTTCCGTCAACGCTTGACGGGATCACGATGCCTCTAACGCAAAGTTTTCCCAAGCGCGTCGATGGCCGCATCAAAGCCGGACTTATCCTCGAATAGGCGTCCGAGCATGAGCAGTCCCTCCAGGGCGCAAAGGACAAGCCTTGCCTCTGCCGCAGGACTAAGTCCCTGCCGGATCGTGCCGTTCTCGATCCCCCCCTCCAGGACCCGCTGGAGCCAAACGAGATGTTCCTCAAAGAAACGAGCGATTCCTTCGCGTAGGCGTTGAGGCAAGATGTCACGCTCGCACGCCATCACGCCGCAAAGACACCCCTGATCCTGCTGGAGTCCCGCGAGATAAAGCCTCGCATAAGCCGAGACGCGCACGATCCCCGACGTGCTTTCGTTCCAGATGGCTTGAAGCGCGGCATTATAGCGCTCCTTATAGGCGTCAATGAGCGCCGCTCCCAGATCTTCCTTCGCCGGGAAGTGATGGTGGATGCTTGCCTTGCTTACGCCGACCACAGATGCGAGATCGGCATAGCTGAAACCCGAGTAGCCGCGCGTTCTCACCAGCGTTTCCGCTTCCGAAAGTAAACGGCCCCGGGTACCCGTCCCCATGTGCCTCGTCCATCGCCAAAACCCCGGCCGTTCTCTTGCGAGCTCTTGACGGAGAGAAACAAACCAACTAGTCGGTAAATTAATAGCGCAACTAAGGCAATAAAAACATGCGCGGCCAGAACATGGGCAGGCAGGGGACAACCGAAACCTCGGCAGCTGAGCACCTTTCCGTAGCGTCTGCGCACGCAACCCGGCGCGAGGTTCTGCAAGGCGGATTCTGCCTTTGTTGCTTCCCCACGGCGGCCGGGGCGAGCACCGGACCTTTCGCGATGGAGGAAGTCGCGAAAGGCATTCATATTCGTCGCGGGATCGATGAGGACGCAACGAAGACCAACGAAAACGCCATCGCCAATACAGGCTTTATCCTCGGGCGCGATTGCGTGCTCGTCACCGATCCCGGCGGCAGCCTGGCCGACGGCGAAAGGCTCCGCGCTTCGATCGCGCAAGCAACCGCCCTGCCGATCAAATATGTGGTGATGAACCATGTCCATCCGGATCATGTTTTTGGGGCGAGCGCCTTCCTAAAAGACGATCCGGTTTTCGTCGGCCATGCGCGGCTCGCCGAGGTGCTTCAACAGCGCGGTTCTTTCTACCGTGAAAAATTGAGCGCAATTTTGGGGCCCGAGCGAACTGGAACGGTTGTTACTCCGGGGATGGAAATTCAAGACCGTGCCGAAATCGATCTCGGCGGCCGCGTCATTGAAGTGACAGCCCACGCCCCAGCGCATACGGTCTGCGACGTGAGCTTGTTCGATCAAAGCACCGGCACACTTCTGCCTGGCGATTTGCTTTTCGTCCAGCGCGCCCCCGCGCTCGACGGCAGCCTACGCGGATGGCGCAAGACGCTCGAAGACTTGAAGCAGCTCAACGCCACGCGAGCAGTCCCGGGCCACGGCCCGGCTGCGGTGGATTGGCCTTCGGCTTCGTTCCCGCTCGGCCGCTATCTTTCGACGCTTGAGCGCGACACACGGCGCGCGATCGCCGGAGGCACGAGTATTGACGAGGCGATGAAAACGGTCGGGGCCTCCGAGCGCGGCGAATGGAAGCTGTTCGACGACTACAATGGCCGCAATGCCGCTGAGGCCTACAAGGAACTGGAATGGGATTGACCCATCGATGAAGGGAGACCGGTATGAAAGGATTTGCCTGGGGAGCTCTCGCGGGCGCGGTTCTTTTCGCGGCGGCAGCGGCGGCGCAAGACGATGAAGCCGCGCGCACGGCGCGCTGGAAGGATCTTGCCCAAGAAATCTTCGGAGCAAAACAACTCCAAAACGGCGACGCCAAAATTGCTCTGGACGCGCCGGAGCGTGCCTTCGATGCGGCCCTCGTCCCGATCACGATCACCGTGCAAAACCCCGCCGATGTCAAAAGCATCTATCTCGTGATCGACGACAATCCCGCCCCAGTCGCTGCGCATGTGACCTTTGGCCCGGCTGGTGATCCGCAAAGCCTAAAACTCCGCGTCCGGGTCGATCAGTACACGAACATGCATGCCGTGGAGGAAACCAAAGACGGTGCACTCTACGAGACCCATCGCTTCGTCAAAGCCTCAGGCGGCTGCTCGGCGCCATCTGGCTCCTATGACTCAGAAGCACTCTCCGAGATCGGTCAGATGAAGCTGCACTTCCTTCCCAATCCACAAACTGGCCATGCGCGGGAGGCGCAGCTTTTGATCCGGCATCCAAACTTCAATGGCATGCAGCGCGATCCGCAAACCCAGGGCTTTACACCCGCCCGCTTTTTAAAGAGCATCGATGTCACCTTGAACGGCGAAAGCGTGTTGCATCTCGACAGCGATATTTCCCTCGCGTCGGATCCGGCGATCACCTTCGGCGTGAATGGGCAAGGCAAAGGCAAGCTTGCGGTCACCGCACGGGACAGCGACAATATGGTGTTCGAGAAAGGCTTTGATCTCGGCGAGGAGCATAGTTGATGCCATACTTGAACTCGCGTTTTCCGTTTGGGCTTTTTGCTGCTTCGGCGTTGGCCTATGTTCTTCTCGTTGGCCCGGCGCCAGCTGAAGTGCCGGAGCCGCAGGGCTTCTTCATGGGGCCTCTGCATGACGAGGTGCCCGCGACTCTTTCCGGGGCGCGGGTCATCGATGCGCAGGGACTCGCCTCTCTTTTAGAACAAGGCAATGTCGTGCTGATCGATGCGGCGAGCCTCCCGCATAAGCCGGAAAATCTCCCGCCCGAGGCCGTTTGGAAACCTGTGCCGCATCAGAATATTCCAGGCAGCATTTGGATTCCCGGAATTGGCGAGGGAAATATCGATGAGACTATCGACTCCTATTTTCATGACAGGCTCAGCGCGCTCACCGACCACGCATTGGATCGTGTGATCGTGTTTTATTGCCACCCGCATTGCCGGGCGAGTTGGAATGCAGCCAAGAGAGCGCTAGGCTACGGCTATCGCGATGTGGTCTGGTATCCTGGCGGCGCTGAAGGCTGGCAGGATGCAGAGCACGCGCTTGTGGTCGCGCAGCCGGAAGCGCCGCCGCAACAAGCCGGCCGCTGATCGCCTGATCCCGGATCATCGGAGCCGTCAGGCGGGAGACACGCCTTGCCCCCTTGCCCATCGCATTGGGATGGTTTGCCGCGCCTCGCGGCCACGCAACCAAATGCCGTTGCGACCCAGTGTTACGAACCTTCCATTTGCACGCGATCAATCCGGGTCATTTGGACGGTCCGTGCACCAATAATTGCAACAGCGCCGCCTTGCGGAAGACATCGAATGGGGGCACGATTTGTCTCGGCGCAACTCCCACCGGCTAAATGCCAGCCCGGAATGGTCTGAGCTTACCGCCTCGTTCTGACATCACCAGATTGTTTTCGACTAAATTTTACGTCTTGCAAGACCGGAAAATCCTCAATGCCCTCAACCAATGGACGATACAATTTATTGTTCAGCCTGACCCATTGGGTGCTGGCGTTGATGATTTTTATTGGACTTGGTCTAGGATGGTACGCGGAATATATACCACCGGCAAGCAGCCAGTTTCATAATTTTCTATTCAATACGCATATCTCACTCGGTGTTGTGATTGCAATATTACTATTCTTGCAGCTTTCTTTGCGGTTGATATTCAAACCGCCGCCCTATCCGGGTCACTTTCCGCCGTGGCAGAAAGCATTAGGCCACACGTTACATACTCTAATATATAGCTCTATCGTCTTGATACTTATCGCTGGCTACTTCCAAGCGAATTTCAGCGGGACTCCCATCCAACTCTGGGGTGCTCCTTTACCGAGCTGGGGAGTGGTCGACCTGCCGACAGCCGAGTTTTTTGGGTCGGCACATCAGGTCATGGCTTTTGTATTAGTAGGCTTAATTTCTATTCATATTGGTATCGTTAGCCTAAATATGTTTAAGTACCCTGAAATTACTTCTCGAATGCTGCCATTCGGCACCCGAGAGCCAACAGCAACAGAATCCCCAATTGCATCTCAAATAGCTCCGAACTTAGCAAGGAATCTACGGATTTTTGGCTGGATCGCATTCTGGTTGCAGTTGGCGCTCGCCATCATTTGCGGCTTATTATTGGAATTTGCTACGTCGGGGCGAGCATTCAGCCCTGGTGCAGTAGGAGGATTTGGCGATGCTATTTATTGGGGTATTGATGGCTTCTTGCTGTTGTGGCTTGCAATCTTCTTGGCCTTCTATTACACTCGCGCTGCTCGCAAAGTACTAGCGATCGGAGATTCTTACTTAAATAAAACAGGCTTAATCGCCTTTTGGTTTCTGCTAGCAGGCATGCTCGTCGGGCTTTTAGGAGTCTTTATTTCCTTTATCGGCGTCGCTTTGAGCATTTCATTGTTGATAGTAAAAACTGTATCCCAACCGCCAGGAATTGCGATTACGGACCCAAGCAAAATTGTGCGAGCCCTTGACGTATTTGTACTCATTGTTAATTTTGAGTTGCTCGTAGCCCATTTTATTGGCGTGGGTATAGCCCTATGGTTAGTTCTCGGTGTACCAAGAGCACGCCTCAAATACGTGTCACAGCAAGTACAAAACCTTTGAGCTGGGACCGGTAGATCACACAATCGTGGTCATGCTGCGCCAGCGGGCGGCCGTCACACCCGGCTCCAGGCTCAGGCGGCCAACGATATATTCGAGCGCGATCTCGCGCCGCGCTTCCGACGTAAGCGTGGCAGTCACCGCAACCCGGTCCGTGCCCTCGATATCGATGCTTTCGAGCTCGCGGAGGTGCAGATCGCTGACACCGAAACCTTGAACCAGAAGCGCGCGGATTTGCGCCTCGTCGGTGCTGCGGCAAGTTACATTGACGACATAGGAGGTTTCAACCTCAGCGGTCTCGATCGACTGGCGGTTGATCAAGCTAACCAACGGCCGCAGAATAAGATTGACACCAACGACGAGGCCCGCGGCGACGACGGCGTGACGCCAGTAGCCTGTGCCGGCCAACAGGCCGACCGCGCAGGAACACCACAGTGTCGCTGCGGTATTGAGCCCGCGCACATTGGCGCCTTCCTTCCAGATGACTCCGGCGCCGAGAAAGCCGATGCCGGTGACGACCTGGGCCGCAACTCGCGTCGGACTAGATTCGGTGAATTGCCCGGCGAAGACCACGAAAATCGCAGCGCCCAGTGAAACCAGCGTGTTGGTCCGTAGTCCGGCCAGGCGCTGACGCCACTGCCGCTCGAAGCCGATCGCGCCCCCTAGCAAAACAGCGATGATAAGATTGAGGGCATCTTTCTCGAGTTCGGGATCGAGCATTCCTGGGCCTTCTGGGATTTCCGACGTTTCCTGAACGCTAAATGCAAGACTGCTTCGGCGCAGAAAATGCCGCACGACGAATTTGCGACAATCTACATGGGCACCGGCGATAGCGGCGCGGCGTGACATTTGGATGACCAACAGGCCTTGGCGATGCTCGGCTGTTGCCTGCCTTTGCATCGCGGCGCATCAATCGATAAACCAGCTCTGATCGAGGGTTGACATGTCCGAGCACAGGGCTCATTTCAAACTTAGCGATCTGGCACCCGACCAGATTGGCACAACCCCGTTAAGGATAATGGGCAGTAGGTTTGTAGGCGGCGCCACCCCGGCACGATCCGGAGGAGTGTCGATTGGCGAAAGCACACGCGGTGATGATCGCGTGAGAGGTTTAGGGCTAGCCTAGGGCTCACCCTTCCGCTCACCCTTCGCCGCGTCAAGACGGTTTGGAGGTGAGCGATGATTACAAAGCTCCTCACTTTTTTTGATGTTGCACGGCTGGATACCCCAAGGGGTGGCCACGTCCGTGCCTGTTCTCGTGCCCGCGCCGCAGGTTCGTCATCGCCTGCCTCGGCGATCCGGTGCGTCCCTCGTTCGCACAGGCCTCTCGAGTGCAGGTGGCACGTCGATCCACGAACCGGCACCTTGGCCGCTGTTTGGTTCGACCCATCCGCAAAAATGGGCACAAAAACGAGCGCCGGGTCCGAGAATATCCCGCCTCGACGATGCTTCCGGCATCTAGCCAAGCTGCGCGCGGCCACGCCGCCCGCAGCCATCTTGCCGCGCGGCGAGCGGCTTGACGGGAGGAGAATTCGTCGAACGACGGCCCTAGTTGCCCCGCTCTCGGTCGCTCCGGCACGAGCGCGGGACCGTCAAGACCTGGATGTTTGTCTTGCACGGCTATCTCATCGTCGCCGCCGGCCGCATCCTTTTCCGGATCGCGGCGCTTACGGTCGTCTCAGTTAGACTTGAAAGGGCGTTATGCGGGCGATAGGTTCGCCTTGTGACGGATAGATGACAGCCGGCGGGGTGCTCCTGTCGACTTGTTGACTATCACACAGCACGTCCACTTGAGTTGAAGGTTGGCTTGGCGGGTCGTTCGTCTTGGAGCATGGCTTTGACAAATTCATCCTTGAACGGAATTCCGGCTAAGACGTTGCCGCGGGCGCAGCGCTACGAGGCGGGCCGGGCGCTGCGCAAAGTCGTGGCGCGTGAACCCCATGCCGAATGTCCGGCGGCTTCGAGCCGCGATCCGGTTGCTATTCTCGCCGAGACGGACAAGCCTCGCATTCCGGAGCTGCTGCCGATTCGCTACGAACGCATGCTGCAATCGCCGTTCACTTTCTTTCGGGGCGCTGCTGCCATCATGGCCCATGATCTCGCAGCCCTTCCGCAAATCGGTGCGCATGTGCAGGCCTGCGGTGATTGCCATTTGATGAATTTCGGCGCTTTCAACACGCCGGAAGGACGTATCCTCTTCGACATCAACGATTTCGACGAGACCTTGCCAGGTGTCGATTTCACCGTGGATTTGAAGCGGCTTGCCGCCAGCGTCGCGGTGGCTGCCCTCGACGCCAATATGCCGGACAAAAAGGCCCGTGCGCTCGCAAAAGCGACCGTCGCCGCCTATCGCGAATTCATCCATGAACTCGCTACTAGGACGCCGCTCGAGATCTGGTACACCCGCATGGACATTGCGCAGGAGGTCAAGCGGATCGACAATGCCAAATTGCGTGATACCATTTTCTCAATCTTGGTGAAAGCGAAGAAGGATTTGGCCGCCGACGACAATTTCCCGCATCTCGCAACGGCGAAAGATGGCCACGCCCATATCGAAGACCGCCCGCCTCTCATCTATCATTTCGATACGCCTGAAACCAAGGGCTACAAGATTCACGCGCATTCCGCCTTCGCGAACTACCAGTCCTCGCTTCTCTCCGAGCGTCGTGCGCTTGCCGAGCACTATGCGCTGACCGACATCGCCTTCAAGGTCGTCGGCGTTGGCAGCGTCGGGACATTTTGTGCTATCGGCCTTTTCATGACGGCGGATGGCGAACCCCTCTTTTTGCAGGTCAAGCAGGCGCTATCATCCGTTCTCGAAAAAATCGCCGCTCCGCCGCCGGACCTCACCCATCAGGGCTGCCGCGTGGTTGATGGACAGCGCGCGATGCAGGCCGCGAGCGATATCTTTCTCGGCTTCACGGAAGACCTAAAGACCAATCGGCATTTGTATGTCCGCCAGCTAAAGAACCGGCATCTTGGTTCGATCGGCGAGGTCATCGAAGGCAAGGCGCTTGACGCCTATGCAAACCTCTGCGGCAGGACGCTTGCCCGCGCGCATGCGCGCAGCGGCGATCCCGCACTGCTCGCCGGCTACATGGGAAAATCGGAGGCATTCGACGACGCGCTTGCCTCCTTCGCGATGACCTATGCCACGCAAACAAAGCATGACTATGCTAGCTTAAAAGCCGCCCATCGCGCAAAGGCCGGCCTTGCGCCCAACTGATTTTTTTCAATCGGCAACCCGTTACATAGAGCAGGATTTACGAGCAGATCTCGGTGCTGGGCTCGCACTCGCCGCAGTCGCCGTTCCCTCGCAAATGGCGACCGCGCACCTTGCCCAGTTTCAGCCCGCCGCGGGCTTCATCGCCTTTGCAGCCGCATCGGCCGGCTTCGCATTGATCGGGGCCAATCCCTTCGTTGTCGCCTGCGCGGATTCGACCATCGCGCCGATTTTTGCCGGCGGTCTCGCCGCGGTGGTAGGCGCTGGAAGTCCGAGCTATCCCGCACTTTGCGCGAGTTTTGCTCTCATGTGCGGAGTCATTCTTCTCTGCTGCGGCCTCTTCCGGCTCGAACGGATCGCCGACCTCGTGTCTAAACCAGTCACCTTGGGTTTTTTGGCCGGCATCGCATGTCATATTGTTGTCTCTCAGCTCCCCTCTCTTCTGGGATTATCGGCCCCGCGCGGCGAATTATTGCAGCAAGCCTCCGCGATCGCAGGCAGACTTGGCGAAACCAATCGCTTTTCGCTCCTGCTGGGTCTGACTGTCTTCGCTGTGACGGTTTGTTCGGAATGGATCAGTCCACGCATTCCAGGCGCGCTTTTGGGTCTCATAGCCGCAACCATCGCCGTGTATTGGTTCGGACTTGAGGGCAACGGCGTCGCGGTGCTGGGGGCGATTCCTGGCGTATTTCCCCAACTCCACATCCCATCAGTTCAATTCGAAGACCTCCTTCAAGCCACGCCGCTCGCTTTCGTCGTCGTCGCCTTCATGATGGTGCAAACTGCGGCAACAACTCGGGAATTCCCGCCGCCCGCGCGAGGTGCACCGCTGATTGATCACGATTTCGCCGGAGTTGGCGCGGCCAATGTGGTGGCGGGCTTCTTCGGCGCCTTTCCAGTCAACGCAAGTCCTCCCTTGACCGGGATCGCCGCCGAGTCCGGAGCGCGCAGCAAATTCGCAAGCTTGGCAGCCGCTGCTCTTATTCTCGGCCTTGCCGGTTACGGAACAGCGCTTTTCGCGCATGTTCCAACGGCGGCGCTCGCGGGCACACTGCTTTTCGTCGCGATGCGGCTCGTGCGTCTGGGAGAGATCGCCGCGATTTTCCAACGAGCGCCCGGTGAATTTCTATTGATCGTCGCAACAGTGACCGCGATCGTCGTTCTGCCGGTGGGAACAGGCGTTGCGGCCGGCATTGTGCTTTCGCTGCTGCATGGCCTATGGACGATGACCAACACCCGGCTTATCGTCTTCGAGCGGGTTCCAGGCACCTCCATCTGGTGGCCGCCGAACCCCGCTCTCAAAGGTGAAACGATCGAGGGCGTGTTGGTCCTCGCTTTCCAGGCCCCCCTCTCGTTTCTCAATGCCTATAAGTTTGAAGAAGGCGCCCGGCGTGCCCTCAAGCGAAACCGCATTCCGCCGGACCTTATCGTCCTCGAAGCGAGCGGCATCGCCGAAATCGATTTCACCGCCGCGCAAATTCTGCTCGATCTCATCCAAGAGTGGCAAGCATCGAAAATCACCTTTGCGATCGCCCGCCTCGAATCGGTCCGCGCGACGCAGGCTGTCGACCGGTTCGGGATTACCCGTGCCGTGAGCCCGGATCATTTTTTCCGCAGTGTGGACGAAGCGATTAAGGTCCTCGCGAAAAACAGCAAAAAGACGAATGAGTTTCGCAAAGAACCGTAGTAGAAGGCGCTTTGGATGGAAAAGCCGCGCAACGGGTAAGCTTTGCCTTACGAACCAAAGCCAGGCTCGCGCCGCCGGTTCACCGAGCCCGCCGTCATTGCCGGCGGCGTCCGGAGGCGGCCGTGGCCTAGCAGCTGCTCGAGCGGGTGCTTGAAGGAGAATGTTTTATGGGCCTATTCCCGGTTTTTTTTGGTGCAGAACAGTTAGAGCTCCGCAGAGCGCCGCGGCGAAAGCCCCACGCCGCCCTTATCCTCCTTTCCTCGCTGATCTTGGGCGCCGCTGGAAGCGCCGTGCTTCTCCCTTTCAATTCCCTGGCATTCGCCAAAGGGCCTGACTCTCTCGCCGACCTTGCGGATTCTGTGAGCGATGCCGTCGTCAACATTTCGGCAACTCAGATGATGGACGAAAAGCACGCGAGCAATGCGCCGCAACTGGAGCCCGGCACGCCTTTCGACGATCTGTTCGAAGAATTCTTCCGTCGCCACCAGCAGGGCGGCAAGGAGCAGCCGGAACAAAAGCCACGGGAACGTAAATCGAATTCGCTGGGCTCCGGCTTCGTCATCGATCCGTCCGGCATTGTCATCACCAACAATCACGTCGTCGAGGGTGCCAATGAGGTGACCGTCATCTTCACCGATGGTCAGAAGATGAAGGCTGAAATCGTCGGCAAGGATGAAAAAGTCGATGTCGCGGTGCTCCGGGTCAAGCCGGACAAGCCGCTCAAAGCGGTGAAATTCGGCGATAGCGAGAAGATGCGGGTGGGCGATTGGGTGGTCGCCGTAGGTAACCCCTTCGGGCTTGGCGGAACGGTCACGGCCGGCATCATCTCGGCCCGCCATCGCAATATCGATTCGGGACCCTACGACAACTATTTCCAGACCGACGCAGCCATCAACAAGGGCAACTCGGGGGGCCCATTGTTCAACATGGCGGGCGAGGTCATCGGCATCAACACCGCGATCCTGTCGCCCTCCGGGGGATCGATCGGCATCGGCTTTGCCACGCCCGCCGCAACGGTTCTTCCGGTCATCGATCAGCTTGAAAAATATGGCGAGACCCGGCGCGGCTGGCTCGGCGTGCGTATCCAGAACGTCGATGACACGATCGCCGAGAGCCTCAATCTCGGCCCGCTGCGCGGTGCCCTGGTCGCAGGCACCGACGAAAAGGGTCCGGCCAAGGCGGCGGGTCTCAAGGCCGGGGATGTCATCATCAAATTCGATGGAATCGACATCAAGGAATCGCGCGATCTGCCTAAGATTGTTGCCTCGGAACCGGTCGGCAAAGAGGTCGAAATCGTCGTGATGCGGCAGGGCAAGCAAGTCACGAAGACGATCAAGCTCGGCCGCTTGGAAGAGAACGAGAAACAGATCGCCCTCGCGGCAAAGCACGAGGATGGCGGCAAGAAGGGGATGGCGGGCCCGGTCGGGAAAGCGCTCGGAATGGAATTCTCGAGTCTCACCGACGAGTTGCGGCAAAAATTTGCCATCAAAAGCAGCGTCGCCTCCGGAGTCGTGATCACCGATGTCGACCCCGATTCCAGCGCCGCCGAAAAGCATGTCGAAGCCGGCGACGTGATCGTCGAAATCAATCAGGAGCCGGTCAAGGAGCCCTCCGACATCGCCAAGAAAATCGAGGCGCTGAAGAGCAGCGGCAAGAAATCGGCGCTTCTTCTCGTCGCCAATAGCCAGGGCGAAGTGCGCTTCGTCGCGCTCGGTCTCCCGTGAGGGGCTAACGCAAGCTTTGCGCGGCGTAATGCACACTCCCGCCCGTTCTTGCGGCTCCCGGTTGTTGCGGCGCAAAGTCTTTTTAACAAACCTGCGCACCCCTTGACACGTCAAGGTGGCGCTCCTAGTTAGGGGTCGCGCTGTTAGCACTCACATCGTGAGAGCGCTAACAGGGTTGTTTCAATTAACCGCGAGCCTCGCAAGGCGCCTTCCGCGCAAAGCGCGGCCGCCTTGAGCGGCGCATTAGGGAATCAAACGACATGAGCTTTCGTCCTTTGCATGACCGCGTTGTGGTCAGACGCCTCGAAAGTGAGGAAAAGACCAAGGGTGGGATCATCATTCCGGACACCGCCAAGGAGAAGCCCCAGGAAGGCGAGATCATTGCCGTGGGCCCGGGCGGGCGTGATGAAAACGGCAAGCTGACGCCGCTCGACGTCAAGGCCGGCGACAAAGTTCTCTTCGGCAAATGGTCGGGGACCGAGGTCAAGATCGACGGTCAGGACCTCCTCATCATGAAGGAGAGCGACATCCTAGGTGTTGTCGCCTAAGTCCGCAAAAACCCATCAAGAATTTTAAGAACGCAGTATCTGGAGTTTCAACATGGCAGCGAAAGATGTCCGTTTCTCGTCCGACGCCCGCGACCGTATGTTGCGTGGCGTCGACATTCTCAATAACGCGGTTAAAGTAACCCTTGGACCCAAGGGGCGTAATGTCGTCATTGAAAAATCCTTCGGTGCGCCGCGCATCACGAAGGATGGCGTGACGGTCGCAAAGGAAATCGAACTTTCGGACAAGTTCGAGAATCTCGGCGCTCAGCTGGTACGTGAGGTTGCCTCCAAGCAAAATGACATTGCTGGCGATGGAACCACCACGGCGACTATCCTCGCTGCTTCGATCGTCCGCGAAGGGACCAAGGCGGTCGCCGCCGGTCTCAATCCGATGGACCTGAAGCGCGGTATCGACCTTGCCGTCAACGCCATCGTGGCCGATCTGAAGGCGAACTCGAAAAAAGTCACCTCCAACGACGAGATCGCGCAGGTCGGCACGATTTCGGCCAATGGCGACAAATCGGTCGGCCAAATGATCGCCACGGCGATGCAAAAGGTCGGCAATGAAGGCGTCATCACCGTCGAGGAGGCAAAGAGCCTCGAGACAGAACTCGACGTCGTCGAAGGCATGCAGTTCGACCGCGGCTATCTCTCGCCTTATTTCATCACCAATGCCGAGAAGATGATCGCCGAGCTCGAGGAACCCTACATTCTCGTGCACGAGAAGAAGCTGTCTTCTCTCCAGGCGCTCCTCCCAGTTCTCGAGGCCGTTGTACAGACTGGCAAGCCGCTCGTCATCGTCGCCGAAGACGTTGAGGGCGAGGCCCTTGCGACGCTCGTTGTCAACAAGCTGCGCGGTGGCCTTAAGGTCGCGGCGGTCAAGGCGCCTGGTTTCGGCGATCGCCGCAAGGCCATGCTCGAGGATATCTCGATCCTAACCGCCGGACAGCTGATTTCCGAGGAACTCGGCATCAAGCTTGAAAATGTGACCTTGCAGATGCTCGGCCGCGCCAAGCGCATTCGCATCGACAAGGAAGCGACCACAATTATCGACGGCGCCGGCGAAAAGAAGGACATCGAGGCACGTATTGCCCAGATCAAGGCACAGATCGCCGAAACGACCTCGGACTACGATCGTGAAAAACTTCAAGAACGGCTTGCCAAGCTCGCGGGCGGCGTCGCGGTGATCCGGGTCGGCGGCGCGACCGAAGTCGAAGTCAAGGAGAAGAAGGATCTCGTCGACGACGCGCTCAACGCGACGCGCGCGGCGGTCGAGGAAGGCGTGCTGCCGGGAGGCGGGGTGCCTTTGTTGCGCGCCATCAAGGCCCTGGAAAATCTTGCCGTCGAAAACACCGATCAGAAGACCGGCATTGACATCGTTCGTAAGGCGATTCAGACCCCGGCGCGGCAGATCATCGACAATTCCGGCGATGATGGTGCCATTGTGGTCGGTAAGCTGATCGAGAATTCCAGTTACGGCTATGGCTATAATGCCCAGACCGGCGAATATGGGGATTTGGTAAAGCTCGGAATCATCGATCCGACCAAGGTTGTACGTACGGCTCTCCAGGACGCCGCCTCCGTGGCCGGCCTCCTCATCACCACCGAGGCGATCGTCGTCGAAGCGCCGAAGAAAGAGACTCCGGCTATGCCCGGCGGCGGCGGAATGGGCGGAATGGGCGGAATGGATTTCTGAGCCTCGTTCATCCCATTCATCTCGCTTTGCGCGAAAGGCCCCGAGCTTCGGGGCCTTTTTCGCATCTGCGATCTATTTTCAGTCTTATCTAGATAGAAGATTGTTGTATGTTATTATTTTTTAATGCCTAATTCGGCCGTTCCTCTGGCCCGCAAAATGTTTTAAGATTAATTTAAAGAGGGCGGCTTAAAGGGGGAGACTCAACAAGATGCCTCGAGCGTCTGGGCCGCAGCCGGCTCCTGCCGGCGAACGGAAAACTGCGACACGCGCGGATCTCCTCAACGCCGTTTATGCTTCCTGCCCCATGCTTTCGCGCGCCGAAGCGAAGGAAATCTTCGAAATGGCGCTGGAAGAGATTTGTAGCGCGCTGGTGGACGGCGAGCCTGTGAAGCTGCGCTCCTTTGGCCTTTTTCTGGTGCGCGCGAAACGAGAGCGCATGGGCCGCAATCCACGGACCGGAGTCGAAGTGCCGATCAAGCCTCGCCGTGTTCTCACGTTCAAGCCGTCGCCGGTGCTGTGCGCATCGGTCAATGGCCTTGCGGCTGAGGAAGAGCCGGAGGACAGCGATCCTTAATGGAGCGCCCCGAAAAGCGCCGGTCTCGACATTCAATTTTTGCGGGCGCCCCATGCGGACTAGGCTTTTCCCTCAACGGCCTTAAGCTTGTCCTCAGCCTTAAAAGACTTGCAGACTTTTCGAATATCATGCGACAGAACGAGAATGAGGGAGAGCTGCAAGTCATCGAACCTCAAAAAATCACGGTCCAGAATAAGGTAATCCATGCATTTTCTCGCCGCCCTCGTAGGCCTATTCTCGGCTGCCGCCGCTCTCGTCGGTCTGAGGGCCGAAGACCACATCGTTCTATTGCTCGCAGCGACGGGATTGATCTGCGCCTTCACTACGTACAAGGCACGGACGATTTCAACATTTCTGCAAATCTTCGCGGCGATATTCGCGATTGAGACGGTCCTCTTCGGCCTCATTTACCTCGTCGCGCAAATTGGCCTCTGGCCGGCGTCGCTCGAAGACTATGAATTCCCCGAAAGCCTGCCCCTCACGGTCGCGATTTTCGGCATCCTCGTCTATGCAGTCTCCCATATCCCGGTCGTGCAATCGATGACCTCCATTGCTGACCGCTACTTCAACACGCGCGATGAAACCCGCGCCCGCATCTGGCCCTTCCCGACCTTCAGCGCGCGCGAGCGGCGTGTGGCCATCGCCATGGTCGTCCTGCTTGTCATCATCAATCAAGCGCAAGTCGGCATGAATCTCCGGCTTTCCTTTTTCTCGCGCGATTGGTTCAACGCGATCCAGAACAAGGACGAGGCAGCGTTCTGGTCTCAACTCTTCACTGTCTTCACACCATGGGCGTTTTTATATATCTCGACCGCTGTCCTCGAGTTTGTCGTGACATCGACACTCATCATTCGCTGGCGGCGCTGGCTCACCAATAGTTATGTGAATCGCTGGCTCGACAGGCACACACATTACCGTATGTCGCTCGTCGGCGGCGGCGCCGACAATCCGGATCAGCGCATCTCGGAAGATATCAATCGCTTCATCGACGGCGGCCAGATCGGCTACGGCATTTACTCCTTTTCGATCTTGCTGATTTCCAATCTGAGCTCGCTTGTCTCTTTCGCGATTTTGCTTTGGGATCTGTCCGCAAATTTCACCCTGCCCTATACAACGATCGCGGTCCCCGGATTCCTGTTCTGGGTCGCTCTCATCTATGCCGGTGTCGGCACGCTCGTCACCCATCTCATCGGGCGTCCCCTCGTCCGCCTGTCTTTCGACCGCCAGCGCTACGAAGCCGATTTCCGCTTTTCGCTCGCGAGATTGCGCGAATATGCCGAGCAAGTCGCGCTGCTTTCCGGTGAAGGAACGGAGAAACTCTCGCTCGCCTCGCGGTTCGGCGCCATCGTCAGAAATTATTTCGCGATCATCGCCTGCCGGAAGAATCTGACCGCCTTCACAGCCTTCTACGGACAACTCAGCCCGATCATACCCTTTGTCGTCGCGGCGCCCTTCTATTTCGCTGGCAAGATCACGCTCGGGATCATGACGCAGACAGCAAGGGCGTTTGGCAGCGTCAATGAGGCCCTGACCTTTTTTATCACCTATTATGTCTCGCTCGCCGATTTCAAGGCCGTCCTCGACCGCTTGACATCCTTCGAGCTTGCGATCGACAACGCGAACAAGCCATACTTTTCGCCGCATGCCGGAGCACTCACGCAAGCCGCCCATAAGCACCTCGACATCGAAGCTCTGAGCGTGCGGCTTCCGGATAGCCGCGAGATCATTGAAGATGCAAACTTGCGGCTCGCTGAGGGCGAAGCCGTCGTGGTGACAGGGCCGTCCGGCTCTGGCAAATCCACCTTTTTCCGGGCGATCTCGGGCATATGGCCTTATGGCGACGGCGCGATCACCTTGCCGGCTGGCGCCAAATTGATGCTTTTGCCGCAAAGGCCCTATATCCCGATTGGCACATTGCGGGTTGCCGTAACCTATCCTGAAAGTTCGGAATCCTACCCCGACTCGGCCATTGTCGAGGCGCTTCGCGCTGCCCGGCTCGGAGGACTCACCGGTGCGCTCGATGTCGAGGACATCTGGTCGCAGCGGCTTTCGGGAGGAGAACAGCAGCGTCTCGCGATAGCCCGCGCCATTTTGGCCAAGCCCGACTGGCTTTTCCTCGACGAGGCAACCTCGGCAGTCGATGAGGCGATGGAAGCCGAGCTTTACGGAACTCTGGCCAAAACGCTTCCGGCGACGACGATCGTTTCGATCGGACATCGCACAAGCATCGCCCAATTCCACCAGCGCCACCTAGAAATGCGGCCCTCGGCTTCCGGGGCCTTCCGGCCTGCAGAGGTCGTGTTCAAAGTGGCGGAGTAGAGCTTGTTCTGAACTTTCTCCTGGGAGCGCGTTAAGACGCTTTGCAGTCGAGCTTTGTCAACAGGCATCTCCACCAAAGCGGCTTGCACTGGCGGCCTCGCGCAGCTAGAACAAAAAAAGAACATAAAAGCTGTCGTGGATAACCCTGGCGCCAGGCCCCACGAACGGCGCCAAGTTGGCGGGTCCGTGCAAGATAGCGCCTTCCCCGCGACCTTATTGGCCGTTTGCATTTGGAGGAGAGACTATGGCTGGGAGCGTCAACAAGGTCATTCTCGTCGGCAATCTTGGCCGTGATCCCGAAGTGCGCCGCACCGGCGCGGGAGATCCCGTCGTGAGCTTCTCGGTGGCGACGTCCGACACATGGCGCGATAAAGCCACCGGCGAGCGCAAAGAGCGGACCGAATGGCACAATGTCGTGATCTTCAACGAGAACCTCGCCAAGATCGCCGAGCAATATTGTAAGAAGGGCACGAAAATCTACCTCGAAGGCCAGTTGCAGACGCGCGAATACACCGATCGGGACGGCAATCAGCGCAAGGTGACGGAGGTGGTCCTGCCCCGCTTCCGCGGCGAGCTGACGCTTCTCGATAGCCGCGGACGCGGGGAAGGCTTCGACACAGCCAGCGCCTTTGAGGGGTCCAGCACTTCTTTCGGCCGCTCCTCGCCAATGGAGAAAGGGCCGGAACGCCGTCCCCCGAGCGGTTCGAGCCGCGCCGCCGACATTATCGACGACGACATTCCATTCTAGGAGACGGCTTTTATCCTAAAGATCGGCCTCTAGTGCGTGCCAAGATGGTCGCGCCCCCCTTTAGGCTCGGTGTGTTCCCGGCTAATGGAAAAGCCGTTCAAAAACTCTGTTTTCATTGCTTTTATTCAAGCATGATGGCAAAAATGATGCAGACTTTTTGGACAAAATCATGCGATAAAACAAAGACATGAGGACCACGGGCCCATCCTGCCGAAGCGTCTGTCCTCAAAGTTCAAATGCCACCCCGGACGACTATTGCGCGGTGGCCCGGAAATCCGGCAATCCCCCATAAGTATTGGATCAGCGTTCCTTGCCTGACATCGACAACACCTCTCCCCCACCCGGCTCCGGCAGCTCTGGCGTCAGGTCTGTTTCAATTTCCGACGAGATGCAGCAGAGCTATCTCGCTTACGCGATGAGCGTGATCGTGAGCCGGGCGCTCCCCGATGTACGCGACGGGCTGAAGCCCGTGCACCGGCGCATCCTCTATTCGATGCACGAGAACAATTACACGCCGGATCGCCCCTACAATAAATCGGCGCGCGTCACCGGCGATACGATGGGCAAATATCATCCGCACGGCAATCTTGCGATCTATGATGCGCTGGTTCGGATGGCGCAGCCCTTTTCCATGCGCCTACCTTTGATCGACGGGCAAGGCAATTTCGGCTCAGTCGATGGCGACCCGCCGGCGGCTGAACGCTACACCGAAGTGCGCCTTGCGCCCGCCGCCATGCCGCTCCTCGATGATCTCGAAAATGAGACGGTCGATTTCCAGCCGAATTACGACGGCCGCGAGCGCGAGCCGTCGGTGCTTCCGGCAAAATACCCTAACCTTCTCGTCAATGGTGCCGGCGGCATCGCGGTCGGCATGGCGACCAACATCCCGCCGCATAATCTCGGCGAGGTGATCGATGCGGCGATCGCCTTGATCGACCAGCCGGAGATGACGATCGAGGAATTGATGGCGATCATCCCCGGCCCAGATTTCCCGACCGGCGGTCAGATTCTGGGGCGAGCTGGGATCCGTGCTGCCTATACCTCGGGGCGCGGTTCGGTGCTGACCCGGGCGAAGGTCGCGGTCGAGGAGATCCGCAAGGAACGCGAAGCGCTGATTGTCACCGAGATACCTTATCAGATCAACAAGGCCGCGCTGGTCGAAAAAATCGCTGAGCTCGTTCGCGAGAAACGCATCGAAGGCATCTCGGATCTTCGCGACGAATCTGATCGCGACGGCATGCGGATCGTGATCGAAATCAAGCGTGACGCGCTTGCCGATGTCGTGCTCAATCAGCTTTGGCGCTTCACCGCCCTGCAATCAAGCTTCGCCTGCAACATGATCGCCTTGAATGGCGGCCGCCCCGAGGTCCTGACGCTCAAGGATTTTCTCAAGGCCTTCATCGATTTTCGCGAAGAGGTCGTGACACGGCGCACCAAGCATCTGCTTACCAAGGCGCGCGACGCCGCGCATGTCCAGGTGGGTCTCGCGATCGCGCTTGCCAATATCGATGAATTCATCCGCCTCGTTCGCACCTCGCCAGATCCCGCGACGGCGCGGGAGGCCTTGATGGCACGCGCCTGGCCCGCTCGCGACATGGCACCCCTCATCACGCTCATCGCCGATCCACGCCATGTGCTCGGTGACGATGGGACTTGCCGTCTTTCGGAGGTCCAGGCACGGGCCATTCTCGAACTGCGGCTGCAACGCTTGACGGCGCTCGGCCGTGAGGAAATCGCCGAGGCCTTGAACAAGCTCGCGACCGAAATCGCCGATTATCTCGAAATCTTGCGCTCGCGCGCGAGACTCTTTGCGATCATCAAGGATGAAATGATCGCGGTCAAAACGGCCCATGCGACACCGCGCCGGACGATCATCCTCGACGATGCGCCCGGCGTCGAGGACGAGGATCTGATCCAGCGCGAGGACATGGTCGTGACCGTCTCCCATCTTGGCTATGTGAAGAGGGTGCCGCTTGCGGCCTATCGCGCGCAAAGACGCGGCGGCAAGGGCCGCGCCGGAATGCAAACGCGCGATGAGGATTTCGTCGCAAGGCTCTTCGTTGCCTCGAGCCACGCCCCCGTCTTGTATTTCTCCTCCCGCGGCCAAGTCTATAAGGAGAAAGTCTGGCGCTTACCCCTTTCCGCCCCGCAGGCGCGCGGCAAGGCACTCGTCAATCTATTGCCTCTCGTCGAGGGCGAGCGGATCACGACGATCATGCCTCTGCCAGAGGACGAGGCCGCATGGGAAACTCTCGACGTCGTGTTCGCGACGACGAGCGGCAGCGTCCGGCGTAACAAGCTTTCTGATTTCGTCCAGGTCAACCGCGCCGGCAAGATCGCGATGCGGCTCGGCGAAGGCGAGGAAATCGTCGATGTCCAGATTTGCGGCGAGGCGGACGACGTTCTTTTGACGACCGCCAATGGTCAGTGCATCCGCTTCCCAGTCACCGAGGTGCGAGTCTTCAAAGGCCGCGACTCCGTCGGGGTGCGCGGCATTGCCTTGGGTCAGGGGGATCGCGTGATCTCGCTGGCCATTTTGCGTCATATCGAAGCCGACAGCGGCGAGCGCCTCGCCTATCTCAGAATGCGCCGGGCGGTCGCCGGCGATGTTTCGCCCGAGCCTACCGAGCCAGCCGGCGAGGAAACCGGCAGCGAAGAGGCGCCGATCGCGGCAAACCTCAGCCCGGAGCGCTATGCGGAAATGTCGGCCGCCGAACAGATCATCTTGACCATTTCCGCCAATGGCTACGGCAAGCGGACATCCTCCTTTGAATACCGCATTACCGGGCGTGGAGGCAAAGGCATCGTCGCGATGGCGGTCAACCAGAGAAATGGCAAGCTCGTCGCCTCGATGCCGGTCGAGGACAACGACGAGATCATGCTCGTCACAAATGGCGGCCAAATGATCCGCTGTCCTGTCGATGGCATAAGGGTTGCCGGACGCGGCACCCAGGGTGTGATCGTCTTCGACACCGCCGAAGGCGAGCAGGTCGTCGCCGTCGAACGGATCACCGAGGAGGATTCGCCTCGCGTTGATGAGGGAGAGACTCGTGTTAACGGACAACAGGGCGAAGACAGCGGTTGAGGGCGGCAAAGTTTCCTCCAGGCGCTTGCGGTCCTTTTCCTTACCGATCCGCGACAGACGGAAAGTTTTGCATCGGCACCTCGAGCGCGCAAGAGGGTGGATCGGCGATCGCCTGCTAACGTGGCTCACGATTTTGCTCGTGATCCTTACTTTCGTGATCGTTCCGCTGCACGCTTCTGGGTTGATCGTTGTGCAGGAATATGGCCTTGCGATTGTTCTCGTCACGGCGAGTTGCCTTGTCGCAACGCCGGCGGGCCTTGGCGCCATGATCACCATGCTGTTCGGGATTGCTTTCGCCTTGGCGGCCATCGCGGCGCGTTTCATGGACCAGCTGCTGGCCGGAACATATCTTGATGGCCTTGCTTGGGTCACGGTTGGGTCCACACTCGCCTATGCTGTGGCACGCGCGGTGTTTGCGCCCGGCCGCATTACCTATCACCGCATCAATGGTGCTGTTCTTCTTTATCTGACCATCGGCCAAATCTTCGTCGGCCTCTATGGGATGATCGATTTGCTTTTGCCGGCCCCATTCGCCGGTCTGAAGGCGATGGACGGTCCAAAACTCCTCAGCGATTTGATTTATTTCAGCTTCGTGACGCTGACCACGGTCGGTTATGGCGACATTGCGCCGGTTCATCCGCTTGCGCGCGGCCTTAGCAATCTCGAAGCGATCATCGGCCAGCTCTACCCAGCCACTCTTTTGGCGCGGCTTGTCACTCTTGAACTTGAAGACCGCCGCCGCTAACCCATGATCGCGCGCGGCAAGGGAACGGCGATCTGTGGCGAATTAGCAACGCGGCACCAAAAATTGCACATGACCTCCTCAGTGCAAATTGGCTAAGTTTTGCTATTTCATTGAAAACGCACGCCTTCTCTGAGATCAGCAGGTTTCCCGGGGCCTTTGCCTTTTCTTGACGCTGGGTCTTTGCTGGCGTTCGCTCCCTCCTGCAGAGGGAGACGAGAGGGCCCATGCGTCGTCGTTTCAGCTCATCGCCTTGCCAGAACACCCTGTGCGAAAGCCGCGAGGAGAGCGCCGGCGAAGCGCGCCGCAGACACCTGCTGGCCATTGCGATCACGCTTCTTAGCGTTGCCGGCTGTGCCGACCCGAGAGGTGTTCTCGAGCCCATTGCGGCGACCGCGCCCGGCACCAGCAAAGTCGAAATGCTGGTCGCGACGACGCGCATGCGGAGCACGCCAGCCGAAATGTTCTCCGGCGAGCGCGGGGCGGGACTCGACTTTGCCGATATCGTCGTTTCGATTCCGCCTGATAGCGTGCGGCAGATCGGCGAGGTTCAGCGCCCCCACCAAATTCCCGGCAATCCAGCTACCGATTTCGTGACACTCAAGGCCGATTACAACGACCGGCCTCAGGCGATCGCCAACTTTCGCCGGCTGGTCCATGCGACACCGCGAAAGCAGGTGCTGGTGTTCGTCCACGGCTTCAACAATCATTTCGAAGACGCCGTTTTCCGCTTTGCCCAATTCGTCCATGATTCCGGCGCCAGCGAAGTCGTGCCCATTCTCTTCACTTGGCCATCGAGGGGCAGTGTGTTCGCCTATGGTTACGATCGCGAAAGCGCCAATTATTCCCGCGATGCGCTCGAGGACGGCCTGCGTACGCTGTCCAAGAATCCCGAGGTCAATGAGATCACCATCGTCGCGCATTCCATGGGCAATTGGGTCACGCTCGAAGCCTTGCGCCAAATGGCTATCCGCGACGGCCGAGTGGCGGAGAAGATCCGCGATGTGATGCTTGCGGCCCCGGACGTCGACGTCGATCTCGCCCGCGAGCAAATTTCCGGCATGGGATCGAAGAAGCCGCGCTTCACCTTGTTCACCTCCCTCGATGACCACGCGCTCGCGCTCTCCCGGAAGTTTTGGGGTGAACCGAGACTCGGCGCGATCGATCCAAACCAGGAGCCAGAAAAGACCGTTCTTGCGCGGGAGGGAATTGACGTCATCGATCTGACAGGCATTTCCTCGCCCGATGAACTTCATCATGGCACTTTCGCCCAAAATCCGCGGATCGTCGAACTCATCGGCCGGAGCATTGCGAGCGGTCAGACTTTGACGGATGCGAAAGTTGGTGTCGGCGAGCAGATTCTGCTGACAACGGCCGGAGCCGCAGCGGGCGTTGGCCACGCGGCGGGTCTTGTCGTCTCTGCGCCGGTTGCTGTGATCGATCCGGTCACGCGTGAGCAGTTTGGCGAGGAGATGGGCGCCTTCGGCAAGTCAGTGCAGGATGCCGCAACCCCCTAGACGCGCGGGCGGCAGCCCGCTGCGGATTCGCATTAAGGAAGCCATTTACAGATGCGTCCCGGATCTCCTCCGGCAACAAGCCACATTCGATGGGCCGCTCGCAGCAGATGAGGGATCTTGGCGAATGATCCCGTCTCTCGGAGAAATCAGATTAGGCCGCACGAAAGCTTGACTGCGACGCCGGTAGCAACAATGCGTGTGAGTTTCACGCCGGTCTCATCGATCTGGAGAGCCCCGTCGTTTTTGTAATCGAGCCGGATAATGGCGTCGGCATCGACATCTTCCGCCTTGTGGATGAGGTCCCGCAAAATGAGTTCCCGCCAATTGCTTTGCAGCGGATCGGTGCCTTCGGGATGCCAGGAGGAGGCAGCCTCGATCTTTCCGATGGAATAAAGTACACGGCCGCCTTCAATGGCGCCGGTGGAACTAATAAGCACGTTACGTCTCCTTATAGAAATTCACTTTACTATCGGGAAGTTTCCCGAGCCTTAACGCGCGATCATCGCCGCGATTTTGGATCTACTATGGCGGAGCAAGCTGAACAGGAGATGATTGCTCGCATGCGCTCAATCAATTGTTGGTGACGCTTGAACTGCAAACACAGTGGCGTGTTTTTCGAATGAAGAATGCGACAAAACGCACAGCCTATCACCACGGGCCGATCAACTCGAGGTGATTGGGCGGGAACGAGCGGTCAGAGTTTCGGCGATTGCTCGCTAATGCCGGAAATGCCGGACCCCGGCGAACACCATCGCGAGGCCATGGTCGTCGGCGGCCTTGATGACATCGCTATCGCGCATCGATCCGCCGGGTTGGATGACAGCCGTCGCGCCCGCTTCAGCGGCGGCGATGAGGGCGTCGGCAAATGGGAAGAACGCATCCGAGGCAACGACCGATCCCTTCGCGAGGCTCTCCGGCAGGCCCGCGGCTCGCGCTGCCTCAGCGGCTTTGATCGCCGCGATTCGCGCGGAGTCGACACGACTCATCTGCCCTGCACCAATGCCGGCCGTCGCGCCCCCTTTGGCATAGACAATGGCATTCGACTTCACATGTTTGGCAACCCGAAACGCGAATTTGAGATCGCGCCATTCCTGCTCGCTTGGCGCGCGTTTGCTGACCACGCGCAAATCCATGTCATCGACGATCGCGTTATCACGGGTCTGCGCGAGAAAGCCTCCCGCGACCGGGCGGAAAGTCAGGGATTGTTCGCGCGGGTCGGGCACCCCGCCTGTCAAGAGGAGACGCAGGTTTTTCTTCGCGGCGGCCTGCGTAACCGCCTCTTCATCGGCATCCGGTGCGATGATGACCTCGGTGAAGGTCTTGACGATTTCGGCCGCAGCCTCTGCATCAAGCTTGCGATTTAAGGCAACGATCCCGCCATAGGCCGAGACCGGATCGCAACGCAGCGCGAGCGCATAAGCCTCGGCAATCGTAGCTCCCTCCGCAACCCCGCATGGATTGGCGTGTTTGATGATTGCAACAGCCGCGGTCCGCACCGGATCGAATTCGGCAACGAGTTCGAAAGCCGCGTCGGTATCATTGACATTGTTGTAGGAGAGTTCCTTGCCCTGCACCTGCCGTGCTGTTGCGATGCCCTGACGCTGCCGCTCGGAGGTAAATCTATAGAAAGCGGCGGCCTGATGTGGATTCTCGCCATAGCGCAGGCTCGTCGAGAGCTTGCCGCCGAAAGCCCGGTAAGGGGGCGCGGCAAGATCCATTTCTTCCGCCAGCCAATTCGAGATCGCCGCATCATAGACGGCGGTGCGTGCAAACGCCTTCTGGGCGAGCTCTTGGCGCAGCTCCTTCGTCGTGGCGCCACCATGCGCCCTCAATTCGGCAAGGAGTCGCGGATAATCGCTGGTGTCGACAATGACCGCGACATCATTTTGATTTTTGGCGGCGGCGCGGATCATAGCCGGGCCGCCGATGTCAATATTTTCGATGCAATCCGCGAAAGAGGCACCGCTGTCGACCGTCGCCTCGAAGGGATAAAGATTGACGACGAGCAGATCGATCGGCGCAATGCCGTGCGCAAGCATCGCCGCCTCATGTTCCGGGTTCTCCCTGATTGCCAGAAGGCCGCCATGAATCTTCGGATGCAGGGTTTTCAGCCTTCCGTCCATGAGTTCCGGAAATCCGGTAAGATCGGAGACGTCGCGGACCGGCAGTCCGGCATCGGCAAGCGCCTTCCTTGTGCCTCCGGTTGACACAAGCTCTATCCCAAAGCTGGCGAGATCCCGCGCGAAATCGATAAGACCGCTCTTATCCGAAACGGAAATCAGCGCCCGCGCGGGGCGGCGAAGGCCTTCGGGCATGCTGGACACTCGAAACGGGCTCTAGGAACAAGGGCGGGGACGTCAATATACATCAAGATGGCCAGAAGAACGACTCTCCTCAAAAGCCCGCGCATTCGGTCTGGGGGTCAAACCGGAGTTGACCGGGCGGCCCTTGATGCCGCTGTGGCAACGGGGCGGGTTTATGAAGGCTGGTGTCCGAAGGGCGGCTGGGCCGAAGATTTTCCGCATGCTCCGGGGCTGCTCATGAAATATTTCTTTCTTAAGGAGACACCGAGCGAGCGTCCCGAACAGCGAACGGAGTGGAACGTGCGCGACAGCGCGGCAACCGTCATTCTCGTGCCCGGCGCAAACTATCACTCTCAAGGCACCGATTTCACCATCGCCTGTGCCAAAACATATGGGAAGCCTTGCTATATCATTCATTACCTGGATGATAACGCCATCCTCGACTTTTACAGGGTGGTGTCTCGATTTAGCGAAGAACAATCCATCAATATCGCAGGCCCGCGTGAGAGCGAGCACCCGGGAGCTTATAAGCGGTGCCTTGCTCTCCTCATCGAGGTGCTTGGCTTGCATCAATAATTTGGGAGGGACAGCATGCCATTTTCAGCCGGTTTCAATCTCACCGAATCGCTCGATCTTCTGGCGATCTGCTCCATTGTCGAGGGCAGTACCGAACTTCCGCAGCCGCCAGGCTGGAACATGATCTTCGATTCCCCCGTCATTCCGCCCTTCACCGAGAAGTGGCAGCTTTGGCAAAACCCATCCGGCGCCTATGCCATCGCGGTGCGCGGCACGGTCTATGATCCCGGCAGCATTTTGGAGGATTTGCTCGCCGCCCTTGCCTTATCCTCGGGCAGCGTCACCGTCGGGCCTTACCGCATCGACTATAAATTTGCCGCCAGTCCGCTGGCAAATGTCACCGTCGGCTTCATGCTTGGCGCGCTCCTCATTTTGAAAGATCCCATCAATGGGGTTCTCGCGCAACTCGCCGAAAAAGTTCCGGCCGGGAGCCAGATCTACGTCACTGGCCATAGTCAGGGTGCCGCGGTGGGGACGCTCCTTCGATCCTACCTTGAATATGCGGCGGATAGCCCAAGAGACAAGAATTATTCCTATAAGACCTATCTCTACGCCCAGCCAAAGCCCGGCAATGATCACTACGCCTATGATTTCGAGAACCGGTTCTCCAACACCGGCTTCGCCTTCCGAATCAACAATTCGCTCGACTGGGTTCCCCAGGTGCCATTCACGATCGAAATCCCGTCCGACATCAACACACCAAATCCGCTGGGCAATCTGTCCACCCTGAGCTCGATGGCCCTGACGGCGCTGAGCGATTTTGGCAATCAGGCGCGCCGGCTCACTGTCGATCGCGTCAGAGCCCGCCTCCAAACAAAGGCAGCGGTCCTCGCGGCAATGTCGGCGCCCGCAGCGGGACCCGGGCTGGCGCCAGAGCTCTTGACAGCGCATGGGTTCGATATCCCCATCGCCCCATCGCTCAATTTCGTCAACGCAGGAGCGCAAATCGCGCTCATCGGCACGCCCTGTGTTGGCGATCAATGCAGGGATATTTTCTTCGAGCACCATACGGCTACCTATTACGCACTGCTAAAGGCACAGCTGGCGCCGGCGTGATTAGGAAGGCGGCCGGCGTGGTGGCGGGTTTTGACCGATCTTCCACGTCGCAAACCGCGGTATGTTAAAGGCTTGTAAGATTTGAGGCCCCGATCGGACAAAAATGTTTCACGTGAAACAGTTTTGTCCGATTGTAGGCTCGAATCGGTCATTCTTCACGGACGCTTCATGCCGCCGTCCCCTCTTTTCAGCCGGCGTCTTTTCCTCGGCGAGGCGCTGGCGTGCGTTATGACACTGCCCGCGCGGGGAGAGCCGTCTCCTTCGCAGGACGGTTTCCGTGTTCTTGAAGCGCGACAGGGCCAGCTGCAGCTCCTGCCCGAGCCCTCTAAAAAGACCCCCATCTGGGGTTACGACGGCGAAGTGCCGGGGCCGCTGCTACGCTACAAAAAGGGCGAGGAGGTCAAAATCCGCCTCGTCAACAAGCTCGATCAGCCGACAAGCCTCAACTGGCATGGGGTACGGATCGACAATTCCATGGACGGCGTCGCCGGCTTGACCCAAGAGCCGGTGCCGCCTGGCAGCTCGTTCGATTATCGCTTTACACCCCCCGACAGCGGTCTTTTCTGGTACCATCCCGAGGCGCTCCCCTTTGCCCGCGAGCAGATTGGCCGCGGCCTTTACGGGGCCTTGATCGTGGACGAGGAGACGCCGCCGCAAGCCAATCGCGACATGCTGCTCGTCCTCGACGATTGGAAGCTCGACGGCCAAGGTCTAATCGCCGGGTTCGAGACGGACGCGGGCGCGGAAAGAATCGGCTCGCTTGTGACCGTCAATTCCCGTCCGGTGCCGGTTGAAGAGACGCTGCGACCTTCCTCGCGTTTGCGGCTCCGCATCCTGAACGTCGCCGATACGCGGCTCATGCTGATCACCTTCAATGGAATGACGCCACTCATTCTGGCGGTCGATGGACAGCCATGCGAAGCCTTCGAACCGATGCGGCAGACAATTCCGCTGGGGCCAGGCGCCCGCTTCGACATCATGTGCGATCTTCCCTCGGACACTGGCGCTGACGCCAACATAACCTTGCTCGGCAACAAAGAGCCGGATCGTGTTCTACTTCGCTTTAAGATTGCAGGCGAGAAGCCAACTCCTTTGGCGCCGATCGCCTCGCTTGCCCAAAATCCGCTGCTGCCGAGAGCGATCAAGCTGCAGGCCGCGCGCAGGATCGATGTTTCGATTGAAGCGGTGAGTTCCTACGGGCCGCCAACAAACCCGCCCGTCTCTTGGAAGCTGAATGGCACCGCTCTCAGCGGCTTTCCGCCAGGGCCGCTCTTTTCAGTGAAGCGCGGCACGCCGGTGACGCTCGCCTTGATCAATCATACCGGATTTGTTCAGCAGATGCGGGTGCATGGGCATGTCATGCGGCTATTGCATGATCTCGACGATGGGTGGGATCCTTATTGGCGCGATGCCATCCTGGTGCCCGCGGGCAAGACTAAACATGCCGCTTTCGTTGCGGATAATCCCGGCAAATGGGCGATCGACGGCTTTATCGCAGGACGCCAGGCGATGGGGTTGGCGACATGGTTCCAAGTGACTTGACGGCGTCAGGCTCGCTTTGAGCCGGCCGCGTGCGCTTGACGAAAAGGCTCACGATCACGGCATGCGCGACATGTTCCGCCATGCATTGATAGCCGAGATCGTTCAGATGGAAATTATCCCCTGACAGCAACTGCAAATTGGCTCTTGTTTGAGCAATGAACCGCATCGCGTCATAGCGGTGAACATAAAGAATCTTTTCATCGGCGGCGATCTTTTGCAAGCTTTCGCGGATCGCGACATAATTCGGATCGCGGGCCAGGCGCGGAGTATATTGGACGCCAACGAGAACGACGTCGATCCGGTTGTCCTTCAGCCAATCGACGGCCGAGCGGACCGTCTGTTCGAACTCCTGCGGCGGGATGCGGGCAAGCGCGTCATTCGTTCCCAGCTGCCAGAGAACAAGATCGGGCTTCTTCAGCGCGACCTCGCTTTTGATCCGTTCAGCGGTCGTCTCCGCAACTTCGCCTGCGACACCGCGATTGACGATCACGATGTCGACGCCTTTGAGGGCGCGTTCGAGGATAGCCTCGAGCTGCGCGGGATAGCTCCGGCTCTTCGACGAGGCGCCCGATCCCAAGGTCGAGGACGAGCCGATCGCGAGAATTTGCACTTTCACGCCCCGTTGCAGGGCCTGCATCACATTCGGAAGCGTTGCAGGTGCAGCAATGTCGATCGCTGGCACCTCGCACGGCGGACTCATTGGCGGCGCGATGGGAGCAACGCTCGCGTCTTCCGCCCGAGGCGATGCGATCAAAAGCCAGCCGAGTGCGGCGGCGACAGCGGCTTGTTTGCCAATTTCGCTCGCAATCTTTCGCGCCATTCCGCTGCCCATGCAATCAAACCCATAAGTAGAAGACCTAAGATAACGATCACCCCGTCCAATGCAACATGTCCTCCGAAAATAAAGCGGAGTATTTGCCCCATGAGACTGAGAAGAGAGAGGGCACAGAAGACATTTAGCGAATTGCGGCCGAGAAGACACAAAAATTCGGAAAAACGCGGGATCCATGGATTGATGATTTTAAAGGCGCCAACGAAAAGTGCAGTTAAGGCGAGACTGTGGATGAGACGGGCTGGAGATAAAAACGTCTTGTCGAAAAGAAATAAAAGCTTTGGCTCTGGGACAGCCACCGCATCCGGCGAGAAATCAGTAATCGCCACAATGGCGCCAAGGGCCACAACCGGGATCGCAAGCCAGCGCAAAGCAGAACGATGACGCCGCGCCACGCCACCAATCCCGTCGGTGCCGGCCAGCAGGAAGCCGAGAACATAGATCAACTGCCAGGTAAAAGGATTAAAGAACCAGGTTCCCTCGACGGGCCAGGTTGCCAAATTTGCGCCGAATACCAGGGCCCAAGCATAGATCACAAATGATATCAGTGGCAAAAGCGCCATGGCGTGGCGGTGGAGAAGCGCAATGGCCGGAGCGATGAAAAGCAAAACGACGTAAAGAGGCAGGATATTGAAATAGCCGAGCTGATGGGTCAGCAAAACAAGGCCAATATTGGCTTTCACCGGATCGTTGAAGACAGCGGACGCATTATGCCAATCGAGCAGATAAGGCGCGTCGAGGAAAAACGCCGAAGCCGCGAGAAGCGCGATTGCAAGTTGGGTGACGATCATCTGCGCGACATAAACATGAAAGGCGCGGGCTTCCAGGCGGAAGACCAGCCATTGTTCCGGCAGCGCTCGCGCTCCGCCGTCAAAGAGAATGCGCAATGAGCAACCTGCGAGAAACACGAAAAGCTCTGCCGAGTCCGACAGCGACACATTGCGGAAGGTGAAGCGCTCGAGAGAGATGCCGGGGATATGATTGATGAAGATCGTCACAAGGGCGAAGCCGCGCCAGAAATCAATCTCGTTGGGTGCGCGCATATTCCTGTCCAATGGCGGCAACTTTTTTGGATCCTGATGGAGTGCTTGGGATCCAAAGGCCGCATCAGTTTTTGGGATCAAGCTCAAGGTCGCCGCGATGCGGCGAGCCGAGGCTCCTTCGCTGGCAATGAGTTGGTCCACAATCCCGCTCAGGCAAAATCGATGCCCAAAAGCCACCAGGATTGAGACCGGAACCATGTGCTGAAGCCTCAATCACCTCAAGTTCGCTCTCCGTTTGTCTTTCTGACTTTGCTTTGTCGGATGACCTCAATCACGATCTGCGACGGCTCCGATGGTCACGCTTTGGACTAAGCCTCGCTTTATGTTGAATCGCTTGCTGTTTACACCTTTTGCATCGTCACATCCCCTTATCGCAAGCTTTGCACTCTTTAAATTACGCTCTAGCTTCCATCGGCTTTTAAGAACCCCTCGGCAAAGAGGACTTGCAGAACCGCTGGAAGGCTCTCCGGGATATCCTCCGCGATAAGACCTGGGCCAAAGTGCCGCGCAGCGGCACCGTGGAGCCAGGCGGCGGCGCAGGCCCCCTCGAAAGGGGGCATGGCTTGGGCAAGAAGGCCGCCCACGATTCCCGCCAGGACATCGCCCGAGCCAGCGGTGGCGAGCCATGGCGGCAAATCCTCGGCGATGCTCGCAAACCCCTCCGGATGCGCCACCACCGTATCGGCACCCTTCAAGATCACGACTGCTCCGCTTAACGCAGCGGCCGCGCGGGCGCGCTCGAGCTTCGACTCCGACTGCAGAGAAGCAACGAGCGAAGGCAAAGCTGCATCTTCAGGAAAGAGATCTTGCCAAGGGCTTTCATTCTCGGAACGGCCAAAGAGGCGCGCGAACTCGCCGTCATGGGGAGTCAGCACCACATGCTTTCCCGATGAACGGATGAGGCGCGCGAGACTGGAAGCATTCTCCGCAAAACTCGTGAGGGCATCGGCATCGAGGACAACCGCACGGCGCTGCTCGCCGGCGCCGGCAGCCGGCGCAAGCGCGGTCCTTGTGAGAGCTTTTGTGTTTTCGCCAATGCCGAGCCCTGGTCCCATGACAAGCACGTTTTTCCGGTGGTCGGCGAGAAGGGCCGCAAGATCGTCAGGCCCGTCGCAGACACGCGTCATGATCGCTGTCAGCGCCGCTGCATGGGCCGAAAGCGCCTCACGCGGCGTCGCGACCGTCACCAGACCTGCGCCTGCGCGCAAGGCCCCGCGCGCGGCAAGCTTTGCCGCTCCCGTAAAGGCGGCTCCGCCGGAAGCGACGACCGCGTGACCGCGCGTATATTTATGGCCGTCGACGCGCGGAACCGGAAAGTTCCTCGACCACAGAGCTGGGCCGTTGACAAAAGTTCTCGGCGCGATGGCCGCGAGGACGTCAGCATCAATTCCGATCTCGGCAACGAGCGTCCTGCCGCATCGACTCCGGCCCGGGAGAAGCAGATGGCCAGGCTTGCGGCGGAAGAATGTGATGGTGCGCGCCGCCTTGATCGCGACGCCACGAATTTGTCCGCTCGTGCCGTCAATGCCGGAGGGGACATCCACGGCGAGAATCGGCCTCCTGGTCCGTTCTGTCCATTCATTGAGGCGGACCACCGTGGCCTTAGCCGGTCCATCGAGATCGCGCGCAAGGCCAGCTCCGAACAGCGCATCGATCGCAAGGTTGGCTGTTTCAAGATCGATCGCTTCGATGGTAAGGACATCACCCTTGAAGCGGGAGGCGGCGGCTGCCGCGTCACCTCGCAATTGGTCAAGCGCGCCTAGGAGCCCGAGTTCGATTGCAAAGCCTTGCTCCTTCAGCAGGCGCGCAGCCGTGAACCCATCACCTCCATTATTGCCCGGCCCGCAAAAAACCGCGATGCGCCCATAAGGAGGAGCAAGGCCGGCGGCTTCGTGCGCCACCGCCGCCCCGGCCTGTTCCATCAGGGCAGAGCCAGGTATCCCTCCCGCGATGGTCAGTCGGTCGGCTTCGCCCATCTCGGAGTTGGTTAGTAACTCTATCGATTGAGGACTGTTGTTCAGCATGCAAGACTGCACCGCGAGACGTGACAGGTATATCGAGGCCCAGGCCTAGTCGCAGGAAGCTCGCGGCGCAATCCCAAAGCAGCCGCCGATTGATCGAACATCCCGTTAAGTTGACATCGAGGGAGGCGGCGATTAACCACCCAAAAAGGTTCACCCTTCCGCCTGTGGAGCCGAGCCGCCGCTGGCTGGGGTGTTTAATGTGGCGGTTGCCTCACATGAAATCCCGCGTTGCTAAATTCGCCATAGGCCAGGTGGTCAAGCATCGGAAGTATCCTTTCCGGGGCATCGTTTATGATGTGGACCCTGTCTTCGCGAATACCGAGGAATGGTGGCAGTCAATCCCAGAGGAGGTTCGGCCGCGCAAAGACCAGCCTTTCTACCATCTCTTCGCCGAAAACGCGGATACTGAGTATGTTGCCTATGTATCGGAGCAAAACTTGATTCCCGATACGTCTGGCGACCCTATTCGCCATCCGCAGGTCGATGAGGTGTTTGTGCGTTCCCTCGACGGCGGCTATAAAATTAAGACCGCACGCTTGAACTAAGACGAGAGCCGCTGACTTTAAGCGGGAATTGCCCCCGCTCTCCTGTGTTTGGCCGCATGGCCTTGATCCAAAAGCCCGCAACTTTTCTGCAGATCATCCTTGTGCGCTGGGACATGTGAGGCGCGCAAGGACCGAAGGCTCGACCTCATCCGTCCAGACCCGAAATGACTTCAAGATATGGGGTCCAAAGGATGTCGCGAGCGAAATATCGGTCGCATCGCGTCCGCGCGCGACCGTGATCCGCCCAATGCGGGGCTTATTATGGCGCGCGTCGAACGTGAACCAGCGGCCGCCGAGAAAAACTTCGAACCACGCATTGTAATCCATGGGAGCCGGATCTGGCGGCACGCCAATATCGCCCAAAAAACCATTAGCGTAACGCGCCGGAATGTTCATGCATCGGCAGAAGGCAACGGCAAGATGAGCGAAATCGCGGCACACGCCAACGCGTTCCTCATAAGCTTCATAGGCACTGCGGGTGGCACGGGCATATTGATACCCAAAGGTCAGGTGGTTCGAGACAAAGTCGCAGATCGCCTGAACCCGGCGCCAGCCGCCCGGAGTCGTCCCAAACAATTGCCAAGCAATGTCCGAGAGCTTATCGGTTTCGCAATAGCGGCTGCCAAGTAGAAAGATGAGACTGTCGTTTGGCAAGCGGTCAAGGGCAATCTCTTCGGCATCAAGCTCGACTGGGTCCGGCCGGCCGCTGTCCTCGATGATCGCGTCGCGGCGAACCGTCAGGTCACCAGGCGGGGCGACGAACCTGCGGATGCAGTTGCCGAAGCTATCAAGATAAACATCCGACGAAATATCAGGCTTTGTTTCGAAGGGCGTCTTGAATTTTATATTTTGCGCATGATCGCGATGCGCGTCGAGCAAGCACACCATGAGCGTTGGCTGCGCGCAAGCGAACGTCAATTCATAACCGAACCTTATCAGCATCATCCAAATTCCGGTTGAACTCCCCGCTGCCGGCATCCGGGCGGCGGTTCACGCATTGCATTTCGAACCTTGAAAAGATGGCTGGCCGTTTCTGACCCGGCGCCCGCCGATCGGTGCTAAGCAAAACCACTGATGCCGCAGTTGGTTCCGGTTTAAATGCCACCCAGGATTCGAAGCGGTGTGCCCTCTCTCAAGAAGCGATCAAAGTTGCGCGATGGGGCTCTAAGCTTCAGCCCTTATAGGCGACGAGCAGCGCCCCGCCGCCGATCAAAAGGATTCCGAGCCAATTTGCCGCCGTGAGCCGCTCGCTCAAAAAGGTGACACCAAATATGGCAACGAGAACGACTGAGAGCTTGTCGATCGGAGCAACGCGGGCAGCATCGCCAAGCTTCAACGCCCGGAAATAGCAAAGCCAGGAAGCGCCCGTCGCAAGGCCGGAGAGGGCGAGAAAGGCGTAAGTGCGTATCGAAATCGAAGCGAGGGGCTGATACTGCCGCGTCGCCGCGAGAATTATCGCAAGAATGGCCGCGACGATCAGCGTCCGAATCAAGGTCGCAAGATCGGAATTGATATTCTCGACGCCGACTTTGGCAAAAATTGCGGTCAAGGCGGCAAAAATCGCGGAGAGCAGCGCCCAGAAGAGCCAGGAGGCGACCCAGATCCTCACGAGGGCCGGCCTTCCGTCGCGGCGAGCAAAGCCGCCTGATGATGCGTGATGAGCGGATCAATCACTTCATCGAGCGCTTCGCCGGTCATGACCTTCTCGAGCCTGTAGAGGGTAAGATGGATCCGATGGTCGGTCAGCCGTCCTTGCGGAAAATTATAGGTGCGGATGCGTTCGGAGCGATCGCCAGACCCCACCTGCGCGCGTCGGTCCGCCGCGCGCTCGGCATTGAGCTTCTCGCGCTGCGCCTCGTAGATCCGGGATCGCAACAGCATCATGGCGCGGGCGCGGTTCTTGTGCTGCGAACGTTCATCTTGCACGAAAACGATGGTTCCGGTCGGCAGGTGGGTGATGCGGACCGCGGACTCGGTTTTGTTGACATGCTGGCCGCCGGCGCCTTGCGCGCGCATCGTGTCGATCTTGAGATCCGCCTCGTTGATTTCGACATCGACATCCTCGGCTTCGGGCAAGACCGCCACGGTCGCCGCAGACGTATGGACGCGCCCCTGGGTTTCGGTTTCGGGTACCCGTTGCACCCGATGCGTTCCGGACTCGAATTTGAGCCGCGCGAAGACCCCGCGGCCCGCGATCTCCGCGATGATCTCCTTGTAGCCTCCGGAGCTTCCCTCGCTTGCCGACAAAATCTCGACGCGCCAGCCCTTCAGTTCGGCATAGCGCTGATACATCCGGAAGAGATCGCCGGCGAAAAGCGCCGCCTCGTCGCCGCCGGTCCCGGCGCGAATTTCGAGAATGGCGTTTTTTTCGTCGGCCGCGTCTTTGGGTAGAAGCGCGATCTTCAGATTCTGTTCGAGCTCGGCAAGCCTTTCGCGGACTTCGGTTAACTCTTCCTCGGCGAGGCTGCGCAGCTCCGGATCCGTCGCAGGATTGGCCAGCATGGTCTCAAGGCCGGCGGCTTCATCGGCTTGCCCCCGAAAATCCTCGATGGCCTTCGCGACATTCTCGATGCCGGCGAGCTCCCGTGACAAGGCCACATAGGCGGCGGGCTCGGGCGCAGCAGCCAGGCGCGCCAAAATCTCCGCGTGACGGCGCAAGATGAGGTCGAGCTGGTCTTGCGGCAAGGTGGACAACACGGGCGATCTCTTGGGCCGGGAAAACAGGGATGGAGGGATGCCGCAAGACCGAGCACGGCCGCCCAGCGGGAAGATCAAACGCCGGCGGGCAGATGGTCCGGATCACGTTCCATTGTTCTCATTTAAGAAGGATTTAACGTTGCGACAAGCACACAACGCTCGGGAACCGCGAACCGCAAATCGTAAACGGGCGTAAATAATTTAGCGAAGATCTTCGTAACCGAGGGTTCAGCATATAAATATTGATGAATAACATTTTTCTTTACGTCACTCTCGCTTCCCCATAGCCAATATCAAGGCATTTTCGTGGCTGCTTTGCGGCAGCCTCTGGGCACTTGGGGAGCCTCAAATGGGTGAAGTCACTTCAATTCGGCCGGCAAGGAAACAGGCGGTTAACGACCGTGCCGAAACCGAAATGGAAAAATTGCTTGGCCAAGCGCGTTTTAAACTGATCGAAACGGGAACCCGCAAACCGCCTCATCCATACGCCGCGCGGCGGCAAGCGGTCCCGCGCGCTTCCGGTGACAGGCAATATATCGGATCCGGTCTTCGTTCATCTTGTCCGGGAAGATAGGCCGCTCCACTTTCTCGCGACCCCGGAAGTTGCCGAGATCCAGCGCGAAGCGGCACGCCTGAAGGCACCCCGCCTCGTCACCCCAAAGGCAAGCTTCCGGAACGGTTTGCAAACAACTCTCTCACCCGAGCTATTGAATAAGCGGCTGCACGCCATCCATCGCGATGCGAGGACCGCCGAGGAAGAGCGCGGTGTCAATATCCTCTTTCTCGCCCTCGGTTTCCTGCGCTGGTATGAGGATGACAAATCGGACGTGCTGCGCGAAGCACCCTTGATCCTGCTTCCCGTCTCCCTCGTGCGGGATGCAAAGCGCTCGACCTTCGACGTGAAGCTCCGCGAAGACGACATCGCGACCAACCAGGCTCTCCAGGAACGGCTGCGCGTCGATTTCGGCTTCTCTTTTCCGGACATCCCGGAAAATGACGGCTGGCTGCCATCAGACTATTTCGACACCGTCGCCAACGCGGTTGCCGCCAAACGCCGATGGTCGATCGACGCAAACGCGATCGAGCTTGGCTTCTATTCCTTCTCGAAACTCTTGATGGTGCATGATCTTGAGCCCGCCAATTGGCCCGACAATGCCTTGGTCTCGCATCCGCTTTTGCGCGGGCTTCTTTGCGAAGGCTTCGCCGCCGAGCCGCCGATCCTTCCCGAGGCGGCAAGGCTCGATGAGATCTTAAGTCCAGCGGACCTCATTCATGTCCTTGATGCGGACTCCTCGCAGACCCGCGTCATCGAGACGGTTCGAGCGGGACGCAACCTCGTCGTCCAAGGGCCACCGGGGACAGGCAAATCGCAGACGATCACGAACATCATCGCGGCGGCCGTGCATGACGGACAATCGGTTCTTTTCGTCGCCGAGAAGATGGCCGCCCTCACCGTCGTTCACGAACGGCTGCGCATAGCCGGTCTCGACGACATCTGCCTCGAACTCCATAGCCATGCGGCGAACAAGCGCCTTGTTGCCGAAAGGCTGGATCGCACCTTGCAAGCAGCCGCCTGCTTTGCCGAGACCGGCGAGACGGCCACGCAATTGACCACGGTCCGGGACGATCTCAACCACATCGCAAAATGCCTCCACGCGAGGATCGGCGAGACCGCCATGACGCCTTATCAAGCACTTTCGGTGCAGATCGCCGCGGCAGGGCGCGGCTTTACACCCGATGCACGGTTAGTCGAGGAAGCCACGCTTTGGACAGGCAAGGATTTTGCCGAGAAAGCACGGCTGGTCGAACGGCTCGCTGGCCTCACCCAAAGCGTCGGACCGCTTAACAGCCACCTCTATTTTGGGGTGCGGCGGCTCGCCCTCCAGCCGGCCGATTTCCAGCGCCAAATTCCACGGCTGCAGGCACTCGCCGACAAAGCCGCCGCGCTCGCCTCTTACGCGACCCTGATCGCGAATTATTTCGGCCTTTCCCCCGATCCATCCCTGAGGGGCATCAAGACTCTGGTCACGATCTTCAGAACCGTTTCGCATCTGCCGCGGGGAAGCGAAAACATCGCCTGCGCGATCGCGCAGTCCCCATCACCGGCCCGGATCGCGAAAGCCGCCGCTCTCGGCACGCAATGGCAGCAGCAACAGGCGCCCTATCTCCACACTTTCCACCCGGCGGCATGGACGGCGTCGGTCGGAAAGCTTCGGGCGCCCCTCGCCAGAGGAACGCATTTCTGGTTCGCTCGCCTCAGCAAATCCTACCGGGAAGCGGGGCGTTCCCTCGCAAGCCTTTTGTCGGTGCCTTTGCCGAAGCGGCCAGCCGACCGCCTCGCCCTCATCGACGCCCTCCTTGAGAGCCAGGCTCTTCGAGCCAAGCTTGCTGCCGAGGCCTCTTTTTTGGCGAGCCTCCTCGGCGATGCCTGGCAAGGGAAAAGAACAGTATTCCACTTGATTCATGAAGTCGCGAGGACTGTCGAGGAATTGACCGCTTCTGACCCGCATCTGAACACCGAGCGCGTTCTAGGCATTGTCCGTGACGGCACCGCCGCAGCCCATGGCGATCACCTTGAAGGGAGCCTCGACGAGGTGATCAATTTGCTCGACAATGCGATAAATTTTCTCGACCTCGACATCACGGCAATATTCCAAACAAACTCCGTTGCGGCGATCGACCTCAACCGGTTGAGCGAGCGGGCCGCGAGATGGGCCGGGAACCCGGACCGTTTCGAGGAGTGGACAAGGCTTGCCAAAGCCGATCGCGAGGCTCGCTCCGCCGGTCCCGTCCGGATCGCAAGCGCGCTCGCTTCGGGCGCGCTCGATCCCGAAAGTGCTCTTTTGGAAATCGAAACCGCTTTCGCCGAAGCCTGCTGGAAGAAAGCAATCGCCGAGACTCCCAGTCTTGCGAACTTCGACGGCGATCAGCAGAACGCGCTTGTCGCACAATTCACTGATCTTGAGGAAAAATCGCGCGAGGCCACGATGCTGCGTGTGCGTGCCCGGCATCGGGCGCGAATTCCGCGCGGCGCGCAAGGCGGCATGGGCGTGATCCGTGCCGAGATTGGCCGCAAGCGCAGCCACATGCCACTGCGAAAACTGATGAAGATGGCGGGAAGCACCATCCAGAAGATCAAGCCCGTCTTCCTTATGAGCCCGGTCTCCGTCGCCCAATTCCTGCCGCCAGGATCGGTCGATTTCGATCTCCTCGTCATTGACGAGGCAAGCCAAGTCCGCCCCGAGGATGCTTTAGGTCTCATCGCGCGCTGCCGCCGAATCGTCGTCGTCGGCGATAAGAAACAGCTGCCGCCAACAAGCTTTTTCGATCGCATGATCGCCGACGAAGCCGATTCCGCAGACGGCGAGGATGTAGCGGTCCGGCACTCGGACGGCGCCGCGCCGATCACCGATCTTGAAAGCATTTTATCCTTGTGCGAGGCGCGCGGTCTCGAAAGCCAGATGCTGCGCTGGCACTACCGCTCGCGCCATCCCTCTTTGATCGAAGTCTCCAACGCGGAATTCTATCATCGTTTGGTGATGCCTCCCGCACCGGTGACGGAAAGCTTGGACAAGGGACTGATCTTGCGCCGTGTCGAAGGCGCCTATGACCGCGGCGGAAAGCGCATCAATGAGATCGAGGCGCACGCGGTCGCCGATGCCGTCACCGCCCACGCGCACAGCTCTGCCAGTCTCTCGCTTGGCGTCATCACTTTTTCCACCGCTCAGCGCGATCTCATCGCCGATATCCTTGAGACAAGGCGGCGCGAGGATCGCATGCTTGATGCCTGCCTCTCCGGTGGAGACCACGAGGATTTATTTGTCAAAAATCTCGAAAACGTGCAGGGCGATGAGCGCGATGTGATCTTGATCTCCATTGGCTATGGCCCGCGCGAGGCTGGCCAGCCGCTTGATAGCATGGCTTTCGGCCCTGTATCGGCGGAAGGCGGCGAGCGGCGCTTGAATGTTCTCTTCACCCGCGCGCGCACCCGCTGCGAGGTCTTCGTCTCCTTCGGGCCGGGCGACATCAATCTCGAACGGGCGACCGGGGAAGGACCGCGAGTGCTCAAGCGCTTTCTCCAATATGCGGAAACGGGCGTCCTTCAGGAAAGCTGCAAGACTGGCGCGGATTTCGACTCCCCCTTCGAGGCCGCTGTCGCCGAAGCCATCGAACGACTTGGCTACAAGGTCGAGCCGCAAGTCGGCTCGGCGGGATTTAAGATCGATCTCGCGGTGCGCGATCCAGCCAGGCCCGGCCGCTATATGCTCGCCATCGAATGCGATGGCGCGACTTATCATTCGGCTCTCTGGGCGCGCGAACGCGACCGGCTACGTCAGCAGATCCTCGAAAATCTCGGATGGCGCTTTTACCGGATCTGGAGCACGGACTGGTTCTACCGGCGTGCCGAGCAGCTTGAAAAATTGAAGCAGGTCCTCGAAGCAGCACGCGCGGAAAACGCACGCGAGGTGGCGCCCTCTCCCTATCCGGACCGCCAGGACCAAACGATCCGCGGCCGAGCGCAAGTCGATGCGACGCGCGCCCGTGTCACGAGATATGAACTCGCCACATGTGAAGTTCCCTTCGAGCCTGATGTGCCGGAACCCGAAGGCAAAAAGCTTCAATCGATCATCCGTTCCGTCATTGCACACGAAGGACCCATCCATCGGGATGAGATCGTCCGCCGGATAGGGTCGCTTTTTGGCAAACAACGGGTGAACCCGCGCATTAAAAGCGCGGTTCTGCGCGCCTTGGATATGTTGTCGGCGGATGCGCTGGATATAAGCCACGAGGCAGATTTCTGGTTTCTGCCGGAGCAGAAAAACGCGCCGGTCGTACGCGACAGGTCGGCGGCGCCCTCAAGCTTGCGCAAGATTGACATGATCGCCGCGTCCGAGATCAGGGCCGCGATTGCGATCGCCCGGCGGCAAAGCGGCGGCTCGAATGATGGGGAACTCGCTGGCGCCGTCGCAAGGCTCCTCGGCCTTTCAAAAGCCACGACGGAATTGCGCACTCTCGTGCTGTCTCTAGCGGTGTGAAGGGACAGATCTGGAAGCAGCCCAATCAATAAGAAGGGAACATCTCATCAGAGATCTGGCGAACACCAGGAACATCTTGCACTAGAGCGAGGAGAGCCTTGTGCTCTTCAGGAGATCCGACGAGCCCCCAAAGATGCACGATGCCATCCGAGACCACGACATTGCGCTCGCCAAAGTCGGTCCAGGACTGCTCGGCGAGGCGCGCCAAGATCGCCGCCCGAATGCAGCGATCCGCGATCAGACCCTGGGCAGCGACAGTCGGACTCGAGGCCAGCGCCTGGATGAGATTGGCACGGCTCACAATTCCAACAAGCTTGCCATCCTTGAGAATGGGCACGCGCTTGATGCGGTTTTTCTCCAAGATGCTGGCAAGCTCGGACAGCGGCGTATCTTCGCTGGCAGAAATCACACGATTGGACATCACCTCGGCCACCCTGCGGCCGTGCGATTTCGCATAATCGAGAGCAAGCACATGAGCTGGCGTGATCGCCTCGACCCACCAAGGCCTGGGTTTCACAGTGCCATCCTCTTCGCGGTGCAGCAAATCAGCTTCGCTGAGAACCCCGAGGACATGGCCGCCGTCATCAACGACAGGCAAGGCGCTGATGTCGTGATCGACAAGCAGCCGCACCGCATCCGAGACCTCATCCTCTGGCCGGACCGTCACGACGTCCCGGACCATCACATCGCTCGCATTCATCATCCTGTCCTTAACTCACGAGATCGAGAGGCCGGAGGAGCAACTCAAGGTTTTGGGCTCTGATCTTTCGGTGTGATCCGTTCGAGAAAACCTACAGCCCTTCTGCCAGGTTTCACATGCCAGCCGCTTGCCTGGCCTCAAGCATAATAAAGGAAGGAAGAGCCGCCGAGCCGGATCAGCGGATGACTATAGTCCCGCGAATATGACGCCCATATTTCGTTGCGAGAGGCGCTCGCCGGCGCCTTGCCACGCGCCATTACGTCCGCTGGACGCGCGGATAGCCTGCTTACGACTCGAAATCAGCCGGATCAAAGGCACGGTATGTCGAGCAAAATTCGCAGGTCACACCGATCAGCCCGTCTTCGCCGGTCATTTCACTGCGTTCGCGAGGCGTGAAACTCCCGAGCATAGCTCTCACGCGCTCGTCTGAGCAGCGGCACGAGTCGTGGACATGTTGGGCCGGAAACACGGTGACGCCTTGCTCGTGAAACAGCCGATAGAGCAGCCGTTCGCTCGAGACCGCCGGATCGACGAGTTCGTGGTCCTCGATCGTGGCGAGCAGCGCCTCGGTCTCGATCCAGGCATCATCGGCGGGCGGCGCTGCGGCTTTAAGCCCCCCCGGGGCGTCGCCCGGATCAAGATCGATCCTGATCCGCCGTTCCGGCGCCCGCGGCAGAAATTGCGTCATGACACCGCCCGCACGCCACGAAACACCCGCGCCAGTGACATTTTCCGCAACGGCCAGCCGCACGCGTGTCGGGATCTGGGCTGACTGGTCGAAATATTGCCGGGCGGCGTCTTCCAGCCCCTGCCCTTGCAAGGCAACGATCCCCTGATAGCGCGAGGTATCATTGCCCTGTTCGACGGTGACCGCAAGATGGCCGGTGCCCATGAGATCTTGCGTGCGTCCGCGCGCGCCGAGCTTTTCTAAGTCGAATCGCGCAAGGGCGCGCAAACGGTCCGGCGCATCGAAGTCGACGACGATCATTCCGATGGCGCCGTCGCTCCGCGTCTGAAGTTGAATCCGGCCCTCGATCTTGAGTGACGTCGCGAGCAGCACCGTTAAAACGCACGCTTCGCCGACAAGCCGCGCCACCGGTGCTGGGTAAGCGTGCTTGGCAAGGATATGATCGAGAGATGCGCCAAGCCGCACCACACGGCCGCGCACATCGAGTGGCTGGACTGCGAAGGGAAGGACGGCATCATCGCGCGCTTCATCCGACACCAGCCGCGCACCAGATTCCCTTGCCGATGCTCGCGAGGAGGATTGGCCGGGGTCTTGGCCGCTCATGGCTTTATCGCTCCAAAGCACCAAGCGAGAATCCCTTTTTGCGCGTGCAACCGGTTTTCGGCCTCATCGAAAACAACGGATTGCGGACCGTCGATCACATCGTCGGTCACCTCCTCGCCACGATGGGCCGGCAAGCAATGCATGAAAATCGCATCCTTGTTCGCGCAAGCCATGAGTTTCGTGTTGACTTGATAGGGCGCAAGCAATTTATGCCGAGAGGCCTCGTCGACATCGCCCATCGAGACCCAGCAATCCGAGACGACCGCATCGGCGCCCCTGACCGCCTCATAAGGATCGCGGATGAGCTTCAAACGGGCATTCGAATGACGGGCCCATTCCAGAAGCCCGGCACGCGGATCAAGTCCACCGGGGGTCGCCACGTGAAGCGTAAAATCGAACCGCTGCGCGGCGTGGACCCAGCTCGCGAGGACGTTGTTCGCATCGCCGCTCCAGGCAATCGTGCGTCCCTTGATTGGGCCCTTCTTTTCCTCGAAAGTCAGAATATCCGCCATCACCTGGCACGGATGCGACCGTTTCGTCAAACCATTGATGACCGGCACATCGGCGTAACGGGCGAGTTCGAGCATGGCGGCATGATCGAGAATGCGTATCACGATCGCATCGACGAAGCGCGACAGCACACGCGCGGTATCGGCGATGGTCTCGCCGCGGCCGAGCTGCATTTCCTGACCCGTCAGCATGATCGTTTCGCCGCCGAGCTCGCGCATCGCGATGTCGAAAGAGACGCGCGTGCGGGTCGAGGGTTTGTCGAAAATCATCGCAAGAACCCTGCCGGCGAGCGGCTTATCCAGCGTGGTCCGCCCCTTGCGGCGAGCTGCCTTGATGCGCGTTGCAGCGTCGAGGACCTGGCGTAAATCGGCGGCCGGAATGTCCGAAAGATCGAGGAAATGCCGCACCGCGGTGGATGTATCCTGGCCTTCGCGCGTGCTCATGCGGAGGCCCCGCCCGCCTCTGCCCCGCTGATCTTGAGCGCGTGACGTTCCAACCGGAGACAGGCGGCATCAAAACGCGTGATCGCTTCGGAAATCTCCACCTCGCCGATGATGAGCGGCGGCAAAAGCCGCGCGACGTTTTCGGCGGCTGGAATGACAAGGATTCCTTCTGCCCGCGCGGCTGCGGCAAAATCATTGACCGGAACGCGAAGGGCGATGCCCTGCATCAATCCTTCGCCGCGAATCTCCGAGATGATTTTGCCATGCCTCTCTTGCAAGCCGGCAAGACCCTGTTTGAGCCGTAAACCCATCAAACGCACATGCTCGATGAAACTCGGTGCCAATACGACGTCGAGGACGGCATTGCCGATGCTTGTGGCGAGCGGATTGCCGCCATATGTCGTCCCATGCGTACCGACGGTCATCCCCCTCGCCGCTTCCCTTGTCGCCAGAAAGGCACCGAGCGGGAAACCCCCTCCGATGCCTTTTGCAACTGCCATAATGTCCGGCGTGACGCCGAAAAGCTCATATGCAAAGAGCTTACCGGTGCGGCCCATACCCGTCTGCACCTCGTCGAACATCAAGAGCAGACCGTGCGTGTCGCAAAGATCACGCAGCGCCCGAAGGAAGTGCGGCGGCGGGGTGCGGATGCCGCCCTCGCCTTGAATGGGTTCGATCAAAATGGCGCCTGTTTGCGGCCCAATCGCCGCTTTCACCGCCTCGATGTCGCCAAACGGAACTGTGTCGAATCCTTCCACTCTTGGACCGAAGCCCTCGAGATATTTGGGATTGCCCGCAGCGGCGATCGTCGCCAGCGTCCGCCCATGGAACGCCCCGGCAAAAGTGATAATGCGGAATTTCTCCGGATGTCCGCCGGCGGAGTGATATTTACGCGCGGTTTTGATGGCACCTTCGACGGCTTCCGCGCCTGAATTGGTGAAAAACACGTAATCGGCGAAACTCGCCTCGACAAGACGCCGGGCGAGGCGTTCCGCTTGCGGGATCTCGAACAGGTTGGAGGTATGCCAGAGCTTCGCACCCTGCTCGTTGAGAGCCGCGACGAGGTGAGGGTGACTATAACCGAGCGAGGCAACCGCGATGCCGCCGCCAAAGTCGAGAAAACGCTCGCCGGCTGTCGAGGTCAACCAGGCTCCGTCTCCCCTTTCAAAGGCGAGATTGATGCGGGCATAGGTCGGAAGCAGCGCCGACGTCAATTTTTTCACTCCAAACTGGCGGACCCGAACCGCGCTTCAACGCACAGCTTTTTCGTGCCATGCGCAAAAGCGCGCGCGTTCCAAGCCGGCGCCCTCCCGGAACAGCGGACCTATTTGGCCGGCGTGGCCGGAGCAGCCGGAGCGGGAGCGGCTGGCGTGCCCTGGCCCTGCTTGGTGGCTTCAAGACGCTTGCGCTCTTCTTCGGCGCGCTTTTGCAATTCCTCTTGCAATTTCCTTTGTTGCTCTTCGAGAACCTTTGGATCGATCGGGGGCCCATCGAAGGCCCTCCCGAAGCCCGCGACTGGTATGTCAAACGTGACTTCGTTGTTTGCCTGATTCTTGACCGCGACACTCAAAATCGACCCTTTCTTAAGTTGGTCGATCGTCTGGCCCTTCACCTTGGCTTCCGCAAAACATCCGTTGGGGAAACAGATTTCGAACGCGCCCTCAAGCGTCGGACCCTTGTCGACGGAAAAACGGAAACCCGGACGCAGCATGAGACCAACGGGCACCAGCAAGCGGATGATGCGGGTGTCATCACCCTTGATGTCGTAGACGGCGAGCGCCAGGACCGGCGCCTGTCCCGCCTGCGCGCTAAAATCGCGGGTCGTATAGCAAATGTCCTTGTTGGCGGCTTGATCCCTGCCGCAGACCTTGGTCCAGTCATTCTGCGTCGGAACGAGATCAAGCCTGATGGGACCTTGGGGCGCCTGCTGCTGGGGCGAGGCGGGCTGATTCGGCGCGGGCTGGACGGGAGCAGGCTGGGCTGGAGCTTGGACTTGGGCGGGCGCGGGTTGCGCCGGCTTCTTAGCCTGGGCGAAAGCTCCCGTGCTCGTGGCCAGAAGAACGCTGGCCAAACTGGCCGCGCCGAAGCTTTTTAACGAGAAGGACATCAAATTTCCTTTCCAATGACCGGCCATTCGAAACCGACATCGCATCGACCGCGAGGCGGCGGCGAATGATGCGGCGATGAAAACACCCCTTGCAGATCCGCCGCACGCAGGAGCGCATCAAGACCCGAGCAAACCTCACGCCGGGACCCGCGCCAATGCTCGGAGCCAATCGTTTCGGTAAGCATAATAAGGCTGGCTTGCAACCCCGAAGCGCTCTCAGAAAACACGAAATCACGAGAGTCCGGGTCAAAGCATAAAGCTAAACCTCACCGCTGCCCGCACAGGCGATGGGCCGGTGCGTTGCCCTGGTGGCAACCCAAAGACCAGCTTCGCCTCGAAAGCCTGCGGCGTCTTGGAAACGCATCTCGGGGTAAGGAGCGCTTCTCCACGCAGGCATCACGCAACTGCGATGCGATCAAAATAACAAACGCCCCGCAGCAGGCTCTCCGCCAGTTGCAAGACAGGTTCAAGATCAACAGGATGGTTTTCGTCCAGAGAGCTTCAAAAACCCGGGCGAACCTCTGTCCCCTCTGCGGATGAACTTCGGGTTTGCCCTTGGCTCCCGGTCTGCAGTCTCCGTGGACGCGCGATCGCTAGAAGCAGTGGCGCGACCGCTTCCGCGGCCGCGCACTTGAAATCCCTCAGGTCCAGCTCTTCACCAGAATAACCTGAACAACAACGGTCAAAACAAGAATGGCGCTGACAATGCTGATGGTGTGATCGTTCATGGTCCTCTCCCGGTCTATCTTCTCTGTCTTGGCGCCGCAATGTCGCAGTCGCCCTTGTTACGTCGAGCTTTTTGCCGGAAAAGTCAAGACAGGTCCCGCCATCATGGCGCAAGCCTAGCCGAAACTCCACCACCGCTGCCGAGGCCAATAGGCCACAGCGGCGCCTCCCACCAATAACAAGCATCGACGCGGCGACTCTCATAAAGCATTTTCGCCGGCAAAGGAAGGCCTATTCGGGATCTTGCCCGCGCCGGAACCAGTCCTAAAAAACTTGCCAATTCTTGAATAACTTTTCACATGATGAGCAGTTCAACGTGAAGCGGTCATCGTCTAAATTGCGGCAATGACACATCTGCTGCCCCGAAATCTGGCGCCGGCCCTCGCCATACTTACCTCCATTCTTGCCTCCCTTCCTGGTGGCCTTTGCGGGGCCGGCTGCTGCGCTACATGGGCGGCGGAAACCACAATACAGCTTGCGGCTCCGGCGCCCGCCATCGCCATGCATGGCGAGCCCGCCCTCAAGGAGGGTTTCGATCACCTGCCCTATGCCGATCCCAACGCTGTGAAAGGCGGCCGTCTCGCCATCGGATTTTTCGGCACGTTCGACAGTCTCAATCCGTTCAACCTGAAAGCTGGATCCACCGCGCAAGGAATGAACACGAACGTCTTCGAAACCTTGATGACGCGCTCTCTCGACGAGCCCTTCACACTCTACGGCTTGATCGCCCAGACCATTGAGACCGACGCCGACCGCAGCTGGGTGACGTTCAGGCTCGATCCGCGCGCCCATTTTTCCGACGGCACTCCGATCACCTCGGCTGACATCCGCTTCACCTTCGACCTCTTGAAGGCAAAGGGGCGGCCGCAGCAGCGCGCCGCTTATGCCCTCGTCAAATCGATCGAAACGCCGGATGCGCTGACAATCCATTATGATCTTTCCGGCATCAAAGATCGGGAGATGCCGCTCACCCTGGCGCTTATGCCGGTGCTGCCACGCCACAAGGTCGATCCCGCGAAATTCGACGACGCCAGCCTCGATATTCCAACCGGCTCCGGTCCCTATATTGTCGCCGATGTGAAACCCGGCCAGCGCATTATTCTGCGCCGCGACCCAAATTACTGGGCAAAGGATCTGCCAGTTCGCCGTGGTCTATACAATTTCGATGAGATCGACATCGAATACTTCCGTGACGCCAACAGTTTGTTCGAGGCTTTCGCAGCGGGTCTCCTCGATTTTCGCGAGGAGACGAATCCCGCCCGCTGGGCAACAGCCTATGATTTCCCCGCCATTCGCGATCACCGGGTAATCCGGGAGGCGCTGCCGGCTGGAGGACCCAAGGGCTTGGAGGGATTCGTCTTCAACCTGCGGCGTCCGCTCTTTGATGACGTCAGAGTCCGGGAGGCGCTCGGCCTTGTTTTTGATTTCGAATGGGTCAACGCCAATCTTTACGACGGTCTCTACAAAAGGACGAAAAGCTTTTTCGATGATTCCGAACTCGCCTCGACCGGTCGTCCAGCGGACGCCGCCGAACTCGCTTTGCTTGCGCCCTTTCCAAGCGACGTTCGCGACGACATCTTGCAAGGCCGCTGGCAGCCAGCACAGACCGACGGCTCTGGCGGGGACAGGGTCGAGCCAAGGCGCGCCCTCGCTCTTTTGAAAGAGGCTGGCTATGAGATTGAACGTGGCCGCCTGACCAAGGGGGGCGAGGCTTTCTCTTTCGAAATCATGGTCAAGGACAGGAACCAGGAACGGCTCGCGCTGAATTACGCCGATTCGCTCGCCCGGATCGGCGTTTCAGCAAATGTAAGGCTGGTCGATGAGGTCCAGTACCAGAGACGGCGGCAGAAATTTGATTTCGACATGATGATCGGAAGCTGGCTTGCGTCTCCTTCGCCAGGCAATGAGCAGCGCGCCCGTTGGGGCTCGGCGAGCGCAGAGCAGGAAGCCTCCTACAATCTCGCGGGCGTCAAATCGCCCGCGGTCGACGCCATGATCAATGCGCTTCTCGCCGCCAAAACCCATGAGGAGTTTGTCGCCGCCGTGCGCGCCTATGATCGGGTGCTGCTGTCCGGCTTCTATGTCGTGCCCTTGTTTCATTCCAAAGACCAATGGATCGCCGCTTCCGCCAAGCTCGCGCGGCCGAAGATCCTGCCTGCCTATGGCCCGGCCACCGGGGGCGCGACACTCGATAGCTGGTGGAGAGCGCAGCCGTGAGCCGCCTCTCTTGAAAGCCAAGCGCCGATGGCCAATGGAGCCGCGGAAAAAGGAAAGAGGATATGATCATCAGTTCCTTCGTGGCGATCCTGCTGCTCCTTTTCCTTCTCACCGGCGTGCGGATCGCCAATCAGTATGAAAGGGCGGTGGTCTTCCGGCTTGGCAAATATGTACGGACCTCCGGCCCCGGCCTTTATCTCATCATCCCGCTCATCGAATGGCAGGTGACGATCGACATGCGCACGATGACGACCAGCGTCGAGCAGCAGGAGGCGATCACCCGCGACAATGTGCCAATCAAGATCAATGCCGTGATCTGGCGCAAAACAGTCGACCCTAAACGCGCGGTCATTGAGGTGGTGGATGTTGGCAATTCCGTCGTGCAAGTCGCCGTGACGTCGCTGCGCAATGTCATTGGTCAGCACACGCTCGATGACGTTCTCAAGGAGCAGGAGACGATCTCACGGGCGTTGCAGATGTCGATCGATCAAGTGACCGAGCCCTGGGGTGTGAAGGTCGAGCGCGTGCAGATGAAGAATGTCGAAATCCCCGAATCCATGCAGCGCGCGATTGCCCAAGAAGCCGAGGCCCTGCGGGAAAAGCGCGCTCGGCAGATCAAGGCGCAAGCGGAAGTCGAGGCTGCCGCGCTGCTGCGGCAGGCCTCGGAGATGATCACGCAAAGCCCGGCCGCACTCGAATTGCGCCGCATGCAAATGATCACGGAAGTTGGCGCTGAGCAGAACACCATGACGATCATCATGATGCCGAGCGAATTCGTGGACATGGCCCGTGCTCTGGGGCGGAAGGCGGGCGGTGGCGGGGAGAAGACCTGAGCCGCGATCAATCGGGCGTCGGCCCATAGTCCACACCTGCGAGATAAAGCCCCTCGGGCGGCGCCACCATGCCGCAGCGGCGGCGATCGCAGGCCTCGAGCGCGGCACGTAGGTCCTCGATGCGCCACTTGCCTGAGCCAACATGTTCAAGCGAACCGACCATCGAGCGCACTTGGTTATGCAAAAACGAACGTGCACTCGTGAATATGCAGATCTCCTCGCCCTTCCGGGTGACATCAAGCTGTTCCAAAGTGCGCACCGGATTCTCCGCCTGGCATTGCGAGGCGCGAAACGTTGAAAAGTCATGCCGGCCGAGAAGAGTCCGTGCCGCCTCCTGCATAGCCGCGGTATCGAGCTTGCGCTTGACGTGCCAGGCTCGGCCGCGCTGGACCGTCAAGGGCGCCCGGCGGTTGACGATCTTATAGAGGTAATGGCGACGGGTCGCCGAAAAGCGCGCATCAAAACTTTTCGGCGCGCGCTCCGCCGCGAGAACGGCGACGGGTAGAGGCCGCAGATGCGCGTTCAAGCCATCGCGCAGAACATCGGGTCGCCAGTCCTTGGCGAGATCGGCATGTGCGACCTGGCCGGTGGCATGGACGCCGCTATCCGTGCGCCCGGCGCCGCGAATTCTCGCCTTTTCGCCAGACATGGCTTCAAGGGCCGTCTCGATCGCCTCTTGCACAGAAAGCCCATTCGTTTGCCGCTGCCACCCGACAAAGGGCGCGCCATCATATTCGAGAGTGAGCTTAAAGCGCGGCATCGGTTTTCGAGGCAAGCACGGTTCCCTGGCAAAGCCGCGCGCCGCGCAGAAAATCGGCGGCCGGCATTGACGCCCTGCCCGAGCGCTGCACGTCGAGAAGACGCAGCGCGCCCTGCCCGCAAGCAATCGTCAGCTGCTGGTCGAGAACCCGGCCGGGCCCACTCGTTCCGTCCGCGATGGCGGTGCGCAAGACTTTCACGCGCTCCGGCCCCTTGCCAAGATCAGCCTCGAAAAACGCGCCGGGAAAAGGCGCAAGAGCCCGGACGAGATTGTGCACATCCGCCGCGGGCTTCGTCCAATCGATCCGCGCTTCGGCTTTGTCGATCTTATGGGCATAGGTCACGCCCTCCTCCGCCTGCGGCGCAAAGACAAGGGCGCCCTCATCGAGCAGCACAAGCGCCCGCACCATCAAGGCAGCGCCCGCTTGGGCGAGTGCTTCGGAGATTTCGCCTGCGTTTGCATCGGGGCCAATGGCGACGCGTTCGGTGAGCGCGACAGGCCCCGTGTCGAGACCCTCCTCCATCCGCATCACCATGACGCCGGTTTCCTTGTCCCCCGCCATGATGGCCCGCTGGATGGGCGCGGCGCCGCGCCATCGCGGCAGCAGCGAGGCGTGCAGATTGAGGCAGCCCTTCGCCGGGACATCGAGAATGGCTTTCGGCAGGATCAAGCCATAGGCCGCGACAACAACCGCATCGGGCCTGAACCCGCACAGCGTCGCGACAGCCTCCTCGGAACGGAGCGTTCGCGGCGTGACAACCTCGATGCCCAAACGCAGCGCCGCCGCATGGACCGGGGACGGTGTCGGTTCGAGGCCGCGCCGGCCGCCAGGCTGAGGCGCTCGCGTATAGACCGCCGCCACGAGATGGCCTTGTTCTGCGATTTTGGTGAGCGCGGGCACCGCGAAGTCTGGGGTCCCCATGAAGACGATGCGCAAAGGTCCAGCCTAGTTTCGGGAGTTTTCTGGGCGAAGAGGCCTAAAGTCAACGCTTCATGGCAAATCGGAAGCCTTCCGAACGCTTAGGTTCTAGCTGCCGGCGGCCGCTTGTTCGTCCCCCGCGCCACCCTTGCGAGGGACGTTCCGGTGCTTGACGGTCTTGGCGAATTTCCTGGTAATTCGATCCCGCTTCAGCCGCGAGAGATGATCGATGAACAAGATCCCGTTCAAATGGTCGATCTCGTGCTGAAGGCAGGTCGCCAAAATCCCGTCCGCCTCGATCTCCCGGGTGCGGCCGTTGCGGTCAAGATAACGGGCGCACACACGCGCGGGCCGCGCGACGTCCTCGAAAAATTCCGGGATCGACAGGCAGCCCTCTTGATAGGTCGAGAGCTCCTCGGAAACCCAGAGGATTTCCGGATTGATGATGCACATCGGATCTGGCGTGGCGTTTTCGTCTTCGCGCTTGGAGACATCAAGAACAAGGACCCGCTTCGGCACAGCGATCTGGGCCGCAGCAAGACCGATACCGGGCGCGGCATACATGGTCTCGAGCATATCGTCCATGAGCGCGAGGATGCTATCGTCGACGGAGGGCACCGGGGCACATTTGAGGCGCAAGCGCGGATCGGGAAGCGTGATAATCGTCCGTAAAGCCATGATCTTGAGATAATACCGGCGCCGCCCGACGTCAATTTGTCAGCGCTCCTACGCGTGCAATCTCTCGACAGAAGATCACGGAATTGACCCTTTTTCGGCCTTATGCCAGGCCGAGAGAGGGCGGAGTCTTCACCGCCGCCGGGAAAATCGGAGGAGGAACGAACATGCCAAAATACATGATCGAACGCGAACTGCCTGGGGCCGGCCGGCTAGCGGCCTCCGATTTACAGAAAATCTCCCAGCGTTCCTGCCAAGTCTTGAGAAATCTCGGGCCAACAATTCAGTGGGTCGAAAGTTTTGTTACAGATGACAAGGTTTACTGCATTTACATCGCGCCGGACGCGGAAATCATCCGAAAGCATGCCGAACAAGGCGGGTTTCCCGCGAACCGGATAAGCGAGATCAAAACGGTCATCGACCCGACGACATCAGAGGGATAGAAGCCGCGAAACGCATGGCGTCCGATTTTCCGAACTCGGACGGCAGCCAAGGCAGAATTGCGTCCAGCACGCCGCACAGCAACGATTCCATTACTGCTTGATGGCCGCTGGATAGCCAGCTTCCGTTGGCGCCTTGATGAGTGCGGCAGTGTCAACCTTGTCTGGATCGAAGGTCACCGTTGCGGTCTTCGCTTCTAAATCGACCCTCACCCCGGTAACTCCGGGAACTTTCTCAAGAGATTTTCGAACCGTGATGGGGCAAAGCGTGCAGGTCATGTTCTTTACCTCGAGGGTCACGGTTTGGGTGGCACCTGCCAGAGCCGTGAGCGATGACAGAGCGAGCATCACAGAAAGCAGCAGTCGGCGCACGGAAACTCTCCTGTCAGTAAAAGAAAGGCGCGGCCCACGGCACGGCGAGGAGGCCAAGCAGAGGGAAACTGAAAATCCAAAAGGTCAGGCGTTGACGCCTGAGAACACGCGGATCGGCGCAGGGCCGGCCCGGCACGCAGACTTGCGGGAGGAAGTAAAGGCGGCGAAATGCCAGAGCGAGGAAGAGCAAGGTCAGGACCACAAAAATCGGGCGATAGGGCTCGATGGCAGTCAAGCTAGCGATCCATGTGCCGCTAATTCCAAGCGCGAGCAACACAAGCGGCGCAACGCAACAAAGCGAGGCTCCGACGGCAGCGGCGGCCCCGGCGATGAGTGAGCTTTTGGCGCTCAGCTGGATCATGGGTTTCTCCGGCTTTGGTGTGTCATTTCAGAAGTCAGGCGCCGCCCCACTGAAACGCTATGACTTTCGAGGAACACCACGCCTGTAGAGATAAGATTGACGCCGCCGCGGGTCAAATTATCTCCACGGCGCGCTTCTTCGCGCCCAAACCATCAATGATTCCATCGAGATTTCTTCGGAACGCCGGATCAAGATAATGCGCCTCGACCTTGCGGCGGCCGCTCTCGCCCATCGCCTTCGCCCGCTCCGGATCAGAGAGCAGAAATTTGAGCCGGTCCGCGAGCAGCCCAATATCCTCTGGATCGACGACAAAGCCGTCCACCCCGTCCTCAACGATTTCCTTCGCGGCGCCCTTCGAGCTGCAGATCACTGGAAGCCGGTGCTGCCAGGCTTCGAGATAGACAATCCCAAATCCTTCCTTTGAAGAAGGCAGCGCGAAGACCGCCGCTTTCGCATAGGCCGCCTCAAGCTCCGCGTCGGTGACAAAGCCCAAAAATCTCACGATATCGCCAACGCCAAGCTCGTTAGCCAGCGCCTCGAGTTCGGGCCGCAGGGGGCCATCGCCGGCGATCTCATATTGGAGACCGGATACCTCTCGCCTGAGCTTGGCGAGAACTCGAATCATCTGGCCGATGTTCTTTTCACGGTCGGCGGCGCCGAGCCTTGTCACACTCAGAATCGTCGCCGGCGCCCGCATGCCCGTTTCGGAAGGGGCTTTCAGCGTATCGACCGCATTGGGCAACAGACTGAACTTGGCTGGAGGAACACGGTATTCGCGCGCCATCGTTTCGGCCGTAAAGGAACTGACCGAGGCAATCCGTGTCACGGCCCGAAGAAACCAAGGCTCGAACCAATGCTTCTGCCGGGAGATCCGCGGGTCGTTCCAGACCTCGTCGCCGTGCACGAACAACAGAATCGGCAATTTCGGGCGAAGGAGCCGGACGAGCGGCGCGAGCGGAAGAAGATTGATGTGGCCGAGGATCAAGATCCTCCCCTGGGTGACGGCTGCGTACACCGCTCTTGCAAAGAACGCCACCCGGCTCCCGATCGCGGCGATCTCAATCCCGTCGAGCGTCGGGATCTCGGCGGATTGATCCCGCAAAAGCAACACAAGCGGCGTCGGCTCTGGCCGCTCCCACGCACGTTTCGCCAAGCTGCGGATGACCCGGCGGTTGAAATTCTGCAAGCCACCTATTTTCGAATAGGTCTCCAAGGCGGAAAGGACGAGACGCCCCTCTTGTCTCGCAGGATCCAGAACCAACCTTGTCTCCCGCCACGGCAACCCGGAACGCGCCATAAGCGCAACGCCCCCATGAGGGGGGATCGCGGCTGCAAACTACCAGCTTGGCCTCGACGGCGCTAGACGACAGGAAAAATCGGCGCAGTTCCAGGTTCCATCCCATGCAATATGAGCATAAACAAGGCACTAGCTTTTTATACGGTTTTTTTGAAAAAAATTGGTCAGTATCCCTTGCTTTTTGTGCGGCGCACGTCCATATTGTTGCAACGCGGCAAGATTTGTCGCCGATGCCCTCCTTGGGCGTTTCCTCCCTAGACTTGGGCCGCTTGCGGAAACGTAGGCGGCCTCTTTCTTTCGTCGCTCCCGCTTTCCTCATCTTTTCAACGGGTCGCAGCGCCGATCATTCGGCGGCGGCACGGTGCCGATCACAATGTGACAAAGCCACCTCCGCGAGCACGGCGGCGACCTTCGTCAGATCAGCGGCAACATCCGCGAATTTCTCCTCCCGCGTGACCGCACGTTCGTCCATATAAAGCGCCCGGCTTACTTCGATCTGCATGGCATGGCAGTCGCCCGCTGGATTGCCATAATGTTCAGTAATGTATCCCCCAGCATAGGGCTTGTTGCGCTGCACCCTATATCCTAGGTGGCGCAACTCATGTTCAACGACATCGACAAAATCCCGGGCGCAACTTGCCCCATGGCGATCGCCAACCACAAAGTCCGGCCTTGCCACATCGGCCGCTTTGACCTGCGAAGACTGGCCCTGGCGCAGCGAGCCGGAAGGCATCGAATGGCAATCAACCAAAACCGCGATTCCAAAAATTTGCCGGGCTCGATCGATGAGGCCGCGTAAGCAATTGTGATAGGGTTTATAGAGTTTTTCGATCCGCTCGATAGCTTCCTCGACCGGCATGCGGCGGGCGTAAATCTCTTGCGCCTGGCCGGCCACCCGCGCGATGGTCCCTAGACCCCCAGCAACGCGGAGCGAACGGGTATTCGCGAATGGTGGCAGCGGTCCGTCGAACATGCGCGGATCGAGCTCGTAGGGCTCGCGATTAAGATCAAGGTAGGCGCGCGGAAACCGTGCCTTGATGAGGGGAGCGCCGAGCGCGGTGGCGCCGCCAAACAAGACATCGACGAAAGCATCTTCGGAACGATGCAGTACAGCCTCCTCAAGCCTTGTCGCGTCAAGAAAGCGGCGAGGGTAAACATTCCCGGAATGAGGCGACGAAAAAACCAAGGGACAAGCGAGACGGGCTGGTTCCAGCACCTCGAACGGCGGATCGAGTTCGGGCTCATGCGGTTGGTTGAACATCACTTTTGCGTCACGCGCGAGAGCTGCCCCTGCCGGCTGCGGAAACTTTGAGGCCGCTGCAACACGCGGCGTGCCCCGGGAAACCTTGGATTTAAACCAGTCTTGCAAGGACATGCCATTCTGTCCAGCACTATCGCCAATCTGCAACACACTTCGAAAAAATTAAGGGATCGTCGAGATCCCGGCAATTTTCACTCGATTTTTACCTGGGCGGCGGTTTGATGGCAAAAGTTGCGAGGACCTCCCCATGAACGAGATGCACATCCCAATCCATTGCAAAATCCTGCTGGCCGAGGACGATCATGACATGCGGCGCTTTCTCGGCAAAGCGTTGCAGAACGCGGGCTATTCGGTCGCCTCTTTCGACAACGGCATGTCCGCCTATCATAGGTTGCGTGAGGAACCTTTCGAATTGCTCCTGACCGACATTGTCATGCCCGAGATGGACGGAATCGAACTCGCCCGCAGGGCGACCGAACTCGACCCCGATATCAAAGTGATGTTCATCACGGGCTTTGCGGCTGTTGCACTTAATCCCGACAACAACGCGCCACCACAGGCAAAGATCCTTTCAAAACCCTTCCATCTGAAAGATCTCGTGAATGAGGTTCAGCGTCTGCTCGCCGCTTAGGATAACCCTTTGCCAAGGTGGTGCTTGCCAAGCACGGCGCCCCTCGCTACCCCTTTTGATCTGAAGAGAGATCGGAAGCTGAACAGGAATCTAACGCTTTGCTGACAAAGGACCCGCCCGCCCTGCGGCGTTTACCGGCCTGCCTCGCTTTGAGCCTTTTTTTCTTTGCTTCCGGCGAGGCCCACGCCACGAGTTTCTCGGACTGCCTTACCGGCCTTCGCGGGCCAGCCCAAGCAACTGGGGTCGATGCCGCCACTTTCGACAGAGTAACGCGCGGGCTCACCCCAAATCCGGACGTTCTTGCAATGGCGGAGGCCCAGCCGGAATTCAAGACACCGATCTGGGACTATCTTGCAGGGCTTGTCGACGAAGAACGGGTCCACGACGGCCAGGCGATGATGAGCCGCTACGGCCAGGCGCTCGCCCAGGCGGAGAGCCGCTTCGGAGTGGACCGGGCGACGATCACCGCGGTTTGGGGTGTCGAGTCGGACTACGGCCGCAGCTTCGGCACACGCCCGGTCGTACAATCGCTCGCAACCCTCACATGCGCCGGTGGCAGGCGGTCGGGCTATTTCCGCACGGAGTTCATCGCCGCCCTGAAAATCATCCAGCATGGCGACATCGATCCGGCGCAATTCAACGGATCCTGGGCCGGCGCTTTCGGCCACACCCAATTCATGCCGTCGACCTTCCTTCGAGTTGCTGTCGATCTTGACGGCGATGGCCGCCGAGACCTCATCAATTCGGTCCCCGACGCGCTCGGCTCGACAGCCGCCTATTTGCGTAAAAGCGGCTGGGCGCCGGGCCAGGAATGGGGCTTTGAAGTCCGCCTGCCGGAACATTACGGGGGCCCCTCTGGGCGCACCCACAAGGAGCCGATGGCGGCCTGGGCGTCACGCGGTCTCACGCGCGTTGACGGGCAGCAGCTCCCGAGTAGCGGAAGCGCAGGACTGCTCCTGCCTGCTGGCCCAAGCGGACCTGCTTTTCTTGTCACCCGCAATTTCGATGCGATCTACTCTTATAATGCAGCGGAATCCTATGCTCTGGCCATCGCTCTGCTCTCCGACCGGCTGCGCGGGCGGCATGGGCTCGTCGCCGCATGGCCAACGAATGACCCTGGCCTCTCGCGCGCCGAGCGACGCGAAATGCAGACCCTTCTGATGCGCCGGGGCTATGATCTCGATGGCAAAGCGGACGGGGTGATCGGGACCAAGACCAAACAAGCGATCTCGAATTTTCAATCTCGCTCCGGACTGCATCCGGATGGCCGCGCCAGCGTCTCTGTCCTCGCGGCTTTGCGCGGACAGTGACGCGCAGTGCCAAAAAGCACGCAAAGCGCGCCCAGAGAAAGCGCGACAGCGGCCGCAAGCTTAATACTGAATGAAGGCTCGATTCTGCGAAGGTTCAGGAAGGATCTGCCACTTTGTTGATGCTCACAGCAATCAACAGGAGAACTTCCCATGACCGCGAACCTTCCAAAAATTGGCCTCCTCGCCGCAGTTGCGTTTGGCGCCCTGGCCCTTGCAGAAAGCGGGGCTTCCGCAATGCCGGCCTTGGATCAAACCGTTGTGACCACAACCACAACCATGCAAGGCGTGGAAAGGGCCTATTGGTCTTATCGGCACCGTTGGCATTGTTGGCACCATTGGCACCGCTGGCATCCCTATTGGTAATCAACAACCGTTGGAAGAGCGTCAATCGGACCAAAGGTTTTCACGCGAAACATTGGTCCGGTTTGGCATCTCCAACACCCCAAAACCTCAGTGCCCCGATCTCCGGTTAACATTTGTGGCGCAATTGCCACAGTTAAGGCGAATTTCTGGCAGGCCGATTTTGAGGCCTCAGTTTATGGTAAACCATAGTGGCGACGGGTTGCGCTTATACCTAACTATTCTAATTTCGAAATAGTTTAGCCATCCCGTCGCGCCCTCAAGGGCATCCGCGCACAGCGCCACACTTATGTCGAAATTGCCCCGCTGCCGCGACAAAGATTGCCGAGCTCGCAGCAGGTCACCAACGGTGTCTTCGAATGTGCCTGGTGTGTTCGCTGTCAAGAGGGTTTGGGGACGCCATCGGCGAAGGGGCGGCGGTCGTCGCACAGCTACACAACTATCTCACCGCGCACCGTCCAGAACAGGCCGGAGAGCGCCTCGCAACAGCCATACGGTGTAAGATACTACGACGGCGCGTTTGACGATTGCGGTGTCTAGACGCCACCCTGCTGATGGGCGGCGGCGACGGCCTTGAGAAACTCCGCGTCCACGCCGAGTGACCTTAGGATCTCCAACGGAATCGTACGCGGAGGTCCACAAGCCGCAATCGCGTGGATCAAGTCCGGCTCCACGACCAAGCCGTCCTGCTTCGCATCCGGCCAAAGGATGAAATTCATTTCTGTTTCCTTCAAGGCGTCGATGCATTCCGGATCGCCGCCGCCGCGCTTCGCTAGGTCCCTATAGAGATCTGAAAGCCGGTTGGACGAGACGGTGCCCAGGGTCGAACCATCGCCCGCTTCTTCGGTCCCCGCGCGCTGCACGAGATCGGGCAGCAGCTTCACCCAGTCAACCAGCATGCCTTTGTTCAAATCAAAGACAAGCGCCACCGTGCTGGTGTTGGGATGCGCCGCACCGGCGCAATAGAAGTCGTCCGAGGCGACGAGGCTCAGATAACGAGGCCCTTGCATCGTCACCGCGATCTTGCGTGACCAATCGGAATCGGAAGGTTTTTTGCCCATACGGACGCAATCCGTGGCAGCGCGCCTGACCCGCGCGTCAGCGCCCGCCAATATACTGTTGATTCGCGTGATCGCGGCAGGTGGCGGGCCCGCGGTGACCCGCGGAAAAGCAGCCACCTTGCTCATAACGGGCGGCAGCTTTTTGAGCTCTATCAAACTCGCCTCAGGCGCAGCACAGACGTAACCCGCCACGTCCCCAAGAAACGCAAGGGAGAGGACGATAGGGACGCAGGCGCGAATGGTTATGGAATCGATTCTAGGAATCGTCGATGCTCCAGCGCGCGACCTCTGTGCCTTGCGGATCTAAAATGCGAAATCCATGCGGGAGCGGCTTGTGGACCCGCTGGGCGACAGCGTTAGAAAATAGCGATTTTGCGTGCGCGACGACATGAGGAAGATCCGTCATATCGGTTCTCATCCGATCGAGGACTTCCGGCGGCGTTCCTTCGCGAACCGCTCCCACAAATTCGATTTCAAACACGGGCGCCTCCCTCTTTCACTTGCCCTGAAACCCGGCATCTAGGGCGTCTCAACCTGGAATCAATCCGGCGCCATCCAAAGGGACTTCAAATTAGATAGAGACGGTCCGGCAGCTCGTCCTCGCTGCCCGATTCAGCCGGAAAATGTTCGGCAAGAAGGCGCCCGCACCTCTCGACTGCGATCACAAAACCGTCCGCGATGTCACCGCCACTGACACGCTCAAGTAAAGCATCGATTGCCCCCTGCCACACGGATTGGTCAACCTTGGAAGCGATTCCATCATCAGCGACGATGCGCGCGTAATGTTCGGCGAGAGAGACGAAGATCAGGATGCCCGCGCGGTTTTTCTTACGCGCCATGCCACGAATCATGAACTGCTCCATCGCAGCCCGATGCGCTTCCGCGCGGAGCGCGCGACGCGGGATGAGGCGATGGCCAAGGGCGGATTCGGAGAGGATCAAATAGAGCCCCACGAAGATGACGATCTGCGCGAGAAAAATTTCGCGCACGGAAAGATTGGTCAAACCGAGAAGGAACCAAGGCACGATCAAAGCGATGAGCGCCGACCAGGCGGTCGCATAGCTCCTATAGTTGGAGGAGGCTCGCGCCAAAACGCAGACGATCTCGCCTGCCGTTTGCGCCTCGGCCGCCCTGATCGCGGCACCGACGCGGGCCTGATCTTCCACCGAGAGATGCACCATCACCAACTCCCTGAAGCGCCGCCGCCGCCCGACGACCCACCGCCGCCGAAAAAGCCGCCACTGCCAGATCCGCCGCCGCCCCAACCTTCGTCATCCCAGCGGCCCCTGCGCCCGTACCCACCCCGCCCGGAACTCATGAGCATGCCAAGCAAGAAGGAAAGAAGATTGCCGCGCTCGCGGGGCGGTGTCAGCAAAAAGAAGATCAACACAAAGAGTGCAAGCGCAATCCAAGGGCCAAGGTCATCGAAGGCCGAATCCTTGCTGACAACGCGCAAGTCGGGGCGTTTTTGCCACTCCGAGGAATCTGTCGTCAGAACGGTGATGATATCGTCGACCCCGCGCTCGACGCCGCCACCGAAATCGCCCGCCTTGAAGCGCGGCGCGATCGCATTGCTGATGATGATTTTCGAGAGAGCGTCGGTCAGAGTTCCTTCGAGGCCGTAACCGACCTCGATCCGAACCTTGTGCTCATTGGGTGCGACGAGAAGCAGCACGCCGTTATTCTTTTGCTTCTCGCCAAGGCCCCAGGCACGAAAAAGGGCGTTCGCGTAAGGCTCGATCTCATCCCCCTCGAGCGACTTCACCGTCGCCACCACAAGCTGAATGCCCGAATTGGATTCAAGATCAGCAAGTTTTTCCGTGATCCTGCTGGCAACCGCCGGCGGAATGACATTGGCCTCGTCGACGACGCGTCCCGTCAGCGGTGGAAACGTATAGGCCAACGCCAAGATCACGGAAGCGAAGACAGCGAGCAAAGCCCCTGCCACGCGAACCCCTGCCGCAGCGGGTTTTTCTGCCCAGCTCCACGAAAGCTCGCCGGCGCGCAATGCTTCAGCCAACGGCGTCATCCCAAGAGGGTGTGAAACCCGCGCTCAAAATTTGACCTGGGGCGGCGTTTGCGCCGATTCGCTGGCGGTGAATTCGGCCATCGGCTGGTTGCCGCGAAACAAGGTTGCCGCCCAAAGGAGAGTGGGGAAAGTCTTCAGGCTGAGATTATAGGCCCGGACCGCGTCGATATAATCGCGACGTGCGACGGCGATGCGATTCTCAGTGCCCTCAAGCTGCGATTGCAAGGCAAGGAAGTTTTGGTTGGACTTGAGATCGGGATAATTCTCGCTGACGGCAAGGAGCCGGCCAAGTGCCCCAGACAATTGCGCCTGTGCCTCCTGGAACTGCTTGACCTTTTCGGGATCGGTCAATTGCGAGGCATCGATCTTCACGGATGTTGCCTTGGCGCGCGCCTCGATGACGGATGTGAGCACATCCTTTTCCTGCTTGGCATAGCCCTGCACGGTCGCGACAAGATTGGGAATGAGATCGGCGCGCCTTTGATATTGATTTTGCACATCGGCCCATTTGGCTTTGGCCTGCTCCTCGAGCGTCGGGATGGTGTTGTAACCGCAGCCTGAAACGCTCGCGCCAATGAGGGCGAGCACAACGAGCGCACGAAGGCGCGGGAAAAACCGGTCCAGGCGGGAATGAAACCGATAAAGGGACGTGTTTGAGGACGAATTCATGGGGACCTCCAGCTCCCGCCAAACTAATCGGTTCAGCGGCTTTAGGAAAGGCGTCAGCACCTCGTCGCAGCCGAATGGATGCTGTTAGATTGTCTCTTCGATCATCGACTCTCCACTTTCCGGGATCACACCCTAATTCGGCATGTTCGCCTTGCGGCGAAGCAAAGTCGCAAGCCACCAGTCCACATGGGTCAGGTTGTTTGCAATGCCATTGGTGGGGACGAGTCAGGCCAAATGCCATTCGCCGCGAACCATGCAGAGCAACTTTCCGCAAAGCCGTCGGCGAGCCTCGCAGACACCCGCCCAGGGCGAAGGTCCGAAGAAAGAGATTTTGCGCAAAGGGATGACGGAATTGGCCCGTAGCGCTTCGGCGGACCAACGGCGACCGATCTGCGATCTATTGCGAAGACTTTTGCCGTTTCTCTACATAATCGAATTAGAATAGATAAAAAACATATTCATTGTGTTTGTGCATTTACACTTATAAGTATTGCTTATGAAGTTGAATGGAGCAAACCATGTGCGACATTATTAAAGAACGAATTAGAATAAATAAAATATTGGCCCATGCGGTGAGCATGAGGCTAGACCATACACCCGCCACCCTGGAGGAACTCACGCAACTATGCGTTGTCGCGTTGCAACTCTATTACGACGGAGCCTGTCCGGACGAATGCGTCGCGAGAACAGCACGCAGATTTTCCATCTGGCATCTCGCCCGCGCCGGCGGCGCCCCGCCGGCCACCGAGAGCCGTCCGGCTGCGGCATGATCTCCTGATCACCGCTTTTGCCCTGACCTTTCCTAATGGAGCTCGTCGTGACGTCCCATGCCACCATGCCGCCCCAGATTGCCGCCGTTCATGCGGATGCGTCCGCCGAGCGGTTATTCTTCTCCCAATATCGCTTATCGATGGCCGGATATTGCTCGCGTGATACAGATTATTGGGATTGGGCGTTCGAAGTTTTGCTGCGTTTCGTGGACCCAGAATCGGCCACGATCCTCCACACAAAATTTCATATTTTCACACGAACTTTGAAAGAATGGGCACGCAAGGAAATCCAGTGGCGCTTCTCTGCGTGCCGCTGTCTCTGCCCGGACGAATTTCTAGTGCTGAGACTGATCGCTGCCTCTCAACGCAACGATAAAGAAACGGAGCGTCGCGCCGCGGCGGATCTCTTGGGGAGGGCGGACGTCGAGGCGCTCTTGGCAGCAAGCCGGTCGCTCGCCCAAGAACTTCAAATAAGAGAATTCGTGCTTGCACCGATCGAGCGCCTGGCGATCGTTGCAAATCCGCTCCCGGTACCGCACAGTTACACTTTGCAGTAGGTGGAGACCAATCCTTCAAAGGCGCTGCATGATCCCGTCACGAGGAATTAAGCTTTGATGCGCCGCGCTTTGCTGCGGATTTTGCCCGCAGAATCGCGGCGTTCAACTCCCCGCCGAAAATGAAGATCGCGGCGATCATGTAGAGAAACACAAGCGCGATCATAACCGATGCAAGGCCTGCGTAAGTCGTGACATAATTGCGCGCGAACTCGGAAAGATAAGCACCAAAGGCGATGCCGGCCGCGATCCACAACGCGATGGTCAGCAATATGCCGGGAGCAGTGTCCGCAAAGGATCGCTGCCCGCACGCCAGGAACCTATGCGCGAGGACAAGCGCAAGCAAAAGGACGAAGGTCGCGATCACGAAGCGGCTGAACGTCACAAGCCGGTCGAGCGGCTCAAAATTCGGCGCGAAGTGCAGCACCGCAGACCAGATCAAGGGGGCCAAAACGACGAGGAGCGCGATGGTCAGAAGCGAGAAGGCGCCAACGAAAACATAAGCAATGGATTCGAGACGCAAAATCCACCATGGTCTCGTCTCACCGACCCCGTAGGCGCGGTTCAACCCGATCCTTACGGCTTCGACGCCGCTCGACGAAAAATAAACTGCGAAAATAACCCCGAGCGTGAGGACCCCGCTGCGAGCATTTGTCAAAACATTGTGGATCTCATTGGCGATCGGTCCGGCCACCTCCTTCGGCCAGGTCTGAAACACGAGGTTCACGGCTTCGTTCGCCAGTCTTTTCGTGCCAAGAAATCCGGCAAGTGCGGTGACGAAGATCAGAAAAGGAAACATCGAAGTCAGGATCGCCAAGGCGATGTAACTGGCAATCGCCCAGCCGTCATCCTGCAAAAAACGCATCATGGCATCGTAGACAACCCGGACGACAAACCGCATAGACCGGATGCCTGTGCCGCGTTGGCCGCGGAAGCGGCGCAAGACATTCCGCCAACGCACAAGGTGTATTCTTGGGACGAACCCAAGAATAGGAGACTTTTCCCCGCTTGAAGAGGGATCCTGCTGTTCTTTGTTCGTTCCCATCATCTTGCGAATCAGTTAGAGATGGCGGTATGGAGCGCGTCCTTTTTTCTCTTAATGGCACGCCTATTGCGGTGGGCGATCTTCTTCTTGGCGCGGCGGGTCTCGCCTTAATTCTCCTTGCGGTCATCGCTTGGAACCTCGCCGCACGCGCCCGCGGCGGCGATCAGGAAGCATTTGCGAGCCTCGAGCGGCAGCGTGAGATGTTTCGCGCAATGGAAGAGATCTCGCGGCAGAACGCCGGGCTCAACGGATCGTTGCGCGGCTTTGCCGATGTTTTGGGCTCGCGGCAAGCCGATCTCGCACGCCTCGTCGCGGAGCGGCTCGACGTCGTCGGGACAAGGGTCGGCGCCGGCCTTGAAGCCTCTGGCAAGACAGCGGGCGAACATCTCGCCAAATTGAACGAAAGGCTGGCGGTGATCGATGCGGCACAAGCGCGAGTCGCCGCACTGACCCAGGAAGTTGTCGGCCTCAAGGATATTCTCGCCAATAAACAAGCGCGCGGCGCCTTCGGCCAAGGCCGCCTCGAAGCCATCATCAGGGATGGGCTGCCAGCTGCCGCTTTCGAATTTCAATACACGCTCTCCAACAATACCCGTCCCGATTGCGTGATCCGCTTGCCGGGCGATCCGAGGGTCATGGTCATCGATGCGAAGTTTCCGCTGGAAGCCTTCACGGCCTTGCGGGAAGCCTCAAACGAAGAGGCCCGCAAACAGGCGGCGGCAAGGGTTCGCAGCGATGTCGTAAAACATATCCGCGATATCGCGGAGCGCTATTTTCTGCCCGAGGAAACCCAGGACATCGCGATTTTGTTCCTGCCGTCCGAATCGCTTTATGCAGATCTGCATGAATTTTTCGAGGATATCGTTCAGAAAGCGCATAAGAGCCGCATCATCATCGTTTCGCCCTCCTTGCTCATGATGGCGATTCAGGTCATGCAAGCGATCGTGCGGGATGCGCGGGTGCGCGAGGAAGCGCATGTCATCCAGGCCGAGGTCCGCTACCTTGTCGAAGAGGTGACGCGCCTTCGGGCGCGCGTCGAAAAGCTCGACGCGCATTTCAAAACGGCGCAAGAGGATGTAGATCAGATCCTCACATCCGCGGGCAAGATCGCAAGACGCGGCACGCGGATCGACCGGATGGATTTTTCGACGCCTTTGCCTGAGATGTCCGGCGGCTCCTTCGACAAGGCCGCTGAGTAAACTTCGCCGCGCCAGACTCAAAATGCCGTGCGGCTGCGGATCGCGGCCGTGAGCGTCCCCTCGTCGAGATAGTCGAGTTCGCCGCCGACCGGAACACCATGCGCAAGGCGTGTGATCTTGACCTCGAAATCCGCCAAAAGGCCTGTGATGTAATGCGCGGTCGTCTGGCCGTCGACCGTCGCATTGAGTGCAAGGACCACCTCCAAGACATGATCATGCGCAACCCGGCTGGCGAGGCTTGCGAGATTGAGATCCTTGGGGCCAATGCCATCGAGCGGTGACAAAGTTCCGCCGAGCACATGATAGCGCGCGCTTAGAGCGCCGGCGCGCTCAAGCGCCCAAAGATCGGCGACCGTTTCGACCACAACGAGCGTGGCCGCGTCGCGCCGCTCGTCGAGGCACAAAGTGCAAGGATCGCATGTATCGATGTTGCCGCAGATGTGGCAGGTCACGATTTTTTCGCAAGCCACATTGAGCGCATTTGCGAGCGGCGCTAGAAGCTCTTCACGCTTGCCGATGAGATGCAGCGCAGCACGGCGCGCCGAACGCGGCCCGAGCCCCGGCAGACGCGCCAGCAAATGAATGAGCCGCTCGATCTCGGGACCCGCAACGCGCTCTCCCATCGCAGCGCAAACCTCAGACCGAGATCACGAAAATGGCAACTTCATGCCTGGCGGCAGTGAGAGACCAGCCGTCATGCCCTTCATTTTTTCTTCCATCAAACGTTCGGCTTTCTTGCGAGCATCCTCATGGGCGACGACGATCAAATCCTCGAGGATCACCTTCTCGTCGGTTTTAATGAGCTGATCATCGATCGCAACCCCCTTCATCTGGCCTTTGGCGGTGAGGGTCACGCGGACCATGCCGCCGCCCGCCTGCCCCTCCACTTCGATCCGCTCCAGCTCGGCCTGCATCTCCTGCATTTTTGCCTGCATGGCCTGCGCTTGTTTCATCAAACCCAACATGTCGCGCATTGCTGATTTCCCTTGGTTGCGACGATTTGCGATTAGCTGACGGACACCTCGCTCAAAGCTCGTCTTCGATAGAGTTGGTGTCGTTAAACCCGATTTCATCATACGTCTCACCATTTGTTCCGGCGAGAGAAGCTGGCCCCGGCACAGCGGGCTCGGCGGCACGGATCGCCACAATCTCGGCGCCCGGAAAGGCGGCAAGCACGCTTTGGACCAAAGGCTCCGCGCGAACGCCGGACAAAGCATCGCGCGCCCTGGCCTCCTCCTGCTCCTTGAGGCTCGGCTCCCCTTGCGCGTTTGAAACTGCGACCATCCAGCGGCTACCCGTCCATTCCTGCAGGCGGCGCGCCAGAGTTTGCGCGAGCTGCGGCGAGGCACCGGGTGCCGCCGAAAACTCGATCTGCCCCTGCTCGAAACGGACAAGGCGCACGTCGCGTTCAAGCGCGAGCTTCATTTGAATGTCGCGATGCTGGCCAGCGAGTGCCACCACATCTTCGAACCGGTTGAGCGCAAGCGGTGGCGCGGAGGATTCGACACGCAAGGCAGGAGCAACGGCGGCACCGCTGGAGGTGGCCGCTGCCACCGGTCCACGCACGCCAGCGTCCGCACCGCCGCGTGAGGCGGTTTCCTGCAGCTCGGAAATTGGCGTCAGGCTGAGCTTGCGCAACGCCTCATCGGGCGTCGGCAGGTCGGCAGCAAAACCGATCCTCACCAAAACCATATCGGCGGCGGCGAGCGGACGCGGCGAGTCCTTCACCTCGCGCAGGCCCTTCAGCAGCAATTGCCAGGCCCGGGTCAAAACCGGCATCGAAAGAGCTTGCGAAAATTGCTGGCCACGGACTCTCTCGTCCGGCGTCAGCGAGGAATCTTGCGCGGCATCAGGAACGAGCTTCAGGCGAGTGACGAGATGAACGAATTCCGCAAGCCCGGTAAGGATTTCGGCAGGATCGGCACCGAAATCGTGAAGGTTCTTCAATATATCAAGGGCTTCCGCCATCTGGCCGCGCATGACCGCTTCGAAAAGATCAACGATCCTGCCGCGATCGGCAAGACCCAGCATCGAACGCAAGGTTTCTGCGGTAATTGCCGCGCCGGAAAGCCCCGCGCCATGCGCGATCGCCTGATCTAGAAGCGACAGCGCATCCCGAACTGAGCCTTCCGCCGCGCGTGCGATGAGTCCCAGCGCCGCATCCTCGACGGTGACAGCCTCCTTGGCGCAGATCGCAGCGAGAAAATTGGTGAGCACGCTTGCCTCGACGCGGCGCAGATCGAACCGTTGGCAACGCGAGCGCACGGTGACCGGGACCTTCTCGATCTCGGTCGTCGCGAACAGAAATTTTACATGATCGGGCGGCTCTTCCAAGGTCTTCAAAAGGCCGTTGAAAGCCTGCTTCGAGAGCATATGCACTTCGTCGATGATATAGACCTTGGTGCGCGCCATGACCGGTTTATAGCGCGCGCTCTCGATGATCTCGCGCACATCGTCGATCCCAGTATGCGAGGCAGCATCCATTTCGATGACATCGACGTGCCGCGATTCGATGATCGCCTGGCAATGCACACCAAGCTCCGGCATGTGGATCGTCGGACGCGTCACCGCCGGGCGCTCGCCGCATGGGGGCAATTCATAATTGAAGGCGCGGGCAAGAATGCGCGCCGTTGTCGTCTTGCCGACCCCGCGCACCCCGGTCAAAATATAGGCTTGATGGATACGATCGAGGTCGAAGGCATTCGACAAGGTTCTGACCATGGCCTCCTGGCCGATCAGATCCTCGAAACGCGCGGGACGGTATTTGCGGGCAAGGACGCGATAGGGGGACGCTGACGCCGTGGTTTTGACCCGCGCGGCAGGAGAGCCGAGCCCGAGCCCGGGACTATTTTCGTCATGGGCATTCGGAGGTCGTTCCATGGGATCGGAAAGCGCTCTGGGCGAAAAGCGTGATCGGGGCGGCAGACGCGCAGCCCGGCCGGCCAACGGAACAGCAAATCACGGCGACGTTTAAGTTACGGCAAGGCTCAAGTGGGAGGCTGGACAGAGACCCGCCCGGTCTCGTTAGGGCTGCTTCCTTCCGGATCTGACCCGGTTGGCGAGTGGTGCGTCCACCGCCAACCTCCCAGCCTCTATTTGGACCATGCGCGGGATTTTCGCAACCTCTGCGAACGAATCTTGATTCATGCGTCACTCGACGCTTCTGATGGCCTTTTCGAGACCCCAGCTTACGATCACCGATGACTTGCAAGCGACGCCGAGACCTGCCTTGCGAGACTCTTTACGCCGGGTTCTGTCAGAATCGATTCGTGATTGCCCTCAACCCATTGCAGATCGAAGCTTCTGAGCTTTCCTGGCCAAATCTTTTCCGGGTCGCAATCGGCGGCGTGTCCAGCCCGCGTCGCAAAGAGTGTCGCCGCACCGTCGTAATATCGCAGACGATAGGCATCGATGAGCTCGATCTCAGCGTCGACCACCGCGCCTAAAGGTCCCGGCAACGTCCCGACCGCCCCGGCAAGACCAGACCACTTATTGTATCCGAAGAGGCGGCCGATCCGGCCGAAAAGCGGAGTAAGCCGCTTGCTCACGTAGCGAGCAGCGGCGCTCGGCGAGCCAATCTGCCGCAGCTCCGCGAGGTGATAGCGAAGCCGTTTACCCATGTATTCGAGCCACAAGCGATAGGTCCAGTCAAGCTCGCCCACCACCGGTTCGATCATGCCGAGAAACGCGATCGTTTCGCCGCAAGCGCGCAGGACGCGGGCGATCTCCAGCGCGATAAGCCCGCCCCAGGAATGGCCAAGAAGCCAATATGGCCCATGCGGCTGAATGTTTCTAAGGATCGCGACGTGGTCGGCGACAATCGCATCAAGCGCGCGGTGGGGTTCGTCTCCGTCAACGCCTCTCGGCGGGTTGAGAAAGATCGGGCCTGGGAAAGTGAGATAGCGGACAAGCATGATCACATCGAGACCCAAGCCGCCGGCGCCAGGCAGGACAAACAGGGGCTCGCCAACACCGGACTGTAATCGAACGGGACGTTGGAAATGCGGCCAAGTCCCCTTCTGCACCTTCTGCGTCAGTGCCGCTGCCGAGGGCGATTCATAGGCTATGGTCAGCGGCAGGCTGATACCGGTGGCAACGCGGATTTCCGATAGCAAAAGTCCGAGTTGCCGGGAGCGCTCCATGCCGTGGCTGTTGACCAAGACATCGAGGAGATGATCGCCTCGAGACGCTGGCACGCCGAGGATTCTCTCCCATACCTCCGCGATAGCATCGCCAACTTCTTGTGTCTGCGATGCAGCAAAGACTTGATCGCTCGCTGGCACTTCAAACCCACCTGTTCGTGTGAAAAATTGTTTCTCTCACGGCCATTACAATTTGTTTCAGAACTCGACTAACAGACATCAAGCATGACGAGATTATCCGCTGATACTTGAAGGACGATCCACCCCCTCGAACAAATGCCAAGCCGTCAGCCCTGCGCTGTTCGCCCGGCGAGAGTGGATGGCCTTCAGCCGCTTCAAATATGCTGCCATCAATGCCGGATCGTCGCTTGGGACGTCGTGAATGACCTCGTGGGATTTCAAATAAGGACTTTCCGGATCCCGCTCCAGCTCTTTCGGGAATAAAGCAATGGCCGAATCCGTCTCCGCCGCCCGTGCCGGCCGCAGGGACGCGCCCGACAGTCGGGCCGCGAAGGCGCCGCAGACATCGCGTCCGAAAAGGACGCCCAAATGGGTAGTAGTTATGCTGCGAGGGTTCATCTCAATCAGAGACGCACGGCCTGTTTTCCGATCGAGCATAAAATCGAAACTCACAAATCCTGAACATCCGAGCGCCGCGGTGATGGTCGCGGCAGTATGATCCATTTCCTCGTTTTCGATGTAGCGCACCACGGTGCTGGCGCCGGTGGGCGCTGGATGCATCTGTTCTGCGACGAAGCTGGCGCCTTCGATGACACGACCGTTCCAGGCCGCGAGCGTGCGAAACGCTGGAACGCCGCAGACAAAGGATTGAAGGATCGTCCCGGACAAAAGGCCACTGCCGAATCCCGCAAAATCAAATAGGGCCTTCTTTACCGAGAGTTTCAGTCGACGCGGCCACGGCCACGAGCCAGCCGTTGGCGGAATCTGTGCCGTCAGCTCCCTAGCGTCGCGTGCGATGACAACTCCTTTTCCTCCGCACGTGTGCTCATTCTTTACGACGATCGGATATCCCCAGGATTCCGCCGCCGCCAGTGAAGTCTCGATGTCGACGGCTTCACAATGTGCAGGTTTACGGACTCCTAGCTTCGCAGCGAGGTCCATGAACAGCCGCCGGCTCACGGCGGCACTATAGCCTTCTGGAGCTCCGAGCGATTCTACAAGCAGCTTGCGAAGCGCCGGACTGACTCTCGGATCGACCGCAAGACCCCGTAAGAGCCAAGCAGCCGAATCGTCGAGCGGCAGGATGGATCGCGGTTGCCACTCGCAAATTGCGTCCTCTAAGCGGTGGCGGACGAACACCGCGCCGAGCGAGACGCCGCGATGATGAGGGAGTGGGAAATGGCGCCTCGCCGACGCTGTGCTCGCGCAAAAATAATCCGGCGGGCTCATCACCGCGCATTGGACCCCACAGCGTGTCATCCCGCCGATGATCCGCTCGCTTCCAAGGTCATTGGACAGCGCAACGAACAGTATGCGAATGTCTGGCGCTCCGGAACGAGCGTCCGCGTGACTCGCCCTGTCCTCGCCTAACCGGGCGCAGCCGTGCTGACCGTCAGCCACATTTGCCGCTGACGCAACCGCGCCCACTTCAATCAGCCTCATCGAGACGACGCCTCGGCACCCTGGGTTTTGCGCGGCTCTGGGTTCAACGCCGAGGAGTATCTTCCGATCGTTGACAGGATATGGTTCGCCGCCCGGCGCGACGCGAAGCCGGTGCCGTAAACAAAGCGAAGCATGGGACCAAAGCTGTTGGCGGCCGCGGTTCCGACGAAGTAAAGACCTGGCACCGTCGATTCGAAGTTTCGTGACAGGACCGGCGCTCCGTCGGCGCGGGCAAGGCTTGCCCCAATCTCCTCGCCGAGGAAAACGAGCTTCCTTGTGTCGACGCGATAACCGGTGGCGGCGACGACATGATACGCCGCAATTTCGCGAATTGAACCATCGGCGTGCCGGAGCGTGAGGCGCACCCCTGCAACATTGGCCTTAGCCTCGACGATCTGCGATTGCAGAATATAAGAAACGTGCCCCTCCACTTCATCGCGGGCGTACCACGCCGGCGCAGGGCCGAGATAGCGGCGCACGACGTCCACGCGAAAGCTCTCCGGCATGGCGTGGAACAGCAGCGGCGCCTTCACGCAAAGGACCGATTTCCAGCCCGGCCCCAGCGGAGTCATCGGCGCGCGGACCTTCTCGTAGAGGCTGCGCGTGCCGAGCGGCGTCTGGAAGCGGATGGCCGGCCTGCGTGTCACGATCGTCACATGGGCCCCCCGCGAGCGCAAGAGAGCGGCGACGTCCGTCGCCGAGGCACCGGCACCGATCACGACAACATCGCGGCCTGCAAGATGGGTGGCATCGCCGAAGTCAGCGCTATGGGAAAGAACTTCCTTTGGAAGGCTGCTGAGCTCTGGGGGACAATAGGCGAAGTTCCGGATGCCTGATGCAATGACGAGTCGCCGCGCGGCCACGGTCTCGCCGCCCTCGAGGTGAAGATCGAAGCCGTGCGGTGCCGGCTCCACCAAAGCGACCATCTTTTGTTCAACATCGGGAACGAAACGTTTCTGAAAAGCTTCGCCATAAGCCACGAAAGTCTCGAGAGATACGAGAAGATTTGTGTCTGCGTAGGGAATGTGCGCTTGCTTGCAGAAGGTCCCGAGGCTGAAAGCGCCTTCCGGATCCGAAATGCTCGAAGCGAATCCCTCTGACTTCAGCTTCATTCCAACCGGCATGGAGTCGCGCCAAGTCTGCATGGGCGACCCAAACACGCGAATATCTCTGCCGTGGCCGCGTAAGTGAGCTGCGAGGGACAAGCCGTACGGCCCCGCGCCAATGATGGCAACATCCGTGATCCTAGCCATAGCCAAGCTATTCCTATTGACTAAACCGATTCAATTGTTAGCTGGGCATTACCCTTTAGGCTTGACCCAAAGTGGTCATACGGGGCTAAGGAGGAAAGAAATTTGATCTGCCCGGCAGGGGCTCGGCACCGGCGCAAAATATATCATAAATATGATATAATAATTAGGATTAAATTATATTATGCAGCCGCATTTTTTGCTTCAAAATGCTTTAGTCAAATGCTCTAGGGTCGGGACTCATTGATTGAGATAGAAGGTGACGGCCGCTGCAATGCAGATGGCCGAGAAGAAGGTGTGAGCGCATCGGTCGTAACGGGTGGCGATGCGCCGCCAATCCTTGAGCTTGGCGAACATGTTCTCGATCCT
>DATJBL010000032.1:0-9027 GCA_035515355.1 Methylocella sp.
TTCTCGCTTTCGTCGAGGAATTGGCAAGCGTCGATGTGGAAGGCGTCGAGCCGATGACGTCGGTTCTTCCGATGGCGATGAAAAAGCGCGTCGATGCCGTCACCGATGGCGATATCGCAGATAAGATCGTTGCGAATGCACCGGTCTCCGACGACCATTTCTTTGTTGTGCCCAAAGTGGTGGAGTAAGCGAGAAGATGGCCGATCTTACGGAGCTGACCCTCGCCGAGGCGAGGGACGGACTTAAGAAAAAAGCGTTTTCCGCTGTTGAACTCGTCAGAGAGCATATAGGCGCTGTTCAAGATGCGCGTCCACTCAATGCATTCATCATCGAGACGCCAGAGAAAGCCCTTGCGATGGCCCGCGACTCCGACGCACGGATCGCCAAGGGCGAGGCGGGACCGCTTGAAGGAATCCCGCTCGGCATCAAGGATCTCTATTGCACCGAGGGCGTCCAGACCACGGCGGGCAGCCACATCCTCGAAGGCTTCGTGCCCCCCTATGAGTCGACCGTCACCGCCAATCTTTGGCGTGACGGGGCGGTGATGCTCGGCAAACTCAATCTTGATGAATTCGCGATGGGATCGTCGAACGAGACCTCCTATTTCGGTCCCGTGATTTCGCCCTGGCGGCGCCACGGCTCGAACAAGGCGGTGGTGCCTGGCGGCTCCTCGGGCGGCTCGGCGGCGGCCGTTGCGGCGCGGCTTTGTTTTGGGGCGACGGCATCCGACACTGGCGGCTCGATCCGCCAGCCCGCCGCCTTCACCGGAACCGTCGGCATCAAGCCGACCTATGGGCGGTGTTCGCGCTGGGGCATGGTCGCTTTCGCCTCCTCCCTCGATCAGGCCGGTCCCATCGCCCGCAGCGTGCGTGATGCCGGGATTCTGTTGCGCTCGATGGCGGGTCACGATCCGAAGGATACAACCTCCGTTGACATGCCGGTGCCGGATTTCGAAGCGGCGGTGGAGCGCGGCGTCAGCGGTCTGAAAATCGGGATTCCAAGGGAATACCGCCGCGAAGGAATGCCCGCCGAAATCGAAAATCTATGGGCGCAAGGCATCGCATGGATGCAGGCAGCGGGCGCGACGATCACCGAGATCTCATTGCCGCACACGCGCCACGCCTTGCCTGCCTATTATATCGTGGCACCAGCCGAGGCTTCTTCGAATCTCGCCCGCTACGATGGTGTGCGCTATGGGCTTCGCGTCCCGGGCAAGGATGTTGTCGACATGTACGAACAGACCCGGGCGGCAGGCTTCGGCAAGGAAGTCAGGCGGCGGATCATGATCGGGACTTATGTGCTCTCGGCTGGCTATTACGACGCCTATTATGTGCGGGCGCAGAAGATTAGGACACTGATCAAGCGTGATTTCGAGAAGGCTTTTGGCGAGGGCATCGATGCGATCCTCACTCCAGCGACCCCTTCCGCGGCCTTCGGGCTCGGGGAAAAAGGTTCGGGGGACCCGGTCGAAATGTACCTCAACGATATTTTCACGGTGACCGTGAACATGGCGGGTCTGCCAGGCATTGCGGTTCCGGCGGGCGTTTCTGCGGAGGGCCTGCCATTGGGGCTGCAAGTGATCGGTCGTGCCTTCGATGAAGAGACTCTCTTCGCCGTCGGCCGTGTCATTGAGCAATCGGCGCCGGAAATCAGGCCGCCAGAAAAATGGTGGGCGTGAACGCGCGCTCCTTACGTAAGCCGTTTGATTGACGTGATCGGCTGTGATGTCTTGGTGAGGATTCGGTCTCGCGCAACACGCAAAGGCTCGCTTGCGACCAGCATGTGATGCGCATTGGCGTGTAGCAAATTCATCGCATCGCGCATGATGCCGACATGGCCATGCCAAAAGACTATATCGCCACGCCGCAAGCCTGCCAGATCTGCATCGACAGCGACAGGTGCGCCGATCGCTTGTTCCTGTAGATCGGTGTCGCGTGGCGCGGCGATCCCGGCTGCTTCGAGCGAAATCTGCACAAGCCCGGAGCAATCGATGCCAAGGCTCGTCTTGCCGCCCCAGAGGTAAGGCACGTACAAAAACCGCTCGGCAACGGCTACAAAGTCCTTTTCGTACTCGTCCCACGCTTTCAGATGCTCCGCGAAGATGAAAGCAGTATCGCCGACTTGCGCGAATGCGCCTTCGATGGCGCGGACGCTAACGGCGGCCCCAAGCGGCGAGGCGCGGCGCGCGGGCAGTTTCAGATCCGGCCCCGGATAAACGAATGTCCGGTTGACGGCGACACGATGGGTTGGCTTTGTGTGGCCCTCCGCGAGCGCGGCCATGGCGATATAGCCGACGTAACCGTCCCGCGTGAGCTGGACCCAGCCCCAGCCTTCCTGGTCCTCATAAAGCATCACGTTCTCGCCAAAGAGCGCTTGCGTATCGAGCGGGGCATCATGAGCGGGCTCGTGACGGATATCGGCGAGGCCGGTGACGACCTGCATCGCGCAACCCTCGACGTAAAGATCAGCGGCAATTTGGCCCCGCAGATGCGCGGCCGCGAGGTCCGGCCGGGCCGGCGTCAGGCGGGGATCCCATTTCTTCATGCCGCGAGCTTAGCCCAGTTTCCCCCGCGAGCGCTAGCCACCAGTACAACCCAGGATGGCCGCCCTTTCCGCGAGGCGTGAAGCGCTAGATCAGTCCGTGCAACGCGCATGGCCCTTCATGGGCCGTAATACCCGCCGAAGAACGGTGTTCCGACGCCTTCATTCGGGTTGAAAACGCCATAGGCATAGTCGCGGTTGCCTGGCACCCAGTCGTTGTAGCGCGTCGCATCGGCGGCGATCGCAAACAGGACCGGGTTATGCCACCAGGGCGTTGGATGGGTCAGCCGGTAGCGCTCGGCTCCGTAGCGGTAAGCGGGGGGCAGTGGATAAAAGCCAAGCCCGCTGCCCGGATCGCCGACGAGGTCCGCATATCCCGTGCTATGGCCGCGCGTCGCCCAAAGGGGGCGGTGCCCATGGGCAATCCGTCCGCCATGTCCAAGGCTGCGGATATAGGTGTGGGGGCCTCGGGCGATCGTGTGCCTATGGGCGGGGGGCCGTCTGAAATCGGGAGCAATCCTAGCGGCTGCGGCGGACGCAAATGCAAACGCAAGCATTGCCGCAAGAAGCCATGCCTTCCAGCGAAAACGCATTGCCATGATCTCCAACGGTCGAGGGGCAATTCGATGACCCAGGTAGATGTCCGAGGTAAATGGATCGATTTTCCTTCGAATTCCAGGGCCGATGGGTCGAAAAGCGCCAGGCAATCTCCGTCGCGACTAGCTAGGCGGGGCGGCAATCATTTGCCGGCGATTTGCGATAGATCAAAGCAGAGGACCGATTTGGCGGTTAAATGCCCATTCTGGAGGCAAGCTTACTGAAGGAGTCGTCCAATGCCGGGCTTGATCGTTGGCGTCATCCTCAGTGCGATGATCGCCGGTCTCCTCGTCTATCTCGTGCTTGTCACAACGCCGAACGAACACTTCTGAGGTTCCCACCACCCTTGAGCAACGCCGCAGCCGCGGTTTCGCGGTTGACGTGCCATCCCATCCTCGGCCTCGACAATGGCCGATTATCGCCTCCCTTAAGGAAAAGAGTGCCATGAAGATTTCAACAACGCGTCTTTTGTCGGTTCCAATGCTTGTCGCAGGAGCGATTACGCTTACAGGATGCGGCCGCGGCGCGAGTACGCCGACAACGGTTGCATATCACCAGGTCGGCATCTGCAGAACCTACGCGACGCCAAATGGCACAGAGCAAGCGAAGGGTGACGAGGGCTTCGCGGTCTTCAAAATCGAGTACGTTGATAATAAGTCTTCCGACTTCTTCAATTTCGATCCAGGGCGGTTTTATGTAAATCAGTCTAACGCTCAACAAGCGGGAGGGAATGTTTACGAGGGAGGGAACGTCTACAGTTGGAATCGCCGCTTTGTGAATAAGGATCCAAGGTTTGGGAGAGCCATGGGTGTGAAATACGTGGCGGAGGCGACGATCCAGAAGGGCGAGAAGCTCGATGACGCCGGCTATGCTCTCATTCCGCTCGCCACGAACAACCCGACCGGCGGCCCGGAAGCCGAGAAATTGAATTTCAAACTTGACTATGACACCGGGACCAATGAGCGAGGCGGCGTGCAAAGCGTCAACGAAGGCATGGTTCTCGTCAAGACAAACCCGCCTGATGCCAAGTATGCGGTCGTCGAAGATTGCAAAGAGCTGGTGTTAAAGTAGCGTTTACCTGCGTTCAAACAGAGCTGTCGTGAGGGCCGGCTTATTTGCGCGGGGTGAGCCGGCCTCGCTTCCGCCCCTCCAAGACAGGTTGGCGTCTAGGGTGATTTGTCTTCGAGCCCGGCCTCTTCATCGAGGGGCAGATCATCGCGTGTGACTTTCACATGGTGTGCGACTCTCAGCGTGTTCGACGCGCTTTGATCCGCCCCGGTGCCGGCGCCATAGCGCGCCTCAATTAAATCATAGAGCAGGCGAGCGGTCTGCACTTCGGCGCCTTCGGGTCTTCCCGGAGCCGTCTTCGGTGTCCAGGCAAAAATGTCGAAGTGCGCCCAGGAAGCTGTCCGCTCAACAAAGCGGCGCAGAAACAGGGCTGCGGTGATCGAGCCCGCGAAGGGGCTGCCCGAAATATTGTTGAGGTCAGCGATCTTGCCTTCGAGCAGCTTGTCATAGGGGTCCCACAGAGGGAGGCGCCAGACCGGATCGTTCGCGGCTATGCCGAACCGGGAAATTTCGCTAGCGAGCGTCTCGTCCATTGCGTAGAACGGCGGCAAATCGGGACCAAGGGCAACGCGGGCCGCACCTGTCAGTGTCGCAAAATCGAAGAGAAGCTCTGGAGCCTCTTCGTCGGCCAGCGCCAGGGCGTCAGCGAGAATGAGCCGGCCCTCGGCATCGGTGTTGCCGATTTCGACGGTCAAGCCCTTACGGCTTTTGTATATGTCACCTGGCCGGAAGGCTTTGTCCGAAATTGCATTCTCGACGATCGGAATGAGCACGCGCAAACGGACTGAAAGTGCGGACTCCATGATCATCGAGGCGAGCGCCAATGCGGTCGCGGCGCCACCCATATCTTTTTTCATGAGGCTCATGGCAGATTCGGGCTTAATATCGAGCCCGCCCGAATCGAAGCATACACCCTTACCGACCAAGGTTACTTTGGGTTTTGCTTCATCGCCGAAGCTGAAATCGACAAGGCGCGGCTCTTTTTCAGCGGCGCGGCCGACCGCGTGAATGAGCGGCAGGCTTGCTTCCAAAAGAGCATCGCCGCGTATCACGCTTGTCTTTGCGTGGTGTTGCGCGGCAAGGCATAACGCTGCTGCCTCTAGCGCGTCCGGGTTCATGTCGTTTGCAGGTGTGTTGATGAGATCGCGCCCGAACGCCACGGCGTTCGCGACCAGCTCGATTCGTGCAGCATCGATGCCGTCTGGAATGCAGAGCCGCGGCAGGTTGCTGCCATGGTCTTTTTCTTTGTAGCGGCGGAAACGATAGCACGAAAGAAGCCAAGAGAGCGCGGCCAGTGCCGGATCGTGCGGGGTGTTGGCAAAGCGGTAGAGGCCGGCTGGCAGGCCTGCTGCCAACTGACCAGGAAGGAAGAGGTCGCGCGTCCGGGCGCCCTCATCCTCGATGCCGAAAAGGACAGCGGCGATCCCTCCTAGCTCATCCGGCAGCAATTGCACGCGGCCAGGGGTTGCCTCGAAACCGCAGGCACTCGCGAAAGCCACCGCTCGCTCCGGCAGATCCGCCCGGATCCGCGGCCATGTTTCCTTCGTGACAAACCAGATGGGCGCCGCTTCTTGCGAAGGTTCTGGCCGGACCAACATTGAAAACTCCTCCGAGAGGTACTCTACGGCAACGGCACGCAAACTAGGCTAAGGGTTAAACGGCGATTGCATTCAACGCAAACAGGCGACTTAGGGTATGGCGCATAGGGCGTCGACCGTATGAAGTTCTTTCTATAAGGCCATCGCCAACGAAATCGCTGGGCAGGACAGCTTGCGAAGCCAGTCAATGCCGAGACCCGGGCACGCCGAGTAGGCCTCGACTCGCGGGAAGCAACCTCATCCGATCTCGATCAGGAGCGGCTCCAGCCCGGCAATCGTCGCCTCGAGCTTGTCACCCTTGACGACGGGCCCAACACCCGCGGGTGTGCCAGTGAAGATGAGGTCGCCAGGGAAGATTTCGACGAGCCGCGAGAGGTGATGAACGATCTGCGGAACCCCCCAGATCATATCGGCGAGATCTGCGTCCTGGCGCAGCTCATCATTGACCTTGCATTGAATTTTGCCCTTGGCGACGACGCCTGTGTACATTTCCGGCGTAATCGACGAGCAGGGTGCGGAAAAGTCGAAGGCTTTCGCCATCTCCCAAGGCTGGCCCTTCTTCTTTGCCTCGCTTTGAACGTCGCGCTTCGTCATATCAAGCCCGACGGCATAGCCGAAAATCATGTCGTTGACCTTTTCTGGCGGAATATCCTTGCCACCCATGGCCATCGCGACGACGAGTTCGACTTCGTGATGCAGATTGCTGGTGCCCGGCGGATACGGCATGATTTCGCCGTTTTGCAGAATGGCGCTGGCAGGCTTCATGAAGAAAAACGGCGGATCGGTCTCTGGATTGCCACCCATCTCCTTGGCGTGCTCCCTGTAATTCTGGCCGACGCAAAAGATGCGGCGCACCGGAAACGGCTTTGTCGACATCGACATTAGGGAGACCACCGGCGGCGCGGCAAAGGCATAATCGGACATAGGGCGGACCTCGGGTGGGAAATTAAGCTTGTAATGCCATGATCATGCCACGTCGAGCGGCTCGGTTCCGTTCGGGCGCCCATCGGCGGCCAAAGTAATCTTTTCGATTCTCTGCTCGGCCGCTTTGAGCAAATCGTTGCAATGTCGTTTCAGGGCTTCGCCGCGCGCATAGATCGCAATGGATTCCTCAAGCTCGACAGTGCCCTTTTCAAGCTTGTCCACAATCTGTTCGAGCTCTTTGAGCGCCGCTTCGAAAGACATGGCGGGAATGTCTGCGTCGGTGGTGGGCAAGGGTGCCTCTCTTCTCGATGGCAGGTCCAGCGATTTTCGCGGGAGCTTTGTCATATTTGGCCCATGAATCGCCCCAGTCCATTCCCCCCGCGCTGTTTAGCGTGGAAGAGCCCTGGTGTTGCTCGACATGCTGTAGAGGGGGTTGAAAGTCAGCGCAACTCCAGAGCGAAAGGTTCGCCCTCGAGACAGCTGCGGCCCTGGCCAATTTTTTCGATGGCGGCGACCATCCGTCCGTTTCGTCCCAGCATGGTATCGCCGATCGCGACGAGCCGGGCATTGGGTGTCGCGGTTGGCGAATTCGCCCGGACCGCTTGCGCGATCTCGGCCTCGTCGCGATTTGGGCGCAGGGCGCAAGCCGCGACGAAGGCCGCCGCGGTCGAACGGCTGACCCCTGCCCAGCAATGGATCAGCAAGGGCGCCGCCTGGTCCCATCGCCGCACGAAGCCGAGCAGCTTTTCCACATGCGACTCGCTCGGGAGTGTATGGCCATCTAGATCCGTCACGATGTCGGAAAGGAAAACGATCAGGTGCTGCTCAGCGGCGATCTCCGCTGGCCGTTTCACGGACGTTCCCTCGTTGACCAAAGTGACGAGGCTTCGCGCACCAGTCGCGCGGACGGTCTCGACCACCTTGGAGAGGGGGCTAACATGGATGCGCGGGACCAAGCCAATCCTCCCATATCAAAGGGTTCCCTGTCATAGACACCTGCGCCACTATGGAAAATGCCCTGACGCGCGCTCTTTTGGCGCATCCCGATGTCAGTTTCGCGAATTTTGGGCGGAACCGGAGCCATTTACACCGGTCAAACGCTCCAATTCCGCCAAAAAACGCTCGGCGGCGAGCGCCGGCGCCCAAGGCTCCCATTGTTTGCCGTCATAGACATCGCATAACGGGTCGGTGACCAGGGCGGTGTAGGGAATTCGTAACGTGTTGCGCACTTCCTCCGGCGTCCAGCCGACGATATGAACGGCTTCGGTGGCAGCGGCAATGCGATCGGCCCTCTTATGCGCCCTTTTCTCGGCCGGCGTCCAAGGCGGCAGGCCGTAGCGGATTGTGACGGCCTGCTCCAATCGCATGGTCAAAGTGCGATAGGCCTCGCCAAGGAAGGGCTTCACCACGGAAATGCAATCGAAGCCGAGCAGGCCCTCATCGGCGTCATGCAGCAATTCGCGCAGTTCCACACGCGAATCCGAAGCATTTTGAGAAAGGCGTCTGTGCAAGGCCAAAACAAGAAGCGAATGCTGCGCCACTGAAAGCGGCAAAGGCCAAGCCGAATGGCCGCCCCAGCGGTAGGTGCGTGCAAGGCCGAGCGCCAAATCCGTGTCTTCCCAATCGAACGGCGTCGGGTTCAAGAGATCGAGGCGTTTGCCGGATGGCAAGCGGACCCAGGCGCGGGCATCACTCATCGCGAGCTGTCCGAGCTCCATCAGACGGGACGCTGTGCATGGGCCGAACATTCGGCGTGCCGCCAGCAGCTGACCAGATGATCGTTCACCATGCCGGTGGCCTGGCAAAAGGCGTAGACGACGGTTGGGCCGCAGAAGTTGAATCCCCGGCGCTTCAAGTCCTTGGCGATCTTTGCGGAGAGCGGAGTTTGGGCCGGGATTTCGGTCATCTCGCGATAGGTGTTTTGAATGGTCCTTCCGTCAAAGAAGCCCCAGAGATAAGCGGAAAAGTCGCCGCTCTCCTGGATTTTCAGAAAAGCGCGCGCCGAGGCGATAGCGCCTTCGATCTTGGCGCGGTTGCGGATGATGCCGGGATTTTGCATCAGGGCTTCGATCTTCGCGGGCTTATAGCGCGCGATCCTTTCCGGGTCGAAATGGTCGAAGGCGGCACGAAAAGCTTCCCGCTTGCGCAAAACGATGATCCAGGACAGTCCTGACTGAAAGCCGTCGAGCACGAGCTTTTCAAAAAGCGCCAGGCTGTCGCGCTCCGGCACCCCCCATTCCTCATCATGATAGGCGACATAGAGAGGGTCGTTTCCGGGCCAGGGGCAGCGCGGCTTGCT
>DATJBL010000033.1:0-56745 GCA_035515355.1 Methylocella sp.
TCGAGCAGCCGCCGGGTGTCGATTTTCACGTTGCCGCGCTGAACGGGGAGAAGTGGCGACAACAAAGCGTATTGCGAATCAGTCAGTTCCATCCATGCTTGATGGAGCAGTTAACCTTTCTTTTGTGTTAACAGGCCCTAGCATAATCGCGGCAAACGAAGCCGGCCGGAGATCCATCGGCTGAGCCGCTGGATCTCCGTTTGTTTTACCAGCGACTCCAACGGCAGCCGCCGCGCGGACCGCGATGTCTGAAGCGTCCGCATCCCCCACGTGCGGGCACAATGTTTGTGTCGGCGGCTTTTGCGACGATATCGCTCGACGCCATGGGCATTGCAGATACTATGTCTGGTAAGACCAGACAGCACATCAGCGAAACGATGAATGCTGTGCTGCGCATGAGCACTTTCTCCCTAACAGCGCCGGAACGGCGCTAGCGCTAAGGTAGACCGCGGCAGCGCTTTTTGCAAAGTTAAAGCTTCGGGCCGGCTTCGACAGCGGAGTTCAGGCAAGCAGTCCGACTTCGTCGGCCAGATCGGCAAGGCTTTCGCAGCGATCGTTGCTCAAGCGGAAAGAACTTTGAACTTGGCAGCCTGAAATTAGTGGCAACGAAGGAATTCTATGCGGCGAGGTCCGCGACGACCGCGTCGAGCACCGGAAAGCCGGCCGCGCTCACTCGGATCCGGCCGCGCGGCGTATATTCAACCATGCCATCGGCAATGAGCGAGGCAACCCGGCCGGGATCAAGATCGCGCCCCGACATAGCCTCAAACTCAGCGGGAGCGATCCCTTCGGAAAGACGAAGGCCCATTAGCAAAAATTCGTCGCCCTGAGCCTCGGCAGATAGAACGTCGTCCTCGACGAGGGCATGGCCTTCGCTTTCGACGACCGTCAACCACATTTCGGGATGGGACTCCGTCGATTGCGCGCGGCGGCCCTTCGCCGACAAAATCCGGCCGTGGGCGCCGGGGCCAACGCCGATATATTCCCCGTAACGCCAATAGATGAGGTTGTGTCGGCTCTCCGCGCCGGGCCGCGCGTGATTGGAGATTTCATAAGCTGGGAGCCCCGCCTTCGTCGTGACCTCCTGCGTGACATCCCACAGAGCGCGGGCAAGGTCATTGTCGGGAGGCACGAGCTTTCCGGCGTCGCGCAACCGGGCGAATATCGTGCCATATTCGATCGTGAGCTGGTAGAGCGAAAGATGGTCGCGCACGCGAGCCAGCGCGGCCTCGAGCTCTTGTCGCCAGGCGGTAACCGTTTGGCCTGGCCGCGCATAGATGAGATCGAAAGAATAGCGGTTGAAGATCGATGCGGCGAGCTCCACCGCGCGCAGCGCTTCCTCCGCCGTGTGACCGCGACCAAGCGCTTTGAGATCGCTATTGTTGAGCGCTTGAACCCCAAGCGAGACGCGATTGACGCCAGCTGCCCGGAAGCCGCGAAACCGCTCTCCTTCAACGCTGGTCGGATTGGCTTCGAGCGTGATCTCGGCGCCCGGCGCAACTGGCCAGAGGCCGGCGATCGTGTCGAGAATGGCTCCGACTGTGGCGGGGTTCATCAAGGAGGGGGTGCCCCCGCCGAAAAAAATCGAGGAAACGGTACGGCCTTGGGTCAACTCCGCACGATGGGCGAGTTCCGACCGATAGGCAGCGGCAAAGCGGGTCTCGTCGATGGGCCTTGCCCGCACATGGCTGTTGAAATCGCAATAAGGACATTTGGAGAGGCAAAACGGCCAATGCACATAGACCCCAAAGCCTGGAGGGGAGCCGAGCTTGCCGCGTGGAGATATTTTCGTTTTGCTCATGCCATCTCCTGCATGGCTCCCGAAGGACCCGCCATTAGCCGATTGGTGCGGTTGCGCATCGTTCCTCCGCCGATAAGGCTAGGATCTGATCCCAAGTCTTCAGTGGCTTTTCGCAAAGATCACGGAAAAGATCATGCTTGAGATTCCATAATAACCCTATGTGCGCTGCCACCCGAGCGAATATCCCGCTAAACCGATAAATAAACCCTCGCACGGTCAAAGTCGCGCCACATTCAAAGGCAAACTCATCCGCACGAAAACTTGGGTTCGTATTCATAGCCGTATCAGAAATCGCAGCTTCACTGTGATTTGTTAAGAATACATTCACCACGTTTCCATAGCCCGTTTATGGCTAAGCTTGTCGTGCCATGGACCGGACAGCTCTTTAAGTCTGATCCAGGCGGGCCATAAGTATATACGCATAGGTGAGTATTGAGTTATTTAGCACCGCCGCCGACGCCCGCACCCGTAGTTGTAATAAAAGACGTTGGCGGTTACGTCACGGATTATGAGAATCAAACCGCGCTCTATCGGGCATCCCAACGCGAAGTCAGATTACATGAGTGCCGCTCGGCGTGCACCCTGGCGCTGAGCCTGCCCAATGTCTGCGTCTATCCAGACAGCATCCTGAAATTTCATCTTGCTTATGATCCGCGCGATCATCAACCGAACGCGCAGGTTTCGCAACAAATGTTCAACTCCTATCCCGCCGCCGTGCGAGCGAGGCTTGGAACCTTGACGCGGGAATACAAAGTTTTGCGCGGAGGCGAGCTGATCCAACTCGGGATCAGGGATTGCAACGCACCGAAGACAATCGAGCCGAAGCCCGCCGAGCCTCGGACCATGGTCGCATCGGCTGCGCCCGTCCGGCAGCCGATGTCTGGCACCCAACCGCAGAGTGGTCAGGATCAAAGCGGCGAGGTCAAACCTCTCCTCGCCGGGCTGATGGACAAAATGCTCTCTGTCTTCGGTTCTGAGGGAACAGCGGGAAGCTTGCCTGGCCGAGGGGTGATCGCACAGTCCCGATTGGCGCCAAAACCTGTCACAAGCCAACTTTTGCTCGCGCAGGCGCCACTGCCACCGGTACGCCCGCTTGGATTCGCCGAGCCGGCTGAAAGCGGCCCGCCGACGCCCCTTTCATCGCCCGGCCAAGACATAAAGGGAGCCGTCGGCGCGGCAGCCGAACCGGCACGTCCAGGCCTAAACGAACCGACGTCATTCGAGAGCGCAGATGCGGCTCCCCTGCCGCCACGCAGACCCAGCAATGCGGCGCTTTTGGCCGTCCGCCGACTTGCCCGCATCGCACTGCCGAAGCTGATCACCGGCGCGCAGCCGATTCTTCCGCCTGACTTCAGCGCCTATGCGGAGTTCGATCGAGAGAACGCAAGAGCCGACTGACGCAGCCTACTCGGACGCTGGCCCCTAGGCCCTGAATCCGGGGCTAGCCGTTCGGCAGCCTTATTCGGGTTTCCTCAGCAATCCGGCCCTGACGGCTCCGTTTGTGGCGGCGGAACGCCGGCTCGGCTTACGTTCGACGATCACCGTTCTCGCTGCCCCTTCCCGGCCGGTGGACGTCACGATTTGGGTGCTGTTGCGCGCGGGTGCTGACTTCAGCAGCTCGGCCCGCACTTCTTCCACAGGCACATCCATGAGCGCAGCGGCGATTTCCGCCTGCTGTTGAAGCTCGTCCGTTAGCCCCCTCGCGGCGATGATCGCTTCCTTCAGCGTCGGCGGATCGAAGCGGACCCGGCGCGAGCCATATTTGGTGTTCCAACTCGTTGACATGGCGGCTTCCCTAGTGCCCGCTTGTCCGCAGGTTTTTTGCTGCGTTGCAGTAATATTTTGCGCTTCCTGCCAAATCAAGTCCGCGCAGAGTCGCAGCTCACAGTTAAGCCTGAGACGTCTATTCACCCGTTCGGCCGCCAAGGCAGGTCTTGGCAAAGATCTGGAAAGCGCGGGCGCGGTGTGACAAGCTGGGCGAGCCGTCGCGAGGAATGCCATGTTTCTCCTCGCTGCTCATTTCGCCGAAAGTCCGGGAAAAGCCTTCCGGAAGGAAGATCGGATCATAGCCAAAGCCGAGGCGGCCACGCGGCGGGAAAATGAGTTCGCCAAAAACCTTGCCCTCGAAGCTCTGCACGCGCCCGCGGGGAAGGGCGAGGGCAAGGGCGCAAGCGAAATGCGCCTTGAAGGGCGGACTTGCATGCGCTGCGCGCAAAGCTTCTTCAACTTTTGCCATGGCCGCGCCGAAATCACGCGAAGGCCCCGCCCAACGGGCCGAGGCTATGCCCGGCGCGCCGCCAAGCGCCTCGACGCAGAGACCGGAATCATCGGCAAGGGCGGGAAGATTCGCCCGGTCAGAAGCCGCCCGTGCTTTGATTTCGGCGTTCTCGATGAAGCTTTCCCCGGTTTCTTCCGGCTCCGGCAGCCCAAGCTCCGAAGCTGCGATCGCCCTGACGCCATACGGCGCGAGGAGTTCGCGCATCTCGGCAAGCTTACCTGCGTTATGCGTCGCGATGACGATTTTTCCGCCTCCTATTGACAATAAAATCTCCTGAAATGAAGCAGCATCCCTTGCAGTCTCGAGCTGCCCTGTCCGGCCATGACGCCGGCTGGCTTAGCAAAGATCGCAAAGCGTTGCGACCTCAGCCTTCCGGCCCGAGGCCATTCGCGAGAGATCGCCGTAACAAGCTGGAGCGACAATGCGTGGGTTTTCCTTTCTTGCCTCTCTCTTGGCTCTCCTTGGCATGGCGGTGGCTGTTCACGCCGACCCGCAATGGCTCACACTGCCGGAAACGCCAACGCTCCCCACACCGGAGCGAAGCGGTATCGCGCCTGTGAATGGCGTCAAGATCTGGTACTCCGAATTCGGCAGTGGAGAGCCCGTGATCCTGCTGCATGGCGGGCTCGCCAACGCCAATTACTGGGGCAACCAGGTGCCCATCCTGGCGCGGCTTTACCATGTGATCATCATGGACAGCCGCGGCCATGGCCGCAGCACGCGCAACGATCAGCCTTTCGGCTATGACCTCATGGCATGCGATGTCCTCGCCCTGATGGATTTTTTAAAGATTGAGAAGGTGGCCATCGTTGGTTGGAGCGATGGCGCGATCATCGGGCTCGATCTCGCAATTCATCACCCTGAGCGCGTCGCAAGGCTTTTTGCCTTTGCCGCAAACTCCGATCCGAGCGGTGTGAAAGATGTCAATCAAAGCCCCGTCTTCAGAGCCTTCGTCGCGCGAGCGGAGAAGGAGTATGATCAGCTTTCGCCAACGCCTGGCGGCTACAAGTCCTTCCTCGACGAGATCACCAAGATGTGGGCGACGCAGCCGCATTTCACGGCCGAGCAGCTTCAGTCCATCGCGGTCCCGACCGCTATCGTCGACGGCGATCATGACGAGGCGATCGAGCGCGAGAATACCGAATTCATGGCGAAGGAGATCCCGGGCGCAAAGCTCATCATTCAGCCCAGTGTCAGCCATTTCTCGTTTTTGCAGAATCCAGAGCAGTTCAACAGCGATGTGCTGCGCTTTCTGGAGAAGACAAAGGCCGACGAACGCTAAGCAATGGCACCCTTTTGCAGCTCCACGAGTCTCGCGATCCCTATTTTGGCAAGCGCGATCAAATCGTGCAGTTGAGCGTCGGTGAAGACTGCCGCTTCCGCGGTCGCCTGCACCTCGACGAGGGAGCCTGCCCCCGTCATGACGAAATTGGCGTCGGTCTCGGCGACCGAGTCCTCCTCGTAATCGAGGTCGAGCACCGCTTCGCCATTCGAAATGCCGCAGGAAACCGCCGCGACATGGTCGCGCAAGGCATGGTCCTTGATGATCGAGCGGCTGTGCATCCATTTGAGGCAATCGTGCAAGGCCACCCAGGCGCCGGTAATCGAGGCGGTGCGCGTGCCGCCATCGGCCTGGAGAACATCACAGTCGAGAGTAATCTGCCGTTCCCCCAGCGCCTGAAGATTAGTGACGGCGCGCAGGCTGCGGCCGATAAGGCGCTGGATCTCCTGCGTGCGTCCCGAAGGCTTGCCGGACGTGACTTCGCGCCGCGAGCGCGTATGGGTGGCGCGCGGCAGCATGCCGTATTCGGCGGTGACCCAGCCGCGTCCCTGGCCGCGCAGCCAGGCCGGCGGCTTGTCTTCGAGCGAAGCCGTGCACAGCACATGGGTAGCGCCGAATTTGACAAGGCAAGAGCCTTCGGCATAGCGCGCGACGTTGCGTTCGAGCGAGACTGGCCGCAATTCATCGGCGGCGCGCTTGGAAGGACGCATGAAACTCCCCGTTGTGTCGAGGCTCGCTTCTAGTGGCTCAGCCCGCTTTACGCAACCGGGGGCGACAGAGCCGACGGGCCAGCGTAGCAAGACCTTTCAAGCACAAGGCTGCCTCGCCGATCATGCTTGCGTTGGGATGAAACTCGCGGCATGCATTGCAGGGGGCCAAACTTGAGAATGTTCACTCTCCGCCCGAAGTTTTAGCGTTTGGTTTTGATTTTCGGGGCGGCACCGTTTCCCTCATCTTCACGATCCGATCGTCGAGGCGCTTTTTGTGCCTCGGCGCGACAAAGGTGCCGTGAATGAAGAGTTCTAAAACATCCATCATGGTGCTTAAGTCAACGGCTGTCGGTCGCCATCCCCGGTGGGCTGATGCACTTCCCGCGTCAATCAACGTCTCAAGTCTCAATTGATCCACTTTCCCCATATGATGAGTAACGACCAATTCTTCCAGCTTGGATTTGAATGGCTGCTCAGCGTCGATCCCAAGCAGTTCGGCAGCAATGTCAAAAGACGTTCGAATACCAATAGCCGCGAGCATGTTGAGGTCGTTATCCAACGCTCCGTATAGCTCAACCAGTGAAGCATGCAGGTCTTCATCTATTATGCCTTCGTTCATCCATTCTGGCTTTGTCCGCTTTGAGCGTGCAGGCCAGTATTCGATTGACTCCATGAATTTTGTAATTGTTTCTCCGTTTGGAGCATCCTCATCATAATAGTCCTCCGAATTGCCACTAACGGTCTGAACAAATATATTTTCGCAGCCGCGGCACCGTAGGAGATACCACCGTTTCCACCAATCATAATACTCGTTACCATCACTTTCCTTGTGCTGTCCGAGAACATCACAATTCCGAAGGCCGCCACAGTTGGAGCATTCTGCCTTTTTTATTTTGTTATCGCTGTTTACTGTTTGATCTTGGCCAGTCATTATTGCAACGCCTTACGCTATAGCAATCGTATAATTCCGCCGACAACGACTACCTATGTCGCACAGAGAAAGTAGGAATCTGTAGAAACTTTAAGCAATAAGGTCCATTGTGTCAGAGCCTGCGCTCGTAGAGCCAAACCATTCTCTAATAAAAACAACCGGCCTGGTAAAAGTCGCTACCGCGCCGCCAACTCTCCTCAATGGCCCTCGAAAGACATCAGCGTCCGGACCGGCACGCCGAGCGCCTTGATTTTCTTGGCGCCGCCGAGATCCGGCAGATCGATCACGAAACAGGCCGCCGCCACGTCTGCGCCGATTTTTTTCAAAAGCCCGATGGCGCCCACGGCGGTGCCGCCAGTGGCGATGAGATCATCGACAAGGATCACCCGTTCACCAGGCGCTACTGCGTCGTCGTGCACTTCCATCTCGTCGAGGCCATATTCGAGCGAATAAGCAATCGACACTTTGGTGTACGGCAGCTTGCCCTTCTTGCGGATCGGCACGAAGCCCGCCGATAGCTGATGAGCCACCGCGCCGCCAAGGATGAAGCCTCGCGCTTCCATCCCCGCGACCTTGTCGATCTTGGTGCCAGCCCAGGGCTGCACCAATTCGTCGATCGCGCGGCGAAATGCACGTGCATCGCCGAGGAGGGTCGTGATGTCGCGAAACATAATGCCCGGCTTCGGATAGTCGGGGATCGTGCGAATCGTCTCTTTGAGGTCGCCCGTCATGAATGGTTAATCCGCCGCAAAATTGCCTCCAGTTTCTTCACGAGGGCAGGATCGCGCGCCGCGGGCGCGGTGAGCAGGGCATTTTCGAGCGCACAGTCGGACCCGATCGGACAGGCTTCGTGCTCGGCGGGAAAGTCACGCAACAAGCGGGCCAAGAGTCTTGCTGCATTGCCAGCATTGGCTTGCACGACTTTGATGACCGAAGCAACATCGACATCATCGTGGGCGGGATGCCAGCAATCGAAATCCGTGACCATGGCGATTGTCGCGTAGGACATCTCCGCCTCGCGGGCGAGCTTGGCTTCCGGCATCGCGGTCATGCCGATGACATCGCAGCCATTGGCCTTGTAGGCGAGCGATTCGGCGAGGGAGGAAAACTGCGGGCCTTCGATACAGACATAGGTTCCGCCCTTGACGAAGGTGATGGCCTCGGCGGCCGCCGCATCGGCGATCCTTTGCTGCAGCAAGGGCGCGACCGGATGCGCCATCGAGACATGGGCGACACAGCCATTGCCGAAGAAAGAACTTTCCCGCGCGAAAGTCCGGTCGATGAATTGATCGACGAGCACGAAAAGCCCGGGATAAAGTTCCGGCTTGAACGAGCCGCAGGCAGACACCGAAACCACGTCGGTCACGCCGGCTCGCTTCAAGGCATCGATATTGGCCCGATAGTTGATCCCCGACGGGGACAATTTATGGCCGCGCCCGTGACGCGGCAGGAACACAGCTTCGGTCGCGCCAATCCGGCCAAAGTGAAGGGCATCCGAGGCTTCGCCCCAGGGGGTTGCCACCCATTCCTCGCGGATGTCTTCGAGACCCGGCAGCCCATAGACGCCCGATCCGCCGATAATGCCAACAATTGCCTTGGTCATAGGTTCAAATCCTTAAGGGCTACAGTTTCCCTCCGGGCCGGCGCGGCGCGCAAGCGATGCTCTGGCAGGGCCCTCCCCGCGATCCGTCGCGGCCTTGTGATTGTCGGAGACCGATGGGGCTTGTAACAAGAGCGCGTCTTTGCTCGTATTCCCTGGCGGGGCCGGTTAGCAAGGACAAACGACATGTTGATACGCCGCCGGAAGGGCTGGGAGATCGCCGAACGCGAAGCCACGCCCGAGCATCTGTTCTTCAAGCGCCGCGAGATTTTGAAAGCCGCCGCAACGGTCGCGGCCACCACGGCTTTTGCTCCGGGCTCCTTGGCCGAGGAGATAAAAGCACCTCTCCAGCCGCTCTACCCCGCCAAGCGCAACGAGACCTTCGTCCTCGACCGCGAGGTGACGCCGGAGCGGATCAACGCGCATTACAATAATTTCTACGAATTCGGCATGACCAAGGACATAGCAGCGGCGGCGGAAGCGCTCAAAACCCGCCCCTGGACCTTGAAAATCGATGGTCTTGTCGAAAATCCGAAGGAAATCGGGATTGACGATCTCATCTCCGCGATTCCTCTCGAGGAAAGGCTTTATCGCCACCGCTGTGTCGAGGGCTGGGCGATGGCGGTGCCTTGGACCGGCTTTCCGTTGGCCACTTTGCTCGGACGGGCGAAACCGCTTGCCTCAGCGAGATATGTCCGGATGGAAACGTTCCTCGACCGGATCACGGCGCCGGGCCAACGGCAATTCTGGTATCCCTGGCCCTATGTCGAAGGCTTGACCATCGAGGAGGCCAGCAATGACCTTGCCTTTCTCGTGACCGGCGCCTACGGCAAACCGCTCGGCAAGAGCTTTGGCGCGCCGCTCCGCCTCGCGGTCCCTTGGAAATATGGTTTCAAATCCATCAAGTCGATCACCCGGGTTTCCTTGGTAGCGGACCGCCCGAAATCCTTCTGGGAGCAACTGCAATCGTCGGAATATGGCTTTTGGGCCAATGTCAATCCGGCCGTGCCGCATCCCCGCTGGAGCCAAGCGACCGAGGAAGTGCTTGGCACTTCGCAGCGGCGTCCGACCCTGATCTTCAACGGCTATGGAGAATTCGTCGCAAACCTCTATTCGGGAATGGACAGCGAAGCGCTCTACATGTGAGCCTAGGGCCCGAAAAACTCATAGGTCGCGGAATAGGGAACCCGCGCGTTTTCGTCCTTATGGGCGCTGTCACAGCCATCAAGGGGCTGAGCGCCGCCCTCCGTGTTGACGCGGCGGATAAAAGTCACAGGGCCAAGTTCACCCTTGCCTTGATGGGTTTTGACCTTGAGCAAAAGCCAGGGAATGGATCCTGATTTCGGCGAGGCCTGTTTGGCGGACAGTTCCCCAGTCACGGATGAGCCGTCGACCAGCACCCACGTCGGTCCCTTCAAATGGGTTCCCGCCCGCTTGCCGTCGGCGCCGAAAAGCACAGCCTCCGGCGCCTCGAAAACCCAGCCGAAACCCTGGTCCGTTGGCTTGCACGCATAGATTTGCACGCCATCGGCCCTTAATTCGAACAATTTGCGCGCTCCTGGCGGCGGCGCCAAAGCGTCCTGCGCCGTCGCGCCGCTCGAAAAAGCGGCAAGAAGCATTGTGGCAAAAATCTGCCTCACGCAGCTTCTCCCAAATGGCCGCCCTGAAGATCACTGCGAAAACTAACGAAAGCTTCGCTTGACTGCAATCCCCGTCTGCTAGGGCTGCAAAGGAGTGGGCACGGAACCGCTTGCACGCCAAATACTCAAGATATAGCTTATAACTGCCAAGCTTATCCTGTTTAAAACTTGGCGCGGAATCATCGATCCAGCATGCGGAAGTTGGGGGTACATATGATCAAGAGGAGTCTTTCGGCGGCCTTTGCTGTCGCCCTTTGCTCGCCAGCCTTAGCCGACAGCTACGGGAGCGGGGAATGCGCTATCCCGGCGCAAACAGTCAACAAAATTCAGTCTCAACTCGGCAATGTCGTGCTGATGAAGAATGGCGGCATTTTTGGCGTTGACGGCCTTTTCACGACGAAACAGAATTTCATGTGGTCCGCCGTCGTGGACCGCGCGGGGAGGCTCTGCTCCGTTATCAAAACTGGCGACGCCTGGCCGGGCAGCCGCGCCATTGCGATTGCCAAAGCCGGCACGGCAAATGATTTCAGCAACGCGAATTTGGCGCTCTCGACCGCCAATCTTTACGCCGCCACTCAGCCAGGAGGCTCGCTCTACGGCCTCAACAATTCAAATCCGTTCAACTCGGATTTTTTAGCACCAGGCACGGGGGCCAATCAGTTCGTGGGCGGCATCATCACTTTCGGCGGCGGCGTCGCACTCTACCAAAACGGGCAGGTCATCGGAGGTTTGGGCGTCAGCGGTGATAGCTCCTGCGCCGATCACGTGATCGCTTACCGCATGCGCAGGGCAGCCGGCCTTGATAAAATTCAAGCTGGCGTCGGTTACAACAATACCGATAATATTTCATATCCTGCCTCCGGCGCGCCGGCGAGCGGATTTCAACAGCCCTCGTGCTTTCCTGGTCACGACCTTCAACCCGGTGCGATCTAAGCTGCCGGGGGCCTGAAGCAACATTTCAGGGCAAGGCGACGGCCCTGCCCTTCGCTGAGTTGCGTTGGACTTAAAATTCGCGGCTGATCCGGCCGGCCAATGCGAGAGCTGGCACGGGTGCAGCGGGTTGGCCGGGCACCGGCAAGGACAGGGTCACGACCTGATTGTTTTTTTCGAGTGTGGTCGTCCGCAAATCCACCGAACGCAAGGACCACCCCGAGGCTGTTTCGCCGACATGGAGACGCACTAAATTTTTCGTATTTTGATCGAGAACAAGCGCGACACTTTGCGGCTTTCCCAAGGCGGTTCCGACGAGTGTGAATGGACAGTGCTCTGGAGCAGGGGGCGGGGGCGGCGGAGCTTCGACAACCGGCACGAGGGGCGCAGGCGGGGGCGGCGGGCGCCGGGATATCGAAAAAATCGGCCGTTCGCGGGTGGCGGTCAGCTCGCTGAGGGCAATTCCCCACAGCGGATTGCCGCCCGGCAAAGACTGCCGCGAATTTTGACTTTGGGCGGACGGATAGGGTTCCGCGCCCGGCGCGGGCGTCTGGGCGACGGCGCCCTTCAAGGAACAACCCGCCATCGCGGCGATGACGCAAACAAAATGCCTGATCATTTGCTCACCTGCCATTGCCCTGATACATCGATTTGCACTCGTAGTCGGGACGCTTGGTTCCCATCCAGTCTGCCACTCGATTGCGGCATTTGTACCACCAGTTGATCGATAAATAAAAAAGGCATCCCCGTTTCTAGGTCATAAAGCAATTGCTGCAAGTTGCTTTGATCGATGTCGAAGTTGGCCGATAGGCTTACATGGCCGGGCTTGGTCTCGGACTCCTGCAAATCGACTTGCGATGACAGCACATTACCGCCCGCTTGCCGGACGGCTTCGGCCACGCGCTGCTGCAGCGCGGCTCCGGCAATCGTCACCGTCCGGCCCTCAAGAAACGGCGACCCTGATTTCGCTAATCCCGATGTTTCATTTGAGGGCTTGCGACCCTCGATGCGGTCGAGCAAGTCGGTGGCGGCCGCATATTCCGCATAGTCACCCGCGAGACTTGCAAGGGCGAGCCAGGTCACGACGGCAAGCCCCAGAAGAAGCCCTACAAAACCAAAAAGGGGCAAGGCATGCTCGCGCGTCAAAAGCTTTCTGAGAGGATGGGTGTGGAACGCTTGGAGCATTAGAGGCCTGGCGTATAAACCGGCTCGATGTGAGCCTCGATGTGGAAATGTTCGCTTTGCTCGGATTCCGATCGTGTTGTTGGAGCAAAAAAAGTTGCCCGACTGAAATGCGAAGTTTGTTCGATGAGGCGGATCAGGGCTGGCGCATCCCTGGTCACTCCGGCCATCTGCACTTTGTCGCCAAGGATCCTAAGTTCCGTGAGGTAAGTATCATCGGGAAGAACTTGCGATAATGTTTCAATGACAATGACACTTGATGGTATTTCATGTTTGCGCTGTTCCAAAACATGCGCCGCCTCGCTCGTCCCATGGCCGGTTTGGATCGCGGCGCGGCGCTCCGCTATGCGCCCGGTGATATCCTCCGTGCGCCCCTCGATCACGCCGCCGATGACGCCGTTCGCCGCCACTGAAACGGAGGCAAGCGCGCCGCCCCCTGCAAGAATCCCAATCAGAATACGCCGGATGCGGCGCAAGTCGGCGGCCTGTCCCGCCTTTTGCTCGTATATCTTGATCGCCTCTAAATTCGGTTCCGGTTGCTGTAAGGCGGCCGATATTGCAACCGTATCAGCGCCAAGGGCCGCGATCGCGTTCATGAAAGGCGTGACGAGCGCGCGCGCGGTGGCGGCGATTGTGACCATGATCCTGTCATTTGCGTTATCCGGCAAAGAATGCCAGCCGAAGGCGGCATCCGCCACGGTCCATGGCGTCAGACGATCGATCTGAGCGCGAACGACTCCTTCGAGAAACTCCGAGGCGCGGCCCGGCAATTCGAGCAGCCGGAAGAGGAAACGATGTGGCTGCAGGACGAGTTCGACGTGGGCGCCCTTCAAGATCTCGCCAAGCCGCTCTGGGGCAGCGACATCGACGCGCCCGTCGGTGATTCGAATCTCATCGCCAAGAAAATTTGGCCCGTGTCCTTGGACGCCCTCGCGCAAGGCAAAGGTTCCATCCGGCTGCTCGGCGAGCTGGACATAAGGCTTTTTACGCAAGGAGTCGCGGCCAGCGGCAATTGTCGTGGCAACTTGGTCTATCCAGCGGGAAAGAGCTTCGGCAATGGCGCGATAGGAGGTCATTCAATCTCCATCCGGCTCAGACGGGACCATCAAAATCATCGCGCCAGGCAAGGACGCGGTAAGGCTCCGGGCCAGTCGCCAGGATGAGGATGACCACATCGGCATTTATATTCCGTCCTCCCTCGAGCGTCACGCGAACGCTGGCCCGTGTCGCCTTGCGCCCGCCCACCGCGACGTTCGCACGCGCTTCTCCGAGAATATTCAGGACCGCTTCGGGATTTCGTGGATCCCGCCGTTTGATAATCTCGGCGACCGTGGCCGGATTCATATGCGGCAAGGCCGCGATCACTTCCGGGGCGGCCTCGTTGACATCGATTTCGGCTTTATCATTGAAGACCGTCACGAAGGGAAGAGCGGCATTCACCAGCACGGCTGGCAGATCCCGCACGAGCCGCAATTCGGCACTGTCTTGAAAGGGCGCCTGCCGAGGCCCGTAATTCAGGCCCGCGCTTTTATAGGCTTCTGCTTCGGGATTTGCGCCAGCGGCGGGCGGCTTCGTCCGCCAGGCGATGATACGGTCGGCAAAAGAATCCGCGTCATCGGGCTTTGCCCCGAGCGCCACAAGCAAGCCGGAGAGCAATGGCTTTGGCGCGAGGTTGAGATCGATGCGCGCTCCTTCGGAATGGAATTCCACGTCGATGTGCGAACCTTCGATCTGGAAATCGAAAGCGCCCGAACTCGGGCGCGATGCGTCGTCGAAGCCGAGAAGCCGGTAAGCGGTGAGTTCGAGCCCCGCGGTCACCATGGCCTCGGACTTCAGCCTGTGATCATATACGCGTGTGGAAATCGCCGTGTTCGCAAGATAAAGAGCGTAGACTGAGGCAAGCGCCGCCAAAGCGGCGAGCATCCAGAGCACCGCGATGATAATGAAGCCGTCCGCCTTCGACGCTGCTTGCGCAGCTCGCCGCCGCCCGGCAAGACACTTCACTTTCTCCCTCCCGCAATTCTCGACACGGACTCCCTCACACGAATCCTTCGGCATTTTCCTCGGTGCTCCGCACCTTTCCTGGCTGGCTTTCCTCTATCGCGCCGTTGGCGATCCTCCATCCAACAACTCCAACTCATCTCCCGAGGGAGCTTTTCGTCGACGGTCTGGTCTCGTCAAAGAATCTCTATGGGTTCCCGCATCCGGCCTCCGTGGCTTGCACGCATTCGGCTGGCACGTTCACTCTTATTGTGGCGGCGGTCGAAAACGGCAGGATTTCGTCAGTCAAGGAATTGCGCACGGTCACGCGAACCGCGTCCGGCAATTGCTTAACATCCTGCCATGTCTCTTTCCAGACGCGATCGTGACCCGCAAAGGCGAACGAAACGCGAAAGGGAGGACGCACCAGCACGATCGGATTGGTGAATTGCACGCCGTCAGCCTCCACGGCCCTTGCCGTGACCGGGGCAAACGGGGCGCGGGCGCGAACGAGCACCCGGCCTCGCGGGTCATCATCCTCGCTTAGCCGGACGATTTCGAGCCCGGCCACCGCATTTGGGCCGATCGCTGACCGCACGAAGGTGATCGATGATTCCGTTCCTTCGAAGAAGGTCCGTGCGCCGCCGTCGCCCAGAGACACATATTCTGCCGAGGCGAGATCAGAGGCGATCCGGTCGACACCGAGGCCGAGCATATCGGCGTTCTGCACGCGATCAAAGCCCGTCCTCCAATTCGCCATCCAGTGACCCGTGACGGTGCCAAGCATTGCCAGAAGCAGGCCGGTCAGGGCGACCGCGATCAGCGCTTCGAGAAGCGAGAACCCACGCTCGTCACGGGCGTGACTTGCGACCCGGACGCGCCGCCCTTTCATTGTCCGCCGGTCGATTTGGCGAGGCGGATCGTTTCGACTTGCAGTTCGCCTCCAGACGGCGATCTCGCCGTAACGACGATCGTTTGCGGCGTCCAGAGATTGGCGATCCGTGGGTTGACATAGTCGCTTGCAAAGGGTGAGACATCGACGGACCAAGCCCGGCCATGCATATCGCCTTCGAGCGTTCCGGACACGAGGCTCACCCGATCGGGAAGGCCGGTCTCCACTGCGCGCAATGTCTCGATGAGCGCGATATGCTGCTCGATCCTCCTCGAACCGCGCATATTTCCAACGACCAGCGACCCGATGGACGCCAAGCAAATTGCGGCGACGGCAAGTGCGACCAGCGCTTCGATGAAGGTGAAGCCAGCCGACGCATTTTCGCCTTCGATGGCGGATTGGCCCCTAAAGGACATTGGCTGGAACAATTTCAATTCCTCCAGTCAGCCAGCTGACGCGCACTTCGAAGCCAGCGCCTGGCCGGGAGAGAAAAATCGTGCCGCCGCACGACATTCCAGACGGAAAGAATTCGATTACCATTCCGCTGGCGCGGCCGCCGCACTGAGCGGCAAGGACCGCGTTGAAGACAACATCCCGCGGCAATTGCACGACCCGCCCGCTCGCGGTGGAACGAATCGTGTTAGATGCTGAGCTGAGTTCGGTTTGCACGGCAGCGCCGGCCCAGATCGCGGCCGTGCGATCGGTCTTGAGCAAGGCTGCCGTCTGCAACGCATAGGCTTCGAGCGCGCTGCGCGTGGTTCCATGCGGAAACGCCGGCAGGACGATGGCCGCCAGCATGGCTATGATGGCGAGGACACAGACTGTTTCGAGCAACGTAAAGCCGCCCTCGCCGGGACGCTCCATCATTTGAGCTCCCAGCTCTTGATGTTGGCGGCGGTGCCAGTTCCCCCTTCCTGGCCAGAGGAGCCGAGCGAGACAATCTCATAGGCCCCATGCTCGCTCGGAGAACGGTATTTATAGGGATGTCCCCAAGGGTCGTTCGGCACGGAGTTGTTCTTCAAATAGGGACCGTTCCATCCGGTCGCTCCACCCGGCCGCTGAACCAGAGCGGCAAGGCCTTCGGAGGTCGAAGGATAGCGTCCGAGATCGAGGTAATAGAGATCGAGCGAACTTGCGAAGCTTTGGATCTGGATCGTCGCGGCTTTCACCTTGGACTCGCTGAGGTAATTCAGAACCCGGGGGCCGACGAGGCCCATGATGAGACCGATGATCGTGATCACGACCAGGATCTCAACCAAGGTAAAGCCGTCTTCGCGCCCGCCGCGCGAGGCGCTCGCCTTATGCTTCGAGGCGGCCCTCAAACGGAATTCCATGATTTCCTCTCGAATTTTCATTTCGTTTCCTATCCACCTGACGATTTGTTATCCGACGACTTGACTGACCGACATCAGCGCGGTCATGACCGAAACAATAAGACCGCCGACAATGATGCTGATGCCGACGATGGCGGCGGGACCGGCGATTCCAACGAGCCTATCGAGGCTGCGCTGGAGTTTGGCTTCGTAAAATTCTGCAATCCGTTGCGCGAGCGCGGGCAATTGACCGGACTCCTCCCCAAGCCTTAGGGTTCGAACAGCCATTGCTGGAATAGCCTTCGTCTTGCCAAGCCCGTCGGAAAGCTTGCCCCCGTGGCGGACGATATCGACTGTTTCGCTCCAGGCGCCAGAACGTCCGGTTGTTGCCATCAGATCGGCGAGAATTCGCAGCGTCGTCGCCAGCGGGACGCCGCTCGCGAGGAGAACGCCAAGGTTGCGGCAAAAAACAGACGTTTGATGAAATTCCAAAATCCGGCCGATGAACGGCACTCGCCCAAGCGCTCCCATGAGCGCGCCGCGTACCTGAGGACGGCGCAGAAAAAGCCAGCCGCCACCTCCAGCAAAAGTCGTCCCCAACGCCAGGGCCGCGGCGTGCGCTCGCAAGAAGTCCGAAAGAGCAAGAAAAGCCACCATCACGGGATCAAGCTTGGCGTTGAAGTCACGCAAGACCCCGCCGAACTGAGGCAGCACGAAAGTGAGAAAGAACAAGAGCACAGCGGTTGCCGCGGCTAGGACGAAGGCAGGGTAGCGCAAAGCATCGCTGAAACGCCGGCGCAGCGCCTCGGCCCGGCCCCGCTCGGCGCCCAGCACCTCCAATATGTTGATCAGCGTGCCGGAGGTCTCGCCAACCCGGACAAGCTCGACATACATCGGCGGGAAGAGGGCGGGATGCTGGGCGAGCGCATCAGCGAAACTTTCGCCGGAGAGAATAGACGAACTGAGCTTGGCAACCGTTGGCCGCAACCGGCCAATATCCGCATCTGAGGACAATAGCTCCAGGGCATCGTTGATGCGGGCACCCGTTTGCAGAAGCAGGGCAAGGTCGCCCGTAAAGACCGTCACATCCTCGGGCCGCGGCTGCGATAGAATCGAGAAGTTCCAGCCGGTTCCGCCCGTTCCGCCCTCCTCACGGACAGTCTCGATCGGGATGAGGCCAAGATATTCCACCCGCTCGGCGACTTCGGCAAGGCTGCTCGCCGAGATCGAGCCGCTTACCACGTCACCAGCGGGGGTCAGGGCCCGGTAACGAAACGTCGTCATGGTTCAGCGCACGGTCGTGACGCGAAGAACTTCGGCGGCGGAGGTGATGCCCGCACGGCATTTCGCGACGGCATCCTCGACCATCGTCGTCATGCCGTCGCGTCTTGCGGCGAGGTCGATGGCATGAGCATCGGCGTCTGGCCGAACGAGCTCATAGACTTCGTTCTTCATTTCGAGCATTTCAAAGACGCCACAACGGCCGCGATAGCCAATGCCGCCGCAACGCTCGCAGCCTGCGGGCTCATGGACGCAATCGCCCGCCTCAAAGCCGAGTGCCTTGTAGCGAGGGTCGGCGGCGAGATCGGAAGCTTCGAGAATTCGCTTCGTCTTGCAGCGGTCGCATAGAATGCGGACGAGACGTTGCGCGATGACCGCCCGCAACGTGGATTTGAGCAGGAACCCCTCGACACCAAGATCGAGCAGTCGAGGCACCGCCGCCGCCGCGGTCTCGGTATGCAAGGTGGTCAGCACGAGATGGCCCGTGAGCGCCGCATGAATGGAGATACTGGCGGTCTCGGGGTCGCGCACTTCACCCACCATGATGACGTCCGGATCGTGCCGGAGGAAGGCCCGCATCGCAGCGGCAAAAGTAAGGCCAATCGAGGGTTTCACCTGCGATTGATTGACCCCTTGAATTTCGTATTCGACCGGATCCTCGACCGTGAGAATTTTTCGGGTGGGCTCGTTGAGAAGAGAGAGCATGGTCGCGAGGGTTGTCGTCTTGCCGCTCCCGGTCGGCCCCGTCACGACAACGAGGCCGTGCGGCAGCGCAAGCAGATGGCGCATGAGCTTCTCGTCCTTGGCCGCCAAGCCAAGTTTCGCGAGATCAAGCAAACCGCGATCGCGCGGCAACAGGCGGATCACCGCCGATTCCCCATGCTGGGCTGGCATGGTTGCGACGCGAATATCAATTTCCGAGCGCGCCACCTTTAGCCTTGCCGCGCCATCCTGCGGCAAACGCCGCTCGGCGATGTTGAGCCCTGCTAGAATTTTAATTCGCGAGATGAGGGCTTGCGGCAAGGCATTCTGCGGCGCCGCCACGGCGCGGAGCAAACCATCAACCCGCATGCGCACCGTGAGGCCGTTTCGAAACGGTTCAATATGGATATCGCTGGCACGCAGCTCCATGGCCTTTTCGATGAGGTCGTTGACCGCGCGTACGACAGGAGCGCCACTCGCAAGGTCGCGGAGACTTTCGATGTCGTCGTCGGCTCTCGTGCCAGCGGTCGTCCCAGCCCCAACCGCCGCCGCCTCGCTGCCAAGCTGGTCACTCAGAACCGTCGCGATGTCCTCGAAGGAAGCGACCTCGACCGTGACGGCGCCGCCGAGGACGATCTCAGCGGCATGAACGGCGGCGGTATCGCTTGGATCGGCGACGGCAAGCCGATACTGGCCCTTCGGCGATTCGAAGGGCAGAACCGCTGTGTCGCGCAGGAAACGTGGCGAAAAGCGAGCGGCCAACGAAGGTGCGGCGACAAGTTGTGGGAGGGTGAGCCGCCTCAAACCGTAAAATTGGGCAACTTCATCGGCAAATCCATTGGCCGTAAGTTCCGTTGCTTCCCAAAGCTTGCGAAGGGAGTGGTCCGCGACGGCATTCTTTGAGTCAAAGGCGGCCGGTGGAATGAGGTTCTTATTGGCCAGGTGTTCTGCGAAATTTTCGACGGCAAGCTGATTCATATCCGTGTCTCTAGGCCAATGAACAATTCAGATCGCACCACCCGGATGCCGCGCCGCCATCATCGCCGTGTCCGTCGCGCCCGATAGGCGGGGGAACGGCTCCGCTCATCCTGCCGTGCTAGGAGAAAATCGGCACCGTGACCCCGCCGGACCTGGGCCCTCGCGGTCTCGTCCGCCTTCCAGCCTGAGCCCAACGGTACGACGTTGCCGTAGCCCTTTCCAGCCATTTTGACGAGGTATGCCGTTTGGGATCACTTTTCGGGGTTCAACGCCCGTCCGCGCTTTCCTCGGCCACTATCGGGTCCGCCAACGCCGCGATCGTGTCGCCCCGAGATGGAAGGGATATCAAACTGGAACTTAGGGCATAACCATGAAGGAACCGCGACATTTTTGGCTAAAACCTCGCAAGGCCACTCAAAGAGGGGGCTAACTCCTTGATATACAAGGCTCCCAGCCACTGGCTGGGTGTGCGAAAGCATCGCGGCAGCGCCCTCCACAAAACAGTTGCTGAAACGTCACGCCAATGCCAAATACCGGCGGTGGAACGAGGCAAGCTCGCCCCGAGCCAAACATTTGCTCGAGCCACTGGCGTGCCAACAAGAACAGGTTGGCACCGCCAAGGTTCGGGTTTCGCTCAAAAAATCGATTCATACAGGAGGTTACGCCATGAATAACATTAGCTCTGGGAGAGCGAGCATTGCGGGTTTCGATGCCTGTGGGCTGTTTGTCCGCCTTCTTTCAAATCATTCGATTAGAGTCGCGGCGGCCGTCCTCATGCTGGCCGGCGGAGCCAGTGTCACGAGCAGCGCCTATGCTCAATCAAGCGAAGATGCTGCCAGCTGCGTTGAAAAGTGCAAGGCGGACGAAAAAGCCTGCCTGAACAATGGCAGTTCGGAAGAGTTGTGCGATTATGATTCCAAGGGCTGCCAAAAGGCATGCAAAGAGGGTAAATGATCGCGTCGTCGTCTTGAATCCTTCCGTGTCATGAAGCCAGCGGTTCGGGACCCAACTGGCAATCCTTTCCCCTGTTGACAGGCGTCATGAGACGGAGGCAGGTCCGAACGATGATTTTTGGTCTTCTTTAGAAAATGACCGAAGCTTGAGATAGATCATGGGCCGCGATTTGCGGCCCATGATGCTTTTGTACGTCATTTTCAACGGCGCCGTCTGGCTATGTCCGCTTGGCGATCGGGACATAGTCGCGGCGTGGCGCACCGATATAGAGCTGGCGCGGGCGCCCGATCTTCTGACTTGGATCCTCGATCATTTCCTTCCATTGCGCAATCCAGCCCGCGGTCCGCGCCACCGCAAAAAGCACGGTGAACATAGACACCGGGAAGCCCATCGCCTTCAGCGTAATGCCGGAATAGAAATCGATATTCGGATAGAGCTTTTTCTCGATGAAATATTCGTCGCTCAGCGCGATCCTCTCAAGTTCGATGGCGACCTCAAGCAACGGACTGTCCTTGATGCCGAGTTCGTTCAAGACCTCGTGGCAGGTCTTCTGCATGAGCTTGGCCCGCGGGTCATAGTTCTTGTAGACACGGTGGCCAAATCCCATGAGCCGAAACGGATCGTTCTTGTCCTTGGCTCTCGCGATGAACGTCGGAATATTCTCGGGTGTACCGATTTCCATCAGCATTTTGAGCGCGGCTTCATTGGCCCCACCATGCGCGGGGCCCCACAGGCACGCGACTCCCGCTGCAATACAAGCGAATGGATTTGCGCCCGAAGAGCCAGCAAGTCTCACCGTCGATGTTGAGGCGTTCTGTTCATGATCGGCATGAAGAATGAAGATCCGATCGAGCGCCCGGGCAAACACCGGATTGATCTTGTATTCCTCACACGGCACCGCATAGCACATGCGCAGGAAATTCGACGCATAGTCGAGATCGTTCTTCGGATAAATGAAAGGCTGACCGAGAGAGTATTTATAGGCCATCGCCGCAAGGGTCGGCATTTTCCCGATTAGGCGAAACGATGCGACCATGCGCTGCGTCGGATCGGAGATATCGGTCGAATCGTGATAAAAGGCCGAGAGCGCGCCAACGCTCGCGACCAGCACGGCCATCGGGTGGGAGTCCCGGCGCAGGCCCTGGAAGAACCTCGCCATCTGCTCATGCACCATCGTGTGACGGGTGATCCGGTAGTCGAAATCCTTCTTTTGCGTGGCTGTTGGCAATTGGCCGTAGAGCAAAAGATAGCAGGTTTCGAGAAAGTCGCCATGTTCGGCGATCTGCTCGATCGGATAACCGCGATAGAGCAAGACACCTTCGTCGCCATCGATATAGGTGATGTGCGATTCGCAGCTCGCTGTCGATGTAAATCCAGGGTCGTAGGTGAACATCCCGGTCGACGCATAAAGCTTGCCGATATCGACCACCGAGGGACCAATCGATCCATTTTTGATGGGCATGGTAAGGGTGGTGTCGCCAATACTAAAGGAGCCGGTCGTCGCGCTCATGGTGGCTGCTTCCCTAGGTTTGTTGAGCCGAGTCTAACGGCAATATAGGTGGGATTTGCCGCCGGCATCCGTTTCTATCCTCCCGAATGATGCGGCGCAGCAACACTATCCTATGCGCGGTTTTCGTCAAGCGGAGGAAAACTGTCTTAAAATTGCGTTAAGCCTGAAGATATTTCCTAGGCCTCGCTTTAATATGGGTGGCGCCTTGATGTTTGATCGAAAGCATCACGGGCCTCACCGCCGTCGCTCCTGATCCTGAGAAAGACCCAGTCTGTCCGGCATCGTCCGTGGCCCACGAGAAATCTTTAACTCTCATGCGCCTCATCCTTGCCGCAATGCCAAGGAAAATGCTCTGCCTGAGACGCTCGATTGCGCTTCAGCTGTTCTGCGTTGTCAGCCCTGGTGCGCGGGGATAGCTCGAGGTGGAATATCGCCGCGAGCAATTAATGTGCACATTCATGGCTTGGCCTTGGAGGATGTATGCCGACACTTTTGGGTCGACCAATCAAAAGCCTTCTGACTTTGAGCGTCACGCTCGCATCATTGACGGCCGTCACGCCAGCGGCACATGCCGGGGATGGCGGAGCGGTGGCCGCCGGCATACTCGGAGGCACTGCGCTCGGCTTCCTTGCAGGAACCGCCGCAGCGAGCGCACCGCCCCCGCCCCCCGTATATTATGCGCCCCCGCCACCGCCGCCGCGCTGCTGGTTCGAACCGCAAGAAGTGTGGACAGGCTACGCCTACGTCGTGCAGCGGGTGCAAGTTTGCCAATGAATGATGGGCCTTGCCCGGCCGGCTAGGCCAGTTGATCCACCTGGTCTTGCAAGCGGGCGAGGCTTTCATCGCGTCCGAGCACTTCAAGAACCTCAAATATCCCAGGCGATGTCGACCGCCCGGTCAAGGCCGCCCGGAGCGGCTGCGCGACATCGCCAAGCTTGACTTTGCTTTCGGCCGCGTAGTCGCGCACGACCGCTTCGAGGTTTGCGGCGTTCCAATGGCTGAGCGCCGCAAAACGCGGGATAAGAGTACCAAGATGCACCCGGCCTCCCGCCCCGAGAATGGCGGCGGCCTTGGAATCTAGCGCGAGCGGCCGGTCCGCGAACAGAAAATTCGCGCCCTCCAAAAGTTCGACCAAGGTTTTCGCGCGCTCCTTGAGGCCCGGCATGGCGGCGCGCAATTTCTCCCGCATGGAAACATCGAGCTTGCGGAGCGCCTTGTCGCCCTCCGGCAGATGCGGCAAGGCGGATTCGAGTGCAACCAGGAGCTCGTCATCCGTGCTCGCCCGCATATAGTGACCGTTCATGCTCTCAAGCTTCACGAAATCGAAGCGAGCCGCTGAGCGGCCGACATGCGCGAGATCAAAGGCCTCGATCATTTCCTGCGTCGAGAAGAACTCCCTGTCGCCATGACTCCAGCCAAGCCGCACGAGATAATTGCGCAGCGCCGCAGGCAAATAACCCATGGCACGATACGCATCGACTCCCAGCGCGCCATGGCGTTTCGACAATTTAGCTCCATCGGCGCCGTGGATAAGCGGGATATGCGCCATGATCGGAATCGTCCAGCCGAGTGCCTCATAGATCTGCATCTGGCGCGCCGCGTTGGTGAGATGATCATCGCCACGAATGATGTGGGTGATGCCCATGTCATGATCATCAACGACGACGGCGAGCATATAGGTCGGCGTGCCATCCGAGCGGAGCAGCACAAGGTCATCGAGATCCTTGTTAGGCCAGGCGACCCGGCCCTGGACTTTATCGTCAAGGACGGTTTCGCCGTCCTGTGGCGCCTTAAGCCTGACGACGGGTTTGACCGCCGCCGGCGCAGCTAAGGGGGGGCGATCGCGCCAGCGCCCGTCATAGCGCGGCGGACGCCCTTCGGCGCGGGCCTTCGCGCGCATTTCATTAAGCTCGTCGGGGGTGGCGTAGCAATGATAGGCGTTTCCCGACGCGAGCAGGCTTTCGGCAACCTCGCGGTGACGCGCGGCACCCTGTTGCTGGTAAATGACATCGCCATCCCAGTCGAGACCAAGCCAGGAAAGCCCGTCGAGAATGGCGGCGATCGCTGCCTCGGTCGAGCGCTCACGATCGGTGTCTTCGATCCGCAGCAGCATTTTGCCGCCCGCATGGCGCGCGTAGAGCCAGTTGAACAGCGCCGTGCGGGCGCCGCCAATGTGCAAAAACCCCGTCGGGGAGGGCGCGAAGCGGGTAATCACCGGATCTGGCATCGATACAATCCTGCGGCTCGAGACCGCTCTAAACTTGGGATAACGGGGAGAACGGTTTTGGGGCGCCCGTGTAACACGAAAAAGAAGAAATAGACCAGGAAGCCTGTGGATGTTCCAAGAAGCCGCTGGCGGTCACGGCACCAGACCGGTCATGACACCATAGCAAGAGCGGTCGCGCCGCAAGCGCCGAAAATCACGACCAGCCAAGACGGCATCCCCCAGAAGACCAGAAGGAGAAAGGCCCCAAGCCCGAGCCCGAAATCCACCTTTGTGAAGATCGCGCTTGTCCACACAGGAGAATAGAGAGCGGCAAGCAGGATGCCGACCACGGATGCATTGACACCTTTTAACGCCGCCTGGACCGCCCCGCGGCGGCGCAGACCGTCCCAGAACGGCAGCACGCCCATGAGCAGAAGAAAAGAGGGCAAATAGATCGCGGCAAGACAAATGAGACCGCCGGTCCATCCGTTCGGCGCAGGCGTCATCGCCGCACCAAGGTAAGCGGCAAAGGTGAAAAGGGGACCAGGCACCGCTTGCGCTGCGCCATAGCCTGCGAGGAAGGCATCGTTGCTGATCCAGCCGGACGGGACGACGGCTTGCTGCAAAAGCGGCAGCACGACGTGGCCGCCGCCGAACACAAGCGAACCGGAGCGGTAGAAATTGCTGATGAACTCGATCGCGCGGTCGGAGGTGACCGTCGCGACCAGCGGCAACCCCAGAAGCAAGACTGCGAACAAGACCAGGCAGGCGATTGCCGGGAAAACACGGACGGGAACCGCGAGCGGGGTGATTTCCACCTTGTCCTCCCCCGGCAGACAACGCCAGCCAATGATGCCCCCTGCCGCAATGGCGCCGATCTGGCCGGCGGCCGAGGGGACAGCCAGCGCGAGCAAAGCCGCGGCAACCGCAAGGGTGATCCGCTCACGGTCGGGACAAAGCCTCAGCGCCATGCCCCAGACCGCCTGCGCGACGACCGCGACGGCGACGATCTTGAGGCCGTGCAGCCAGGCAAGATGCGAAATGTCTCCGAGATGGCCGAGGCCATACGCAAAAGCGATGAGGGCCAGCGCCGAAGGCATAGTAAAGCCAAACCAGGCAGCAAGCGCGCCCGGCAGTCCGGCCCGCGTCATGCCGATGATGATACCGACCTGGCTGCTCGCGGGGCCGGGCAAGAATTGACAAAGGGCGATGATGTCCGAATAGGCCACCTCGTCGAGCCATTTGCGGCGTTCCACAAATTCAGCGCGGAAATACCCAAGATGCGCGACCGGCCCTCCAAAGCTCGTCACCCCGAGCCGGAGAAAGATCCAAAGCACGTCGAGAAGCATTGAGGCCCCGCGCGCCGGTACCGCGTTGAGACCTGGACCCACCGCAACCTCACCTTTTCAGCGGCGGCGGCGGTGGCGGAGTGAACTGCGCAAGGTCGGCGAGGCCAAGGGTCTGCTCGATGCGTCCAATCTGTGCCACGGCGTCCTCAAAACCGTCTTTACCAAACTGCGCGCGCTCGATGTCCTCGAATTTCTCGCTCATTTCGTCGAGCTCCTTGGTAGAGAGCGCATCCTTCCATGCGGGAAACACGATTGTGTCCTCGCGCGCCGCATGGGCTTCATACATCAGCTCGATGCCGTCCATGACCTTCGCCAGCACGTCCACATCGGTGCTGCCAATCACACCTTTGCCTGTCACGGCGAGGATGTAGTCGGTAATCTCTCGGCCGCGCCGGTGCTGATCGATAAGAACATCGACATAATCGGCGGCAGGCCCACCAGCCTTCTTCAATGCCGGGAAAATATACGCCTCTTCGAGCTTCTTCTCGTGATAATCCTCGCCGAAGCTGCGGAAGAGCAACGCCGTGCGCCGCAGTGCGTCCGGATCGACGCTATCCCGGTTCACCCGCAGCTTCCGGGCGCTTTCGTGATAGATGAGGATCGCCCGGCGAATGATGCCATGCTCGCGCATCAAATCCTCGACCGCGCCCACCTCCTTTTCGCCGCCCTTGCGAGCGGCCGCGTGCTTCTCAGCGGCCTCGACGATCCCCGAAGCATCCGTTGCAAGCGTCAGCCCCACTCCTCCCGCGCCGGCGACAAATCGCCTCCGGGTACTGTCCAACTTGCTCATGAGCATCTCCTTTTACCTGCGATGGCCGCGTCAACGGACCATTTGCCGCCACCCTCGATCAGCAGATAGAGGGATCCGAGCAGCATGCAGAAATCTGTCCTGGCTTCATGCGCCATGCTCCAGAAGCCATAGCGCGCAAGCTTCGGCAGATGAAAAATCCAGAAATCATCCCCAAGCCAAATCGGCACCTTTGTCGAGACGATCGCCACCAGCATGATGATGATAAGGGGGAGTGCGGCGAGGCGCGTGAGCAGGCCAAGGATGATGAGTGCACCACAGGTGATCTCGACGATCCCAACAAAAGGTCCCATGAAGGCGGGATATGGAATGCCAATGTTGGCAAATCGCCCCGCCCCTAGAAGGTCAGGGAAAGCTAGCTTCTGAATCCCTTCCGGAAAGAACACGACAAGACCCACCGATGCGCGAACGAGAATCATCCATCCGGAGGCACGCGTTTCAATGAGAGTCCTCCAGCTCATCGGCCCTCCGCGGGATCATCTTCAGATAACTTGCAGAACAATTGCTGCACTTTGAGCTTTGACACGGCGAGCGCCTGAGGAAAGCGTGGCCGGATCTGACCGGCGTAGAGAAGGTTGTAACGTTATCGAATACCGCTATCGATTCCCAGATAATGCGGCTCCCCAAGCCTGTCAACCTTTGCCAGCAGACGTTCGATTGGCAATCATGCCGGGCTGGCGAGATCATGGGGAAATCTGCAGTTGTGACGAAGGAACCTCTTCCTCCTGTTTGCGCGTGCCTCGAGGGAACATCCGGACTGGAATGTGCTTTGCCGTCACCCATATTCTTCGTATCAGCACGCTCCAAGCAGAGGAAGGCTTATGGAGACGCCGTCTCCGTGAAGCGCCGCGCGGCGAAGACGCATGACCAGGAGGCTATCATGACGGTTAGAAGGCTCGAAAAGGCAGAGTGGGGTCCTTTTTTCAACCATCTCTCAAAGACGCTTCTCGGCGCCCAGGTGGAAATCGACGTTACGTCGCTGGCGGTGGGGGCTAAAGTGCAAGCCAATTGGGTTCCGCTCATTGGCCTCGTCTATGACCCGAAGGACGATGTGATCGAAGTGGCTCTTGAGGGGCTCGACCATTTGATCCGTGCTCCGCGCGATATTCATATCGAGGAAGGAAATGGACTGCTGGCGAGCATCGATATCCTTGATGCCGAGGGTGCCCGCCAGAACATCAAACTCAAGGAGCCTTTGCTGCTTCCGCCCCCGCAGCCGTAAGCCTGCAGAACGCTCAGCGGCTTTGCGCCACCATCGCGAACATCGCTCCCTGCGGGTCGAGGCATTGCACGATCCAGGCGCCACCTGGAACCTGCATGGGGCCATGGATGATCTGGCCGCCGCCATCTCTCACACGCGCGGCGGCAGCATCAATGGCGTCGACGTTGAAGTAATAGAGCCAGAACGGCTGGGGTGTTTGCGGCATCTTCGTCATCATGCCCCCAGCTTGCGTGTCATCAATCTTGAAGACCTGATAGACGCCCATCTCGCCCATTTGGATCGCTTCGCCTTTGGTCCAACCAAAAAGACCCGAGTAGAACGCGAAGGCGCTTTCGCCGTCCCCGGCGTGCAATTCATGCCAGCCGACATGCCCTGGCGTTCCCGGCTCAACCGGCTGAGGCCCTTGCCCGCCCATTCCCTTGAACAGATTGAACACCGCGCCATGCGGATCGGCGGCGACGGCAAAACGGCCAACCCCCGGAATGTCCTCGGGCGCGCGGTGGATCGCGCCGCCTGCCTCTTTGACGCGCGCCGCATAAGCATCGACATCATCAACCCCAATATAGCCGGTCCAATGCGGCGGGATGCCCATCGCGCGCACTTCGTCCGGGATTGGCATGAGGCCGCCAATCATCACCGGCCTCGCCGAGAAAAGCGTGTAGGGGTGATTTGTCATGCCGGCGTCCTTCGCCTCCCAGCCGATCACCTTGCAGTAAAAGGATTCAGCGGCCTTGGGATCGCTCGTCATCACATCGTACCAGACGAATTTTCCTGCAGATTGCGGCATGATCCATCTCCCTTCTTTTGGTGATTGAACGATAATCGCAGAATATTGCGACATTCTGAGGCAGGGCGCCGCTATGAAGCCAAGCTGTCATAAGCCTCCTTCAAACCCGTGATTTCGAGTTTGTTCATGCGCAAGAGCGCCGCCATGACCTGGTTGGTGCGTCTAGCGTCCTTGTCCTGCATCATCTCGCCCAAGGCCGAGGGCACGATCTGCCACGACAAGCCGAACTTGTCCTTGAGCCAGCCGCAGTGGCCCTTTTCGCCGCCGGCGGAAAGCTTCTCCCAGAAATCGTCGAGCTCATCCTGCGTGTCGCAGCTGACGCAAAGGGAAAGGGCCTCGGTGAATTTGAAATGCGGTCCCCCATTCACCGCCATAAAACTCTGGCCCTCAAGCTCGAAGACGATGGTCAGCACGGTACCTTCTGGCAGCGGCGCGCCCTCACCATAGTGCGATTGGCTAACAAGCCGCGAATTCTTAAAGATGGATGTGTAGTGGTTCACCGCTTCCTCGGCGTTGCGGTCGAACCACAAGCACGGCGTAATCTTCTGGATTTGAGCCATACGCGCTTACTCCTTCCCTTTGGGTGGATTGAACAGCAGTTCGAGATAGCGCCGCAGATGGGTCAGGCAGTCGGCGGCGGCCTCAGGTCCATTTTTCGCCTTGGCGAGGATGAAGGCGCCCTGGATCACCGCCTGCGTGTAGAGGGCGAGACTCTCGGCGGTCCACGCCGCATCGGGGGCGTAGAGGCGCTTCGCGTCCGCAACATCCTTGGCGACCTCCGCCGCATGGGCGCTGATATAAAGATCGCACGCTTGCCGGATCGCAGGATGGGTCTCGAAGGTCTCCTGCACCATGGTGCCGAGGAGGCAGGTGAAGTCGGGCAGGCTGCCTTTGAGGATCGCCCGCCGGAAATCGACATAGCCGAGAAGCCGCTCGAGCGGGTCCGGAAGGGCGCGATAGGGCGCCTGCGCAAACAGGGCGTCCGCCATCGCCGCGAAATGCCCGGCGGCGGCGAGCGCCAGCTCTTCCTTGCTTTTGAAATGATGAAAAAAGCTGCCTTTGGTGAGGCCAGCGGCCTGGCAGAGGTCGTCGATCGTCATCGCCGCATAGCCTTTCGCGCGGATCACATAGAGGGCCGCGTGCAGGATCTTGGTTTTCGACTCGTGCTGGGTCTGGGGTTTTGCCATACTCATACCAACTGATCGGTATCATACCGGTTGGTTGGTATGAGTCAAGGATGCGCGTGAGTGCGATCGGGGCTTGGGACTAGAAAAGCCTCGCCCTTCGAGACAGCCCTTCGGGCTTCCTCAGGGTGAAGGCTTCGGTTCCTGCGAACGAGAATGGATTTTTCCGCGTGTGATGACTAAGGTATTTCTCAATTCCACAAACTTCAAAACCCATCTAACATGCCCGCATGGCGGGAGTGTCGGAAACAGCAATCGCCTCCGGGCGCTGGGGCAAAGCGGGGAGCCTTGCGGGCAAGCTCGCCGTTAAATTCGCCTTCCTCTTCGGCCTCTTCAAACAAGCCTTCGAGATGGAGGCGGCGCTGCGGCGCCCTTTTTTGTGGCTGCCGGTCGCCGCGGGCAGCGGCGTCGTTCTTTACCTTTGCGCCGACCGCGAGCCTTCCCTTTGGCTGATCGCGCCCGCGACGCTCATCCTCGGCATTCTTGCCTATCTCGCGCGGGCCAACCGGACCGCCTTTTATGTCCTCTGCGGGCTCTGCGCCCTCTTCGCGGGGGAACTCTCGGCCGCCTGGCGGACGGCGCGGATCACAGCACCGGTCCTTGAAAAGGTCACGATCGCGACGCTCGAAGGCATGATCGAGGAGATGGATTACCGCCGCACCGGTGCGCGCTTCCTGCTGCGGGTCGATTTCGCGAGCGGCCTTGCGCCCGATGAGACGCCCATCCGCGTCCGGCTTTCGATCCGACGCGCGCGCCCTTTCGAGGCGGGCGCCACCGTGCGCCTCAAAGCCCGCCTGCTGCCGCCCGCCCGCGCCAGCCTGCCCGGCGGCTATGATTTCGCGCGCGATGCCTGGTTCGTGCAGCTCGGCGCCGTCGGCACTGTGCTGGGGCGCATCGAGGTCATCGCGCCGCCCGCCGCGCCAGGGCTCATCGCCTCCGCGATGATGGCGATCGATCGCGGCCGCAATGCGCTCGCCCATCGCATCGACACCATCGTCGGCGGCGACGCAGGCGCCATCGCGGCGGCGATGGTCACTGGCAAACGCGACCTCCTCTCCGATGAAGCCAAAGAGATCATCCGCGAGGCCGGGATCTTTCACATCATCACCATTTCCGGCGTGCAGATGACGCTGGTTGCCGCGATCTTTTTCGTCGGCTTGCGGCGGCTCCTTGCTTTGAACGAGACGCTCGCGCTGTCCTATCCGATCAAGAAATGGGCGGCGATGTTCGCAATCGCGGGCGCGATCTTCTATGATCTTGCGACAGGCTCAAGGGTCGGCACCGAACGCGCGCTCTTCATGACCTTGATCATGCTGGCTTCGGTTCTGCTCGACCGGCAGGCGTTGACGATGCGCAATCTTGCGATCGCCGCATTGCTTGTCATTCTGATCCAGCCGGAAGCCATCATGGGCGCGAGCTTCCAGCTTTCCTTCGCGGCGGTGGCAGCGCTCGTTGCCGTCTATGAAGCGCGCATGGCGGCATTAGCACCGGGCCATGCGGAGACTCTTCGCTGGGGCGCGCGTTCCACCACCCCCGGCACCCATAGCACCTTCGATTTTCTCAAGCTCCATTTGTGGCGCGGCCCGCTCGGCCTCTTGTTTGCGACCTTCTGCGCAACTTCGGCGACCGCATCCTTCATGGCCTATAATTTCCATGAACTCAGCCCCTATGTACTGATCGGCAATCCCCTGACACTTAGCGTCATCGAGATTTTCGCGGTGCCGGGCGCGCTTCTCGGCACACTACTTTATCCGCTCGGGCTCGATGCCTTTGTGTGGCGCTATGTGGGGCTTGGCATCGATGGTGTGATGTGGGCGGCGCGCCAGATTGGAAGCTGGCCGGGCGCGACCATTCATCTGCCGGCCTTCGCGTCCTGGGCGATTGTCTTTCTCAGCCTTGCGGTGCTTTCTTCCGTGCTTTGGCGGACCGCGCTTTTGCGCGCAACGGCGCTGCCGCTTCTGGCCATTGGCCTTCTGGGCGCCGCCGCTGGCCCTTCTTTCGATATGGCGGTGGCGCCATCGGGGGATGCCGTGGCTTATCGCGCGGCCGATGGCAGGCTTGCGGTGATCGGACGCGGGCGCAATCAATTTGCAACCGAGCAATGGCTGCGCGCCGATGCCGATGGACGCCAGGCCACCGAGGCTCTGACCAGAGATGGTTGCGACAAGCTCGGCTGTGTTGGATACACCGCCACAGGCAAAACGGTCTCGCTCGTTCTTGACCGGGCGGCCTTCGCCGAGGACTGTACGCGCGCCGACATCATCGTGACGCCGCTCCTCGCACCGATAGGCTGCGCCGCCGGAATCGTGATTGATCGCGGAAAGCTTAAGGAAACCGGGGCCATCACGCTTTCTTTCGGGAAGGACAGTGTGCAGATGCGGGGCGGGCGTTCGGCGGATGAAGACCGGCCTTGGTCGCGCGCGCCCAAACGGCGGTGGGGGCCCAGAGCGCCGCAGATGGCCAAAGCGGGAAGCGACCCAGCGGCCGGAGAGGAGCCGGAACCCGCTGAGGATGCGGAGGATGACCAGCCGCTCGAATAGCGGGGGCACGGTCGCTTGTGTGATTTCGCGCTAGAGCGTGTCGCATTTTGCTTGAATCGGGCTTCCCAAAGCATCCCAAATCAGATTCAAACCTGCGGATTGGGGGGAGGTCGGCAGGGATGGCAAAGCCTTATTCGATGGATTTGCGCGAGCGGGCGATGGCGCGGCTTGCGGCGGCAGCTCGGCAGCGCCGCGCCGGGCCGCATGGGCGGTCATCGCCCCTTCTCCATCAGCGGGGAACACCGGCTTTTGTTCTACGGGAAATCGAGAAGACACCGCATATGACGCTGCAGGCCCTGTCCGAGGCCTTGATGGGGCGCTCTCAAAGTGCATCCGGCAACGGTCAGGCGCTTTCTTGCGCGCGAACGCAAAAGCTTTAAAAAAAATCGTTCTGCCCGCCGAGCAGATCCGGCCTGACGTGGCGCGGCGGCGCCGGCGGTGGATCCACTATCGTGACCGGATCGACCCGCGCCGCCTTGTCTTCATCGACGAAACCTGGATCAAGACCAATATGGCGCCGCTCCGCAGCTGGGGAGACCGCAGCAAGAGACTCATCGCCCATGTGCCGCATGGGCACTGGCAGACCATGACCTTCATCGGCGCCCTTCGCCACGACCGTATCGAGGCACCTTGGGTGCTCAATGGTCCGATCAACGCTGAGGCGTTTAAGACTTATGTGAGGGCCGAACTCCTCAAGACCCTCAAGCCTAATGACATCGTCATTCTCGATAATCTCAACAGTCACAAGGGCAAGGCAGTGCGCGCCATGGTCAAAGCGATCGGCGCGAGGCTGTTCTTCCTGCCGTCTTACAGTCCCGATCTCAATCCGATCGAGCAGGCTTTCGCAAAAATCAAACACGCGTGCGAAAGGCCATGAGCCGAAGCGTCGAGGCTGTCGAAAACGCCGTCGCTGAAGACCTCGACACCATCACACCACAGGAATGCTCAAACTACCTCGTAAATGCCGGATACAAGTCAACCTAAATGCGAAACGCTCTAGTTTCCGGATTTGGGGCCGCCTCGGGAGACCCCGACCTTCGCCGGGCGAAGAACCCGATCACCGATCGCGTAGCCATCCTCCACAACCTGTACGACCGTGCCATTGGGAGCCGTCTCGTCGGGCACCTCGAATAAGGCTTCATGCATGTTGGGGTCGAATTTTGCGCCGAGCGGTTCGAGCTTCTTCACGCCATATTTGCCAAGCCGCGAGAGAAAGTCCCGTTCGGTGAGTTCCATGCCCTCGATCAAGGTTTTGAGCACAGCTCCCCCTTGCTCGCGGGCCTCCTGCGGTGCGCTTTCGGCGGCGCGGCGCAAGTTGTCCGCCAAAGTTAGCATATCGCGGGCAAATGAGGTCACACCGTAAGTTTTTGCGTCGGCGATCTCGCGCTCCGCGCGTCGGCGCTGGTTTTCCATCTCGGCAAGGATACGCAAGACCTTGTCTTTCAACTCCGCGTTTTCGCGCTGGAGGTTTTCGAGGACAACAAAAGGATCCGGTTCACCGGCCCCGGCTTGTCCGGCTGCGCCAGTGGATGCCGCTTGCACTTCCACAAGGGCAGGGTCCGGTGTGTTCGCCGTGGCGAGATCGTTCTCTGGTTTCTTTGAATCGTTCATGATCGCTCTAGGAAATGCCCAATCTCTATGACATGTCACGCCGGGATATCAGTTTTCCCCCAACCAAAATCAAGTTCCGCCAGCCGCCCGGCGGCGGCTTCGGCAAAGATAGAGGAGGCGAGACGCCGAGGCCAAGCGCCCTCACCCCTGGTGTCCCGTGCCAGTTGCAGAGACTGCATCCTTGATGACCTCAAAAATTCTCAAAATCGCGTCCCGGATCGCCCCTTGCTTCCGTGCGGAAGTGATTTTCTCGCCGGTAAAATCTGTCACATAAAACACGTCCGCCGCTTTTTCACCAAATGTCGCAATATGGGCCGAGGCAATGTTGAGGTTGAGCCTGGATAATATCGCAGTCAGTTCATAAAGCAGACCTGGGCGGTCAAGGCCAGTCACTTCGAGAACCGTGAAGCGGTTGGAAAGCGTATTGTTGATTGTGACTTCCGGATGGATACGAAACACATTGCGATTTTCTTCGGCCTGCCGGGTCTTCGCGGCAATCATATCCTGCAACCTGATTTGTCCGCGAAGCGCGCGCTCGATCGTGAGCAAGATGCTGTCGGCACGGCGGAACTCATCTTCGTCGTAGCTGAAGATGCGCGAAACGGAGATTGTGTCGAGGGCCAGACCATCAGCCGTGGTGAAAACCTGCGCGTCGACGATGTTGGCACCCGTTGCCGCGCAGGCGCCGGCGATGATCGACAAGAGCCTTGCGTGGTCCGGAGCGATAATCGTGAGTTCAGTGACGCCCCGCTCGTGATCAGCGAGCACATGGGTGATTGGCGCGGTGACCTCGACCTCGGTCATATTCAGAAGCTTGGCGTGAAGCAGCTTCTGCTCCAGGGTGGCTTTGAGCCAATAGGCTTGGGGAAGACGCGCCGCATAGGCCTCAAAGTCAAGGCTAGACCATTGCGGCAGCGCAAGGCGCAGCTGCTCGCGAGCCCTTGCAACGCGCTCCTTGCGGTCAAGTGCCGAGTGGCCGCCGGCGAGCACAACTTCGGTTTCCCAATAGAGGGTGCGGAGAAGCTGGCCTTTCCAATTGTTCCAAACCCCTGGACCTACGGCACGGATGTCGCAAACGGTCAGAACAAAAAGCATCTTGAGGCGCTCGAGCGTCTGCACATGATTGGCGAAGCTTGTGACCGTCGCTGAATCACCGAGATCGCGCCGCTGCGCGGTATCCGACATGACGAGATGGTTCGCAACGAGCCACGCCGCGGTCTCGGTCTCGGCTTCCGAAAGCCCAAGCCGCAGACCGATCCGGCGCGCAACTTCGACCCCAGCGCTCGAATGGTCTTCCATGCGCCCCTTTGCAACATCATGGAGGAAAAGAGCAAGAAACAAGGCCTTCCGGTTGGCGATCGAAGGCATGATCTCACTTGCAAGAGGAAGTTCCGCTGCAAGCCTTTGGGCTTCGACCTCAGCGAGATTGCCGACCGCGCGCAAGAGATGCTCATCTACAGTGTAATGGTGATACATGTTGAATTGCATGAGCGCGACGATACGGCCAAATTCGGGAATGAAGCGGCCGAGAACACCGGCCTCATTCATGAGCCGAAGAACGATTTCTGGCTCGTTGCGGGACGTCAATATGTCGAGAAATAGCCGGTTGGCTTCAGGATTGGCGCGCAAATTCGCGTCGATCAGCTTGAGGGACCGGGTGACGTATCTCGTTGCGTCAGGATGGATTGCAAAACCGTTGCGGTCAGCAACCCAGAAAAGCCTGACGAGATTGACGGGATCGCGGGCGAAAACCTCGGGCCCGGCAACCGTGATGCGACCATTCTCGATTGCGAAATCGCCTGTCGCGATCACCTCCCTCTTGCGCCGGAAAGGCGCAAACCGGGCGAGAAGGGGCGATGGCTTGGCTTGCCGATCTTCGAGAGCCGCGCAGACGATCGCAGTCAGATCGCCGACATCCTTGGCGATCAGAAAATAATGTTTCATGAACCGCTCGACGCTGGCAAGACCGCCGCGCGCCGAATAGCCAAGCAGGGCTGCAATCCGGCGCTGATGGTCAAAGCTCAGCCTTTCTTCCGGCCTGCCGGTTAAAAAATGCAGGTGGCATCGGACCGTCCACAGAAATTCCTCGCATCGGCAAAAAAGCGCATATTCGGAACGGGAAAACACGCCAGCAGCGACGAGACCAGCCGCTTCACGCAGCCGATAGACATATTTTGCGATCCAAAACAGCGTGTTGAGGTCGCGGAGGCCACCCTTTCCGTTCTTGACATTTGGCTCGACGAGATAGCGTGAACGGCCAGCCTGGACGATGCGGCTATCGCGTTCAGCGAGCTTGGCGGCGACAAATTCGGCTGCGGTTCCTTGCACGAGTTCGCGCTCAAAGCGTGTCCGCATATTTTCAAAAAGTGCGCGCTCGCCGAGAATCAAGCGTGCCTCAAGGAGTGCTGTGCGGACGGTCATGTCCTTGCGGGCCTCAACAAGACATTCTTTGACCGATCGGGTCGAATGGCCGACCTTCTGGCCAACATCCCAAAGCATATAAAGGATGCTTTCGACGATCCGTTCCCCGCGGCCCCGCGCCCTGGGAGGAAGCAGAAAGAGCAGATCAATGTCGGAGTAGGGCGCTAGGGTTGCCCGGCCATAGCCGCCGACCGCGGCGATCACGAGGTCTTCGGCCTTTCCGTTTTCGGCTGGATGAACATAGGTTGTTACATAGTCGAAAATCTCGCGGATCAGCTCGTCCTCGATATGGGCGAGACGGCCAGCGCAGGCGAGACCGCCGCCATCGGCCAGGAATGTTCTGTGGGCAAGCCTGCGGGCCTCGCCCAGCGCGTTTCGAAACAAAGCGACCGTTTCCCGGCGCATTTCTGCCGCCGGCCGGTGGTCGGCGTGCAGCGCCGCGATCTTGGCGTGCAGGCTCGCGCGCTGGAGATAGGCCCCGTGCGGCAAATTGGTCCGGTGGCGCCAGGACCGGAGCGGCGACGCTGACTCAAGCGTGATGTTCATGGGTTCTGATGGGATGGTGGCGATGAGCGGACGCCCCGCTGCTTCTCGGAGGCTCTTGCAGCCTCCCCTAAATTGGGTTGTCGTCCCCCGGACGGCAAGGCGGAGCTTGGTTTCAATTTTGCTTCGATGGCATCCCAGATCACGACAGCGAGATCAGGACCGCCCAGTCTCTTGATCGCCCGGATTCCAGTCGGCGAGGTCACATTGATCTCGGTCAGATTACCATCGATGACGTCAATTCCAGCAAAAAGCAAACCCCGCCGTTTGAGTTCGGGTCCGATTGTGTCACAAATTTCGCGTTCTCGGGCCGTAAATTCTGCTGGCGCGGCCGCGCCGCCGCGCACCAGATTGGCCCGAATGTCATTTTCGGCCGGAATCCGATTGACGGCACCTGCCGCCACGCCATCGACGAGAATAACGCGCTTGTCGCCCTTGGCGATCTGCGGCAAAAAGCGCTGCACCACCCATGGTTCGCGGAAACTCGTGGCAAAAAGATCGAAAAGCGAGCCGAGATTTGGATCCTTGCGAGTGATTTTGAAGACCGCGGCGCCACCGTGCCCATGCAGGGGCTTCATGACAGCCTCGCCATGGGCGTCAAGGAAGGCTTCGATGGAAGCTTTGTCGCGCGTGATCAGGGTTGGCGGCATAAGTTCCGGAAAGTTCATCACAAATAGCTTCTCGGGCGCATTGCGCACGCTCGCCGGATCGTTGACGATCAGCACGTCCGGCTGGAGGTGCTCAAGCAAATGCGTCGAAGTAATATAGGCGAGATCGAAAGGCGGGTCCTGCCGCAGGAGGACGACGTCAAGCGAGGCGAGATCCGTTGATGTCGGGCTACCAAGGGTGAAGTGATCCCCCACGACATCCCGGACCTCGAGCGGTGCCGTGATTGCCAGGATACGGCCGCCGGCGAGCGAAAGCTTGTCGGGTGTGTAGTAGACGAGCTTATGACCTCGTGCACTGGCTTCCAGCAAAAGAGCGAAAGTCGAATCGCCTGCGATGTTGATTTTATCGATCGGGTCCATCTGGACGGCGACATTCAAACCCATCGGCGTCCCCCGGGACTGATGCAGTGAAAAACCATGCTGGGCATGGCACATGGGCAAGGGAATTCGTCAAGGGCGACCGTGCACGAATTTTGACCACTGCCGCGCCCCGCTTTTGACGCCAGCGCGGCTCGCAAAGCAAAGCAACCCGCCACATTTTGAGATCTCCTATCCCTTGCCCCGCTTGATGTGGAATATAAGAATGCCATTCGACGTGTCCTGCCGCTCCAGCGTATTGCCAGTTTCGCGAACAAGATGGGGAATGTCGATGGCCGCGAGCGGGTCAGTGCATTCAGCGACTAAACGCTCGCCCTGCGCCAGCGTTCGCAGCACTTTGCGGGTCCGCAGAACCGGCAGCGGACAGTTGAGACCGCGCAAATCGAGAGAAATTGAAGGAGTCCCGGCCATTCTGTGTTTGCCGCCATTGGATGAGGATGAAAAATCCGATTAGATTGGACGCTCTTAAGTCTTCCAAAAAGGGCAACAAACCGCATGGGAACCTCTTTGCTTTCCAATTTGGTTCGCGCGTTGGAGCGATGTTGCACGGCCGCCGAACCGCTCGCGTTCTTGATCTTGAATGTGGCCACGTGACTGTCGACAGCAACATTCTGAGCAACGGATTTCCGACGGATTTGCGCTACTCGGAAAAGGAATTTCAGGCAATCGCCGAGGCACGGACAAGTTCCGGGCCGGGGCAAGATAGGGTTTCGGGGGAGTTCGAACCATGCGAGTAATCGGCCTTGCCGGTTATAGCGGCGCAGGCAAGACGACTCTGATTGTGAAGCTCATTCCTTTTTTGCGCGAGCGCGGCTTTACCGTCTCCACGCTCAAGCACGCGCATCATGGATTTGATGTCGATCAGCCGGGCAAGGATTCTTATCTCCATCGCGAGGCCGGCGCCTGCGAGGTTCTCGTCTCCTCGGACCAGCGTTTTGCCTTGATGCATGAATTGCGCGGAGCTGAGGAGCCACGTCTTGCCGAGCTTTTGGGGCGCATGAGTCCAGTCGACCTTATTATCATCGAGGGATTTAAGCGCGACGGCCATATAAAAATTGAGGTTCATCGCACAGCGAACGGAAAGCCTTGGCTCTACCCCGGCGACCCCGGCATTGCGGCGGTCGCGACCGACGCGAAAGAAGGCTTTCCTGCCCACTTGCCGCATGTCCATCTTGACGACATCGAGGCGATTGCGGGCTTGATGCTTGTGCTTGCCCGTCCGGCCGAGGAAATCATTTTGGGTGTTGCCAAGGCATGAAGCCGGCGCAGAGTGGGTTCATCCCCTTTCCCCCCGCCGGAGCGAACGGATCTTCATGATGAGAGAGAGCGCTTCGACCGCTGGCATGGATCTCTCCCGGGCGAGTGCCATGCGATTCATCGTGTTGCTTGGCGTCGTGAGCCTTTTCGCGGACATGACCTATGAAGGCGCGCGCAGTGTCATTGGCCCCTATCTCGGCGTTCTTGGAGCGAGCGCTGCTGTTGTCGGTTTCGTTGCTGGGTTTGGCGAATTCCTGGGCTACACACTGCGGCTTTTCTCCGGCTATCTTAGCGACCGCACCCGCGGCTACTGGTCGATCACCATCTTGGGCTACGGGATCAACCTCCTTGCGGTGCCGCTCCTTGCGCTGGCCGGCCGCTGGGAGCTTGCGATTCTCCTAATTCTCGCCGAGCGGGCGGGCAAGGCGATCCGCACTCCCGCCCGCGATGCGATGCTCTCGCATGCGGGCAGCCAAACCGGCCTTGGTTTTGCTTTTGGCTTGCATGGTGCGCTCGATCAGACCGGCGCCATTCTCGGACCTCTGGCCGTCAGCGCGACCCTTTATTGGAAGGGCGGCTACCAGAGTGGTTTCGCCATTCTCGCGATCCCGGCGGTGTTCGCGATGATGGTGCTCTTTGCGGCGCGTCATTTTTATCCGCGCCCGCATGATCTTGATGTGGCACCTCCCGATCTGACAGCGGGCCATTTGCCGCGCCGGTTTTGGGCCTATCTTGCCGCCGCCGCCTTAATCGCGGCAGGCTACGCCGACTTTCCCTTGATCGCCTTTCATTTTGGCAAGACCGGCATGATCACACCGGTTTGGATTCCGCTTGCTTATTCGCTTGCCATGGCGGCCGAAGCAGCGTCGGCTCTCCTGCTCGGCCGCTTATTTGACAAGATCGGCATGGCCGTCATGATATTTGCCACGCTCGCATCCTCACTCAGCGCGCCTCTCGCCTTCCTTGGACCACCGGCCGCAGCCGCGATCGGCCTCATCTTGTGGGGTATTGGCATGGGCGCCCAGGCATCGGTGATGCGCGCGGCAATCGCGCCGCTGGCGCCGGCTTCGCGGCGCGGCACCGCCTATGGGGTTTTCAACGCCGCTTATGGCATGGCCTGGTTCGCCGGAAGCACGTTGCTCGGCGTCCTTTACGATTGGTCCGTTCCAGCGCTCGCCGCCGTCTCCGTTTTGCTGCAAGGCGCTGGCGTCGCCCTTCTTTTCCGGGTCTTATGGTCCAAGTAGATAGCTCCCAGCGTCCTCTCACCAAACAATAAGATAGATCATGACCGGCGCCTTGTTCATTCCTGCCCTATGGCTTGGTCTCGCACTGCTCGCAGGCCTACTTTCGAACTTCCTGGGTGTTTCGAGCGCGCTGGCCGAAATCGTGACGGGAATGATCGCGCAATCGCTGCTTGGCACGGACATTCTCGGCACCCATGATAACTGGGTACGCTTTCTTTCGGCTGCAGGCGCGATCCTTCTTACATTTTTGGCAGGTGCCGAACTCGACCGAACGGTGTTCAAACTCAAATGGAAGGAAGCCAGCGCTGTGGGGTTGGCAAGCTTCCTTCTCCCTTTTCTTGGATGCACGGCAGGGGCGCATTACGCTCTCGGATGGGGATTGGTCCAGAGCTGGCTCGCGGGAATCGCCCTTTCGACGACATCGGCGGCCATCATCTATGCCGTGATACTCGAAGTTCGGTTGAATACAACCGAATACGGCAAAACGATTTTGGCCGCGTGCTTCATAACCGATGTTGCGACGGTCGTCGCTCTTGGTCTCACTTTCACGCCGTTCACGATGAAGACTTCGATAGCCATAGGGATGGCAGCCGTGGTCTTGCTCATTCTGCCTTGGTTCACGCCTCGCTTCTTTAAGCGTTTCGGCGGCTTGCTTTCTGAACTTGAGACAAAGTTTCTGCTATTTTGTCTTCTGGGACTGGGGGCGCTAGCGAACTGGGCTGAAAGCGAAGCGGTGCTCGCTGGCTATGCGACCGGCATGGTGCTTGCTGGAAGTGTCGGGAAGGATCACGCGCTCATCCGGCGGCTACGCACCCTCACCTTCGGATTGCTTACGCCCTTCTTTTTTATCCTCGCAGGCTCCCTCATCTCAGTTCCCGCGTTAATCGCGGCGCCTGGCGCCTTCCTTTTTTTCGTCGTCACCAAAGTTGCTGCCAAATTCATTGGAGTTTTTCCGTTATCGAAATATTTCGGCTCGGAAAACAAGTCGGCAGCCTACACGAGTCTCCTCATGTCGACGGGGCTCACCCTTGGAATGGTTGCCGCACTCTTTGGCCGCTCACATGGGATCATTGATGCCAGCCAATATTCAGCCATTGTGGCGGCCGTCGTCGGCACCGCCTTCGTTCCCACCATCATCGCAAACGCATTTTTTCTGCCCGATTTTGTGACTGAACCGCAACCAGAAACGGCCCCGCTACCCTCGACCGGAATGCTCGGCAGAATCCTCCATGCCAACGACGGATCGGAAAATGCGTTTCGCGCTCTGGAACTGGCGCTTGTGATCGCCAAACAGAACCATTCAGAGCTTCACATGGTATCGGTTGGAAAGGCTGGTTACAGGCCGGAGTTCGAAACACCAAGGGAAGAAGTAAGAGAAGAAACGGGAGCCGCCAGGCGCTTTCACAATGTTCTACGGCGCGCCCGTGAAATGGCCCAAAAGAGTGAGGTGGACCTCCACACCCATGGCGTGCCGGTGCATTCGGTGCGCAGCATTGTCGATCTCGCGGCCGACCTTAAAGCGGAATTGCTTGTGATCGGGGAGAAAGGCCAATTGAGTTTGTATGAGCGCTTGATCGGGAGCCGTGCGGACCGCGTCATGCGGCTTGCCCCGTGTCCGGTGCTTATTGTCAAGTGATAGGCGCGTCAACGAGTCTCGATGCTGATCGTTATTGTGTTGTTTCTTGCAACTTTTTAGAATCCGCCCTCTATTGTTTCATTTTCGGGGAAGCGATGGCTTCGTCGGCCGATTGCTCATCAAGCAAGGCCAAATCTTTTTTGCGCGCGTGAATTTCCCGCTCGAGATGCAGCCGGATCGCACGGCTGTGGCCATCGGCCGAGCTGCGGGTGGCGGAAAGGTTTTTTTCGGCGCGTTCAAGACGGGCTTTGATTTCCTGCCGGCGCGCTTCGCGATCGTTCGACATGCGACTTGTCCCCCCGAGAATCGCTCGAGGCGTGAGTCCCCATATGCCGCGCCGCCGAGTCATGCCGTTTAAACATCAAGCTTAAGGCGGTAGTGCGGCAAAGGCGTTTGAAAGAAACGCCTGAAACTCCTCGGAAGAACCGGGGTTGCATCACGAACGCGCCATGAGTTCGACGGCGAACCCATAAATACGCAGCCGGCTTGCTTCTGGCAGCGCGGCAAGGGTCTCGAGGTAGACCTGACCGGCACGGCACATTTTGGCGTCCGGGATGGGCGGATTGCTCATCTTGCCATCGAGCAACGCTTCAATCTCCGGGGTGTCGAGTCCCCGTCCGCGCAACGCCGTCTCGAGTGCCTCGAAATCCATTTCGCTCGGCGGGGGCCGCTCGACCTGCTCGACTTCACCATCATGAATGGCGTCGACGCCCGCGATCCCCATGGCTGCGACCAGAGCGCGATTTTGCTCTGAAAATTCGAAAAAGCCGGAACCTTCAGCGCCATTGAGAAAATCGACGCAAAGATGGGGATCCGTGGTGGCAAGCGCCCGCAACATGGCTGCCTGCAATTCGAAAATATGTTCGAGAGCGGAGTTGCTGGCCTTGGCCGCTAAAATCCCGCGTGAAAGGCGCAAGGAGTGAACGGCCTGCGCCATGAGGACATCGGTGTTCCCGATTTCATCCCTAATGGCGAGACGCTTTGCAAATGCCGCCAGAAAAGACTCATATTCGGAAGGAAAGGTGTTTTTCAGGCGATCGAAAAAAGGGGTGTATTCCGGCGTGGCCTTAAGCTGTTCTTCAAGAACATGCTGCGCGGCGGTGATTTCATAGGCTGTTGGGCTGCGGGCGCCCTCGTTTCGCAATGCCGCGGCGATCAAGGATCCGGATGTGTCCGGGCGAATCGCCCTTTGCAGAAGGGCCACGCCCCCCACGATCGCGGCAAGGGCGGCAAGGACCAAAAGCACGAGCCGCAAAATATGCACGCGCGGACCTCCCATGCGGTGTCTCTCAAAGGGGAACCTTGACTTTGCCCAAAACGGTGCAAACCGGCAAGCCCGAGCAACTGTGGATGGGCGCAGCTGGCTGCTGGGAAGCCGCCAGGAAGGTCTTATAATTGGATGGGCCGAGGGCTCCCGGACTTGACGAAGTACGGCTCGCCCCCGCATTTTGCGGCGCATCAAAATGATCGGAGGCCGAATGACCGAGACCACGCCGTCAGACCGTCTCTCTCTTAAGACCCGCACGAAACTCGTTCATGCCGGGCGCCGCCCGAGGGAGCAACAAGGTTTCGTCAACACGCCGGTCTATCGCGGTTCGACTATTCTTTTCCCGACTCTGGATGATTTTTCGGCCCGCAAGGCGCGGTTCACCTACGGAACGCAGGGAACACCCACCACGGCGGCGCTGGAAGACGCCTGGACTGAATTGTCTGGTGCCGCTGGAACGGTGCTCGCTCCCTCCGGTCTCGCGGCAATCACCCTTGCCCTGCTCACGGCGGTCAAATCTGGTGACCATATTCTCATGACGGACGCCGTCTATCGCCCCTCCCGTATCTTCTGCGACACGGTTTTGACCCGCATGGGTGTCGAGACCGAGTATTATGATCCAATGCTCGGAGCCGCCATCCAATCCATGATCCGGCCGAACACCAGCGTGATCTTTATCGAGACCCCTGGCTCGCAGAGCTTTGAAGTTCAGGACGTCCCGGCCATCGCCGCGCTTGCGCGAGCCAAGGGGATTTGCACGATCCTTGACAACACCTGGGCGACGCCATTGTTCTTTCCGCCCCATGCGCGTGGTGCCGACATGGCGGTCGAAGCCGGCACCAAATATCTCGGCGGCCATTCCGACCTCCTCATTGGGCTTGTCTCTGCCAATGCGGAATGGTTTCCAAGACTACGCGCGACGTTCGACGCCTTCGCAATGTGCGCTGGGCCGGAAGACGCCTTCTTGAGCCTGCGCGGTCTGCGCACCCTCGACGTCAGGCTCCGGGAAGCCGAGCGTCAAGCGCTCGAACTTGCCCATTGGCTCGCCGCCCGCAAGGAGGTCGTCCAGGTCCTGCATCCGGCGTTTCCTTCCTGCCCGGGCCACGCCATTTGGAAACGCGACTTCCTTGGCTCGTCCGGCCTCTTCTCGGTGCTTCTTGCGCCTTGTTCCCGCACGTCGCTCGCCGCCATGCTCGACGGGCTGAAACTCTTTGGAATGGGCTATTCGTGGGGCGGCTTCGAAAGCCTTGTCATCCCCTTTGATTGCCGGAGTTACCGCAGCGCGACAGCGTGGAGCCCGCCAGGTCCCGCCTTGCGGTTTTCCGTCGGCCTCGAGGATATCGAAGACCTCAAGGCGGACCTTGACGCGGGGTTTGAGAGAATGCAGGCGGCTACCTGAAACAGCCATACGGACTGATTTCGGTGGCATCCATGATTTTATGAACAATATTTAAGCATTTGCCTAAATCTACGCCAATGATTCTGAAATTCCAGGGTTTGGCTCATCCCTGACCTCGGGATTTTTACAATCAGATGGAGGGGTGTTAAATAGCACAGCAATCGTGAGGCGTTTGCCCCGAAACCGTATTTGGGGAGGTGAGGACTGGAAAATGAGCATGAACCATGCTTATCGTCATCCGGATGAACTTCCCCCGGTATTTCCAATTTTTCCGCTCGCGGGCGCGCTGCTGCTGCCGCGCGGTGAATTACCTCTCAATATCTTCGAGCCGCGCTATCTCGCGATGATCGATGATGCGCTCAAAAGCCACCGGATCATCGGCATGATCCAGCCCGATCCCGAGGCTGGGACGGAAATCGGTACGCCGGCTCTATTTTCGGTGGGCTGCGCGGGGCGGATTACCCAGTTTTCGGAAACCGGTGATGGCCGCTATCTGGTCACTTTGACGGGAATTGCCCGGTTCAAGATCGTAGCCGAGGTGGCTGGGTCCACCCCTTATCGGCAGTGCCAGGCCGATTTCAGCCCGTTCGCGGTGGATTTCAGTCCGCGCGCGGGCGAGGATCAGGTCGACCGCGACGGCGTCCTGCGCACTCTGCGCGAATTTGCCGAGACCAATCATCTTCAGGTCGACTGGAACAGTATCCACAATGCTCCGAACGAAGCGCTCGTCAATGCTCTCTCCATGATGAGTCCATGCAGTCCAAAGGAAAAGCAGGCGCTTCTTGAAGCGCGCGATCTGAAGGGGCGGGCAGATGTGCTCGTCGCGATCACGGAAGTCGACCTCGCGCGCGGAAAAAACGCCTCGTCGCCCCTCCATTGAAAACCGCCGGGGTTCGCGAGGCTCCGCAATGCATCTTCAAAAGACAAGGACTGGAGAACAATCGATGGTGGATAAGAAGAGGGAAGTGATCGCGAAACAACCTCCAGAGCCGTCGCGGATCGATCCGCGGCTGCTTGAAATCCTGGTGTGTCCGCGCACCCGGACGACGCTCGAATATGATGCGCAAAATCAGGAACTCATTTCCCGCGCGGCCAAGCTTGCCTATCCTATCCGCGATGGGATTCCGATCATGCTGCCGGAGGAAGCGCGCCCTCTCGAATAGGGCGGCAGCCTCGATCCCATTTCCTCGATCTGAAAAGACCGAAGCATGAGCTGACCACCAATTGGCTCATGCTTTTTGCTTGCTTCGTATATTTGTCATTTGCGCCATTGGCATCTGCGCAACTACATCAACGTGACGGCCCGCCCGTCGCTCTTGTCGGTCTCAAACTTGCTCAGTTCCGGCAAGGGAGTGGTATGCATGGTCTTTCGGGTGACTTCACACCGCCCTCGCGACTGGTACGGGCGGTCGCTTTTACGCAAGCGGCACTGCCTGCGGAGACTGCACCGCAGGCCGTGCTCGAGGCGTTCCATATCCTCAACGCGTTTGACATTCGCTTCGGCGCCGTGCGCGCGGATTTAGCCAGCGGCGGGGTGGATTATACGCTTTGGACAAGCGTCGCGGATCTCAAAAACCTGAAATGGTATTTCCGGACTTATGATGGTCAGTCGATCCGCGCTGTCGATTTTCCCGAAGCCATTGCTGCCGCGAAGGGCAAAACAAAGGCCATCAAAATGGATTCGAAACAGCCCGTAGAGGACATCTCGACGAAGCCAAATAAGCATCCTCATTTTGCTCCAGTGCGGCTGAAACGAAATTGTCGCATGCTGGAGAGTGCTTTCGCGTGGCGGCCGTGTCTTGTTCGTGCCTGATGAGGTGCCTTCTTTGGCCGCACGAATTCGTCTGATCGAAAAGCATTGCTCGAATGGAAGAGTTGAAACATGTTCTCATCGAAGAACGCAGCCAACTTTTTCGAGGCATGGCTCGAGGGTTGACGGAACTAATGGCACGCCTCACGGGATGATTTCGGAAAGGAACTCGCGCGCCATGTCCCACGCGGTTGACCAATTTTTGACGATCCTTGATCTCGAAAGGATCGAGGAAAACATCTTTCGCGGGCGCAGCCCGCAGGTGGGCTGGCAGCGTGTGTTTGGCGGGCTCGTGGTCGCGCAAGCCCTCGTCGCATCGGCCCGCACCGTCGAGGAGCGGGTGCCGCATTCATTGCACGGCTATTTCCTCTTGCCTGGCGATCCGGCTGTTCCGATCATCTATGAAGTTGACCGGATTCGGGACGGCAAGAGCTTCACCACTCGGCGCTGCAATGCCATTCAACATGGGCGCGCGATCTTCTCGCTCTCGGCATCATTTCAAATCGAGGAACCAGGACTCGACCATGCTTTTTCGATGCCCAAGGTTCCCTCGCCAGACAGCTTGCCAAGCGAAGCGGAAATGCTGCGCCGCTTTGGGGAGCTCATGCCGGACTCCATTCGCCGCTGGTTTAATCAGGATCGGCCCATCGAGTTGCGTCCCGTCGATCTCGCCCGCTATGTCCGTCATGAAGCCGGGGTCGTTGAGCAGTTCGTCTGGCTGCGCGCGACGGGGCCACTTCCGAGTGATCCTGCCACGCATCGCGCGGTGCTTGCCTATCTTTCCGATATGACCCTGCTTGATGTCGCGCTCGGCGCCCACGGTCAATCCGTCTTCGATACCGGCCTCCAGGTCGCAAGCCTCGATCACGCGTTGTGGTTTCATCGGCCGTTTCGGGCCGACGAATGGCTCCTCTATGCGCAAGACAGTCCGAACTCTTGCGGGGCGCGCGGCCTCGCACGCGGGCTTCTCTTTTCACATGACGGCCGCCTTGTCGCCTCCGTCGCTCAGGAGGGATTGATGCGCCCGAAGCCTTCCGGTTTGGGAGTTCTGTTTTGAGCGCCAAGTCCGCGCTCTCAGCTTGCATCTGCATCTGGCCGTCGTCTGCTTCTTGAAGACCGTGCCGCCGGATCTTGCCGCGCTTCCTCACGCGCGAGAAATTTCGAGAGACGGCCCGGCGTTTGGGCATTTTGACTGACTCAGCAAATCATTGATTCCGAGACCGTTTTCGGGGGATCCGCGTTGCGTGGCCAGTTGCAAATCTGTCGAACTCGTCCAAGATTTGCTTCCGCCGAGCGCAAGCCTGGGTAGATAACTGGCCCAAGGCTTGCTATCACTAACTCAAGCATGGCCACGATATCCCGCGCCCGGCCCTGCGTCCTTGAGCAAATTCCAGTTTCCGAAGTTCCCAAGGTAGAGGCAAGCAGGAAAAGCAACATGAAGATAGTCACTGCGATCATTAAGCCGTTCAAGCTGGACGAGGTCCGCGACGCGCTGACTGCGCTCGGGGCGCACGGCATGACCGTGACCGAGGTCAAGGGTTACGGCCGCCAAAAGGGCCACACGGAAATCTACCGTGGGGCTGAATATGCAGTCAGCTTTTTGCCCAAGTTGAAGGTCGAGGTCGCGGTACCGAGCGAACTCGTTAGCCAGACGATCGACACGATCACCTCGGCGGCGCGGACCGGCGAGATTGGCGACGGCAAGATTTTTGTCACGACACTCGATCAGGCGGTCCGCATCCGTACCGGAGAACGCGATCAAGAAGCCATCTAATGCTCCCTCTTCCCAATTTGATGTTTCGCAGGAGTTGGATATGAACTTTTGTTTGCTTCCAAGGATCGCTCCCCGAGCGATCGGTTTAGGGCTCTTGATGGCCGCGGGCGCGGCCGGGCTAGCTTACGCAGACACTGCAGCACCCGTGCCCAACAAAGGCGATACCGCCTGGATGCTGACGTCGTCGGCGCTCGTCCTCATGATGTCGATCCCCGGCCTCGCGCTTTTCTATGGCGGCATGGTGCGCACGAAGAATATGGCCTCCATGCTTTCACAGGTCTTTGCGATCGTGGCGATGGTTGCGATCGTTTGGTGCCTTTACGGCTATTCGCTCGCCTTCACCGAAGGCAGCCACGCATTGGTTCCCTTCGCTGGGGGCGATCATCCTTGGCTTGGCTTTCTCGAAGGCTATCAATGGAACAATCTTGTCGGCGGATTTGACCGGGCCTTTCTCAAGGGAATGACCCCCGACTCGACCGTTCCAACATTTTCCAATGGCGTCGTCATTCCGGAATTTGCCTATATGGTCTTCCAGATGACCTTCGCGATCATTACGCCCGCGTTGATCGTCGGCTCTCTTGCCGAACGCATGAAGTTTTCGGCGGTCTTTGTCTTTATCCTGCTGTGGGTGACCTTCATTTATTTCCCCATCGCGCATGGCGTCTGGTACTGGGCAGGGCCCGACGCGATCGGCGACGCCGCAAAAGCTCTTGCGGATGCGCCGGATGATGCCGCTAAAGCGGCCGCGCAGGCGAATCTCGACGCGGTTCTCAACAATGCGGGCTTCTTCAATAAGTTGGGCGCGCTCGATTTCGCTGGCGGCACCGTGGTCCATATCAATGCCGGGATCGCTGGTTTTGTTGGCTGCCTGATCCTCGGTAAACGGATCGGCTATCCACATGAGATCGAGCCGCCGCACTCCGTTACGATGACGATGATCGGCGCCTCGCTTCTGTGGGTCGGCTGGTTCGGCTTCAACGCCGGTTCGAACCTTGAATCGAATGGCATGGCTTCGCTCGCCTTCGTTAACACGATGGTGGCGACTGCGGCGGCGACGCTCGGCTGGATGTTCACCGAATGGTTGTTTAAGGGCAAGCCTTCGCTGCTTGGCATGGTCTCGGGGGCCGTCGCGGGTCTCGTCGCGGTGACGCCGGCTTCGGGCTTTGCCGGGCCGATGGGGTCAATCGTACTTGGCTTGGTCGCCGGCTCGGCTTGCTTCGCCATGTGCGCCTATGTGAAGCGCCTGTTCGGCTATGACGATGCGCTCGACGTCTTCGGTGTGCATTGCATCGGCGGCATCATCGGAGCGATCGGCACTGGCATCTTGGTTGCTCCTTACCTCGGCGGCACAGGGATCACCGATTACACAATCAACCCCGGTTCTGCTGCGGCGGGCGCATATGATATGAAGGCGCAGGTCTGGATTCAGACGAAGAACGTGCTTTTCACCCTGTTCTGGTCGGGTGTTGGTTCGGCAATCCTCTACAAGTTCGTCGACCTTGTCATCGGCCTCAGGGCGACGAAGCAGGCCGAGCTCGAAGGGCTCGACATCACCGATCACGGCGAGCGGGCCTACAACCCATGACGCCGTCCAGCCTGCCCGGTTAGCTCCTCCGCCAGGCAGGCTGACTCTCGGGACCATGAGCGCCGAGAGGAACGCTCATGGTCTTTCTTTTTTTCAGGGGCCAGCGGCATTGAGACTGCCGTTCCGGCCGGCTGAGGGTGGCGTTTAGTCAGCATTTCATTTTTCATTTCATAGCGGCTCGCTTCGTGCAATGATTGCTTGAGGTGACCCATGGCTAGTCAAGAAATAGAAAGCGCCTTGGCTGCGCTGGAGGCGCATAAAGGGGCCATAGCTGGGCAAAAAATCGCGGATTTCTTTCGCGAGGATCCCCATAGGTTCGAGCGTTTTCACGTTAAGCTCGACGACCTCCTGTTTGACTATTCGAAACACCGGGTTACCGAAACGACGCTTGGGATGTTGATCGATCTTGCTCGCGCAGCCGGGGTCGAGGTACGGCGGGCGGCACTCTTTGCGGGGGCGCCGGTCAATATCACCGAGCATCGCCCAGCCCTGCATATGGCGCTACGCAATCTCTCGGGCAGGCCAATGTTCGCCGAGGGACATGATGTTATGCCCGAGGTCCTGGCCGAGCGGAAAAAGATGGAGGATTTCGCGGAGGCGGTACGCAATGGCGGCGCCACATCGGCAAGCGGCGCGTGCTTCACCGATATCGTGAACATAGGCATCGGTGGCTCGGATCTTGGCCCCGCTATGGCCGCACGCGCGCTTTCCCCGTTTGTTCCAGACCATCTGAGGCTGCACACCGTGGCCAATGTCGATGGCGCCGATCTTGGTGACACTCTAAAGCTTGTGCCCCTCGAAACCACGCTCTTTATCGTGTGCTCGAAGACGTTCGCCACAATCGAGACCATGACCAATGCTGCGAGTGCTCGCAAAGCCGTTGCAGAAAAGCTTGGTGAGACGGCGGTCGCTGATCATTTTTGCGCAGTCTCTACGCAGCTCGATAAAATTGCCGCCTTCGGCATAAGAAGCGATCGCGTGTTTGGATTTTGGGACTGGGTCGGCGGGCGTTATTCGATCTGGTCGTCCATTGGGCTTTTGCTTGCCATAGGTCTGGGCAAGGAAAAATTCGAGAAATTCCTGCGCGGCGGCCAAGACATCGATACCCATTTCATGGAGGCGCCGCTCGAACGCAACATTCCCGTTCTCATGGCCCTGCTGGGAATCTGGTACCGCGATTTTTGGGGGTGTGCGGCCCACGCCGTTATCCCTTATGACGAGCGGATGGCGCGGTTTCCCGCCTATCTTCAGCAGCTTGAAATGGAATCCAATGGCAAATCGGTGGATCTCACGGGCAGGCGCGTAAGGTATCAGACTGCCCCGGTCATTTTCGGGGAGCCTGGAACGAACGGGCAGCATGCTTTCTTCCAGATGCTGCATCAGGGCACGGAAATCGTGCCGATTGATTTCCATGTCGCAGCGCGGCCGCTCAATGCAGACCCGGTACATCACCAATTGCTTTTTGCCAATTGCCTCGCCCAGAGCCAGGCCCTGATGCAGGGCCGCTCGCTCGATGAGGCCATAGAAAGGCTAAGAGCGCAAAAACTGACTCCCGAGGCGACCGAAGCGCTGGTGCCCCACAAGGTCTTTGAAGGTAATCGGCCTTCAAGCACTTTTCTGTACAAGAAGTTGTCTCCCCGCGTGCTCGGCCAGCTGATCGCTCTCTACGAGCACAAGGTCTTCGTGCAAGGGGTGATTTGGAACATCAACTCTTTTGATCAATGGGGCGTGGAACTCGGGAAGGAACTCGCAAACAAGCTCACGCCGGTCGTCGCCGATGCGACCCGATCGACGGAAGGCTTTGACGCCTCGACCAGCGGCCTCATCGCGGCGGCGCGCGCATTTCGTGAGGGCTGAGCAGAGCCGTGCTTAATCCGAGGCGGTTTTACTCGTCTTCGCCGAAGCGGTTGGCGATGAGGGCCGCGATGGCATCCAAGGCTTCTGCCGCCTGAGCGCCCGCAGCGGTCACGGTGATTGTCATTCCTGGTCCGGCCCCTAGGGTCAGAATGCCCATGATCGAAGTGCCCCCGACGGTTTCTCCGCAGCGGCTGACCGTGACCGCCGCATCAAATCCATCGATACACTGGACGAGTTTCGCGGTCGCACGCGCATGCAGCCCCTTGCGATTGATGATTTCAAGGGTGCGGACGAGGGCGTCCGGCGGCGGTTCAAATTCCTGGCAATCGCCAGGCTCAACGGGATTCATGTCATCCGAGGTCATTTAGCGCCCAAGAATTTGCTTGCAACATAGATATATTTACGGCCGGCATCCTGGGCCTGGGCCACCGCCTGCTCCAGACTTACGCTATCACGAACTGACGCAAGTTTAATCAGCATCGGCAAATTGATCCCCGCTATAACTTCGATATGAGCGCCGTTCATAATCGAAATTGCGAGATTGGAAGGAGTGCCGCCGAACATATCCGTGAGCACTACCACGCCGGAACCGCTGTCGACTTGCGCGACGGCAGAAATGATATCCTGGCGCCGCTTTTCGATGTCGTCATCCGGCCCGATGCCAATAGATTCGATCTGTTTTTGCGGACCAACCACATGCTCGAGCGCGGCTCGAAATTCCGACGCGAGGCGGCCATGGGTCACGAGGACGATTCCAATCATCAGGCGTACCGGTCATCTAGGAACTCCGTGCCGAGGCGGCACGGAGGTAGAGGCAGTCGCCAAAGGAAGGACCATGCACGGACCATAGCATGTGCCGAAAAAGCTGATCGACTTTTTCGATTCCGGCATCTTCCAACACTTTGAAGGTGAGCATTTTCTTCACGCTCGTGAGCGGGAAGAACGTTCAGGGAGAAACCCGCTGCAACCCTGCGCGGTAGCTTCTCCTGGGGTAGAGGCTTCAATACCATGGCTCCACGATCGCTACCCGCCACGTGCTTCGCGAAGGTCTCGGTGATAGAGCAAAGACGCGATCCGGCAAGTGGTCAGATCCTATTGATGACGAGTGCGAGAATGTGCAACGGGCAGGACCCGTTTCGGCCCGATGTTTTGTGCACCGCAAACGAATTGGCAAGCGAAATGACGCAGGTCCAAAACTATGCGTGATCTCTCCAGCTGCAGGTTTCCGGCCGAAGCGTAGGGAAGGAGGACGCTGCATGGCGCCTCCAAGGACGTTCTCTTCCGAGGAAAACCGGAACATTGCTCTACCTAACATCCGCATTCGCGCAGCCGCGGATCCGCCAGCACGGTCGCAGCGAGGTCACAAACTGCGGCGTCTTGCCGCAGCTGCAGAAAAGGCAACTTCACACCTGCCAGGTCGAGGTGGGCCTTGGCTTCGTCCGGATGGCGCCGGGGCGGGGCGGCCTTGTCCCCGGGGAGTTCGACCACGAGCCGTATCACGGCGGCCACGAGGTAAGGGATTTCGAATATTCCTTGGCCGCGCCGCTCAATCTTTCCGATAATTGAAGGGTGACCGCGGGCAATGAGACGACCACCCCGGCATTCGATGCCAATCCGATCGTCTCCGACGAGCCTGGCGAAAAGACCAGCGTGTTCGGCGGCCCCGAGCAAGGCGAGCGCCAAGCTACTCTTCCCGGCGCCGGAGGGTCCGAAGATGAGCACTCCGGCCTCGGCAATGACAACGGCGCTCGCATGAATGTAGGACCTCTTCACATCGAGCGACGGTTGATCGCTTGCCATTGTCAAGCTTATTGTGCCTTCGGTAAGAACACCAGGAAACGCGCTCCGAGCACGGGGATCACGCCGTCGGGGCCAGGCGGCCCAACCCGGTTGAGCGCTGAGATATGCCCGCCATGGGCTTCGATGATTTGGCGTGAGATGGAAAGCCCGAGGCCCGAGTTCTGTCCAAAGCCTTGGCCTGGCCGGTCCGTATAAAACCGCTCGAAAATCCGCTCGAAGGCATCGGCGGGAATGCCGGGGCCGTCGTCATCTATAATGACTTCGAAACCGTCCCGCACATGACCTTGAGCCGTGTAGTCCTTGGCTGGACGCAACAGCACGCGCACATTCCCGCCTAACGCCGAAAACGATCTCGCATTGTCGACGAGGTTGTTGAAAACCTGGCCAAGGCGTGAATCATGCCCAAGAACCATGAACGATTGCCGGCGGCTATCCTCGACGTTGCCCTGGCGCGCGACGGCGAGTTCGACACGGATCGTGCCAGGCTCCTTGACGAGGTTCGCCACCGCGACAACTGCTTCGAGAAGACGCATGAGATCGACAAGATTCACATCGTCGCGCGCCAACTCCGCGTCGAGCCTTGATGCATCGGATATGTCGCTGATTAGCCGATCGAGCCGGCGCACATCATGCTCGATGATCGACAAGAGACGCTGGCGCGACTCCGGGGTGCGAGCGACGGGCAGCGTCTCGACCGCGCTGCGCAAGGAGGTGAGGGGGTTTTTAAGTTCATGCGCGACGTCGGCAGCAAAGCGCTCGATCGCCTCGATGCGGTCATAGAGGGCTTTGGTCATATCGCGGAGGGCGCCAGACAAATGGCCGATCTCATCCGTGCGGCTAGTGAAATCCGGAATTTCCCGGCGAGCCTTGGTGCCGCGCCGAACGCGCTCCGCTGCCTCAGCGAGCCGTCTTATCGGCTCGGCTATGTTTCCCGCGATGAAATAGGAGAGAAGCAGCATAATCGCCGAGGAGACGAGAAAAATCCTGACGATGGCCGCGCGTTCCGAGCCAATGATCTTATCGATGTCATCGCCTTGCGTCGACAGAAGCAAGGCGCCGCGCACACTCCTGAATCGCTGGATCGGGACAGCGATAGAAATAATGGTTTCTCCCTTGGAATCGATGCGCGCGATCGATTGCTTGCCACCGCTCAGCGCATGCGCCACTTCTTGGTAGTTCTTGCCGTTGGCGACACCAATATCTTCATAAAGGGGCAGGCTCGACTGGCCAGTAAACTGCTTCAGGCCATTGCTGATACGCGTCCAAAGAGAGGAGGACGTTCCTTGGGAGGGCGGCGGCAGATCATAGCGCATGATATTCGAACGGTCTGTCAGCGACATCGAATCGAGCAACAAATAACCGTCACGATCATAGATGCGCGCCCGCGTCCGTGTCGGCGAAGCAAGTCTGTGAAGGACTGGCCCGATGCGTTCGGGATTGATTGAGAATTCAAGCGAGGGCGCCGTTTCGTCGGCAAGTGCATAGCTCTCCCCCGGCGCGAGCTGAAGCAGCTTTTCGGGATCGATGGCAATTGAGTCAGTCTCGACCGTCGCGGACGCCGCAATCGCTGCGGCGATAATCTCGCCCTGGACTTGCAGGCTCTGCACCCGCGCGTCGATCAAGCCCTCGCGAAACTGATTAAGATAAAGGAAGCCGATAAGGAGAGCGGCAAGGCCGCCGAGGTTCAAAAAAACGATGCGGCGTGCCAAAGGAGACGCAAAACGTCCGCTGGCGGTGCGAAGGAACCCACGCATCCACAGGCCAAGGCTTCGCCGAATGCGTTTTAACCGCCGCACCACGTTGGATGCTCGCTCGAAGCCCATTCCTTCGCGTGCTTCGACACTCATTAGCCGGCGACCCCCCTCCATGAGGTGCAACGCCTGCAGTTAAGTCCAAAACTTTGATCGAGTTTCGCCACAATCTGGATCGAATGCCGGGATGCCGGAGTTTCTATCCAATCTATTCCTGCCGGGAGGCAGCCGCCCCTGCAAGGTCTTTCATGGATAAATTTGAAGCACTCTAGAGTATGTTCAAAAAAAGGTCATGTCCCCGAATGAGCCACGCGGCTCTTTTTAGATTCTGGCATCGTCTGCCCTTGTTCTCGCCAAAATTCGAGCACGCAGGCTTGCGCTTGGTATAATTAATATTTTTTTCGAGGCGCGCTTGCAAGATTTGGTGTCTATGCAGCGGGCTTCCCCAAGCTGATGACTTGCACCTCGAACTTGGAGTGAAGACAGGATCATTCCTTGAATCGATAACCCACGCCATAGAGGGTCTCGATCATCTCGAATTCGTCGTCAACCACTTTGAATTTCTTGCGCAAGCGCTTGATGTGGCTGTCGATTGTTCGATCGTCGACATAGACTTGATCATCATAGGCCGCATCCATCAAGGCATTGCGGCTCTTCACGACACCGGGCCTTGCGGCAAGCGCTTGGAGGATCAAGAATTCCGTGACCGTCAGAGTCACCTGGTCGTTCTTCCAGGTGCAGGCATGGCGCTCCGGATCCATCTTCAGAAACCCGCGTTCGAGGATCTTCGCCTCGGTCTCTTTTTGGGTGCCCGGATCCTTTGGAACGGCGCGGCGCAATATGGCTTTGACGCGCTCGACTAGAAGCCGCTGTGAAAACGGTTTGCGGATAAAATCGTCGGCGCCCATCTTGAGCCCGAACAATTCGTCGATTTCCTCATCCTTCGAGGTGAGGAAGATCACCGGCACATCCGACTTCTGACGAAAACGGCGGAGCAATTCCATGCCGTCCATTCTCGGCATTTTGATATCGAAAATCGCAAGATCTGGAGGATTGCTCTTCAAATCGTCGAGCGCCGTCGACCCGTCAGTATAGGTCTGGACGCGATAACCCTCGCCTTCGAGGGCAATGGCCACCGAGGTGAGAATATTACGATCGTCGTCAACCAGAGCAATCGTTGGCATGAAGGGTCCTAAATCCAATCGGGCGCCACCATCGTCTGTCAAAGCGCTTGGCAGAAACCCTTGAGCCCTCGCCGGCGGTTTCCGCCCTTCCGCAACCAATTGCGGCGGCGCGAATCATAGAAATTTCAGCGGCCGCACGCGGCGCGCAATGTAAGGGCAAATTCCGTATCTTTCCGGTCCCCGGACCCATCGCAGTCCCCGCTCACAGTTCGCGAAGGCTGCATGACCGGCACGGACCCCCTGACAAGGCAAGTTCTCAGCCAAGCAACCCTTCTTGAACCAATGATACAGCTCTGCTTTGGGCCAGAGCGAATACTTCAGCTCCCTATAACAGGAAAAATGCGCGGCCGAAATAAGGCAGAGTTTGGATAGTAAAATGCGTGGCAAGGGAAGGTGGGCTCTAAACTGTCACGCTTTCGGCAGGACGGGCACTAGTGCCTCGATTCAGTCAGATTGACGGGTATAGACGCTTGAGTTTGATACGGGCGTCTGCTGTGGTG
>DATJBL010000034.1:0-51921 GCA_035515355.1 Methylocella sp.
CCCGGGTGAATACATCACCATCGATCGGCCAGACATTCTGATCCTCGAAGGGCTGAATGTCCTTTTACCAAATCGGGGAGCCAAAGACGGGCGCGCAAATCCATTTGTCTCCGATTTCTTCGATTTTTCGGTCTATCTGCATGCCAGCGAAGAAGATCTCGAAAAATGGTTCGTCGCCCGTTTCATGCGGCTGCGCGACACCGCCTTTCGCGATCCCGCGTCCTACTTCAAGAAATACGCCGGACTCGACGACACGCAGGCGCAAGCGGCCGCGCGTGACATATGGGCAAGGATCAATCTGCGCAATTTGCGTGAGAACATCCTGCCGACAATGCCCCGCGCAAGTCTTGTTCTGACCAAGGGACCCGACCACATCATCGAGGAGGTCGAGCTGAGGAAGCTGTAGGGCCAGATCGCGCCCGCCTTTTGCTGTACGTCTCTGCCATTGCTCATGAACGCGGGAGAAAGCCCATGAAAAACTTCTCCGATCTCTCAGAGCAAGAACTGCTCGCGCTAGCCATTGGCCTCGAAGAGGAAGACAGCCGCATTTACGACGCCTTTGCGCAGGGCCTGCGCGAAAACTACCCGGACACGGCAAACATGTTCGCCGCGATGTCTGAAGAGGAGAATGGACATCGTCACCGACTCCTTAACTTGTTTCGTGCAAAGTTTGGCGAGCATATTCCGCTCATCCGCCGCCAGGATGTGAAAGGATTTATCGAACGCAAGCCAATCTGGATGTCACGGCCGCTGGGCCTCGACAAGGTTCGCGAGCAGGCAGAGCTCATGGAGGCGGAAACCAAACGCTTCTACATACGCGCGGCCCTTCGTTCGCAGGACGCATCGATCCGCCAGCTCCTCGATGACCTCGCTGCCGAAGAGCGGCGACATGAGGCCAAGGCCGAACGGCTCGAAGCCAAATACGTCCCCCACGACGTGCGCGAAAGGGAGCACGAGGCGGAGCGGCGGCTTTTTGTTCTTCAGATCATACAGCCAGGTCTCGCGGGCCTCATGGATGGCTCTGTCTCGACCCTCGCCCCGTTGTTTGCTGCCGCCTTCGCGACAAAAGAAAGCTGGCCGACCTTCCTCGTCGGCCTTGCTGCGGCGATCGGTGCCGGCATCTCAATGGGTTTTGCGGAAGCGCTCTCGGACAATGGCTCGCTCACGGGGCGCGGCAGCCCATGGCTGCGTGGCATCGTCTGCGGGGCGATGACAGCAGTTGGCGGCCTCGGCCACGCGATGCCCTACCTCATTCCGGATTTCTGGACCGCCACCGGGATCGCAGCTTCTGTCGTCATGGTTGAACTCGGCGTGATCGCCTGGGTGCGCAACCGCTACATGGATACCCCGCTTGTCTCCGCCGCCTTTCAGGTGGTGGTGGGAGGCCTCCTTGTTTTCGCGACCGGCATTCTCATCGGCATGTCTTGAAAGAGCCTGCCGCACCTCCTTCGCAACATCTCAAAACTCCTGCCAGCCAGCCTCAACCGGCGCGCCGCCTCCGGCTGCCGACTTAGAGGCTGTGCGGACTGGCCGCAAGGCGGGCTTGCGCGGCTCGGCGCGAGCGCCTTTTCCGGCTGCCGCCTGGGAGGCGGGCCGGAAGGCGTGCGGGGCTGCCCTTTGAAGTTCGCGGCGTAAGTCTTTGCTGCTCTCTTGGCCGATCTGGAATTGGCCGATAAGGCTGGAGAGCTGATCCGTCTCCTGGGTCAGCGAATGGCTCGCCGCGGTCGTCTCCTCGACCATGGCCGCATTCTGCTGCGTCACCTGGTCCATCTGGGTAATGGCCGTATTGACCTCGGCGAGGCCAATCGATTGTTCTTTCGCGCCGGCGGCGATCTGGGAGACAATCGCGCTGATCTCGGTCACTTGCTCCATAATACGTTCAAGCGAACTGCCGGTTTCATTCACCAGCTTGACGCCGTGCTCGACCTGCGTCGATGATGTCATAATCAGGCTCTTGATTTCCTTCGCGGCCTCCGCCGAGCGCTGGGCAAGCGCACGGACTTCCGAAGCGACTACCGCGAAACCACGGCCCGCGTCACCGGCGCGCGCCGCTTCGACCCCGGCGTTCAAGGCGAGCAGATTGGTCTGAAAAGCGATTTCATCGATGACACCAATAATCTGGCTGATCTGCTGCGCCGATTTTGCAATGGTATCAATCGCCTCAACAGCCTGGCGTACCACCACGGCGCTCCTCTTGGCATCCTCGTCGGCGGCAGCGACCACGTCGCGCGCATGGAGAGCGCCTTCGGCGGCTTTTTTCGCGGTCGTGGTGATTTCGTTGAGCGCAGCCGCCGTCTCTTCGAGACTGGCCGCTTGCTGCTCGGTCCGGCGCGAAAGATCATCGGCTGCTGTCGCTATCTCTTGTGTTCCCGAGTGGATCGCATTGGTGCTATCGGCGATATGCAGCAAAGCTGACCGCACTTTCTCGACCGCTGAGTTGAAATCGAAGCGAAGTTTTTCAAACTCTGGATTGAACGCTTTCTCGATTCGGGTCTCAAGGTTGTTATTGGCTAACCGCTCCAGCCCCGCTCCTATCTCATTCACAGCGCGGACGCGCTCGGTAACATCGGTCGCAAACTTGATGACTTTCATCACTTTATTGTTGAAGTCAAAGATTGGATTGTACGAAGCTTGGATCCAAACTTCTTTTCCGCCTTTGCCAATGCGCTTGAACTCAGCCGCGATGTATTCACCCCCGTTCAATTTTCTCCAGAATTCTTGATATTCGGCGGACTGCGCGTAGGATGGCTCGACAAAAAGACGATGGTGCTGTCCTTTGATTTCTTCCAGGCGATATCCAAGAACATTCAAAAAATTCTCGTTTGCGGTGATGACTTCACCGGCAGGGGTGAATTCGATGATCCCTTGTACGCGTGAAATCGCATCAAGCTTTCCTGCAAACTCCGCGTTCTTTAGTTTCTCGGCAGTGATGTCGGTCGCGACTTTAACAACCTTCAGAACCCTGTTCTTCGAATCGAGCACCGGATTATAGGATGCTTGTATCCAGACATCCCGCCCGCCTTTGCCAATGCGCTTATAGTCGCGGGCATCAAACTCGCCGCGGCCGAGCTTGGCCCAGAACGCTTTATAGTCGGGACTACGCACATATTCTGGATCGACGAACATGCTGTGGTGCTGGCCTTTGATCTCCGAAAGGCTGTAGCCCAGGGCATTGCAGAAATTCTCGTTCGCCGTAAGAATTGTTCCATTCGGATCGAACTCGATGATTGCAAGCGACTGGTCAAGCGCCCTAAGCACCGCGACAGTGTCAGACCGGGCGGAGGCATTAAAACCAAACATCAATCACTCCTTAAATTCTCTCAAAGATTTCACTGACAAAGCCCAGCCTGCGAGCACTCGCAACGAATCTCCGTGCGCCTGCATCGCTCGAATCTCGAAATGTTTGTTGATGCTTGCCGCAATGTCGCCGACATGCACTCAACCGCTTCGAATCGCTACAATCTCAAAAATAGCTTGCTGGAGTGTTTCAAAAATAAGGAACTTGTGAACGTTCGCGGGCCTGAAATTTATTATTCTCGAAGCCACCGTTCCGATGAGATGCGCTGTGCGCTGATCAGCATGAATCGGCGGGCTTCCATCAGAAACGCCGCGCTGACCCTCGCAAATATAGAGAATGACTCGCAGTTGAACCCGTGCTCGTGCAACTGCGCCTACCGGGCGCTCAACCCCGGAGCCGGGGCCGCCAGGACAAATCGTCGGATAGCACATAGATCGTAATGGCGAGCAGCAGCATAAAGAAGCCAACCCAGAAAAGCCGCGAGTGATGCAAACGCCGCCAGTCAAAGCTGGCGGATTCCCGCCCCCTCTCATGATGACGGCCATGCCTGTGCACGGTCATTTCCGATTCCTTCAAATCCCGAAAACCTCTGAGCCCGTGACAGAAGGCCTCGCCAAGCCCATATTTGTCAAACTTGATTTCACTGGAAACCAAAGCCGCCACCTTGCGGAGCAGGATGGTCCCGGCACTCGATCACACCAAAGTTTGTACGCCAAACATTTTGATACGAATGATCCCCGAAACGTATAGACTCCTCGCTCCGGTCAAGGCGCAAGAGCAGATGTCCCATTTTCTTCCGGCCGACGCAGACGAGGTCGCAGCCACCGTCGCTGAGGCAGCGGTAACACGCACACCGCTCTCTATCACGGGGCTTGCTTCCAAAGCGGCGCTGGGACGGCCAGTCAAAAATGCATGCCGCCTCGATCTCTCGCAGTTGAACGGCATCACCTTCTACGAACATGAGGAACTCGTTGTCTCGGCGCTCTCCGGAACGCCGATCGAGACCATTGAAGCTCTGCTTGCCAAGAACGGGCAAGAACTTCCCTTCGAGCCGATGTCCTTTGCGGCGCTCTATGACACAGGGCCAGGCACGCTCGGCGGCGCGATCATGACAAACCTTTCGGGCCCGCGCCGGATCAAGGCTGGCGCTGCACGGGATTTCGTCTTGGGGATCAAGGCCGTATCCGGCCGGGGTGAAGCTTTCAAAGCCGGGGGGCGGGTCGTAAAAAATGTCACTGGCTATGATCTTTCGCGGGGCCTTGCCGGATCGTTCGGGACGCTTGCCGTCGCAACCGAAATCACGCTGAAAGTGCTGCCGAGGGCGGAAACCTCGGTGACACTCATACTCGAAAATCTTGATCCCGCCCACGCGATCGAAGCGCTCTGCGCCGCGATGGGCGCCCCGGTCGACGTATCGGGTGCCGCGCACCTGCCGCTGGATGCGGCGAGGACACAAGGATTTACCACCTCCGTTACCGCCATACGCCTCGAAGGCTTTGCGGCTTCCGTCACCGAGCGTTTCGAGCGGCTTGCGGCTCTCCTGAGGTCTTTCGCGCCCGCCGAGGGGCTCGAGACGCAAGCCTCGCAAGCCCTTTGGCAGGCAATCCGCGACGTGACCCCGCTCGCCAAGCCGCGCGACGGGATCATTTGGAAGATATCGGTCGCACCGACCACGGGACCCAAATTCGCTTCGGCGATCGGTGGCCACCATAATGCCAAGACTTTGTTCGATTGGGCGGGCGGACTTGTCTGGCTCGCGCTCGACGCTTGTCCTGACGCGGCGGCGGGGCTTATCCGGGAGACGATTGCGCAGCTCGGTGGAGGCCACGCGACGTTGATCCGCGCACCGGCAGAAGTGCGGGCGGAGATTCCGGTCTTCGAACCCCAGAACGTTACGCTCGCGGCGCTCTCACGGCGGCTCAAAGACGCCTTCGACCCTTACGGCATTTTGGAGCCCCGGCGCATCTGGGCGGAGTTTTAGACGTGCAGACGCATTTTTCTGCCGAGCAGCTCAAAGATCCCGGGATCGCAGAATCCGAGAAGATCCTTCGCGCCTGCGTTCATTGCGGCTTTTGCACCGCGACCTGCCCGACGTTCGTGTTGCTTGGCGACGAGCTCGATAGTCCGCGCGGGCGAATCTATCTCATCAAGGAGATGCTTGAACAGAACCGGGCCGCCGACGCGCTGATCGTGAAACATATCGATCGCTGTCTTTCTTGCCTTGGCTGCATGACGACGTGCCCCTCGGGCGTCAACTATATGCACCTCGTCGATGGCGCCAGGAACCATATCGAGAAGACCTTTCGCAGGCCGCTTACGGACCGTTGGTTCCGATCTCTTCTCGGCGCTATTCTTCCCTATCCAAACCGCTTCCGTTTCGCGCTTGCCGCGACGCGCTTTGCCACCCCCTTCCCGGCGCTTTATCCGCGCTTTGGCCGCGCCGGCCGGCGCTTTTCCGCGATGATGGGCCTTGTACCAAAAAACATTCCATCCCCTTCGGAGCCGGCGCGCGGCAATGCCGTCTCTGCCCGCAGTCCGGCAGTTGCCCGGGTGGCCCTGCTCGGTGGCTGCGTCCAGCAAGTCTTGCGGCCAGCCATCAACGAAGCGGCGGCCCGCTTGCTGACGAGGCTCGGTGTCGAGGTGGTGTTTGCGAGGGGCGAAGTCTGCTGCGGCGCCCTCCTGCATCACCTAGGCAAGGAAGCGGGCTCCCTGGCTCAAGTGCGCCAAAATGTAGATGCTTGGAGTGCGGAAATTGACCGATACGGGCTTGATGCGATTATCGTCACCGCATCAGGTTGCGGCACCATGCTCAAGGATTATGGATTCTTACTGCGCAATGATTCCGCCTATGCGGCAAAAGCCGCCCGGGTTTCAGCGCTCGCCAAGGATGTGACGGAATTTCTCGGGCAATTCGATCTGCCAAAGCCCGCCAACCCGCAAAACGCGAGGCTTGCCTATCATTCCGCCTGCTCTATGCAGCATGGCCAAAGAATTGACACCTTGCCAAAGCAGCTCCTGAGGCGAGCAGGCTTCGAGGTCCGCGATGTTCCCGAAGGGCATCTGTGCTGTGGCTCCGCTGGCACCTACAATATTCTAGAGCCAGAGATTGCCACGCGGCTCCGCGACCGCAAGATTGCTAACATCAAGCGGACAGCTCCCGATCTTATCGCAACCGGCAATATTGGCTGCATGAGCCAGATCGCCAGTGGGACTTCGATCCCGGTGCTGCACACGATCGAACTCCTCGATTACGCCTATGGCGGGACGAAGCCTCGAGAACTCGAAGGTAACGCTATCACGGCAAATCCCGATGGTTCGATATCTCCCTTCACAGACAAAAGGGTACAATAGACAACAATCTGCGCAACATAGACATAAGGGGGTCATTCAGCCGCAGCTTGCGCGGGCAGATAGGTGTTCCAGAGTGGCACTCCGCCGAGCGTCGCCACAAACGCGCTGTGGAGGGCGAGGTCCCCCGCACTGAGCCGGGAGGAGAGCGGTTGCGGTCTTTGCCCGAGGAGGCTCGCCCGGCCAGCGGCAGTTGCACCCGCCCCTTCACCGAAAACAAGATTTGCCTGACGTCCGCCTGTGAGTTCGGCATAAACTTCCGCGAGAATTTCGGCATCGAGCAGGGCGCCATGTTTGGTCCGCCGAGACGTGTCGATGCCGTAGCGAGCACAAAGCGCATCAAGACTGTTCGCCGCGCCCGGAAATTTCCGCCGTGCCAAGGCCAGCGTGTCAATCACGCGATCCGCACCGATGGGCTCTATTCCGAGAAGGGCGAGTTCCGCATTCAGAAATCGCAAATCGAATTCAGCATTATGTGCGATGATTTTGGCATCCGAGGTAAATGTCAGGAACTCTTCCACGATTTTTGCAAAGACCGGCTTTCCCGTAAGGAATTCCATTGAGAGCCCATGCACCCGGAAGGCTTCCTCGGGCATGTCGCGTTCCGGATCGATATAAACGTGGAATGTCGCGCCGGTCGGAATTGCGTTCAAAAGCTCAACACAGCCAATCTCGATGATTCGGTGCCCGCTCGCTGGGTCGAGTCCGGTCGTCTCTGTGTCGAGGATGATTTCCCGCATCTGCTGCCTCGCCGTTCAGAGCCCAACCTCAACTGTTTGGACCATGTTCAAAGCTTGTTTTTCGCGCCGGCGAGCGCCCGCAAGATCCCGCGCACCTGCCGCTCCGCACTCGCAAATCCGCGTCCTGTCTCGATGATGAAATGCGACCGCGCGCGTTTCTCCTCATCTGGCATTTGCCGTTTCAATATGCCGGCAAGGCGTTCCGGCGTCATGCCCGAACGCCGGCTCACCCGCTCTTTTTGCACAGTTTCCGGCGCGGTTACGAGAACCACCGCATCGACTTCACGGTCGAGGCCCGTCTCGAACAAGAGGGGAATATCAAGAACGACGAGTTGGACCCCCCTTTTTGCCGCCTCCGCCAAGAAAGCATGGCGGGCTTTGGTGACCAGCGGATGCACAATCGCTTCGAGCCCGGCAAGCGCCGCCGGATCCTTCAGCACCCTTTCCCCGAGGAGGCCTCGATCAACAACACCGTTGCGGACCGTTCCAGGAAAAGCGGCCTCGATCGCAGGCGCCGCCTCGCTTTTGTAGAGCGTATGGACCACGGCATCTGAGTCGAAAACTTCGACGCCTTCGGCGCGGAACATTGCAGCAGTCGCCGACTTACCCATACCGAGCGATCCGGTAAGGCCAAGAACCAACATCAGCCCGCCGCCAAAATATCCGTCTCGACGAGGCTGCGGAGCTCCGCCGTGACTTCCGGCCTTCTGCCAAACCAGCGCTCGAAGGAAGGTGCAGCCTGATGCAGAAGCATGCCGATGCCCGAAACCGTCTTGAGACCACGCGCCCTTGCGGCCCTGAGCAAATCGGTTTCGAGCGGAACATACACAATGTCGCTAACGACGGCATGGGGCGGCAAGGGAGCAAGATCGACGGTGAGCGGCGGCTGTCCGCGCATGCCGAGAGAAGTCGCATTGACCAAAAGACCGGCTCCGGCCATCACATCTGGGAGATCCCCGAAATCCACAGTTTCGACTGGCGCCCCGAAATCACTGGCAAGTTCATCGGCGCGGCCCTTGGTACGATTCACAAGATAAATGCGCTTCATCCCGCGCAACTGAAGGGCGTAAACAATGGCGCGGGTGGCTCCTCCCGCGCCAAGAACAACCACTGTCCCCACAGTGCGCTCCCAGCCAGGCGCCTCTTGATCCAAGGCACCGAGAAAACCGGCACAGTCCGTATTATCCCCGCAGAGCTTTCCACGCTCAATCCACAAAGTATTCACAGCTTTTAGCCGTTTTGCCGCCGCCAGTGTTACATCGCAGAGCTCAAATGCGGTTTGCTTGTGCGGCAAGGTCACATTGCCGCCCATAAAACCTCGCCCTCCGAGTTCCCGCACAAAAACTGGAAAATCGCTGGGTGCGACTGCCGCCAATTCGTAAGAGCCCGCGATTTTATGCTGGTCCAGCCAGAAGCGGTGAATCAAGGGCGAGCGCGAATGCGCCACGGGCCACCCAATGACGCAAGCTTTTTTGTTGCCAGGAGCCGAAGGGGTCACGAAAGAAGACTTCCTTCCTCGCGCAGGAATTTTAAAAGCGGCAGGAGCGGAAGCCCCAAGATCGTCGCATGGTCGCCCTCGATCGCCTCGAAAAGATGGATCCCAAGACCCTCCAGCTGATAGGCACCAGCGCTGCTCAAGACGGAATCCCCCGCCTGAGCGACATAGGTTTCAATGAATTCCGCAGAAAATCTGCGACACGTAAGCCGGGCGATTTCCACGGTTTCGAAGAGAACAGCATCCCCGCGCGCGGCGCAACAGCCAGAATGCAGCTCATGGGTGTGGCCGGACATGGCTTTCAGTTGCATGACCGCTGCTGCGCGATTGGCCGGCTTGCCTAGAACCCGACCTTCGAGACAAAGCGTCTGATCCGCGCCAATTACGATCTGGCCAGGTCTTTTCGTAGCGACCTGCAACGCCTTGGCGCGAGAGAGTTGCAGCGCAACAGCGCTTGCCCCCGAGGCAAGCAAGGGAGCTTCCATTGCGCGTTCATCAATCGACGCCGCAAGGGTCTCAAAAGGAAGTCCTGCTCCGGCAAGAAGCTTATGCCGGGCAGAGCTTTTCGAGGCAAGAACAAGCGAGACCTGGGCCCGCCAAAGATCTGTCATGAAGACGCTATGAATTTTAGCTGGTGAACCTTGTAAAGATCAATGACCGCCGCGGCCGTTTCCTCGATCGAGCGATGCGTCACATCGATTACGGGCCAGCCATGGGTCGCACAGAGCTTTCGCGCCCTGCGGACTTCGTCGGCAACCAGAAGCCGGTCGACGTAAGGGGAATCTGTATTAGCGTTCAAGGCAAGAAGCCGGTTCTCCCGAATCTGAACGATCCGCTCCGGCGAAGCCAGAAGCCCAACGACGAGAGGCTTCCGCAAAGTCAAGACAGCGTCCGGTAGGGGCACATTCGGTACCAAGGGGATATTCGCGGTCTTGATGCCACGATTGGCGAGGTAGATGCTCGTCGGCGTCTTCGATGTCCGGCTCACCCCCAGGAGCACGACATCGGCCGCCTCGAAATTATCGGCTTGCTGGCCGTCGTCATGCATCATCGTGAAGTTCAAGGCTTCGATCCGGCGGAAATAATCTGCATTGAGCATATGTTGAGCACCGGGGCGGTGCTTCGAATCCGTCCCAATATAGGACTGAAACAGATCCAGAATTGGCTGCAAAACCGAAAGGCAGGGAACACCCACCTCCTTGCAAGCCGCATCAAGCTGTCCGGCCAACTGCTGATCGACCAGGGTGTATAGGACAATTCCAGGTGCCAATTCGATTTCAGCAATTGCTTTCTCGAGCAGCGCCTTGCTGCGCACCAACGGATAAACATGCTCGATCGACGATACCCCTTCGTATTGCGCCGCGGCGGCCCGGCTCGCTGCGATCAGAGTCTCACCAGTCGCATCGGAAACGAGATGAAGATGGAAGTAATGACGCGCCACGATTTTCCGCCTCGAATCTCCCCTTCCAGGGACAAGCGGGGAAAAAATGGGATAACTGTCGAGATGGCTTACTGGCAATCCTTTTGTTGCCAGGATCGCATCCGATTCATCCACCGCTATCAATGGCTGAGCTGTAAAACGCAACCGCTGTGAATGTGATGGATAACGGGAAATCCGTTGAGTTTGATACCCAGAAGCTTGGCTATCAGCTTTCAATGGTTAAGAAAAAGTTAAGACACGGTTTCCTGGGCTCAAGCTGTTGAAAGAGGGGACAAGCGGGAAACCTGGCGCTGCCTTGTGCGATTCCGCGAATAAGCCTAATCGGCTTACCAATTAGACGAAGAAAACTTACTTAGAAAGATTCTTCGATTTAGAGGATTTTTGATTTTGGATGGCCTGACCCATGATCAAGCAAAACCGTTCCTTAGAGCCATGGATGGTGAGGCCTGTTTCCCCCCACCTGTGTGGCTAATGCGGCAAGCGGGGCGCTATCTACCAGAATATCAGGCAATCCGAGCTAAAGCCCCCTCCTTTCTCGACTTTTGCTACACGCCGGCTCTTGCAGCGGAAGCGACCTTGCAACCTGTGCGGCGCTTCGGATTTGATGCGGCCATTCTGTTTAGCGACATCCTGGTTGTGCCTCATGCGCTGGGTCAAAAGGTGCATTTCGAGCCCAATGAAGGCCCCAAGCTCGACCCTATCCTGACACCCGAAGATTTTGCGAAGCTGGATGAAAAGATCGACCTCAAGAGACTTTCGCCGGTTTTCGAGGCGATCGAACGGGTGAAACAAAAATTGCCGGGAAACGTCGCTCTGATTGGCTTTTGCGGCGCACCCTGGACGCTCGCCTGTTACATGATTGCTGGTAAGAGCACGCCCGACCAAGTGCCGGCTCGTCTTTTTGCTTATCGTTTCCCCGATCAGTTTCAGCGTCTGATCGGCCGGTTGGTCGAAGCATCGATCGATTATCTTTCACATCAGATCGGAGCAGGTGTGGAAACGGTGCAAATCTTCGACACTTGGGCGGGGGTGTTGCCGTACCGGGAATTCGAGCGATGGTGTGTTGCACCGGCCAAGGCCATCGTCGCTGGCCTGCGGCTTCGTCATAAAAGAGCCCGGGTGATCGGCTTTCCGAAGGGCGTCGGGCAGCATCTCGCTGATTTCGCCGCCCGCACCCGTGTCGATGCCCTTGGGCTCGACAGTACGATCGAACCCCGGTGGGCCGCGCGGAATTTGGAGACGAGTCTCGTATTACAAGGCAATCTTGATCCTCTCGCGCTTCTTGCTGGCGGTGCCGCGCTTGAGGCTAGCGTTCGGGAAATTCTTTCAGCTTTTCGCGGAAGAGCGCATATTTTCAATCTTGGCCACGGGATTCTGCCACAGACCCCGGTGGATCATGTCGCGCTTATGCTTGATTTATTGCGCAAAGGGACCGCACTATGAGCAATTCATATCTTTGGATCAAGTTTATCCACGTCCTTGCCTTTATCTCCTGGATGGCTGGAATGCTCTATCTGCCGCGTCTTTTTGTCTATCACGCGGAAGCACCCCGCGGTTCTGTGCAGGCGCGCACCTTCGCCGTGATGGAAGGAAGGCTCATGCGGGTGATCATGTTGCCCGCCATGCTGGTCACCTGGGCGAGCGGCCTGACCCTTGCCGTTCAGGCTGGCTTTTTGCTCCAGGGCTGGTTCCACGCGAAGTTTGCTCTCGTGATTGCTCTTAGCGGCTTGCACGGATATTTTGGAAAACTCCGGAAAGATCTGGCTGCGGAGATAGACGTGCATGAGTCTCGTTTTTTCCGGGTCATGAATGAGATCCCGACGGTTCTCATGGTTGGAATCGTTTTTCTCGTCGTTTTCAAACCGTTTTGATCACAAAAGGATGCTTCCAAATCATTTGGCTTGTCAAAACGCTCAAATGGATTTATTTGTACGTTATCCCCTCGCATGAACTCATACAGTTCGGGTGCTGCTTCGCGCCGCGTTAAGAGCGTCTGCACAGGTCTTCCAAGACCAGATTGCGCCGAACCCCTTCCTCCTTTGTGCGGCCGTATGCGTGCTGCCCTTCCAAGGACTTCATCCCAATGCAGGAAATTAAACTGCAGGACTTGAAGCTTAAGTCGCCGACCGAACTTCTCGCCTTCGCAGAAGAACACGAAGTCGAGAATGCTTCAATCATGCGCAAACAAGAGCTCATGTTTGCAATTCTCAAACAATTAGCGAGCCGGGAGATCGAGATCGTCGGCGCTGGCGTCATCGAGGTCTTGCAAGACGGCTTCGGTTTTCTGCGATCTCCGGACGCGAATTATCTTGCCGGGCCCGACGACATTTACGTATCACCTTCCCAGATTCGCCGTTTCGGCTTGCGCACCGGCGACACTGTCGAGGGGCTGATCCGCAGTCCTAAGGAAGGGGAGCGTTATTTTGCGCTGCTTAAGGTCAATACGATCAATTTCGAGGATCCCGAAAAAATCCGGCACAAGGTTCACTTCGACAATCTGACGCCGCTTTATCCCGACGAACGATTGAAGCTCGAGGTCATGGACCCGACAAAGAAAGATCTTTCCGCACGGGTCATCGACATTGTGGCGCCGATTGGAAAGGGCCAGCGCGCCTTGATCGTTGCACCGCCGCGCACCGGCAAGACGGTGCTTTTGCAGAATATCGCGCAATCGGTCACCGCCAACCATCCGGAATGCTATCTGATCGTTCTGCTCATCGATGAACGGCCGGAAGAAGTCACCGACATGCAAAGATCGGTCAGCGGCGAGGTGGTGTCCTCCACCTTCGACGAGCCCGCCGTGCGCCACGTCCAGGTTGCCGAAATGGTGATCGAGAAGGCCAAGCGGCTGGTCGAACATGGCCGTGATGTCGTGATCCTGCTTGATTCCATCACCCGGCTGGGACGCGCTTACAACACGGTTGTCCCTTCCTCCGGCAAGGTGCTGACCGGCGGTGTCGACGCCAATGCCCTGCAGCGTCCCAAGCGGTTCTTCGGCGCCGCGCGCAACATCGAGGAGGGCGGCTCCTTGACCATTATCGCCACGGCCCTCATCGATACCGGCTCGCGCATGGACGAAGTGATCTTTGAGGAGTTCAAGGGCACGGGCAATTCGGAAATCATTCTCGATCGCAAGGTCGCCGATAAGCGGACCTTCCCGGCGATCGACATCACCCGCTCCGGCACCCGCAAGGAGGAATTGCTGGTGCCGACCGACATTTTGAAGAAAATGTATGTGTTGCGCCGCATCCTCAATCCGATGGGCACTGTCGATGCCATCGAATTCCTGCTTGGTAAATTGCGGGAAACGCCGAAGGGGAATGCGACCTTCTTTGAATCGATGAATACTTGACGCAGGCAGTCCGGTCAGACGAGGTTATGTTCCACGGAATTCGAATCGGATACGCTTTTCGTAACTGATTTGTTATGGATGCGGCGCTCCCAATCGAGCGCCTGGCGGACGATCGTGGTGAGATCATCAAATTTGGGCGTCCAATTGAGGATGGATTTGATGCGCTCGGCCTGCGCGACGAGCGAGGCTGGATCACCGGCGCGGCGGCCAGAGATCCGCACATTGAAATCGACGCCCGAGACTTGCTTGACGACATCGATGACTTCGAAGACTGAGAAACCTTTGCCGTAGCCGCAGTTGCAAATGAGACTCTCGCCGCCCTTGCGAAGATAATCGAGCGCCATGAGATGTGCGGCGACAAGGTCCGTGACCTGAATATAGTCGCGGATGCAGGTGCCATCTCGCGTCGGATAATCGGCACCGAAGACTTCAAGACCAGGTCGGAATCCGAGGGCCGTCTGGACCGCGACCTTGATGAGATGGGTTGCTTGCGGTGTCGATTGACCCAGCCGACCCTTGGGATCCGCGCCAGCGACATTGAAGTACCGCAGGATCACATGATTGATCCCATGGGCCCTGCCAGCGTCCTGCAGCATCCATTCCGTCATCAGCTTAGAGCGGCCATAGGGATTGATCGGCGCAAGCGGGACCATTTCGTTGACCGGATTGATCTTCGGCTCGCCATAGACCGCGGCTGTCGAGGAAAAAATAAAATGTTTGATCTTATGGCGAACCGCGCATTCGAGCAGGTTGCGAGCCTTGGCGGTGTTGTTGAGATAATAGCGGAGGGGATCGGTGACTGATTCCGGCACGACAATCTTGGCCGCGAAATGCGCGATGGCGTCGATCTCATACTCGCGCAGAATATTTTGGACGAGAGTCATGTCACCAAAATCGCCAACGATGAGTTTCGCCGGGGGCCACACCGCGGACCGAAAGCCGGTCGAAAGATCATCGAGGACGACGACTTTTTCGCCAGCATCGAGAAGGGCAAGCACCATGTGGCCGCCGATATAGCCCGCGCCACCCGTGACCAGAACCGTCATATAATCACTCCCATCGAAATCATTTTGCGAGCTTGCGGCTTGCTGCAAAGGCGGAAATTAGTCCCCTTGCAGAAAGACGCCGACACCGGGGCGCGGTCCTACGTAAATTCTGTTTGTTGTTCCAATCAAAAAAGACGGAGCGCCTTGGGTGTTTCCGGCCGCTAAAGATTCATTGAATTAGAGAATTAGGTTTTGAGCGGCTTATCAATATGATTTGATTAATATATCCTTGAGGCATAGTGAAGGCTGAGTTCAACCTCAATACGGCAAAGATAAGAATTTATTTTGTATAATATCAGACATAAAGCTCATAACAAACCCCGTTTTTTGCTCTCCTCTCAGGCCCGTTTTTTGCTCTCCTCTCAGGACGGATGAATCGTCACCGAGGGTGCCGCTTCTAAGGCGAGTTGCATTGACAGCGAACGCGAGAGTCGAAACTTTATGTCTAAGGTCAAGCTGGGCCAATGCAAATTCAAAACTCTAATTTAATCGGATTGAAGCGGCGGAGAAGCTTTTGCGATGCTGGTCGGTCAAACTCTAGGATCACAAGATAAAGCTATTGTAATAGATATTGCTCGCTGATTGATTCCCCTAGCCGGTCATTGTCCTCGACGAAACTCGTAATGAATTCGTGCAGGCCGATCTTGAAGATTTCGGCTGTTGTGGCCTTTGAAAGGCGCGCCAGCACCTCATGCGCGTGCTTTTGTGAAGCGCCCATGCAGCCATAAGCTTCGCCGATCGCATCGAGGAAGCGTACGATATTGTCGTAGCAGGCAATCAGGGAGCGCGGCATCTCCTTCTTCAGGATCAGGAGGTCTGCAATGAGCCAGGGTTTCACGCTCTCGCGATAGACCCAATGGTAGGCGGTGAGCGAAGAGACCGCGCGCAGGATCGCGGTCCATTGAAAATAATCAACCGATCCGCCAACCGCCTCGTTTTCAGGCAAAAGGACGTGATATTTCACGTCGAGGATGCGGGCGGTGTTGTCCGCTCGTTCGATATAAAGTCCAACGCGTGAAAACCAATAGGCATCGTTGCGCAACATCGTGCGGTCGACCGAGCCATCATAATCGAGGGAAGTCTTTTTCACGAATTCGAAAAAACGTGAGAGTTCCTCGCGATCGTAGCGGCTAGACCCATTACTGGCGGCCTCAAAGCGCCCGAGTTCGATCCAGGCGCCGTTGATTGCCTCCCACATTTCAGCGGTGAGCGCGGTACGCACGGCACGCGCATTCGCCCGGGCGAATTTGATGCAATTGCGGATCGAGGAAGGATTGTCCGGCGCGAAGGCCAAATAATCGACAACGCTAGCTTCCTCGGCAGCGCCGCGTGTCGCACGAAAACCTTGTGCCGCTCCGGAGGATTCGAGCGCGCTTTCCCATTCGGTTCCGGTTCCAGCATAGCTAGTCGGCAAGGTCGCGAGGCGTTGCGCCGCTTTGATGATTCGGGCGAGAAAATCAGCCCGCTCCACATAACGCGCGAGCCAGTAGAGGTTGTCCGCAGTGCGGGAAAGCATAGCCGCCCCTAAAACAGGATGGCGTCACGGGAAAATGGTCGGAACGGGTGGGCTCTAAGAGAGGCTCGGCTCGACTTCACCATGACAACGATCTCATATCTTATGAATTGAGGGGGCGAAATCCAAAGGTTATGTTCCGTGAGCGACGAAAAAAGCAAAAATGTCCAAGGTCATATCATTGGCTTTGAACTCCCGCCGCGCCAAGTTCATCGAGCATCGAATCGTCGACGATCCAGGTATCCTTGGTGCCGCCGCCTTGGCTTGAATTTACTACGAGCGACTTCTCTTTTAAGGCAACTCTCGTCAATCCGCCGGGCACGACCCGCATGCCGTTCGCGCCTGTGAGAACGAAGGGCCGCAAATCGACGTGGCGTGGCGCGATACCCGAGTCACAAAGCGTCGGCGTCGTCGAAAGCGCAAGTGTCGGCTGGGCGATGAAATTATTTGGATCGCGCGCAAGTTTCGCGGCAAAAACCTCGATTTGAGCCTTGGATGAATGCGGTCCGACAAGCATTCCGTAGCCGCCCGAACCATTGACTTCCTTGATGACTAGCTCGGCAAGATGGTCTTGCACATAGCGTAGGGCGTCCGGCTCGCGGCAGCGCCACGTCGGAACATTGTTCAAAATTGCTTTTTCGCCAAGATAAAAATCGATGATGTCCGGCACATAGGTGTAGATCGCTTTGTCATCGGCAATGCCGGTGCCAACGGCGTTGGTGAGGGTGACATTGCCCGCCCGGTACGCACCCATTAAACCGGCAACGCCGATGACCGACTCGGACCTGAATACGCGCGGATCGAGAAAACTGTCATCGATTCGCCGGTAGATGACATCGACCCTTTTCGCGCCTTCCGTGGTGCGCATGTAGACAATGTCGTCCTCGACGAAAAGATCACTGCCCTCGACGAGCTCGACGCCGAGCTTATCCGCCAGGAAGGAATGTTCGTAATAGGCAGAGTTGAAGCGGCCTGGAGTTAGGACGACGATGGTGGGCTCGGATGCGGCTGCCGGTGGTGCGAGCGAACGCAGGGCGGCAAGTAGAGCGTCGGGATAATTCTCGATCGGGGCGACGCGGTGGTCGGCGAAAAGATCCGGCGCAAGGCGCATCATGACCTCCCGGTTCTCCAGCATGTAAGAGACACCAGAGGGCGTGCGCACATTGTCTTCCAGCACGTAGAAGTCGTCCTCGCCGGTGCGAACGATATCAATGCCTGCAATATGGACGTAGATATCGTGCGGCACCCGCCACCCCACCATTTCCGGCCGGAACTCAGCGTTGCCTGATACGAGCTCGGCTGGGATGCGCCCTGCCTTGACGATTTCCTGGGCCCCATAAATGTCGGAGAGGAACAAGTTCAGAGCCTTCACCCTTTGCATGAGGCCTGCCTCGAGGTGGGTCCATTCCGAACGCAACAGCATGCGCGGGATAATGTCGAAGGGGATCAACCGTTCGGCGCCATCTTTTTCACCGTCGCCATAGACGGCAAAGGTAATTCCGATCCGGCGGAATAAAAGCTCGGCTTGTGCGCGGCGCGCCGCAAGGAGCCCGGCGGGCGTTGCCGCGAGCCAGCTCGCGACCTTCCCATAGACCGGCCGAATGGCGCCATCGACCAAAGTCATTTCATCGAAGCAAGATACCTCGGGCACTTGTCCGCACTCCCTTTCAGCCGGGGGGTTGGCGGCCGCATGGCTTTGTCCAGAAATCTGCTCTTGCATTGGACCGAGCGAACGTTCGAGCCTCAACGCCCACCGAAGAAGGAAAGCGCGACCGGAATAGCGGCAGGCTATTAAAGCATTTATTATGCCAGACTTTAGCAAAAAGCACCAGGAATCCAAAAGCCCACAGGGAAGGGCCGGCTGATCGAAGCGCCATTGTCTCGGAATTTGCGTGGCGGAAAAGGTCGCTCCGGGGACAAGGTCAGGTCAGGCTGCCCACGATGGAACTTGGCTAATCCTTTGGATAACTCGGGCATCAACCCGGGCGAAGAGCGGGCGCGTGCGGGCGCATGATAAAATTTGGGCGAATCAGCCCGGCAACTGGTCCTCGCAGTGACCGACCCACAGGAGGCAAAACCTGCCGCGTTTCTAGTGAAAATAGAATGTGTTGAACGTCATGGCCGGATGTGGCCCCCGATCATGACGGGAGGTCGGCAGCGGGACTTTGTAATTAGAAGTTGAAATTAGCTATTTAAAGTTGTATATGGGTTGTGCTCTCAATGGTTGAAACGAGGTCGGTCATGCTGCTTGGATTGATTCGTCGCCGTGCTGAATGGAAGGCGGCGATTAAGGCAGATGCGCGCCGCCTCATCGAGGCCTTCAACGATCGCGCTTACTTCGAGGCGCGCGAAAGGGTGCAGGCGCGGTGCATCGACGGCGCTCGCCAGGCCCGCTACTGGACCGCGGTTAAGCTCGAAATCGCCAGGCGTCAGGGAATTGCAATCGGCCTCGCCGGGGCCGACATGTGGGCATGAAGTCTGCTCAGCCGCAAGCGGGGAACTGGATCCTAAATCTTAGGCGCTATGTCTCCGGCTTTGGTTGCCGACTCTGACGCAGCCATTTCCGCGGGCGGCGGGAGCCGGCCGGGAGGTTTGGGCGGCAGGCTAACAGGCATGGAGCCGAGCCAGGGCGCCCAAGCCCTTTGTGCGAAGCGCATCCAGAACAGAAACGGATTTGCGGCCTCCATGGCGCGGCTAAACGCCTCGAACGAAGGCACGGCTAGAACGCTGATCGAAAGCCGTTCGGCATGGCCATCGGCAGAACGGCCATGAATGATCTCGATGTCGAGATTGGGCAAATGCGCGCTCGCCCGTATTTCCTCGAACTCGCCACGTTCCATAGCTGCCTCCACCGGATACCTCACTGGCTGCGCGCCATGCGCTCTAGGGCGATTTTCCTGTTGCAACGTTAATATAGCAGCTCTCTCAAGGTACGCTAACGCGCATTTTCCGGCCAGCACCGAGATTGACGACCTGAGCGTCGTTCCGCGCTCGCCGCTCCATGCCTTATTGTCCTGCTCGCCGCGCCGCATCCGGCGAAGGCAGATCCCAATCGGATGGGCGCCCTTCAGGAATGAAGGCGCCGTCTTCCCGCATGGCGCCGCGCACCGGTTCCGGTGGAACGGGCGCGTAGGCGCGGGCTGGTAGCGGTACGCGCTCGGCGGCGGCAAAATAGGCGTCCGGGATGCGCGCGGTTGGCCCGGGACCCGGTCCTGCATGTAGCGCTAGCGGGTCATTCGGAGGATGGCCCGCCTGCGCGACATCCATGTCCTCCTCGATTTCGGGCGGATTGGGCAAATTATCGCGCGGCGGCTCAGGCGCAGGGCTTGGCCGCAGAAGATGCGGCTCGCAAATCCGGCGCGGGCCGGAAGAGGTGTTGCCGTGCAGCGCAAGATCGACGTGGATGTGATTATAGTGAAAAATATTGGCGCCAGGGCCAAGTACGGTGGTGAACTGCCCGCAAGCCCCGGAATGGACGTCCTGCAGGAAGGCGCGGGTTTGATCGTCGCCTCGCGTCCAGTCGCGGACGATCAAAATCTCGCGGCCACTCGCAAGGCGGAATCCGCCGATGTCGAAGGCATTGGCGAAGGCGTGTTCGGAAATGCGGGCGCCCGGCTGGTTGTTCATGGTGCGGCAGCTGTAGGCGCCCATCGAGTCGATCTCAGCGACGGGCTCGCCAAATCGCGCCCAAGCCGCGGGTTGCACGACCTCGGTTATCCACGCATTGAGCGCGGCGATCATCGGGCAGTCGAGCGTATAGACCGAATTGAAACGCACCGCGCCATCAAGCAAAGCGCTCACCCTGAAAGGCCGCGTCAGGCCGCAAATGCCGGGGCCATCGATTTCGGGCGTGGGTTGCACATAAGCCGAGACGTGGATGAGCCTTTGCGCGAGACACGCGGCTTCCGCCTCGCCACGCCACGCAGGCCGGCGCGGTCTTTCGTACATCGAGCAGCCGGCCAGTGCCAAAACAAGGGCTGCGGAAGCGGCAAACGCCACAAAGCGACACGCCATTGGCAAGACATGCGCGCGAGATGTTAATCCGCTCTAAAGTATCGCGGTTAATGAATCGGTAACCGCGCATTCCGGGAGAAGCCGATGGCAAAGATCGAAGTCGTGCCCGGTGTCGCCATCGAGATTGAGGAACTCGCATTTTCCTTCGCGCGCTCGGGCGGTCCGGGCGGCCAAAATGTCAACAAGGTCGAGACTGCTGTTCAATTGCGGTTCGATGTGGGGCGCTCGAAATCCCTGGACGAGGGGTTGAAACGTCGTATCAAACGGCTCGCCGGGGCAAGACTCACCAAGGAAGGCGTCCTGGTGATTTCCGCGCGAACACACCGTTCCCGCGAGCAGAACCGGCGTGACGCACTCGCAAGATTGCTGGGCTTGATCGCGGCGGCGGCGGAACAGCCGAAAGCGCGCATCAAAACGCGCCCGAGCCTTGCTGCCCGCGCGCGCCGGATCGAGACCAAGGTCCGGCGGGGCGAAACGAAGCGTTTCAGAAGGCCGCCGGCCGTTTGAGTGAAGACACGCCAGTTTCGCGCGAGGTCCGCCTCACAAAATGGCTGCGCTTCCGCAATTGCCGTCTGCTCCAGCGGTCTGGGTTATGATGTATTACGACAGTCGAAAATAAATTTCTCAATTTTCATATTTTTCTATCTTCACAAGCTTGGCGGGATATGCGAACATAAGCACAACATTTAAGGAACAGAGGGGAACCTAAAAATGCAAAAGCCACAGACCCTAGCCCGCCGGTTAAGCCGTGTTTCCGCGCCAAGCAGGGCGGCAAAACCCGTTGAAATCACTGAGATTGTCGATGGCGCCAAATGCACCGCCGCCTATATCGCTCAAATGACGGGCGAACTCGCGACCCTCGCGAACGGCGCCCGGATCGCCAGCTTGGCGCACCTTCTTGCGAGGGCGCAGCTCGAAGCCGAGCTTTGGTCGCGTCACAGCGAATGACTACCCCGCGTGATGTCCGCCCAACACTTGTCCGATGGGCGAGGGTGTCTGGCGCGAGCGCAAGGCAGGCGCGCATCCTGGCCGGTATTCTGGACATGATTTCGGGGCGGAAGCTCCCAGAAATAGCTCCACCCTGGTTCGTCTTGAATCGTTAAATTCGGCCGCTCTTCAACCATTTCTTTAGCCGTTCTTTGGTCACGCTCACATCTCCTGAGGAACAGAAAATCGCGTATTCCCAAATCCTTTGATCGCCATGGGCTCGACGAATGAACGCAACAGGCGTTCGAAGCTGCCTGCGGCAGCCCATCGGCGGGCCTCTAAACAAAAAGAAGCGGCTGGAAAAAGCTGGCGGCCAAGCGATTCCTTTTGAGTTTGTTCGGTGGAACCTATTCGCGAGGCCATGTAGGGCGGTAGAGCGCTGGAATGAATCGGCTTTCCTGGCAATATCTCGACAAGCCGGCGAGCGGCAAAATTCTAAAGCTTATGCTGTCGCCAAAGGGCAGCATTTCCCCGCCCGGAGTGTCCTAATTTATTTTTGCCCGTCCTAGCTCGGGCAGCGCCAAGCAGGGGGTTGCAGAACGCAGCGCGAACGTCTATCGTTTGTTCATCGTTTGTGCAAATGCCGATTCGCGCGTGCCTTTAACTTCCTGCTTGGGGACGAGCTAGGAAGAGCCGAATGAGAATGTCGGCGCTGCGCGGGGGACAACGAGGGCCCAGCCAATGTTGACACGAAAGCAGAGCGAGCTGTTGCGCTTCATTCACGAGCGCCTGAAAGAGACCGGCGTTCCTCCTTCCTTCGATGAGATGAAGGATGCTTTGGATCTTCGCTCGAAGTCGGGCATTCATCGGCTCATCATCGCTCTCGAGGAACGCGGCTTTATCCGCCGATTGCCGAACCGCGCCCGCGCGCTCGAGGTCTTGCGCTTGCCGGATTCCTCCACCCCCGGCGAGGGCGGCCGTGGCCGGGGGTTTGCGCCGAGCGTCATCGAAGGTAACCTCGGCCGAGTCCGCCCGTGGGCGCAGAATGCTTCCGACGACGAGGGCGAACGCGCGATGATCTCGATCCCGGTCATGGGGCGGATCGCGGCGGGCACGCCGATCACGGCGCTGCAAAACCGCAGCCATACAATCAGCCTGCCGCCGGACATGCTGCCACCGGGAGAATATTACGCGCTGGAGGTGCGCGGCGATTCCATGATCGAGGCTGGCATCTTCGACAGCGATACAGTGGTCATCCGCAAGCAGGACACGGCCGAAACCGGCGACATTGTCGTCGCCCTGATCGATGATGAGGAAGCGACTTTGAAACGGCTGCGCAAACGCGGCGCCTCGATCGCACTTGAAGCCGCCAATCCCGCCTATGAGACGCGCATTTTTGGCCCCGACCGCGTCCGCATTCAAGGCAAGCTCGTCAATCTCGTCCGCAAATATTGACCTATGTGCGCCGGACAAGACGTGAGAAGTGCAACAACTGACGCGAACCTTGAAGTTTGAAGGCGCGCAGCTCCGGAGTCACTGATCGCTCGAACGAAAGCCAGACATTGCTGGGGATGGGTTCGAGCTCCTGGCACGGCAGTGGAACCTACGCGGGAGAATCCGAGCCGAAGCGCAGAGCTGCTGGCGCCCTGGCAGGACGACTATAACATCACAGGGTTCGCTTGCTGAACATTCCGGGAAAGAATGCCCGCGGAGCTGAGAGCCGGGTAGCCAAGGTTATTATCGATCGAACTCTCATTTAAGGTCGCTCTTGCCCTCAGCGTTTGCGTTTGTCCGCCTTGCTTTCCGACTTCGCACCATAATGTTTCAATACCTATCTTTCCGCAGGGCTCTGGATTGCATCGCTTGGCAACGCGCAGAGGTCCGTGATGATTGTCTTGATGTCACTCGCTACGTCTTTCCAAGTGCGCAAGGGAGTCGATTGGATCCTTGCTTGGTAGAGCCGCCGTGTCGTCGGGTTCAACAAGGCCCGAATCGCTCGCGTCATTTCCTCGGGATCAAAGGGGGAAAAATAAGAGCAGAGGTCGCGGCCAACGGCGGGTATAGAACTCATGTTTGAAGCCGCGCATGGCTTGCCGAACCAGAAGCTTTCTCCAACCGGCAATCCCCACCCCTCGAAATAGCTGGGGAATACCGTGAATTGGCACGATGCGTAGAGCCATCGCAGTTCGCCGTCGGTTGGAGCTTCGACGAATCTGATGAGCTTCGAGGTGGAATTGGCTCTGTCTAATTTCTCGAGCGCGGTCTCGGCTTTCCAGCCGCGCCGTCCCGCGATCACGAGACAAGGGAGGCGATCGCCAAGTTCGGCCGCGAGCTGTTCCCAAACGGAGAGGAGCGTAAGATGATTTTTACGCACCTCTATGGTGCCTACACAAAGGACGAAGTCCACACCGATCAGGTTTGTAAGCCGGTCTGACGCGGCGAGTGGAGGCGCGTTTCGTACCGAGCCCGGAAATTCATCTGCTAGAGCAACGACAGAAAAGCTGGTCAAGGGTCCTTTAGCGAGATGCCCCCGCCTCACCACTTCCAAATCTTGGCCGTTACGTGACGTCGTGACGATGAAATGAGCTGGAAGACGCAGTATCTCCAGGAATTCCGTGCTGAAATCATGCCCGGTAAAATATGGATTGATGAGAGGCATAAGATCATGAAGAAGGATGGTGAGTTTCGCGCCGTGGTTGGCTGACCTTACGCAGAAATCGATAATTTCCCTTTTGATCCAAAAGGCGCCCCCAATGAACAAAGTGTCTTGGGGATCCAATTCAGGCATTCGTGAGCTGTGCTTCATAGCACGGAGCTTACGGCGTCTCTTGAGGAAGAAGGCCAAGCCACGCCGTGTCCATTTGAAATCGGCGAAGACGTCCTTGATCAGACAAAATATCGCGTCGACGTCTCCATCCGCCGCTTCTATCAAAGGTTGGAGCTCCCACCATTGTTCATGGTGGAAAGCGATGGGGCGGACATCCGAGCCGGATTTCATGAGGCTGTTTGTGATCTCAAGCTGAACGCGAGGGATTCCCGCACAGGTGTCATGCCAGAGCGCGTGACACACAATGTCCGTGAGATCGAGATAGATGGCGCCGAACAGAGCCTTCTGTTCGCCAGGCTTGAAGGGTTCGCGTGCGGGAGGAGTACGAACGAGCCATCTCAGCCGTTGGATTTCACCGGCATCAGCGTGAACATCTTTGTATAGGCTCCGGCAGGGTGCGCCTGTCTTTGCAACGACAATGTCGCGAAACGCCTCGCGCAGTCTGAAAGACAGTTGTCGGACGCGACTGCAAAGAGCAGCGGCAGCGTGCCTCAAATCAGCCCGCTTGGCGAGGTCCGGCACGGCGGCAACCCTCAGCGTGTCAAGGTGGAGAAAACTGGATACGCCCCAAGTGTTGGCGAGACCATGAAGAGTCGAAAGCATCGGATGTCCTTCAAACACATGCGTGACAGAGGCGCTTCGGCGCTCATGAAGCGGACTTAGCGAGGCGGGAGGCCGGTGCGCGCCACATCGAAATGGCCACCGCGTGAAGGCGCAGTATCCTGGCTGACAGGCTCCGCTAACCTCGTGGCCGCGAACTCTTCTGGTCCGAGGCGGCAACAGTGCGCGGCCACAGCCACGGAAGCGGCCAGCGAAAAAAGCGCCATAAAGAACAGCAACCCGCGTTGCAAACTTTCGTAATGAGCCGCGCCGGTTGACTGTGAGGTCCAGGGGTCGAAGGACCGGCGAGGATGGAGGCGGCGTGATGGCTTGATCGAGTGCAGGGGCCGGGGCATTGGGGCTCCATGATGTGGGAATAAATCACACGCTAAGACTACGTGGAAAAAATACCCACGTCAAGGATTATGGGACTTTTTCCCACGTACCCCTTCGGGTTGCGGCCCGGGACTCGCATTTGAGTCTCGCAAGCTCGGGCGGCGCGGGGCGCTCTTGGTTGTTATCAATCAGCGTATCTTCCCCTGCCGGCGAATTCGCGAACAAGTTTAAATTCATTGATGCCAGCGACCGGAGCTATGGCTTTTCGGATAAGGCAGCCTGGATGCTTGCAGCGACAGAATCGGCTAAGATTTCGCTCCCCGCCTCAGAGAAATGGACGTCTCCAGGTTTTTGAAACCGGTAAGCAGACTCAACGGCGACCGAGTTTAGGTCGTCAATCAGCACCCCATTTTCATGCATCACATCGAGGGCGGCTTCATTGTAACGCGCAACATCCTCTGAGGCGCGGCTCCACTCACCAGCTGGAACTGGTGTCGTTGTGGCAAATATCAGCGTGGCACCCGTTTTCTTGAGACGTTCCACGATCTTCTCGAGGTTCGAGCGATAAGACTCGACCGCAACCCATTGCGGTCCTTTTTTGATGGGAACCATGATTTGCCGACCGGGAGCCACATTTTCGGATTGAACGTGCTCCAGGTCGTGCAGCCCGGCGTTGAAATGGATGACCGTCCATCTTGTCTGCCCGAGCCAGCGATCAAGATTTTCGAGGATCATCAGCGTGCTTGCGCAGTTTTCCGGCGGGCGCATAACATTCGCGATACCTTCCAACCTTCGACGTACGGGCAACGTATAGGCGATAGAAATGCTGTCGCCTATAATGAGAACAGAAGGTAACTTCGAATCAACTTCAACGTTGTTGAAAATTAATTCGAGCTGGCGACTCTCTTCCCTCGCCCTTTGATTATGCAAATAGGAAATGATGCGGAAATAAGATGTAATACCGCCGACGATGAGGATTATAGAAACTGCACTAAGCATAATATACTTTTTCATCGACGCACCTTCTATTTTCTCTCTGCCTTGTCAAAAAAGGCGGCTGCGGGACATGCGGCCCGTGGGGGGCGCGCCCTAGATCATCATCAGCATCGTCAGAGGATCGATGTGTGGGAATAAATCACACGCCTAGCATTACGTGGAAACAATACCCACGTCAACTCCGTGGGATTGTCTCCCACCTTCTCTTCGTTCATATGCTTTGAAATGGGTGATCACGTTGACCGCACTCCGCCAGAAGCCGAACGGCTGCAGGCTCCTATTGCACGTCTTCTCCGCCCGCTCGTGCGGCTTTTGATCCGCAGCGGGATCACTTTTCCCGCGCTCAGCGAACTGTTGCGTGAGCTTTACGTCAACGTCGCCGAATATGACTTCGTCCTATCTGGCAAGGAGCAGACCGACAGCCGTGTCAGTCTGCTCACTGGCATCCACCGCAAGGAGGTACGGCGCCTGCGCGGAGCGGGCGCGCCGATCAGTGCTGTGCCGGCGTCCCTGTCGCGGACCAGCCGCATCATCGCGCACTGGCTCGCGGCGCCGATGTTCACGGATGAACAGGGCAAGCCGCTGCCCTTGCCGAAGGTCACGGGGCAGGACGGGGCGCCATCGTTTGAATCTCTTGTCGCATCGGTGACTCGCGACGTGCGTCCCCGCGCCGTTCTCGATGAATGGCTCGACCGCAAGCTTGTGACGATCGATGCCGAGGGGCGCGTCGTTTTGGCCGAAGCTGCCTTTGTACCGCAAACCGGCAGCGATCAGCAGCTTTATTACCTCGGACGCAATCTGCACGACCATATCGCAGCTGCCGTCGCCAACGTTCTTGGCGAGGAACCCCGCTTCCTGGAGCGGGCGGTTCATTACGATGGCTTGTCGCTGCCTCTCGCCCAACGACTTGAGGAACGCTCCCGCGAACTCGCCTCGAATGTCTTGCAGGAGGCCAATCGCGAAGCGCATGCCGCCTGTGAAACCGATGCGGGAGGCGAATACCGCTGGACGTTTGGTATCTATGTTTATCGCGAGCGAGAACGCGATGCCGCTCCCAGTTCGCCTCCAGAGGATCACGCACAAGGGCGGGACCTGTGAGCGATCAGCATTCGCGCAGACGGGTTTTGGCACTCCTCGCCAGCCTCCCAACCTTCTTTGCGTCCTCGAGCCGCATCCTCTTCGGAAAGCCGCTTGATCAAGGGATTGGCGGCACGGGCGTTGCGCCATCGCCGAAGGAACACGAGGGAGACAAAGGCATCGGCGGCACAGGAGTCATTGGCTCTATTCAACGCTTCGGAAGCATTTTCGTGAACGACCTGCACATCACCTATCCGCAGGATGTCACCGTTCACATCGACGGAAATGACGCAATGGTCAACGACTTGAAACTCGGTCAAGTAGTTCGCATCGTTGCGCATCCACAAGGCGGAACGCTGACGACGCGCAGAATTGATGTTACGAGCGAAGTGGTAGGCCGCATCTCTAGTGTTTCTCTCGGACACTTCACGGTGCTCGGCCAGACCGTCTCGCTTGCGGACCTCTCCGAGACCGCATCGCAATGGCGTATTGGCGATCATGTCGCCGTCGGAGGCTTGCGGCGTCCGGACGGAACGATCGTTGCGACCTTGGTTGAGAAGCGCAGCGGTGAGGCAACGCAAGTGGCGGGACCTGTTGTCGAGCATTCCGATGGATCCGTGATGGTTGGCGGCTTGACTCTCGCGGGGGTGGACAGGGCGCTGATCGGCCGGCGTGCGCTGTTGGACGGTCAGTTGATCAATAATGTTCTCGAGGTTTCCAGGGGGATCACTGAGCAGGCTCTCCTTGGGCCCGATGTCAGAAAACTATCGCTGGAAGCCTATGTCGAGCGCAACGGTGGCGCTCTGCGGATTGGCTCCGGATTGCAAGTCACAGGAGGCCGCGCCGCCGCCAATCTTCCGGCCGGCGAAGCGAGGCGCGCCATCCTCACGACGCAAATCGGGAGTGGGGGGCAATTCCAGCTGGAGTCGATCCATCTCGACCAGAATGAAAGCCATCCCGGCAGCGGAAACAGCACCCGGCCTGGCGGACCGACGGGGCCGGGGGGGCCAACTCAGCCCGGTGGAACAAGAGGTCCTCAAACCCCACATGGTCCTGGGCGTTCCGGAGGCTTGGAAGGACCTGGAATGCCTGCGAGTCCAGGTGGACCCGGACCGGGCCGGCTTGGCGAATCAAGCGGGCCAGGGAGCATCAACGGCCCGGGGCCTGGCGGATTTGGCGGTGGGCCTGGACCGGGTGAGTTGGGAGGACCGGGTGGCTTTAATGGCCCGGGCGGGTTCGGTGGCCCAGGCCCGGATGGCTTCGGAGGGCCAGGATTTGGCGGTCCGCCTGGCCCCGGCGGTTTCGGAGGACCTGGATTGGGTGGCCCCGGTCCTGGCCCTGGCGGCAAACATTAGTCTAGGACCGAAAGGCCGTGGCGGCGATCAAGGGCGCTGCAGTCACGGCCTCATATTTCGGGTTAATATTTGAAGGTGATGCCGGCGGACGCGAGCCACGGATCGAGCGTGACATGCGTGCGGACCGGAATATTGGTTGGAATTGTGAATCCTTGCGCATCCGTGGAATAGAAGGCTTTTTTGCCGTCGACAAATACTCCCCAATTGGGAGTGAGCATCCAATCCGCGCCCGCCTGGAGAATGAACGCGAAATTCTGGTCGATGCTAAAGTTTGTTAGAATTCCATTGCTGATATTGCCAAAATTGACCGCATAGCCGACACCGGCGCCGACGTAGGGCTGAAGGACGCCAAATTGGGTAAAATGATATTGCAACAGGCCCATGACCGGACCAGCGCGCACGGTTCCTAAAAGGTTCGACCCAAAGATCGGCGTTCCAGGAAACCCCGTTGCCTTGAGGGCGATGAGCGGCGGCACGCCGGCCGAGAGGGCGACTGCTATGTTGGGTGTAACGAAATAACCTGCCTCTAAAGCCAAGGTGTAAACCGGCCGAATCGTTATGTTTGTCGTTGGGAATGCGCCGCCGCCGGTGGCCTGGGCATTTGTTTGAAAGAAGATTCCGAAAGCTCCCGCATGCACATAAAAGGTTGGAGGGGGAGGCGGCAGCGGTTCGGTCGATGCTGTCAAGTCTGCTGCCGCAACGGGGGTCACGAGGAGGGTGACCCCTATAGCCAAAATAGAACGTTTTGGGACGATAGTCATGGGTCCCCCCCTCAAGCTGTCTTAATCCACCTCTCGATATTCCCCCCTAGAGAAGACCACTGGCCGTCCATTAATATTTGAAGGTGATGCCAGCGCTCGCGACCCAGGGGTCGAGCTGCACATGAGTCCGGATCGGAACACCTAAATTCAGGAGATCTCCGGAAACGTCGGTCGAGTAGAATATCTTCTTGCCGTCGAGGAAGACGCCCCAATTCTGCGTCAGCATGTAATCGGCACCTGCTTGAACAACAAAGCCGAAATTCTGGTCGACCGCGAGATTCGTAAGAATGCCATCACTGATGTTGCCGAAGTTGAGCATATAGACAGCGCCGGCGCCAAGATAGGGCTGAATTGGCCCAAAGTTGGTGAACTGATAGCGAAGAAGGAACATCGCCGGTCCAATCCGGGTACTTCCCAGAAGGTTCGTCCCCAGTTGGGGTGCCAAAGTTAGGCCGGTCGCCTTGAGATGCGCGATCGGCGGCACTCCAGCAGAGATTTCCAGCGCGATATTGGGCGTGATGAACCAACCTGCTTCCAGGCCCAAGGTGTAAACTGGCCGGATAGCGACGTTGGAGATACCTCCTTGCGCATTAGGGGGAATTGTACCAAGCGCCCCGGCTGGTACAGGCAAGTAATTGAAAAAGCCGCCGCCAGTCGATTGCGCATTGGTCTGCGGGAAAACGCCGAGCGCGCCAACATGGAGGTAGAAGAGCGGCGGAGGTGGTGGCGCCGGTTCCGGGGTCGGGGTTAAATCCGCGGCCTCGGCACGCGTAATGGCGAGGGCTGCAATCAATGCAGCGGCCCAAACTCTGAAAGCACCGGTCATGAACTCCCTCCATCTCATTCTTATGAGGTAGGGTTCACGCGAACTTGACGTTTTGTCAAATGATCGATGCTTGCCACAAGCGTTTGGATCAGCACTATGGCTTTTTTGCCACGCTCTGAAATCAGCACAATAATTGACTTAGAGCAAAATGAACTGCCCGCAATTGGTTAATTTGTGCAATGGTGGCAAAAAGATCGAAAACGGCGAGGAAACGAGGAGCTATCGTATGAAATCCGCAAGCGGCCTGAGAAATGGGGGGCAGGCTCTGCTCATTTATATTGCTTTATTGCTTGGTTTTGGCTTTGGGGCCTCTCAAGTTGCCGCCCATTCGCGGCTGGTCCGGTCGGATCCTTCGGCCCGCGCGGTGCTTGATACGGCTCCCAAGGAGCTTAAGCTGTGGTTCAACGAGGCGGTTGAGCCGGCCTTCGCGAAGTTCTGGATCGTACCAGCGCAAGGCGGCGACCAGATCCCCCTGACCGCCCGTGGCGACAGCTCCGATAGCCGCTTATTGGTCGTGACGCTTCCCGACAATTTACCGCCCGGCCCCGTGAACATTGGATACCATGTCTTGTCCGTTGACGGGCACGTTGTCGAGGATAAGCTCGCCTTCACGATCAAGAGTCCGGGTTAGGGGCCGGTCATGATCGATCCATTCGCAATTGTTCGCGCGTTTGGAACCCTGGGAGCGGCCATCGTTGTCGGGACAGGAGCCTTAATCTGGTACACGCGCGATGCCCTTGTGCCGGCTGGAGGGACGATTTGGCGGCACCGAGTGGTGCTAGCGGTTCTAATTGCCTCGATCGTCAGCGCCATCGCAACTACGATGGGCGTCATCGGCGCCGCCGCGGCCGCCGCCGAAATTGGCGTCTTTTCGGTCGATGGTTCGACCATCGAGACCTTCCTTTTCAAGACCGGGGTTGGCCGGATCGCGATCCTTGAGATCGGCTTTGCCGCTGCGACCTGTGCGCCGGCGGTGATTGCCTGGGTCACGCTCAAGAATACCAAAGTCTCCGACGTCGCCCTATTAGCCGCGGCGCTTATTGCGGCCGCCAATCTTGCCACGGTCCCCTTCGCTAGCCATCCGATCACTCTCGATGCGCAAATCGTCGGCGTCCTGTCGGCTATTGTCCACCGCTTGGCGTTGAGCCTCTGGCTGGGCGGCCTTCCGGCTCTAATTCTGTTGATCGGCGCTGGGCCTGTCCCCGATGACGCACGGCGGGTCGCCACCCTCGTCCTGCGCCGGTTTTCGCATCTTGCGACGGCGGCGATGGGCGCAATCCTGCTCACCGGCGCCTTGCTGACCTGGTTCCTCGTCGGAAATTTTCCTGGGCTGATTGGAACCGAATATGGACGGTTGCTGATCATCAAACTCATCTTGCTTGGAGGCGTTCTGTTCATCGCAGGCGGCCTACAACGCCACCTTTTGCCGCTGCTGGAGCTTAAGCCGAGCGATCCGACGCTCCGGAGCTACGCCAACCGGGTCAAGCTTGAGACGATTTTCGCTGTTCTGATCGTCGTGATTGCCTCTGACATGGCGGGGCTGGCACCCCCTGAGCATGAGAACATTGTCTGGCCGCTGCCATTCCGCTTCTCCTTCGCGGCAACTTGGGCGATCCCATGGGTTCCGACGAGATTCATTGGGGGAAGCGCGCTCATTTTGTGTGGCATCGGGACGCTCGGTCTCGGTCTCGTCCCCGCGCTGCGGCCCGCCTGGTTCAGCTTATCGAAAAACATATTGCTTGGGGCAGGCACCGCCGTCGCCCTGATTGGTGGTGGCCTCGCTTTCCCGGCGATCTCGGTGCAAGCTTACCCAGATACCTATCTGACGACGGACATTCCCTATGCGGCACGGTCGATCGCCGCCGGCCTCAAGCACTACGAGGACAATTGCACAGGCTGTCATGGAACAAGTGGCCATGGCGATGGACCTCTAGCTTCGAGCTTGCCAATAAAGCCCGCCGACCTTTCGGCGCCACACACGGCCTTGCACACGGGCGGCGATCTCTACTGGTGGGTCACGCACGGCATTGAGAATTCTCCGATGCCGGCCTTTGGCGACGCGCTCACGGATGATGAGCGCTGGGACATCATCAATTTTCTCGGCGCTTTTTCCGTTGGCTATCAAGGACGAATCATCGAACCCAGAGTCCAGCTCGGTCAGTATTGGCTGGCGCCGCCGGACTTCGAACTTACCGACGAGAACGGTAAGACCAACCTGCTGGGCGACTACCGCCTCAAGTCTCCAATCCTCCTCGTGCTTTTTTCCTGCACGCCAGAAAACATCGCGCAAGAGACCGCAAGGTTCAACCAGCTGCTGGCCGCGCGAGAGCAGCTCGCCTCAAAAGGCGCCAAGATCGCTTTGGTCGCACCCGGCAAGCTGTGCGAGCCTTTGCGCAACCTTGCCGCCGGGAAAATCCTTGTCGCCGACCACGATATCCCAGAGGCGGCCGCCACCTTTGGCCTGTTCACCCGTTCTTTCCACAACCGGCAGCAAACTGTGGTCAGGGTCCCGGAAACCCACGCCGAATTCCTGATCGACCGCTCAGGCTACATCCGTGCGCGCTGGCTCCCCGTGGAAGATGACAGCTGGAGCGATCCCAGTTTCATCGAAACGCAACTCGAGCTGCTGAGCCGGGAGCCACCCGCGCCACCGCCGCCTGGCCCGCACGACCACTGAGGTCCGCATCGGAAACCATGGCCACTCCAAGCCGGAGCGGCTATGGTCTCGCCGCTTCTGTTTCGCCAAAGGATCTTATCGGAAAACCCCGCGGCGCGGCGCTACAACATTGCGGGCAGCACTCTGTCCGGCGGCCGGTGGCCGTCCATGAAGGTCTTTATGTTGATGATGACCTTCTCACCCATGTTAATGCGGCCTTCCGCCGTCGCCGAGCCCATGTGCGGCAAAAGCGTGACCTTGCCAGCATTGGCCAGCCGGACAAGCTTTTGCGAGACGGCCGGCTCATGTTCGAAGACGTCGAGCCCCGCGCCAGCGAGCTCGTCCGCCTCTAGCATGCGCGTGAGTGCTGTCTCGTCGATGATTTCGCCGCGTGCCGTATTGATGAGAATGGCATGGGGACGCAAATATTTCAGCCGCCGCGCCGACAGCAAGTGATAGGTCGCGGGCGTGTGCGGACAGTTAACTGAAATGATATCCATGCGGGCGAGCATTTGGTCGAGAGACTCCCAATAGGTCGCCTCGAGCGCTTTCTCAATCATGGCGGCGACAGGGCGCCTGTTATGGTAGTGAATCTGTAAGCCGAACGCCTTGGCCCGAAAGGCGAGAGCTTGTCCGATGCGACCCATGCCGAGGATTCCAAGCTGCTTGCCGCTGATCCTCCGCCCGAGCATCCACGTTGGTGCCCAGCCAGCCCATTCGCCGGCCGGAATAATCCTTGCCCCTTCGACAAGACGCCTCGCCACGGCAAGGATCAGCGCCATTGTCATGTCGGCCGTATCATCGGTAAGGACGCCAGGTGTGTTGGTAACGGTCAGTCCGCGCGCCAACGCGGCGGTCACGTCGATATTGTCGACGCCGTTGCCAAAATTGGCGATGAGCTTCATCTGTGGCCCGGCTTGCTCGATGAGCTCGGCATCGATCCGATCGGTCACGGTCGGAACGATCACCTCGGCGCTGCGCATCGCTTCGGCAAGAGCGCTGCGAGGCATCGGCCTGTCGCCGACATTGAGGCGCGTCTCGAAAAGCTCGCACATGCGGGTCTCAACGGCGCCAGGCAATTTGCGGGTCACGATGACAAGCGGCCTTTTCCGGCCCATTTTCCTATCCTCTAGGCTCGCCGGATATGATTTTGCAACCGCCCCGGATTCCTGCGAATTGGCCAGCTTCCCGCTTGGCACGCCGGTGCCTTGCAATGCCACTCTTCACCTGGCGTTAACGCTGGAAAGGCACACAAGGCAAGGAACGTCCGTCGGTCGTCTTCTCTCACGGCCTCTGTAGCAGATGGCCGCCCAAAGACAAGGACACCTGCGGAACTGCCGCCGCCCTCGCAGGCGGCTTCGAATGTTCCCGTTGAAATAGGGCGTTCGAGACCGTAGCTTCAGGCCGTTCACGGTCCAGCCAAGAGCCAACCGCTGGGCGAGGGCGGCACCGAAACAGGATTGGACTGTGAACTGATGAGGAGAAAGTTGTCACGTCTTTTCGGTCTTGCCGGGGCTGCTGCCTTCTGCGCCTCGGCCGCCTGGGAAGCGGCGTCGGCGGAGCAAACAGGCTCGGCAAGCGGCTTGCCTATACCCCGCTATGTCAGCCTTAAGTCCGATCGCGTGAATTTGCGAGAAGGCCCGTCCAAGGACCATCGGACCATTTGGGTCTTTCAACGCGCCGGGCTCCCCGTCGAGATCACCGCTGAATTTGAGATCTGGCGAAAGGTCCGGGATTCGGAAGGCGCCGAAGGTTGGGTACTCCACTCACTACTTTCAGGGAGACGCACGGCTTTGGTCGCGCCCTGGAAAAAGGGCGTGGATTCGATCCTCTACAGCAAAGCCAACATCAAGTCGGCGCCTGTCGCCAAGTTGCAGTCCAACGTGATCGCAAATGTGCGGGGCTGCGATGGCACCTGGTGCCACGTCTCGGGCGAGGGCTTCGACGGCTACCTCGAGCAATCAAACCTGTGGGGCGTCTACCCGAATGAAAAAGTGGAGTAACAACCTCACGAGCAAGGTTCCTCGCAGCCGTTGCTAGGGAGCGTTGTCCTTGGCGTGTCCGGTCACGCGCGCCCAGCCTTCCTGGAGCGTGGTTGATAGGGCTTTGATGCCGTTATCCACCACATCCCAATTGACGATCGGACGGTTGGTGCTTCCCTCAGCGTTGCTCGTATCGCGAACCGTGTCGGCAAGATAGGCTGCGCCCACCGTCAGGATTATGCCAATTATGATCCCGAAAAACATACGCATCCGAGCCCCTTTTCCGAATCGTTTCCCAAGCCTCAGCTAGAGTCTAGCTTGTCTCGGCTCCTGGTCAAGCGGCAACCCTTAACGGCAAGGACAGCACGGAGCGCGCGTCAGGGAACGGAACCGTCGTTCTCGCGTTCCCCGATCGGTCCGGGACGCGGATGAGATGCCTTCAGGACACCGCGGACTAAGCCGAGCCACCGCCTTATTGGCGCACCGTTCTTAAGTGAACGGCGGTATCGTTGCGCGGGCCGCCGCATTCAAACCGACGGACGAGGAGACACAATGCCAAGTGAACCTGTACGACGGGAGGTTCGATCTTCTGCGGAACTTCAGGAAGTCTGTCTGCGCACCTTGAAGAATTGCCCAGGGTTCGAACGAGTCAACGCAATCCTGATTCAGCCACGCGACAATATCGAAGGAGCTGCGAATTGGACGGTGGCAGCGGTCAGGCCACGCGTCGATAACCAGTTCTTGAGAGGAGCGCGCGAGACAATCGGCCGTTTGCAGCAAACCTATGAATTGAACCCAGCCGAAGCGCGAGCGCGCGGTGTCAAACGTCGCGGCTAGTTATGGTCTCATGATTAGGGCCTCTATTCGATGCGAGGCATCGAAAAATAGAAGCCCCCTGAGCTCTCCTGGCGAAACCATGATGGTCCCAGAAGCCGGATGCGACGACGCGGTCCGGGTGCAATCCCCTAAGCAGCCCGCTTTATGACGCGGCTTCCGCTCTCCCCGCGGTTTTGACGGGAGGGAGCCGCTTTATTTCAAAATGTTACCGAGTATTGATGGCTGCCCCCATCTTCTTCGCAAAGATTGGGACCGGGCGGCTGGCGTAAGCCATGGTTTCGGCTTATCCCTTTCGCTGATGTTGGCAATGCTGCGAGTTCACCGAAAGCGTTCGCCGATCGCGCGCGTTTGCGAGACCGACACGGAAAACGCTCGAAATCATAGAGCTGCGGCATGCCCGACAAAAGAAGGCTTCTCGGCTTTTTCGAGGCCTACTGAAGGGCACGATCCTCGTAGAAGTTACGGCTTTTTAGATATCATATGATAAACGAAGTAAGAGGAACCGCGCTTGCTTCAATATGCAGCGATGATGGTCTAGGTCTCTGTGCCGAGGCAAAAAGGGGCCCGGGTTTTGATTAACACGCATATTCTCGGGACTGGCGCCTATGCTCCAAAGCGGGTTTTAACGAACCAGGATCTCGCGGCACTGGTCGATACGAGCGATGCCTGGATTACCGAGCGCACGGGCATCAAGCAGCGCCGGATCGCCGCGGAAGGGGAAGTCACTTCGGACATGGCCGTTATTGCGGCACGTCACGCTCTTGCGATGGCAGGGACAAAGGCCGAAGACCTCGACATGATCATCGTGGCCACCGTCTCGGCCGACCTGCCTTTGCCTTCTTGCGCCGTCATCATTCAAGCCAAGCTCGGGGCCGCACGAGCTTTTGCCTTTGATGTCTCGGCGGCTTGCGCGGGCTCGCTTTACGGTTTGAGCATCGCCGATCAATTCGTAAGAACAGGAAAAGCCCGCCGCATTCTCGTCATCGGCGCCGAGCTCCTAAGCCGACTTGTCGATTGGACCGATCGCAACACTTGTGTTCTTTTTGGTGACGCGGCAGGCGCAATGGTTGTCGGCCCCGCGCCGGATTCCGAACGCGGCCTTCTCTCCACGCATCTCCACTCTGATGGAACCGCGGCTGGAATATTGTCGATTCGAGGCGGTGGCAGCCAGCATCCTCAATCCGCCGAGGTGCTTGCCCGAAAGATGGATAAAATCACAATGAACGGCCGCGAGATATACAAATTCGCGGTCCGCGTGCTGCCGGAAGCAATCCTCGAAGCTCTCAGTGCGAATGGGCTCGAGGTTTCGGACATTGATCACATCGTTCCGCATCAAGCCAATGCGCGGATCGTCGAATCGGTGCTCGGCAGGCTCGGCATTCCGCTTGAAAAATGCTGGATGAATCTCGACCGTTACGGCAATACGTCGAGCGCCTCGCTGCCGATTTCACTCGATGAGGCCAACCGAGCGGGCCGCCTAAAACCCGGCGATCTCATCGCGATGATGGCCATCGGTGCTGGGATGACCTGGGGCAGCGCCTTGATGCGATGGTAGCAGGCGAAGACCCGCTAGCCAGAGCTGTTCAAACGCCTCCGTTGTTGTCTGAATGACCGCCAGTTGGTTGGCCCGTGCAGCCGGGTTTTACTTGGCGACGACAACCTTGCTGGCGGCGGCAACAACCGCTTTCTTGAAAGACCCTTCAATCGTCACCGCGAAATTGTAATGCATCCGCGAAAATGGCGCCGAGCGGAAAGGTTTGTTGCTGCGCCAACCCACGAGGATCGCACCTATCGCGGGTTTGTCCGGTGCCATGACAAGGGCGCCCCCCGAGGCCCCGTCGCCGGTTTCGCAATCGAATGAAAATTCCCGGGTTCCTTCCGACCCTACCGACAATTGGTCGTGCAGAGAGCATTTCTCCATCGACAGCTTACGCCCATCGCCCCAATCGATATGCCCGCGCGCGACAAATTCGATCGGCATGTTCGGGGCCGGCGCATCGGCAAGGTTATAGGGCGCGATCCCGTCGATTGGATGCACGAGTCGCGCGACGGCCCAGTCGTGAACCGCCGCAACCGCGTAAGGATCGATGCTCCCGGCAACGATCGAGCCGAGGTCGATCGGAACTCTTGTTTCTTTGCCGTGATTTTCTAGCGCGAAGTAGCAGGTCTTGGCGCGAGGAACACCTCTCTCGTCAAAGAACACATGCGCCGCAGTTGTGATGATGTCATTGGCGAGCGTGAGCTGACCAGCGCCATGCGCCTCGCCGCACTCGACAAGCCCGGAAGCCGCAAAACGCGTGCGAAGCTCGGCCGCGTTCAGCTTCTGCTGGGCCGCGAACTCCTCGACGCTGCGGCGGCTATTCTTCCCAAAGACCACCACTGGTACGATCTCGCCCGGCGCCACTTCTGGCATGCTCTGGGAAAGCAGCGAAAAAGCTGAAGCTTGAACGGATGCACCAAAAAGGAAAACGCAAACGGCGGCGGCGTGCATTCCACCCTTTTGAAACATCACTTTCTTCTCCTGTGGCACGGGCGTGGCCTCAATCTTTGATCAGAACGCCATTTCAAATCAAGCTGAACCGGGATCGTATTTTGCCAATGCGAAAACAAAAAGGCGGGATCCTGGCAGAAATGATCCTCGGCAAGCCACCTGCTCTGCCATGCAGGGCCGTAAAGCTCAGGATAGCCGCCCAAGCTGGCACGGGGCTCACCTGAAGCGCTGGCTTGCATTTCCGGACGAAATTAAGACACAATAGGGCTCACACGCCGTAGCTGCGGCCGGTGGTTCGCAATTGTCCAATGTGCCGGGCCCTTCAGTGCCAGGCCTTGTTGAGGCCATGGTATCGCTATCGCTCCTTGATCATTATGCAGGAATGGTGGCTGCGGGCCGCATAGAGCAAGATCCGAGCCAAGAAGCTGTCCTCAATCGGCTCGAAGAGCTACGAGGCCTCCTTGCCTTTAATTCCAAGCAAAGCCCAAGCATGCTCGGCTGGCTCACGGGTCCGGGACGCAAAACTCCGCCGCCGCGCGGCGTTTACATCTGGGGCGATGCCGGGCGCGGCAAGACGATGTTAATGGACCTGTTTTTTGAGGAAGCACCCATCGAGCGCAAATCGCGCGTACATTTTCATGGCTTCATGGCAAATGTCCACGCGTTCATCCATGCTTGGCGCCATGATCTTCGGCGTGAGTGGCGCAATGGCTCGGGCAAGCGCGAGGACCCGATCGCAGCAGTGGCGGATACCATCGCCCAAAAGGCCGGCCTCTTGTGTTTCGACGAGTTCAGCGTCACCGACATCGCCGACGCGATGATCCTTGGGCGGCTGTTCGAGGCTTTGTTCGCTCGCGGTGTGGTGATTGTCGCGACATCTAATGTATGTCCGGACCTTCTCTATCAAGACGGTCTCAATCGCGCGCTTTTCCTTCCCTTCATTGCTCTGATCGAAGAGAGGATGCAAATCATCCGCCTTGAGTCCCGCGCCGACTTTCGGCTTCAGAAGCTGCGCGACCACGCCGTCTATCTCGTGCCCCCCGGAGCTGGCGCGGCGGCGGCGCTCACCAACGCATTCCGGCGTTTCACCGGAGTTGAGCAAGGCACGCCAATCACACTTGATGTGCTCGGCCACGCCGTTTATGTGCCGGAGGCATGCGCCCATGTGGCACGCTTTGCATTTGCCGATCTCTGCGGACTGCCGCTCGGGGCCGCCGATTTTCTCGCCCTCGCGCGGCAGTTCCATACGGTGATCGTCGATGCGATCCCAATCCTCGGCACGGAGCGGCGCGACGAGGCCAAGCGTTTCATCACGCTGATCGATAATTTCTATGACATGCATGTGAAGCTTATCGCATCCGCCGAGGCAGAGCCGGCGGAGCTTTATACGGGCACCGAAGGATTCGTGGCTTTCGAGTTCAAGCGGACCGCCTCGCGCCTCGCCGAAATGCGCTCTGCCGCCTATCTTGCCCTGCCGCATGGGCCGATTACGTCCATAGGCTCTGGCGATGCAAGCGGCCTCGTCGAAACCTGACCATCCGGCGCTGCACTCCGACGGAAGAACCTGCTTCCCATGGCTTTGCCTTGCGTCTCGAATTGATGTGTTTGACATCTCCCGCTGAAAAACTATCTTCTCGCAGAAGTTCCGTTCACGGCTTAGAGTGGGATTGCTTCAAACTCGATGGCTCGCGGTCTGAGGCATGGTCTTGAGAAAAGGTGCAGACCCCCTGGCTAAATTTATTCGGCAACCACCTGAGTGAGAAGTGCCGCTCGGATCTCGAAGCGGTCACGCTCGAGAATTTTGTAAATTGCGAAAGGGAAGGACGGACCCAATATGGCGCGCAGCAAGATCGCACTGATCGGAGCCGGACAGATCGGCGGAACTCTGGCTCACCTCGCAGCGCTCAAGGAGCTTGGCGATATCGTTCTCTTCGACATTGCGGAGGGAACGCCACAAGGCAAGGCGCTCGATCTTGCCCAATCCGGTCCGGTGAACGGATTTGATGTGTCGCTTGCCGGGACGAATAGCTATGAAGCCATCGCCGGGGCGGACGTTGTGATCGTGACCGCCGGCGTGCCGCGCAAGCCTGGCATGAGCCGCGACGATCTTCTCGGAATCAATTTGAAGGTCATGGAAGCCGTCGGCAGCGGAATCAAGCAATATGCCGCCACTGCGTTTGTCATTTGCATCACCAATCCGCTCGATGCGATGGTCTGGGCCCTGCAAAAGACTTCGCATTTCCCGGCAAATAAAGTCGTCGGGATGGCCGGGGTTTTGGATTCGGCGCGGTTTCGCCATTTCCTTTCTGAGGAGTTCAAAGTCTCGGTGGAAGACATCAGCGCTTTCGTTCTTGGCGGCCATGGCGATGACATGGTGCCATCCGTGCGCTACTCCGCCGTGGCGGGAATTCCCTTGCCCGATTTGATCAAGATGGGCTGGACCACGCAGGCAAGACTCGACGCGATCATCGAGCGGACACGCAAGGGCGGCGGCGAGATCGTTGGTCTTTTGAAGACCGGCTCGGCTTTTTACGCTCCGGCAGCTTCGGCGATCGCAATGGCCGAATCCTATCTCAAGGACAAGCGGCGGGTGTTTCCTTGCGCGGCGAAGCTGAACGGGGAATATGGCGTCAAGGATCTTTATGTCGGGGTGCCGGTGGTGATTGGCGCCAATGGGGTCGAGAAAGTTGTCGAAATCGCTCTCGATCCCACGGAGAAGCAGATGTTCGAGAAATCGGTGGCTTCCGTGCGCAGTCTCGTGGAGGCTTGCAAGACAATCAATCCCGCCCTCGCGAAGTAACGGTCGGGGCCCGAAAGACGAATTTCGCCGCCAGCCTGATTTCCGGGGGCGGAATTCGTGCGGGACGCGCGTTTGGGCGATGAGACGAGACCGGACCGGCCGCAACCCATAATAATAAAGGTTCATGCAGGGCAGGTAAGAATTGGACCAACTGTCCAGGGCGGTTCAGCCGGACTCCTCGTCAATGGTGCCTGCATCAAGTCAGCTGAATTGGCGCGAAATCTGCTAGAACGAAGCCGGCTCAAAGACTCTCAAACCGCCAAAAAGACTGGATTGAAGAGATCGAGATGAATGTTCACGAATACCAGGCCAAGGCGGTCCTCAAGGAATTCGGCGTCCCCGTTTCGCGCGGGGTCGCAGTGTTGCGCGCCGACGATGCGGGAGCGGCAGCTGAAGAGCTAGGCGGCCCGCTATGGGTCGTGAAGTCCCAGATTCATGCCGGTGGGCGCGGCAAGGGCAAGTTCAAGGAGCCCGAGGCCGGCAGCAAAGGCGGCGTCCGAATCGCCAAGTCGGTGGCCGAGGTCGAGACCTTCGCCCGCGAAATGCTGGGCCACACTCTCGTGACGGTCCAGACGGGGCCGGCCGGCAAAAAAGTCAACCGGATTTATCTTGAGGCAGGTGCCAGCATTCTCAGGGAGTTTTATCTCTCCTTGCTGGTCGACCGGTCCACAAGCCGCGTCGCTTTCGTCGTCTCGACAGAAGGCGGCATGGAGATTGAGGAGGTGGCGCGTCATATACCGGAAAGGATCACCAGCTTCACCGTCGATCCGGCAACCGGGATCATGCCGCATCACGGCCGCACGGTGGCCAAGGCGCTTGGCCTTTCTGGCGATCTTGCCGAATCGGTAGAAAAACTCACAACTCGGCTTTACGCGGCCTTCATTGCCAAGGACATGGCGATGCTTGAGATCAATCCGCTCATCATCTCGACCGAGGGCCAGATCAAATGCCTCGACGCGAAAATCTCCTTCGATGACAATGCGCTTTACCGGCATCCCGAGATCGCCGCCTTGCGCGACGAGAGCGAGGAGGACGCGAGGGAAATCGAAGCCTCGAAACACGACCTCAACTATATCGCACTCAACGGCACGATCGGCTGCATGGTCAATGGCGCCGGGCTTGCCATGGCGACGATGGACATCATCAAACTTTATGGCGGAGCGCCAGCGAATTTCCTCGATGTCGGCGGCAGCGCCACGAGGGACAGGGTCGCGGAAGCGTTCAAGATCATCACCGCCGATCCCCAAGTCAAAGGCATTCTCGTGAATATTTTCGGTGGCATCATGAAATGCGACGTGATCGCCGACGGCGTCGTCGCCGCAGCGAAGGAAACCGGCCTTGAAGTCCCGCTTGTCGTGCGCCTCGAAGGTACCAACGTCGATCTCGGCAAGAAAATCATCGCGCAATCGGGCCTGAACGTCATCTCCGCGGATGATCTCGACGATGCGGCCCAGAAAATCGTCGCCGCGGCCGGAAAGGCATGACGCGATGGCGATCCTCGTCAACAGGGACACCAAGGTCATCTGCCAGGGCTTTACCGGCAAGAACGGCACATTCCATTCCGAGCAGGCGATTTCTTATGGCACGCGAATGGTTGGCGGCGTTTCGCCGGGCAAGGGCGGAGCCACCCATCTTGGCCTGCCGGTCTTCGATACGGTTGCCGACGCCCGCAAGGCGACCGGCGCCGAGGCAAGCGTCATTTATGTTCCCCCGCCCGGCGCCGCCGATGCGATCTGTGAAGCCATAGACGCAGGAATACCCTTGATCGTCTGTATCACCGAAGGCATTCCGGTCGCCGACATGATCAAAGTCAAACGCGCACTCTGCGGCTCAGGCTCGCGCTTGATCGGCCCGAACTGCCCCGGCGTCATGACCGCTGGCGAATGCAAAATCGGCATCATGCCCGGCAATATTTTCAAGCCGGGGTCGGTTGGCGTTGTCTCGCGCTCAGGAACCTTAACCTATGAGGCGGTCTTTCAAACGACGCGGGAAGGGCTCGGGCAAACGACCGCGGTTGGCATCGGCGGGGATCCAGTCAAGGGCGCCGAATTCATTGAAATCCTGGAAATGTTCCTGGCCGACGAGGCAACCAAATCGATCGTCATGATCGGCGAAATTGGCGGCTCGGCCGAGGAAGATGCCGCGCAATTCCTCGCCGAGGAGGCAAAACGGGGTCGCAAGAAACCGGTCGTTGGCTTTATCGCCGGCCGCACCGCCCCGCCCGGCCGCCGGATGGGGCACGCTGGCGCAATCATCTCCGGCGGCAAAGGCGGCGCCGAAGACAAAATTGCCGTGATGGAAGAGGCTGGCATCCATATGTCGCCCTCGCCTGCAAGGCTCGGCAAAACGCTCGCCAGCGTGCTGCGCGGATGACCGGGACCTTGAGAAAACGACAAGGCATCCGCATCTAAGGAGAGAGCGGCTCGAGGGAGGGCGAGCGGCCTGGCTTCGCGCCGGGCCAGAGGTGCATCAAGACTCCCGGCGCCCGCAGATCATATCAGCCTCTGCCTGGGAGTGAACGCGCGGGCGCGATCATCAAGCTACGTCTTGCTTGAGCCGTCCCGAAAAAGGATAAAAGATTTGGTGGCAAGACCAAATCTTCAGAGTTCCAGCCGCAAGATTGGGCGGCAAAAGCGACTGCCGAGGAGAAGAGGATGGCTCGCCGGGAAATGAACGGAAATGCCAATGGCGCGGACGGAGCGGCGGGGTCCGGCCGCTCGGCACCCAACACGGCCTTTGCGCGGACATCGTTCCTCGACGGCGGGAATGCCGCCTATATCGAGAAGCTTCAGGAAAGCTATCTGCGCGACCCGGCCTCGCTTGACCCATCCTGGCGGGACTTTTTCGCGCAGCTCGGCGATGATGCAGCCGCGATCAAAAAGGCAGCGCAAGCGCCGCGCTGGCGGCACAACGGCAGGCAGCCTGCCGTCGCGGACGAGCTTGTCTTGGCCCTCAGCGGCAATTGGGCGGACGCCGAGACCAGGATAGGGGCCAAGATCAAGGCAGAGCCTGGTGTGGCAGCTCGCCTGTCCCAGGACGATCTTCTCCGCGCCACCCGTGATTCCATCCACGCACTGATGATGATCCGTGCCTATCGCATGCGTGGCCACCTGCATGCCAAGCTCGATCCGCTTGATCTCGAGCCGCCGAAAGACCGTGGGGAATTACACCCTGCGACCTATGGGTTCACGGAAGCCGACTACACGAGGAATATCTTCATCGATGGCGTGCTTGGGCTCCGGTTCGCCACCATTCCCGAGATGCTCAAGATTTTGCAGCGGACCTATTGCGGCACCATCGGTTTCGAATTCATGCATATCTCCGATCCGGCCGAGAAGAGCTGGTTACAGCAGCGCATCGAAGGTCCCGACAAGGAAATTACCTTCACCAAGGAAGGCAAGCGCGCCATTCTGACGAAGCTCGTCGAGTCGGAGGGCTTCGAGCGATTCCTCGACACCAAATATACCGGCACCAAGCGGTTTGGCCTTGATGGCGGCGAAGCCATGGTGCCGGCGCTCGAACAGATCATCAAGCGGGGCGGCGCCTTGGGAGTCCAGGAAATCGTTCTTGGCATGGCGCATCGCGGCCGCCTCAATGTGTTATCGCAGGTTATGGGCAAGCCGCACCGGGCGATTTTCCACGAATTCAAGGGGGGATCTTTCACGCCCGATGATGTCGAAGGATCCGGCGACGTCAAATATCATCTCGGCGCCTCTTCCGACCGTGATTTCGACAGCAATAGCGTTCATCTGTCACTCACTGCGAACCCCTCGCATCTTGAGATCGTCGATCCCGTCGTTCTCGGCAAGGTGCGCGCCAAGCAGGATCAATTGCATGATGTCGTCGAGCGCACGAAAGTGCTCCCGCTCCTCATCCATGGCGACGCGGCATTCGCGGGCCAAGGCGTGATCGCGGAATGCTTCGGGCTTTCCGGGCTTAAAGGGTACCGGACCGGCGGATCAATTCACTTCATCATCAACAATCAGATCGGCTTCACGACGACGCCGCGGCATTCGCGCTCCTCGCCCTATCCGTCGGATAGCGCGAAAATGATCGAGGCGCCGATCATCCATGTCAATGGCGATGACCCCGAAGCCGTCGTCTATGCCGCAAAGATCGCGACCGAGTTCCGGCAAAGGTTTCACAAGCCGGTTGTGATCGACATGTTCTGCTACCGCAGGTTCGGCCACAACGAAGGAGACGAGCCTTCGTTCACCCAGCCGCTCATGTATAAGAAAATCCGCGTACATAAGACGACCCTGCAAATCTATACCGAGAAGCTCGTCGCGGAAGGTGTTTTGACCGACGGCGAGGTCGCAAGACTCCAGGCCAACTGGTGGCATCACCTCGAGACCTCATTGCAGGCGAGCCAATCGTTTATGCCTGAAAAGGCTGATTGGCTCGATGGCCGCTGGGCGGGTTTGCGCGCGGCATCCTCCTGGGCCGAGGACGATCGCCGCGGCCGCACCGGCGTCGACCGCACAAGGCTCACTGAAATCGGTCTTCGCCTCACGAGTGTTCCAGAAGGCTTCGCGCTCCATCGCACCCTCCGGCGGCTTTTCGATAATCGCCGCAAGATGATCGAAACCGGCGAGGGAATCGATTGGGCGATGGGCGAGGCGCTCGCGTTCGGCTCCCTCGTTGACGAAGGCTTTCCTGTCCGCCTTTCGGGCCAGGACAGCGAACGCGGCACCTTTTCACAACGCCATTCGGTGCTGAACGATCAGGAGACGGAAGCACGCTACATCCCCCTCAACAACATCCGCGATGGGCAGGCACGTTTCGAAGTCATCAATTCGATGCTGTCGGAAGAGGCCGTGCTTGGCTTCGAATATGGCTATTCTCTTGCCGAACCGAATGCGCTCGTTTTGTGGGAAGCTCAATTCGGCGATTTCGCCAATGGCGCACAGGTTGTCTTCGACCAGTTCATTTCGTCTGGCGAGCGTAAATGGCTGCGCATGTCCGGCCTCGTCTGCCTCTTGCCACATGGCTTCGAAGGTCAGGGACCAGAACATTCCTCGGCGCGCCTCGAGCGCTATCTGCAATTATGCGCCGAAGACAATATGCAGGTTGCGAATTGCACGACGCCGGCCAATTATTTCCATATCCTGCGGCGCCAGTTGAAGCGTGACATTCGCAAGCCCCTGATTTTGATGACGCCGAAATCACTTCTTCGCCACAAGCGCGCCATCTCAAAGCTCGACGAATTCGTGATCGGCGCTTCCTTCCATCGGATCCTGCCGGATGATGCGGAACGGACCAGCGGCGAGACAATCAGGCTCGTGGAGGACGCGAAAATCCGCCGGGTGGTTTTGTGTTCTGGGAAGGTCTATTATGATCTTTTCGACGAACGTGAGAAGCGGGGCATCAACGACATCTACTTCCTGCGCGTCGAGCAGCTCTATCCTTTCCCACTCAAGGCCCTCATCTCGGCGCTGGCGCGTTTCAAGGGGGCGGATGTTTTCTGGTGCCAGGAAGAACCCAAGAACATGGGCGCCTGGACTTTCGTCGAACCTTATCTCGAATGGGTTCTGTCGCAGGCGGGCGGCAAAGCCAAACGTCCACATTATGCGGGCAGGCCAGCTGCCGCATCTCCCGCGACGGGGCTCCTGTCGAAGCATTTGGCGCAGTTGAAGGCTTTGATGGATGATGTTCTAGCCGCGTGAAGCACCTACACGTCTTTGTGTTTCGATTGACTGCGGCCGCCGCAACATAATTTTGAAGAGATTGCGAAGTTTTTGGATAAATTCATCAAACGAGAATTCGGGGCGAAGCGCTCTCGGCGGCGAGATCTTGGTCTAGGAAAGCCAGATGGCTTTGGACGGGACAAATGACAACTGAAATCCGTGTTCCGACACTGGGCGAATCGGTCACCGAGGCGACCATCGGGCGATGGTTCAAGCAAGCGGGCGAAAAGGTCCAGATGGACGAACCCATCGTCGAACTCGAAACCGACAAGGTGACTCTCGAAGTCAACGCGCCGGCGTCGGGTATATTGACCGACATCGTCGCCAAGAGTGGCGAGACGGTCGGCCCCGGAGCTCTCCTCGGCCAGATCGGGGATGGCGCTGCCGCGGCGCCCCCAAGGGTTGAAGCCAAAGCCGAAGGCAAGCCGGCCCTCACGCCAGCGCCAGCGCGGGGTCCCGCGCCCGCGCCGGTCACAACCCTAGCTGCGGCTTCGCCTCCGTCTCCGGCGCCCGCGTCCTCGATGCCCGCCTTGCCCGCCGCCGCCAAGATCGCCGCCGATCACGGCTTTGAGCCTGCCGTTGTGGAGGGATCCGGCAAACGCGGCCAGGTCCTCAAAAGCGATGTCCTGGACTATATTGCGAAGTCCGCCATGCCGGCCGTTTTGACGCCTCCCGCTGCCCCTCCTCTGGCGAAAGCTCCGGCTCCGGCCGCCGACGAGGAGCGCGAAGAGCGGATGCCAATGACCCGGCTGCGCCAGACCATCGCGCGGCGCCTCAAGGATGCCCAGAATACCGCCGCCATGCTGACGACCTTCAACGAGGCCGACATGAGTTCAGTCATGGCCTTGCGCACCCGCCACAAAGACGTCTTCGAAAAGAAGCATGGCGTAAGGCTTGGTTTCATGGGGTTTTTCGTCAAGGCCTGCGTCGCGGCGTTGAAGGAAATTCCTTCCGTTAATGCCGAGATCGACGGCGCCGATGTCATCTACAAGAATTATTATCACCTTGGCGTTGCCGTTGGCACCGACAAGGGTCTCGTCGTGCCTGTCGTGCGCGATTGCGACAGGCTCTCCCTTGCCGCCATTGAGAAGACGATCGCCGACTTTGGTCAGCGCGCCCGTGCGGGGCAGCTGAAGATCGAGGAGATGCAGGGGGGCACCTTCACCATCACCAACGGCGGGGTCTATGGTTCGCTGATGTCGACGCCGATCCTCAATGCCCCGCAATCGGGCATTTTGGGCATGCACAAGATTCAGGAGCGCCCTGTCGCTGTTGCCGGCAAGATCGAAATCCGCCCGATGATGTATCTCGCGCTCACCTATGATCACCGTCTTGTCGATGGAAAGGACGCTGTAACCTTCCTGGTTCGGGTCAAGGAAGCCTTGGAAGATCCGGCCCGTCTGGTGCTAGATATTTAAAACGAGACTTCCCCAAGCACGTCTGCCAGGCCTTTCATTATTCCGCGAACCGAGAATCAGCATGGCCTACGACCTCATCATTATTGGAACCGGCCCGGGAGGCTATGTTTGCGCAATCCGGGCGGCGCAACTCGGCCTCAAGGTCGCGGTCGTCGAGAAGCGGAAGACGCATGGCGGAACCTGCCTCAACATCGGCTGCATCCCCTCGAAGGCGCTGCTCCAGGCTTCGGAAAAATTCATGGAAGCCGCGCATGATCTTGCCGGCTTCGGCGTGCTCACCGGCAAGCCCGAACTCGATCTTGCCGCCATGATGAAGCACAAGGACGATACCGTTGCCGCAAATGTCAATGGTGTCGGCTTTCTCTTCAAGAAGAACAAGATCGAGTCGTTCCATGGAACGGGCACGATCAAGGCGCTAGGTGAAGTCGAGGTCACCGCAGCCGATGGCTCGACTCAAAAGCTCGAAACCAAAAAAATTGTCATCGCGACGGGCTCGGACGTTGTGAACCTGCCAGGCATCGAAATTGATGAGAAGCGCATCGTTTCCTCGACCGGCGCGCTCTCGCTCGGCAAAGTTCCGGGCAAGCTCTTGATCGTCGGCGCGGGCGTCATCGGGCTCGAACTTGGTTCGGTGTGGGGCCGGCTTGGTGCGGAGGTGACCGTCGTTGAAGTTATGGACCGCATCCTGCCGGGCACGGATGGGGAGGTCGCCAAGCAGTTTCAGCGCATCCTGGAGAAGCAGGGATTTCGTTTCCATCTCGGCCACAAAGTCACGAAGATCGACAAAGCGAAACCGGATTTGGCCGTCAGCGTCGAGTCTTCCGGCGGCGAAACATCGCTTCTAACTGCCGATGTCGTTCTCGTCGCGATCGGACGGCGGCCGGTGACGGCCGGGCTTGGCTTGGAGCCGCTTGGCGTTGCAACGGATCGTGGCCGGATCGTGATCGATGAAAATTTCGCGACCAATGTGCCAGGCATTTATGCGATCGGCGATGTTGTGCGCGGCCCCATGCTCGCCCATAAGGCCGAGGATGAGGGAATAGCCGTCGCCGAGATCATCGCTGGCCAGCATGGCCATGTGAATTACGAGGCCATCGCCTCTGTCGTCTATACCATGCCCGAGATCGCAACGGTCGGCGCCTGTGAAGAAGATCTCAAGGCCCAGCGCATCGCCTACCGGGTTGGAAAGTTTCCCTTCACCGCGAATGGCCGCGCGCGCGCGATGCGGCATACCGAAGGCTTTGTGAAGATCCTCGCGGATGCGGCGACAGACCGTGTTCTTGGCGTCCATATTATGGGCATGGGGGCGGGTGAGCTCATCGCAGAAGCTTGCGTTTTGATCGAATTCGGCGGGTCGGCGGAAGATCTCGCGCGGACTTGCCATGCGCATCCGACGTTGTCGGAAGCCGTCCGCGAAGCGGCGCTGGCGGTCGATAAGCGCGCCATTCATATTTGACGGGCCTCGTTTGTCCGATTCTCGGGCGCAATCGGACAAAAATGTTTCACGTGAAACATCTTTGTCCGATCGCCCGGGGCCGAGGACCTATCGCGTCTTACAAAGGGCAGCTTGCGAAACGTACGATTGCGGGGAGCGAATGTAGGATCGGCTCTTCAAGACAATTTATTGTGAAGCCAACACAGGCTCACAGCTGTGAAGGAACCGGAAGCAATCCGAGGGCTTGACCGGCCCGGCCAAGCCCCTGGATCTTGAATCTCACTTTGCCGCCGGTCCTTCAGATTCCATCCCTGTCTGGGCATTGAACCGGATCACATGGGAGGTTCCGTTCTTGACAACCGTGGCCTCCCAATAGGCGCCACTAAGGACCAGTTTCTGCACCTCTTTGTATCCGAGTTTTGCCAATCGGACCCGCAAGACATCCTCGCTCACCGGAGCCGGGCTTACGGCTTCCGTTGTCTCCTCGGGTTTCGCGATGGTCGCCTCCGAAGCCGCGAAGGCCGCGGTCGTCAAGCCGAAGATTGAAGGCGCAGCATTCAATCCACGCGTCGAGGGCAGGGCCGCAAAAAGCTTCCAAAGACGTTGCGTCGCTTGTCCATCATCGCTTTGCGCCTGCGACCGCGTCGCGGGAGTCACACACACATGGTCGCCGGGCCATGCTTCACGCCAGACATACCCCTGGACGCATGTGTCAGATCCCGAAACGTGGCGTCCTCCGGCAGCTGCGTTATCCGCCTGCGTCTGCGTCCTTGTCTCGGGAGACACACACACATAGTCGCTGTCATCCCCATCACGCCATACATAGCCATTCTGGCAAGTGTTGGGGCCATAGGTCACAAGGCTCTCGTCAACATGATCATAAGCCTCGGCATCGTCAGTCTTTGCCTGTGCCCTCGTCGCCGGGGTCACGCAGACGACGTCTCCCGGATAGGCTTCTCGCCAAACGTATCCCTGGAGACAGGTCGTGGAATTCGGCAAGTGACGCGATCCAGCCTGCGCATTATCCGCCGCCGCCTGTGTCCGGGTCGCCGGGATCACGCAAACACGATCGATCGAAGAAGCTTCCCGCCACACATAGCCTTGGGCGCAAGTGAGCGCAAACTGAGTGCCAATTTCAATGGTGGCTTGATCGCCGGATGTTCCCTGAACCGTGACCGTCACGCCGTTCAAATTGATCGATTGCACGGGCGGTCCATTGCCTGTGCCCGCGAATGAGCCCAATTGCCTGATCAGCGTCGTCTGGTAGTAACTGCTATTATTCTTGACTTCGTTGATCATCACGATACTGGCCGGGATACCGCTATCCCAGCTGTCGGATGTGCGGTATTCGACGGTGTAGTAATGGAAACGGTCGCTGGAATCGAAAGGTATGCGCGCGAGTAGATAGCCCGAGGCTTCGGGATGAGTTAGGGCCGCGAGTGTAATTGTTCGGGATAAGATGCCATCAACACCGAGCGTCAGGATTCGCGATTTCGGAATCCAGCCCATTTCATCGAGATGATGGGCATCGAGGTCTGGCGGACCGCCGCCAAACACCCCCGTCGGATCGACATAGACGTTCGCCGCGCTCATGAGATCCCAGGGGTTGTCATATTCGCCCCCTCCGGCCCAGCTGGCGTCCTTCCAGGTCACATCGTTCGACCATGAGTGATTCAAGCCGACGCCATGGCCAAATTCATGCGCGATTTCGGGAAGGGCGACGTCATCGCCGCCGATCGCAGCTATATTCTCCCAGCCCGCGAGATCAACCCCTGGAGAGGTGATGACATAGACCCGCTGCCCCGACGGCGGAACATAAGGGTCGGTCGAAGAGGCTTTCGCCGTGTCGAGACAGTCTTGTACACGCTGCCAGCGGTTTGAAAGCCCCTGTTCGTAAGCAAGGGTATGCGGCTCAGTATACCAGCCATGGATCACGGATCCGCTCAAATCCGCCTTTCCGTAAGAAATCGATTTTACATAGTCATCAAGCCCTTTTGTCCCTGACACAATGGTCATGTTACGATAGTAGTCGATATCATTTGGGGGAGCTGGGCTGTCAGAAAACTTGCACAGCAAGAAGGACCACGGGATGCCGCCGCGATATGGCCGCGCGTGGCTAGCCGGAGCCCAGGCCATGGTCAACGCCACCGCGAATGTAAAGATCAAGTATCGATACGCCGGACTGAGCGTGAGTTCCGCTTTGGCAATTTGAGCTGCAGCTCTACGAAACGGCCTGCCGCTCATGTTAAAGATCACAGCAGAAGATCTTCGATCGACCATGATGCTCCTCCTCCCTTTCGTCGAGGTACAGCCACCCGAATGGCGGTCTGGCGAGCGATCAGATCACGGGCCGCTTCTGTCCACATCCCCTATTCGTAGGTTGACATTAGTTGTCTCTTCACAGTTCTATGGGCGGTTTCTGAGGAGGTCCGATGGCGGGGCACGCCTCTCCCGCTTGAGATCGTTCCGCATGACTTTGCCAGAATGCCAGGTGAGCTGATCCTGGCGAAAGAAGAAAGTTCGTCTTTCAAGCTTCTCTGAAAGAGCTAGGGCCTGTTAACACTACAAGATGAGGTATGCGAGCGCGAGATGGAGGAAAGCTCGGAACATGACGTCGAGCTTTTCGAAACGCGTGAAGATGCGCCTGAAGCCTTTGAGCTTGC
>DATJBL010000035.1:0-82220 GCA_035515355.1 Methylocella sp.
GTGCATTCGCAACGATCTTATCTGCGATATCGCCATCGGTGACGGCATCGACGCGCTTTTTCATCGCCATCGGAAGAACCGACGTCATCGGCTCGACGCCTTCCACATCGACGCTTGCCAATTCCTCGACGAAAGCGAGAAAGGCGTTGAGCTCTGCGTGGAGGTGCGGCACCTCGGCCTCGTTCACCTTGATCCGCGCCAGATGCGCGATGCGCCGCACGGTCGCCTGATCGACGGACATAGGCTTTCCATCTCTTTGGTTTCTCGCAAGATCCTGCCCATAGGCTGCGTTTCGGGATCATGCCAGGGGTGGTTAAGACAGGAGCAGCCTATAGCACTCGGGGCTCGGCGCAAGCAATGCATTCCGGCGGGAAGCCGCTCTAGATCTCGTGGCCCTTCTTCTTCATTTCTTCGCGCACGCGAGTCATCATGTCGGTCGATATCTTGCCCTGCCAGCCCTGCATCGCCGTCACGAGCTCGGTCAAAAAGGCCGGCTGTGTCTCGACATATTTTTTCCCCGCCGGGCTCTCGAAGAAGGCATCCGCCGCCTTCAAATCCTGCTCGCTCAATTGCTTGACATAGATCTGCGCGGCGATGTCGACCATTTCATCCGCCTGCCGGTCGAATTCGGGCTTGAGCTGCGTCAGCACCGCGTTGAGATCCTGACGGATTTCGGGGCGCGTCTGCGTCAAGGATTGGGCGATCTGATCCATGAACTGCGGAATGACGATGCTGAAAGAGCGCGACATCCCGCAAGCGATGACAAGCGCGCGGGCCGCCGCCAGATGGGAAGGGCTCGGCGCCGTCGAGCCGGGCCCGGTTTGCGCAGGAGGCGTATTTGGCGCAGCTTGTTGCGCGAGGCTCTCGCGCGCCGCAAGCCACGGCGCCAGCGGCATGGCGAGGCAAAAGCCCAAGGTCACGGCGTATCTCTTAAGAGCGGTGCGCAAGCGAGAACCTCCCAAGCTAGTCGGATGCAAAAAGCCCACGCTTCTTGCCGCGTCAATCAATCTTGCCGAAAATCTCTATGCCAGAGGTACTGGCGCTGATCACAGCCTTCGCGATGCCGAGGAAGAGTCCGTGTTCGACGACGCCAGGGATCGCGGCAAGATGCTCGGCCAAGCACTCCGGACTGCTAATGGCGCCAAAGAAGCAATCGACAATATAGTGCCCGTTGTCGCTAACGAAAGCCTGGCCGGCAGGCGTCTTACGCAAATGCACCTCACCCTCGCAGCCGCAGGCCTTCGCCGCCGCCAAGATCATCCGCCTCGTCACTTCGAGGCCGAAGACATTGACTTCCACCGGGAGCGGGTATTTGCCGAGCACCGGGACACATTTTGACGAATCGCTAATCACGATCATCCGTTTCGACGCGAGTGCGACGATTTTCTCCCGCAAAAGCGCGCCGCCGCCGCCCTTTATGAGGCGCAACTGCGGGTCGAACTCATCCGCCCCGTCGACCGTGAGGTCAAGCTCCGGCTGAGCGTCGATTGTCGTGAGCGGAATGGAATAGAGCTGAGCCTGAGTGCGGGTGCGCTCGGAACTCGGCACACATTTCACCTCCAAGCCTTGCGCTACCCGCTCGCCGAGAAGGGCGACGAAATGCGCCGCCGTCGAGCCGGTCCCTAGGCCAAGCCGCATGCCGGGCCGAATAAACTCGAGGGCTTTTGCGGCGGCAAGCCGCTTGGCGGCATCCTGGGCAGGTTCAGACATGGGAGTATCGCGTTCATTCCAGCGAGGTTCGCCTCCGTTAGTCCGTTGGAAGACGCCCCGTCAAGCCGGTTGGCTTCCGGCCGATCGGCCTTTATATCTCGAAAGACGACGGAGGTGCGGCCATGGCTACGGCCCCAACAGAAATTATTCTCGATACACCAGCCCCGGACTTCCGGCTGCCCGCCACGGACGGGAAAACCTATGCGTTCGACGACATCGCGGGCAAAAAGGGGACGGTAATCGTCTTCATCTGCAATCACTGCCCTTATGTCAAAGCGGTGATTGACCGGCTGGTCGCCGATGCGCGCCTCCTCATGGCGGAGGGAATCGGGTTCGCCGCCATCTGCGCGAACGACGCGACGGAATATCCAGAAGACTCTTTCGCCAACATGAAGCGGTTTGGCGACGCGCATAAATTTCCGTTTCCCTATCTCCATGACGAAAGCCAGTCGGTCGCCCGAGCCTATGGGGCGGTCTGCACGCCGGATTACTTCGGATATGATAAGGACCGCCGGCTAAAGTACCGCGGCCGCCTCGACGAAGGCCGCACAGAGCCGCCCCCCAAAGGCGCGCGGCGGGAGCTGGTCGAAGCCATGCGAGCGATCGCCGCGACAGGCCGGGCGCCCGCCGGGCAAATCCCGTCCATCGGCTGCTCGATCAAATGGAAGGCGGCTTGACCTCGTTCCGGCTGAGGCTCCAGGTCCCGCCGCCCGCCGCCGCGAGATAAAGAAATACAAAGCAATAGAGGGCCGCAAGTTCACCCTGGTTCAGAATGGGAAAAAAGCTTTTCGGCGCATGCGCCAAGAAATAGGCAACCGCCATCTCGCCGGAGAGAAGAAAAGCAACGGGGCGGGTGAAAAGGCCGAGGAGAAGGCAAAGACCTCCGGCGAGTTCCAGAACGCCGGCGACACCGACGAGCGAGAAGAGCTTAAGAGTGTCGAACATCGCGACATGCGGGAAGCCGAGGAGCTTTGCGGTGCCGTGCTGCAGGATTAGAAGGGCTGCGGCGATCCGCAACAGCGCGAGGAGCCGCGGCTGCCAGCTCGCGGCGATTTGAGGTAAATCCATCGTGAAGAGTCCTCTGGTCTTGCGACTCGAAATGCGGGCATCCCTCCCCATATAGGCTTTGCCCCCAAACTTGGAATTGGCCAATGCATTTCCTCGCCATCGCAATCATTACCGCCATTGTCCTCTCAGGGGCGCTTGGCCTCTATTTACTATACCGTCAGGCCGCAACGGTCGCCGCGAACCAAGAGCACGTTCCCGATGGATTTGCCGGCGCAATCAGCGCAGAGGAACACCGGCGGTCGGCGGCTTATACGCTTGCCCGCACGCGGCTCGCCGTTGCGGAAACCGCCGTCGACACCGTGGCCGCCGTCATCTGGCTGACCTTATTGCTCGGACCTCTTTACAATATTGTGGCGCAGTGGATTGCACCCGGCCTGTCGCGAAGCGTTGCCGTTGTTGTTTTGTTTGCAGTGCTCGAACGCCTCCTTGATCTGCCTTTTTCGATTTTCAGCACTTTTTCCCTTGAAGCGAGGTTCGGTTTCAACCGCGCCACATTCGCTATGTTCGTGATGGACCGCATGAAGGGCGCGGCGCTGTCCCTGGCCCTTGGGGTGCCCCTGCTTTACGGCTTGTTTTTTCTGCTCGGCCAACTCCCGGACACCTGGTGGCTCATCGGTTGGGCGGGGCTCATGATCTTGATGATCGCCATGACGGTGATCTACCCGGCTTGGATCGCGCCCATATTCAATAAATTCACGCCGATGCCACAGGGGCAGTTGAAAACGCGCATCGAGGCCTTGCTCGCCAAATGCGGCTTCGAGTCCAAAGGACTCTATGTGATGGATGCTTCCCGGCGCTCGACGCATGGAAACGCCTATTTTACCGGGTTTGGAAAAGCCAAGCGCATCGTTTTCTTCGACACTCTTTTACAAAACCATACGCCCGAGGAAATTCTCTCAATTCTCGCCCATGAGCTTGGCCACTATAAGCTTGGCCATATTGGTCAGCGGATCGCCGAGACGGCGGTGCTCACCTTCATCGGTTTCGCCGTCTTTTCCTGGGCTTTCGCCGGCGGATTGACGGGCGTGTTCGGGCTTCCTGCCGACCCCGGTCTGGTTTTGATCGTCATTTTGACCGCGTTTGGCCCGATCCTCCATTTGCTTTCGCCCCTCACGAGCTTTCTGTCGCGCCGCGCCGAATATCAAGCCGACGGTTTTGCAAAGGCGATGGCTGGCGCCGCACCGATGATCAGCGCCTTGACGAAACTCTCGCGCGACAATCTTTCAACGCTGACGCCCGACCGGCTTTATGCCTTGTTCTATTATTCCCACCCGCCGGTGCCGGCCCGGATCGCGCGCCTGAAAAGGGCTTGATGTAGCCTCCCGATTGCCCGTTCAGATCAAGGAGGCGCAGGGCTCCGACAGGATCGGCAGGTGCAGACCGTGGAAAGGTGCCAAAAATGAAATGGATTCTTTTAGTCCTTTGCTTTGCATTTTGGATTGCTGGCTTGCCCGCCTACGCTCAACAAGTGTACTTTACGCCTAATGGTGTGCCCTATTGGTCTAACCCTGGGTACGTCAACGCCCCATCTTATCCGGGTCCTTCCCCCTATCCCTATCTTCCGGGTCAGCTTCCCCCCGGATCAGCTCCATTCGCTTTATTCTACACGCCAGTGTGTCATTATGCGCCGGATACGTGGGGATGGCGCCAGGAGTGCTTTTGATGCTCATGGATCAATCGCAAAAGCTCATCCTAAGGAATTTCGCAAAAGTGGGCTCAATCCCAGCTCGCAGCGCGGTAATCTAATCGGATGACACAACGGCGTCATCGAGCCGGGCCATCTTGATGACATTATCCTGAGTCACTAGCGGAGGCGTGGCGGTTGGAACTCCCTGCTGCCGCATGCGTTCTTCGTTATTGCCAAGCTTCGCGCAACGCTCCTCCCCTAGGTTCAAATGCCTTAGGGAAAGGCGTTTTGTGGCTAAAGCCCGGGGTCGAGTACTTGCGTCAAATCTTGTGTGCGTTCGGGCCCGTTTAGATGAGTCCGCTTTTGTTCGGTTCTGGGATCTGTGGTGTCCGCCCGCTGGGGAAGGCAGCGCTGCTTCTTTTCGCCGGCACAATGCTGGCGACCTGCTCTACCGCGCCGCCGCTTGGCGTCAATGAGCCTCCGGACGCGGTGGACCACGTCCGTTCGCTTGACCTACAGCCACATTTTCCCGATGCAACGGGAACCGTCAGCACGGCGTTAGGCGCAGAGCGGCCGCAGGTTTATTACGGCGGTTCCGGCACCGCCGTTACCGTTGACGTGGATTCCAGCGCGCCCGGAGCCGGCCATGGCACCAGCGGCGCAGCCGGACCCGGCGGCAGCGAAGGGGTCACTCTGAATTTCGAGGATACTCCCGTGAGCGCCGTGGCCAAGGTGATCTTGGGCGAGTATCTGGGGGTTGGCTATGCGATTGATCCGCGCGTCCAGGGAACCATAAGCCTTTCATCGGGACGTCCGGTTCCGAAATCGGAGCTCATTTTCGTTCTCGAAAGCGCCTTGCGCACGACCAATTCCGCCTTGGTGCATGATTCCGGGGGCTACCGGATCGTTCCGGCCGATGACGCACTCGGCAGCGGCCGCGTCGAGCGGGCAGACGCAGACCATCCTGCGGGGGCCGGCTACGGGCTGTCCGTGGTTCCCTTGCAGCACGTCTCAGTCCAAACGATCACCAAGCTCCTAGAGAGCTTCGCGACCAAGCCTGGCTCGATCCGCGCCGACCCCTCTAAGAATCTGATGCTCGTCGTTGGCAATGGAAACGAACGCCGGACGGCCGTCGAGACCATCCTGAGCTTCGATGAGGATTGGATGCGTGGCCAATCGGTCGGAATTTTCCCAGTCCATAACACGACGCCGGAGCCCTTGATCACAGAGCTCGAAAAAATCCTCGATTCTGGGGAAGAAGGCCTCAGCCAGCACCTCGTCAAGCTGCAGGCCATCTCCCGCATGAACGCGGTCCTCGTCGTCGCACGCAAGCCCGAATTGCTGCACGCTGCCGAAAAATGGATCAGCCGCCTCGATAACTCGGCGGTGGCGAGCACCGGCGTCAAAGTCTACCGGGTCCGCTACGGCGATTGCCGCCAGATCGCCAAGCTGCTCAATGATTTGTTCATTGGCGGGGGCGGCAGTCTAGTGGAGTCTCCCCTCAATCAGATTGCTCCTGGCTCGGCGGCGACGGCGATGACCGCCGGATTTGGCGGCACGGGCGCTGGCGGCGGCGGAGGCTTTGGGGGCGGCGGCGGCGCGGGCGGAGGCTTGGGCGGCGGCGGGGGTCTGGGCGCCGGCGGGGGCTTGGGCGCTGGCCAGTCCCAATCGCAACAGAGTCCGTTTGGAGCCCTTTCCACGGGCGGCGGCCAGCCCGGAGCGGGAGGAGCCGGGGCAGCCGAAACGGGTGGTCCCGGCGGCGCGGGCAGCGCCTTAGGCGGCGGGGGTGGCGGAGGGCGGGCGCTTTTGCCTGGGGTCCGGATCCTGCCGGACATTCCTAACAATTCGGTCGTGATCTATGCCAATGCGGAACAGTACCGGGTTATCGAAAAAGCGCTCAATCAGCTCGACCGGCCGCAAGCGCAGGTCGCCGTTGACATGACCATCGCCGAAGTCAACCTCAACAACACCCTCCAATACGGCGTTCAATTCTTTTTGGGCAGTCTCAATACCCTCAATTCGTTTTCGAACGGCGTCCAGGCGATCAACTCCTCGACGACTGTGCCACCGAGCACGCCCGCATTTGCGAATGGTACACCCGGCTTCAATTTTATGATTGGCTCCAAACTGACGCCGCATGTCATCCTCAGTGCCTTGAATCAATATACGACGACAAAGATCCTCGCAAATCCCTCTCTGGTTGTTATTGACAATCAGGTGGGACACTTTCTCGTCGGCGAGCAAGTGCCGGTCACGACAGGAAGCGCGAATATACTGAACGCGGCCTCTACTGCATCCAATACCGTTTTCAATTCCGTTACTTACCAGAACACGGGCATTATTTTGCATATCCAGCCCCGCGTCCACGCCAATGGCAATGTCAATCTCGATATCGACCAGGAGATTAGCGCGGAAGTTCAAGGCTCCAGCTCATGCACCGGCGGGACGCCATGTCCGTCGTTCACTGACCGCCACGTCAAAAGCTCGATCGTTGTGCCGAACGGCCAGACCGTCCTGCTTGCCGGCCTTATTCAGGAGGAGCAGGACAAGTTGCGTGCTGGGATTCCTATTCTCGATCAAATTCCCGTCCTCGGTGAAGCCTTTGCCAATAACAACAACAATGCTGTCGCCCGCACGGAGCTGATCATTTTCATAAGGCCGTCCGTCATCCGCGATGGCATGGACGCTTCCAATGTCGCAGAAGAGCTCCGCGCAAAGTTAAGGGGCGACAAAATTGGCACAGCGCGTCCAGCGGGAGCCGTGACACCTTATCCCATTGGGCTCGTCCAATGAGCTGGACGCGGCTTCGCGAGTCCGCCTCCTCTGGACGGTTTCCCTCACCAATTGCACCCGGCGGCGAGGAAAGGGGGAACGTCTTGGGCGTCCCCTGGCCTATGAGGGCGAAGTTTCTCGCTCATGGAGCGTTTGCAGTTGGTGTTTGCTCCGTAGCGACTGTCAGTCTTGTTGCTGCGCCTGGCCTCTGCGGCCTCTTTGGAGCGGGTCTGGGGTTTTTGATGCTTGCGATCGCAGTGGCCGACGCCCAAACCTTCCTTATTCCCAATCGGCTCACGCTTTCCGCCTTCCTCCTAGCCTTGGCGGCCTCGTCGGCCAAGGGGGTCGACGAGATAGCCGGGGACGTCGCCCTCACGGTGGTGCGTGGAATCCTTCTCGCTCTTGCGTTTCTGGCCCTGCGAGAAGTTTACTATCGGCTGCGCCAGCGCGACGGGATTGGCCTTGGCGATGTCAAGCTCGCCGCGGTCGCAGGCGCCTGGCTCGACTGGACCCTCATTCCGGCTGCCATCGAAATTGCCGCCGTCCTGGCGCTGACCGCCTATTTCACGAACCAGTGTCTCCTTCGGCAGCCGATGCGGGCGAGCGCAAAACTGCCCTTTGGGCTTTTTTTCGCGCCGGCGATCTGGCTTTGCTGGCTCATCGGCGCGTTGTTTTTGCAAGATTAGGAGCGGGGCATGGAGACTATCAGCATCGCGCCAGAGCGGTGTGCACCTGCTGCGGACCTCCGCGAACGGGCGCAAAAACCTCGGCAGCGGCTTGTCTTGGCCGTCTCCGGCATGCTTATCTGTGTGGGGCTTTTCGTAAATCCCGCGCGCGCGGACCCTTTGCGCACCGCCATCCGCGCCTTCGCGGCGCATGATTACGTGACGGCAGCCCGGATTTTCACCGATCTCGCGCCGCGCGGCAACCCAACGGCGCAAACCTATCTTGGCTATATGTACGCCAACGGCATAGGAGTGCCTCAAGATTTTGTCGTGGCAGCGGGATGGTACCGCTGCGCCAGCCAGCAGGGTGTTCCACGGGCCCAGTACCAGCTCGGGCTCATGTATGACAACGCCCAGGGCGTACCGCAGGACTATGTGAAGGCCTATGCCCTGCTCAATCTCGCTGTCGCCGGGGCCGTCGGTCCTGAGCGTCAACCATGGGTCAGGATACGCGATGCGGTCGCTTCAAAGTTGAGCCTCGTTGAGCAAAGCCAGGCGCAACAAATGTCGTTTGGAGGGGTGCCGCAAGAGCCCTGTTTGCCCATCGGCACGGGCGTCAAGCTTTTGCCACCTCCGATCGTTGTGCCGTGATCGCTTCCAAAGTGGTTGGTTCGCTGCCTGCATCGCTTTGTATTTTCGCATGATCCCAACAAAAGAGTCTGCAACTTTCCCGAAGATCATGCTCTATGGCGTGAGAGCTTCCGCCCCACCGGCGGGCGGATAGCCCTGGAGAGGAGATCATGGCTGGCAGTGTCACGGTGACGGCGCCCGCCCGCCTTCACCTTGGATTTCTCGATCTGAACGGCGGTCTCGGCCGCCGCTTTGGAAGCCTTGGCCTTGCGATCGGACGCCCCGCGACGCGCTTGACGCTGCGACGTGCGGCGGCGCTTTCAACCGACGGGCCAGAGGCTGAGCGCGCATCGGCGTATCTTGCCCGCCTCGCCGCGCACTTTGGTCTCGCCACCACCTATGCTTTGACCATTCATGAAGCCATTCCAGCTCATGCCGGGCTGGGCTCGGGCACCCAGCTCGCGCTGGCTGTGGCAGCCGCCCTGCGGCGCCTTGAAGGCCTGCCCCCGGATCATGCCCATGATGCGCTTCTGTTGCGCCGAGGCGCCCGGTCAGGTATCGGCCTTGGCGTATTCGAACGGGGAGGTTTCATTGTCGATGGCGGCCACGGGCCACGAACCGCGACGCCGCCCGTCATCGCACGCATGGACTTCCCTCGACAGTGGCGGGTGCTCATCGTCCTCGACCCGCGGACCGAAGGCGTGCATGGTGGCGAGGAACATGCTGCCTTCGCGCGGCTGGCGAATTTCGAAGCGGCCTTGGCCGCCGAAATCTGCCGTCTCGTTCTTATCAAGGCATTGCCGGCCCTGGCTGAACAGGATATCGGTGCCTTCGGCGACGCAATCGCGCGTCTCCAGGAGATCGCCGGGAACTATTTCGCACCCGCGCAAGGCGGCGCCCCCTATGCGAGCGCCGCAGTGGGGCGGGTCATGAGTGAACTGCGGCGGCATGGGGCGAAAGGAACCGGCCAATCGTCCTGGGGACCGACAGGCTTTGCTTTCGCCGCCGACGCGAAGGAGGCGCGGCGTTTGTGCGATCTCGCCGGGCCGACCGCCACCGAGTTAGGACTAGATCTCGCTGTTTGTAACGGAGTTAATCACGGCGCCCTCATCGAGGGGGAGTCCTTTGCCACCATCAAATAGCAGGTAAGTAGCAGCAGTTAGGATAGGGGAAATTTCGTGGCCAAGAATATATTGCACATGCTGAGCCCGCTCCGTCACATGAGCCCTTTCGACGTGAATATGGCGCTTGATGCGGGATATGACGCGGTTGTTCCATATATTGACGTCAAGCTAGAAGAAGTCATGCCGTTGGTGCAGGACGCCATGTTTTCCCGGTCACCGAGAGATGCTGTCCATACGGCTGTTTTCATCGGCGGCAAGGATGCCGTCCTCGCTCTCGACATGCTGGAGCAGGTGCGCAAGACACTTTTGAAGCCATTTGAAATCTCGGCTTTCGCCGATCCCGCTGGTTCGTTCACAACCGCCGCCGCGATGGTCGCTTGCGTGGAGAAGATCCTGAAGCAGAAGGGTAAGGCTCTCGCCGATGCGCGGATTGTGATTTTTGGCGCGACTGGTCCTGTTGGCTACACCTGTGGTGTGATCGCGGCGCTTGAGGGTGCCGACGTCACGCTCACTGCGCGCGAGCACAATAAGGTCCAAGCCAAGGCCGATGAGATCAAGCAAAGATTTGGTCTCACTGTCCATGCCGCCCAGGCAAAGTCGCCGGAGGAAATTTCCGCAGCGTTGGCCGGCAAGGATGTCGCGCTTTGCTGTGCGGCCGCGGGCGTGCAGGTTCTCTCGGCTTCGATGCTCGCGGCGGCCAAATCGTTGGTCGTCTCCGCCGATGTCAACGCGGTGCCCCCCGCCGGGATCGAAGGGCTTGATCTTCACGCGAATGGCGTCGAGCTGGCCGGCGGCAGTCTCGGGATCGGACCGCTTGCGATTGGCGACGTGAAATACAAGACGGAATCTGGACTGTTCCAGCGGATGGCATCTTCCTCCAAGGCCATCAGCCTCGATTTTCGCGATGCTTTCAGTCTCGCGCGTGAGATCGCCTGAAGCTGGCGCCGCGATCCTGATCGCGGCATCCTCCGGCCGGGCCTTGGCGGATGCGGCGCGCCGCGCGGGGTTCCGGCCGCTCGCCGTGGATTTTTTCGACGATTTGGATACGCGCGCCGTCTGCGCCGCGAACCGCTTGATCGAAGACGGTCTTGACCTCGGCTTTACCGAGGCAAATCTTGTTCCCGCGCTCGAAGACCTCTCCAAGGACGAGGCACCTTGCGGCTTCGTTTATGGCGCCGGATTCGAGGATCGCCCCGAACTTCTCGAAGTGATCGCAGAGCGTTTTGCGCTTCTTGGCAACTCTCCAGAGACGTTGCGCGGCGTGAAGGATCCCGTGCGGCTCTCTGAGCTTTGCGCCGTTCTTGGCATTCCGCATCCGAAAATCAACATGGAACAGCCCAGCGACCCTCAGAATTGGCTTGTTAAAAGCGCCGGCGGTGCGGGAGGCAGCCATGTCGCACCGGCGGGGGAAGTTCGAGAGCCGGGCGAGAAAATCTATTTCCAGCAGATCGCGGCAGGCGCCCCCGTGTCGATCCTTTTTGCCGCCGACGGCGCCAGGATGCAGCTTGTGGGCCTTAGCCATCAATGGACGGCACCGGCGCCGGGGCAACCGTTTCGTTTTGGTGGCAGTGTCCGCCCGGTGGATCTTGCTCCGGGCATGGAACACCGGTTGCGCTCGGCCGCAGAGAGCATTACCGAGGCATCCGGACTCCGAGGCCTCAACAGCATCGACTTTGTTGTCGAAGGCGACGAATATGCGCTCATAGAAATCAACCCGAGGCCCGGTGCAACGCTCGATATATTCGACGATCACGGCGGCGCTCTCTTCCGCGCCCATCTCGAGTCCTGCTGCGGCCGTCTGCCCTCGCACCCGCTTGCATTTAGCGGTGCCGCGGCCGCGGCGATCGCCTATGCACGTCGAGAAATCCCCTCGGTGCCCGAGTTTGACTGGCCCAATTGGACAGCGGACCGGCAAAAAGCCAAAAGCCATTTGCGGGCGCATGATCCCTTGTGCACGATAAAGGCGCGCGGGATAGAGCCATCCGACGCCCTCGCGCTACTCGCCGAGCGAACCGATTGGGTTCTCGGCCGGCTGGAACAACCTCAAAACGAAATAACACACATGCGGAAGGAAGCAGCACATTGAGCAACAGCGAACTCAGCATCAATACGCTGGCCGGGCAGATCGTCGACCGGATGACCGCGAATCCCGCCAAATTGCGGATCACGGTTTCGAAGGGCAACATGGGCGAGACGATCATCGACGCGGGCAAGAACGCGCGGGGGGGAATCGAAGCGGGCCTCGCGATTGCCGAAATCTGCCTCGGCGGCCTGGGAAGCGTCGGCCTTGCGCCGACCGGCGCCAATCCGAAATGGCCTTTCGAGCTTTGCGTGCGCACGGCCGATCCGGTCACTGCCTGCCTCGCCAGCCAATATGCGGGCTGGGCGCTTTCCCATGGCGAAGGCAAATCGGCATTCTTCGCGCTTGGGTCAGGTCCCGGCCGGGCGCTTTCGCGCAAGGAGCCGTTGTTTTCGGAATTGGAGTATCGCGACAAAGCGTCCCGCGCGATTCTTGTGCTTGAATCCGATCGGGCTCCGCCGCGCGAAATCACCGCAAAAGTCGCGCATGACTGTGGCGTTTCGCCGGAAAGCGTCACTTTCATCTTCGCGCCAACGCAAAGTCTGGCGGGCGGCGTGCAGGTTGTCGCACGCGTGCTGGAAGTCGCCCTGCACAAAGCGCATGAACTCAAATTTCCGCTGGAGCGCATTGTCGATGGCATTGCTTCGGCGCCGCTTTCACCGCCCCATCCTGATTTTGTCCAAGCTATGGGACGCACCAATGATGCAATCATCTATGGCGGAAAGGCGCATCTTTTTGTGACCGGGCCCGCGGCGGATGCAAAGGCGCTCGCGGAAAAACTTCCGAGCACGACATCGCGGGATTATGGCCGTCCCTTCGCCGAGGTGTTCAAGGCCTATAAGGGCGATTTCTATCAAATCGACCCGTCGCTGTTCAGCCCGGCACGCGCCATTGTGACGGCGGTCGAAACCGGCGAGACATTCCACGCGGGCGGGATCGATCAAGCATTGCTAGATGTCTCTTTTGGATAGGCAGCCGGCGGCCCGGAAGGCCTTCAGCGGTCCCAAGATCGCTCTGGCCGTCGATATTTACGACTGGCATGCGCGCGATCTCGTGGCGGCCTTCGCGCGCGCGGGTGCGCTTGCCATCCCGGTGCGCCTATCCCAATGCGGTTTCGACACACGGCGTCCAAGCGGTCTCGTCATTCCGGGCTTCGGCGCGGATTTGCCGGATGCTTTGTTCGTACGTGCGGTGGGATCTGGCACCTTCGAGAGCGTGACGCTGCGCCTTGACGTGCTGCACAGTCTTGGCGCCATCGGCGTGCCGGTCCTGAACTCGGCGCGGGCCGTTGAAATATGCGTCGACAAGGCAGCATCGAGCTTCGTGCTTGCACGCCATGGGATTCCGACGCCTCCGACGTGGACCGTGCAGTCCGAACAGGCGGCGCGCCAAATCGTGCGGCGCGAGGCCCGGTGCAGCCCGCTTGTTCTAAAACCTTTGTTTGGCGCACAAGGATACGGCCTGAAACTGATCCGGCGTGAGGAAGACCTGCCGCCCTTCGAAGCCGTCGAAGGCGTTTATTATCTCCAAAGGTTTATCGCGGTCGAACGCAAAGGGTTTCGTGACATCCGCCTCTTCGTATCACAAGGCCGCGTCATCGCCGCGATGACCCGCCACGCGGCACACTGGATCACCAATATCAAGCTTGGCGCACGCCCGGAATGGTGCGAGCCGGACGCGGCGATGACGGATCTTGCCTTGCGTGCAGCCGCAGCGGTCGGCGCGGATTTCGCTGGCGTCGATATGATCCGCGATGCGGCGGATGCCTTGCACGTTCTTGAAGTCAACAGCATGCCTGGATGGCGCGGCTTACAGAAAGTCGCACCCTTTTCCATCGCCGACCGGCTCGCTGCCGACGTCTTGGCGCGAATAGCATGGACGGGCTGCAAGGCCGTCCTGTGAACGAGATCGCCGAGGCTTTCATTGCCGCATGCCGCGACGAGATTGAGGCACCCAAACCAGGCAATGTCCATGTGTTCGCTGACGGACACGGCATGACCGCGGCCGATTTTCTGCTGAGCGCCGAGGCCGCCGCGCCGGCCTTGTGCACGCCCTCAGCTCCGGTCGGTGTGCGTATCCTTGCGGCCGTCGAATCCACTTTCGCGGCGGTCGGCATGAATACCAATCTCGGCATTATTCTCTTATGTGCGCCGCTCGCCGCCGCCGCGGAGACCGGCGAGGAGCTTCATGGTGCAGTGCGCAAGATTCTTGCCGGATTGACCCTCGCCGATGCCACCTCGGCGTTCCGAGCCATCCTTCGCGCCTCGCCGGCAGGGTTAGGCACGACGTCCCGCCACGACGTCCATAAGGATCCTCATGTGACGTTTTTGGAGGCGATGCGAGAAGCCGCGGGGCGGGACCGGATCGCATTTCAGTATGCCTCTGATTTCATGGACATATTTCAGACAGGACTTTCCGCCTTGGAAAATGCGCGGAGGAGAGGCTGGACCGCACCTTGGCCTGTCGTCAGTATTTACCTCACATTTCTCGCAAGTTTCCCGGACAGTCATATCGCTCGCAAATTTGGGCTGGATGCGGCCGCACGAGTCCAGAACGAGGCCCGCGACGTGCAAGAGCGCTATATAAATGCCGCAAATCCGGAGCAGGCTTTCCGCGATCTTCTCAGCTTCGACCGGCATCTCAAGGTATCGGGATTCAATCCCGGAACAAGTGCGGATCTCACCGTCGCGACTGTTTTCGCAGACCGGATCACTCGGATCTTGATCAAGCGGCGCAATTTTGGTTGAGTGCCCCGGCAGCGGAAAGCTCCGCTGCCATTCCCACCCGGCTAAGTGTCCGGCGTTGACAACAGAGTTGTTCGTCGGGCATGTGTCGAACTCTTCCGACGCAAATCGGAGCAGATTTCTCTCCTGGGAGGAAATTTCAACTATGGGGGTTTTTAGCATGGCGAAGATAAACAAGCTCCGCGTCGGCGAATCGCTCGTCGGGGACGGTAACGAAGTCGCTCACATCGACCTCATCATCGGCCCGCGCGGCAGCCCGGCTGAAACGGCGTTTGCCAATGCGCTCGTCAATAACAAGGATGGTTTCACTACCTTGCTCGCGGTAGTTGCTCCTAATCTTCTTGTTAAGCCGGCCACTGTTTTGTTCAACAAGGTCACGATCAAGAATGCCACTCAGGCGGTGCAAATGTTCGGTCCGGCCCAGCATGGCGTTGCCAAGGCCGTCGCCGACAGCGTTGCTTCGGGCGTGATTCCGGTGGCTGAAGCCGACAATCTTTTCATCTCCGTCGGCGTGTTCATCCATTGGGACGCCAAGGACAATCAGAAGATTCAAGACTTCAACTATCAGGCCACGAAAGAGGCAATCGCGCGCGCGGTTAATGGCGAGCCGACCCCCGCCTATGTCGTCGCTCAGCGCAACGTCGCAAAGCATCCCTTCGCGCCGAACTAAGCAACCAGCGAAAGCAGAAGGCATAAAGGGGGCCCTCGGCCCCTTTTATTTTATGTTCGGTTCGGCAAGATCGGCGCCGGTCAAGCGGCCATCATGGAGCGCCGAGGCCACAAGCACGCCGTTCATGCCTGCTTGAACGAGCCGCCTTAAATCAAAGGCACCGCGAAGCCCACCCGCCGCATAGAGGATGACATTCGGCGCGTGGCGTCTGACTTCCCAAAGACGATCCATGTCCGGCCCGGCGTCACTGCCGACTCGCGCAAGCGTCATAACGATGACACGCTTGGGCCAGAGGCGCGGCCTATTGTAAAGCTCCTCGGGGCCAATAAGACCATCACCTCGATAATCGAGCGACAGAATGACGCGCTCGATTCCCGCCAACGCCTCAAGCGCGCTTGGATTTTGCAAGGACTCACTGCCGAGGATGAGATGGGTATCTTCATGACGAGCGAGCCAGGACCGCGCCTCCCGGGCATCGCGCAGGCCAGCATCGACCCAAAAGACAAGGCCAGGGAAAGCCGCGCTAAGCGCATCGACAGTTTCCTCATGACTGCCACGCGATTCGATCCGGTCGAGATCGGCGACATATATTGTGCGAAAGGGATGGACCGCCAAAAGCCCGGCGACGATGTCAAGCGGCGCACTCGTCCGCGCGAGCTTCGTTACGATCGGCGCATAGGACTCGCGCAGACCCTGACGGGCGCGGACCACCGCGCCGCCTTTCAAATCAATGACCGGAATGACCTCGATCGAAGGCGCTGGCATTTATTTTACCCAAAGCTCCCATGAACTTCCTATAATAACCAATTATGCAACATCGGATCATCGGATGGGATGTCGGCGGTGCGCATCTGAAAGCTGCCTGCGCGGAAGATGGCATCATCACCGAGGCGGTGCTGATCCCTTCTCCACTGTGGCTTGGCGTTGGTGAACTCGATCGCGCCTTTTCCGAAGCCGAGGCGGCGATCGGCCGAGCGCCCGTCAATGCGATCACAATGACCGGGGAACTCTGCGATGCCTTCGCAAACCGCGACGAGGGCGTCATCGGCTTGGCGGCGATCATGACGCGGCTGCTCGGCACGAAACGCGTAGTGTTTTACGCTGGCCGCTCCGGCTTTGTCGAGGAACCAGAAGTTGCGGCCAACGCAGCGCGCATCGCCTCTGCCAATTGGCACGCCAGCGCGGCGCTGACCGGCCTGCACGCGCGCTCGGCACTCTTCATCGATATGGGATCGACGACGACAGATATCATTCCCATTTCGAAAGGCGAGCCCGCGAACGCCGGCTCGACCGACGCGGAGCGGCTTTTGCATGGCGAGCTTGTCTATAGCGGCCTCTCGCGGAGCTTCCTCATGGCCGGTCCAAAGCAAGTGCCCTTCGCGGGCCAATGGACACCCTTGATGAACGAATGGTTTGCCACCACGGCGGATGTTTATCGCATCCTCGGGCAATTGCCGGAAGGGGCCGACAAGATGGAGACGGCCGATGGGCGTGAAAAGACGAAAGCGGCGTCCTGTGCGCGGCTTGCCCGCATGATTGGCCAAGACAGCGTCGCCGCTGACGAGGCGGCTTGGGAAGGGCTCGCGCGTTTCTTCGCGGAAGCGCAATTGCGCGAAATCATGGATGCGGCGGCGCTGATTTTGTCGCGCGGTCTCATCCCCGCAAATGCTCCGCTCGTTGGCGCGGGCGTCGGGCGCGGTGTGGTCCGCAAACTCGCCGAAAGGCTTGAGCGGCACTTCCTTGCTTTTGACGATCTGATCAAGGCGCGCCCGGAAGCGCGGAAACGGGCTTGCGACTGCGCTCCGGCGGCGGCTGTCGCACTTCTCGCGGCCGCTCAATTTCCTGCGTAGAATGCGTCACGCTTTTGCATGAGCCAGGACCAAGCCTCGCGTTCGCGCGGGCCGGCCGTTTTCTCGATCGCGATGGACAGATAGGCGGTCTCCTGCTCGACCTTTTCGCGCGGCAGCATGTGGAGGCGGGTCAGGAGGATGGCGCATTCGAGAACGGCATTGGCTGCCCGATTGAATCCTTCGAAGGGCGCATGCTGCGCCCTGTGCAAAACCGTGCAGTGGAAGCGAGGGCGCTGGGGATCAGCCTCAACATGGGCGACACGCAGCTCGGCATGTGCCAGCGCTAACGCGAGACGGGGAACCGGAATTGTCGCCGAGGGCACGAGCGGCCAATCACGCCGGCCGGTGACAAGCCCCGCGAAAATGCGGGCATCGTCGGTGTAGTTCGCGACGGCAAGGGAGGTTTCCACGAGATTGTCATGCGTCGTCGAAGGAAGAAAAGGCGCGATTACCCATCCCTCGCCATCTTCGATAAGACCAATCGGCGCGAGATGCGCCTGACCGGCGCGATCGATCGTCGTGACGACGGCCTCACGGATGAGCGGCACTTTCAGTCTCCTCGGGCTGAGTCTAACCGCCGCGCCGCGTCAGACTTTCGCGCGCAGCGTATGTCCGGCCTCGCGCAACCGGTCCTTAACTTCTTCCTCTTTATCCGTGGCGCAGCCCCAGTCGAGCGGCTCGTCCTGCGTGTAGCGCTTGCCGAGCGCGAAAGCGATCTCGGCCTTGGCGAGCTCGGCGCCAAGATAGAACCCATGCGCTCCATCCGCCTCGACACCAAGCTTGGGAAAGAGTGAGAAAGCATCGCGCGAAACATGATGCCCGTCGCGGTTGAAAATATGAATCCCATCCTCAGCCGTTGCGATCCGGAAATTTGCGTCCCGTACTTCCGCCGCAAGCCCCGCGATGTCTTGCGGCGATGAAGGATAGGGCGCGCGATCGTGCAGCGCGATCAGCCCTGCGTCATAGCCCTTGGGCAAAGCGCCGTCAGCCAAGGCCGCGAACATGAGGCGCCGTGCGGCATCATGCTCCTCGATCGTGCGCCGCGTATGCGGGCTCACCTGGACCGTCAGCACATTGCGAATAGCAAGTTCCGAGCAAAGGCCAATCAAGAGCGCGGTGACGCCGCCCGAATCCGCCTCCGTTAATTCCGTGAGATTGCCGGTCCCCATCATCATGTCGGCATTTGGAAGCCGCCGTCTTATTTCAATGTAACGAGCGATAGACGCGGCAAAGCCGAAATGGATCGGATCGAGAATCGGATCGACAATAAAGGGCAGACCGCGCCGCGCCGCCTCATTTGCGGCACGGACAAGCGAGTCGAGATCACCATGCGGCGCGGGCACAAGGATCGCCGTCGCGCCCGTGCCCTGCGCGATTTCGAGCGAGCTTTCGTCGAGGCTGAGGAGAAAATCGGCGCCCGCCCGGGCACCGCGCACAAGCTCCTGCCGGTCGGCGGAATCGACGCTGACACGATGCCCCGCGGCTTTGAGGGCGTTGACGGTCTCCTCGAGGTGCAAAAACGGGGTGTCGGGAAGGCAACCGATGTCGATGACATCGGCACCGGCCCTCCGCATAGCCGCCGCGCGGGAAAGCAAGACGGAGACCGGCAGTGCCGAGGCATCGACGATCTCGGCAAAAATGCGGATCGAAAAGCGGGAGAGATCTTTCGCTTGCCCGCCGCGCCCGAGATAGGCTGGCAAATCACTGAGCTCATCCGGCCCGTGGACAACCGGCACGCCGAAATACTCCGAAAGATGCGCGAGATTGGCGCGGCAGCGGCCGGGCAGAACAATGCGGTCCGCCGCAACCGGGCGCGCGAGGCGGTGCAAGATGATCGCCTCCGTCATCAAGGCGGCCACCTTCACGCCGATATCACGAATTTCCCAGCTGAAAGGGATCTCGCCCATCGACCGCATCAGCCGCCCCAGGCGCGGATAGGCAAGCCGGCCGGTCAGAAGGAGAAGGCGTTCGCTCATGCCGCTTTCAATCCGCTCCTGCGCCATCCTGTAGAACCAAGCGCGTCCTACATTAGGCGCCCGGATCATATCAGGGAACCGCGACCTTGGTCCCGGGCATTCCACCGTTTTGCAAGATATGCGCGGCTCCCACGAGCGCTGCCGGACCGGCAAGCGAAATCTGCGCGTGGCTTTGCTCGGCAAAACTGGGAAACAGCGGATCCACGATCTTCTCTGCGGCAAGCTCTCCGGCCGAAACCGGAGCCGCGCGGTCGCGCGATTTGATCAGCAGAAGCCGCCTAGCGCCACATATCCCCGCGAGCCAAGCCGCGAGAGAATCCGAGGTCATCTCCCAAGTCTTTGGCACTTCCCGCGCGGCCAGGATCATCTTTGCCGGGAGCCAGACAGGAATTTTGCCGGCGCGCAAGATTTTGTCGAAATCGCTCCGGGTCGAGGCCAGCTCAAACACCTTCGCATATGCCCCGAGCGCGATGCCGAACTGTTCCATCGCCAAAAGGGCCATGCGATGGGCCGTGGCATCGTCAAGTCCCATGACTGTCTGCGCCTGCCGCACACAATCGGCAAAAGGACCTCCGCCCGGAACGAGGATGAGCGGGCCGCCCCATGCCATGAGCACCTCGAGCCAGGCCACGCACTGCGGCGAATGCGTAAGACTGCCGCCAAGCTTGGCGATGGTGATATCCAATGTGCTTTCGTCAGGCGGCATTGCCTGGCAGCGCCGGGACGCGCTCGCCAGCGGCGGCCTGTTCCGCTGCGCGCTCGCGTTTGATCTCAACACCGACAACGCCTCGAACAACGTCGAGCTTTTCGACCCGCACGCGGACCCGCGCGACACATGGATAGCGTAGAATCTCATCCGCGATGGCGCTCGCCAAGGTCTCGATCAGATCGACATGGCCGCGCCCGAGAATGATCTTTATGGAGTCGATGATGACGTCATAGGAGAAAACCCCGCGCATGTCGTCGAACCGCCGGTCGTTGCGCTGCACGTCGGCATCGATGTTGAACCGTACGTTCTGGTTGTGGTCCCGCTCGAAATCATAGGCGCCGATGGCGCAGGGGAGCACAAGATCATGCACGAAAATCAAATCGGTCTCAACGAAGCTCTCCTTGGCCGCGACATAGCCCCGCCCCAACACGAGCCGCCAATCAATCCCGGGTTCATTGCTCGCACCCAGGCGCCCCGCCTCGCGCGGAATGAGGTCGCGGATCATCCTGACGGATGCCGGGTCGATGGCGCTCTCGCGCTTGCGGCCTTGGCACAGACTGCCGCGAAAACCGAGATAGTCCGGCTCCAATAGAAGCAAGCGCGGCACATCGGGCGCTTCGAGGGAGCCCGCAAGACCTGCCGTGAGCCTGCTCTCCCGGCATCGGCCGATGAAACGGTCGAGCGCCGCGATGTCCATGTGATCGAGAAGACGTCCCGCGCCTTTCTTGGCGGTATCGAGCATCGCGCCACTAAAGCCATTGCTGGCCATGAGACACAAGAGATCCAAATCGGGAGTGCAATCGGCGAAAAGAACCCCAACCAGCTTGGTACTCTTTGCATGAGCCGCCAATGCGCGCACGCAGTCGGCGGCGCCATCGAGCGAGAGGCCGATCTTGACGTAATCGGCTCCCGCCGCGGCCATCGCGGCGACGGATTCGACGAGAGCTACCGGGGCGCCGCCAAGCGAACTCCCCGCAGCCGCGCTCACCGGCCTTCGTTTGCCGACCGTGCGGACGATGCCCGTCACCACACCGGCATCGAGCGCCCCAAGCGCCCCTTTTGCCGGGTCCTTCAGGTCGATGATGTCGGCGCCGCCCGCCCAAACCGCCTCTGCCTCGGCCGGGCTCGTGACACTCGCAAGCATCAAGGTCATTCTCGTCTTCCTAAAGCATGATGGTCTTAACTGGCATCGCCGCTAGCTTCTATTTTGCTTTGTCTCTGATCTGAACCGAAAAGTCTGCAACTTTTCGGGATCCCGCTTGAGTTCTGCCTGGGAACCGTATTCTGGACGATGTTTGCGTGCGGCACCAAGACAACTGCGACGGAGCGCCAAATTTTGGCGAAGATTGGGGGCCCGGCGCGGGCGTCACCCGCGGGTTCTAGGGACAGTCTAAGAGGAATGTGGTCTCCCCGGACAAGCGGAAATATAGGCATTCGAACTCGAAAAGCAATTTTCACTCACACCGCGTCGAAACGCGATGCAATGAGGGCTCGCAGCTGGTCGATCGCGGCACCCGCCCGCCGTTGGAGCGGCGCGCCATCGCATCGCTCCGCTTCTGTGAGACGGCTTATGCTATTTGTCAAAAAAACATGATCCGCCTCGGCAAGATCGCTGACGTCAAGCGACACTTCGACGGGCGCCAATCCGGCCTCTTTCGCCAGCGAAAGCACAAGCGCCCGCAGCGTGCCTGGAAGTGCGCCATCGGAGAGGGGCGGGGTCAGCAATCGCCCTTCCTTTATGGCGAACACATTGGCGACTGTCCCGCAGGCGATGGTTCCGCGTGTGTTCAACATCAAGGCATCCTCGGCGCCGTGCGCATGCGCCTCGGACAGCGCCAGCAAATTATCAAGATAGGGGAGCGCCTTGATGCGAGAGAGAGGCGAATGTTCGTTGCGCCGCGTCGTTGTTGCCACATGGAGCGAAACGGCCATCGCGCGTGCAGGAGGCATCGGGGCAAGGGTCATGAGAATTGTGGGATGCGGGGCCTCGGGCGGTGCGAGGCCCCGCGGTCCGGACCCTCTCGTCACGGTGAGGCGCAAGACGGCAGACGTGGCTTCTTCGCGGGCAAGATAATCCAAGATGGCGGCACGGACCTTTGCGATATCAACCGCTTGCGCAAAGCCGAGCGTGGCAAGGCCTGAAGCGAGCCGCGCAAGATGCGCGTCAAGATCGAAAGCCCGCCCCTTATCAACCGCGATCGTCTCGAACACGCCATCACCGAGCAAAAGACCCCGATCCGTGATCGCGACATGGGCGTCTTCCGGTGTGAGCAACCGATCACCGAGGCATACACGCTTCATTGGCGTTTAATGTAGCCAAGAAAATTGCGAAGCATCCGATGTCCGTGATCGGTGAGAATCGATTCAGGATGAAATTGCACCCCGAAGGTTGGATGGCTGCGATGTTGCAGTGCCATAATCTCGCCTTCGCTTGACCAGGCGGCGGCTTCAAGCGGTCCGTCTTGCGCGTCAAGTTCGACGATCAGCGAATGATAGCGTCCAACGCTCAGCGGCGAGGGCAAGCCTTCGAGAATGCTTGAGGCCTCGTGGCGCACTTGGCTCGCCTCGCCGTGCATGGGGCGTATTGCGCGCGTGACCCGGCCGCCGAAAACCTGGCCAATGCACTGATGGCCAAGGCAAATTCCAAGGATCGGCACGCGGCCGGAATAGTCAGAAATGAGCTGCATCGAGACTCCTGCCTCGTCTGGCGTGCAGGGTCCTGGCGAAATCACAATGGCTTCCGGGGTCTCACGCGGGAGGGCAGCATCATTGCGCACCACCTCGGGCGCAGCGCCCAGTTCGCGGAGATAATTAGCGACCGTATGGACAAAGGAATCATAGTTATCAACGACGAGAATCATCTCGCAAATTCCTTGGCGCCGAAGGCATCGAAAATCGCCCGCGCCTTGTCCAGCGTTTCATCATATTCCGAGGTGGGGTCGGAGGCCGTGGTAATGCCACCTCCCGCCTGCACGACGCAGGAACCTCCACGAAAGCTCGCGGTGCGGATGACGATATTGGTGTCCATCGTGCCATCGAAGCCAATGTAGCCGATCGCGCCGCAATAGGGCCCACGCGCATGGCCCTCCATTTCGGTGATGATTTCCATTGCGCGCACCTTTGGTGCGCCAGTGACGGAGCCGCCAGGGAAGGAGGCGGCCAAAACGTCGACCGCGCTCTGCCCCGCTCTGAGATGGCCAACAACAGAGGAGACAAGATGATGGACCGAGGCAAAAGTCTCAAGCCCGCAAAGCTGCGGCACTTGCACCGACCCCGGCACGCAAACTTTGGAAAGATCGTTGCGCAGAAGATCGACGATCATGACGTTTTCGGCGCGATCCTTACGGCTTTCAGTCAGGGCCCGCGCTTGCAATGCATCGAGAACGGCATCGGCGAAGCGGCGGCGGGTGCCCTTGATCGGCCGGGTCTCGACACGATCCCCTTCAACCTTCAGAAACCTTTCGGGCGAGGCCGAAGCGATGACGAAATCACCGTGGTCAAGATAGGCTGAAAAAGGGGCTGGGTTGCGCATGCGCAAACGCTGGTAGAAACCGAAATGATCGAAATTTTCCGGCACCGGCGCTTCGAACCGCTGCGCCACATTAGCTTGGAAGATGTCGCCGGAAAGAATCCGTTCGATGACTTCGCGAACCATCCGCTCATAGCTTGCCCGCGTGAAATTGCTCGTCCAGTCGGCGAGCGCGATCAATCCAGTTCGAGACGGCGCGGAGGCCTCCCGGAGCTTAGCCTCGAACCAGCGTCCGCGTTCCACCGCCCGCCGGGCCCGCGCCGCACTGCCGGTCTCCGGAAAGCCCGTCGAAAGAATGAATCCGCGCCGCTCGATCAAGTCCAAGGCGATGACCACATCGTAAAGGCCGAGCGAAAGGTCGGGGAAAGCGAGTTCATCCAAAGCGGGCGCCGGCAGACGTTCGAGACTGCGGCCAAGCTCGTACGAAAAGAGCCCGGCAGCGCCTCCTTGAAAAGGCGGCAATCCAGGCAACGATGCCGTCCGATAGGCGGCGAGCCCGGCTTTCAGCTCCGCGGCCCAGTCTTTGCCCGCAACGTCGGCTTCGATCCACGCGAACGGGTCGGCCGCAATGAAACTGTAGCGGCCGAGCTTTCGATCCGCCATCGAACTGTCGAGAAAGGTCAAGAAGGGCAGATCGCGAAGCGCGTCTGCCGCCTCGGCGGGATCACAAAAATCGATTTCGATGACATGCATCGAGCTACCTTTTGGAGCTCTATTCAGAGGACAACAAGAGCCATTGTGGCGGCTTCCCCTTTTGCGAGGCTAACGTTTCGGCCCCGACCCAGTCTGACACTAATGTGCATTACTCTTTTGCAAATACAAGGCAAGCCGGTCTTGACCGCAAATCAGAACGGCTCCTTGAAGGGCCGCAGGTCGAGTTCGTGAGTCCAAGCGCTTGGCTGCTGGCGATAGAGCGCCCAGTAGGCGTCGGCGATCGCATCGGGAGCAAGCAAGCCATCGTCGCCCTTCGCGCGAACGAAATCCGGGAATCGCAGGGCCGCTGCTTCGCCCTCGATGACACCATCGATGATGATATGCGCCACATGGATGCCATGCGGCCCGAATTCCCGCGCGAGCCCCTGCGCCACTGCCCGCAGAGCGGCTTTGGCGGAGGCGAAGGCAAGAAAAGGCGGACGGGCGCGCATCGAAGCGGTCGCACCAGTGAAGAGAATCGTTCCTCTTTGACGGGGCAGAAACCGCCGAACAGCCTCGCGGCCGGTCAAAAATCCGCCCAATGCATTCTGGCGCCACAAATCCTCAAAAAGCCGTGCCTGTGTCTCAAGGGCCGGGGCGGGAAGATTGTTGCCAACATTATAAACGACGAGTTCAAGGTCGCCCTCTGCGGCAGCTTCGTCAAAGAGCGCGATGATTTCCGGCTCAGACGTCGCATCCGCGACCTTTGGGATGATCGTACCGCCTGCGGCAGCAAGGCTCGTGGCGGTTGCGCGCAATCGTTCCTTGGTCCGGCCGGTGATCACGACACGCAGACCCTCTCGGGCAAAGCGGCGGGCAAGGCCGGCGCCGAGACCTTTCTCTGCCCCAACACCGAGAATGAGCGCTGTGCCGTGGCTCAAACAGCGCTCCCGCTAGTGTTTTTTTGGTTCTTGTGGCTTGGGCGCGGTGGGTTCCGGCGCGCCCGTGGCGGGCTGAGGTGCAGGTTTCGGGGGTGGGGGCGCCTTGGGCGGTTCCGCGGGACGGGCGGCGGGCCGGCCTTTATACGCGAACCGGGTGAGTCCCAGACCGGGGAAAACCGGGTTCTTGCCCTCAGCAGGGGCTGGCCGGGTCCGGACGGTTTCATAAACTTTTATTTGATCGAGCATGGACTCCTCGCCGCATTTTCCAGAAACGGTCCAAAATGGCGTAAGGGCATATTATCGCCCATGCGTCAACGGTCATTGATGCGCCAGCCCTCCAGACTGCCACAAAATCCTCTCGTCCCCAGCGCCACCAAAAAAAATCGATGGCCGTCTTGCGCCCTTTGGCGGCATGACGTAGCCGTGAGCCGTGAGCCGGCGCTCCTGGCATGCGCACGGAGATCGAAATGGGAAGAGGCAAGGAGGAGCCATGAGTGAGGCGCGGATCAATGGCAAGCCTGCTTCGCTGGCAGAGGCGGCCGAGCGCGCCGCGGAGATATTGTCGCAGGCACGCCTGCCCATCGTGACCGGCCTTGGCACCGACATTGCGGGTGCCCGCTCTTCCATTCTTCTCGCGGAAAAACTTCGCGGTGCCTATGATCATATGTATTCGGCGCGGATTTTCGCCGACCTCGATGTCATGCGACAGTCGGGTCTGATGTTCACAACGCCGAGCGAGGCCCGCCTGCGCGCCGATGTGTTCCTCTTCATCGGCAGCAATTTGATCAGGAACTGGCCCGAGATGATGGCGCGCCTTTCTCCCGCCGACATCCCACCTTACGAACTTGCTCGCGAGCCACGCAAGCTTTTGTGGATCGCGCCTGGGCGCGGCGGTGCCAAGGTGAATGGACTTGCCGTCCAAACGCTCGACAGTCCGAATTTGCACACGGCGCTCGCAGGTTTACGCGCCCGGGTCGCCGGACGGCCGGTCAATGGCCCCAAAAGCGCCCTGCGCAAGCTCGATGAATTCGCCGCTGTTCTCAAGGGCGCACATTTCGGCGTCGCGGTTTGGGGCGGCAACGAGCTCGATAGCCTGTCCATCGAAATGCTGCATGGGCTTATTCTCGATCTCAACGATGCGACGCGCTTTTCCGGGCTGCCTCTCGGCGCTGGCGCCAATGCGGCCGGCGTCGTGCAGACGTCGGGTTGGATGACCGGCTTTCCTGTCCGGACATCCTTTGGCCGCGGCTTTCCGGAGCATGACACATGGCGATTCGACGCAATGCGCATGATTGAAAGCGGCGAATCTGATGCCGCCCTATGGATCTCCGCCTATGAAGGCGCGGCGCCACCCTGGAAAAAGAATATTCCGCTCGTCGCGCTCGTTGCGCCGCAAACCGCCTTCGCGCGGGAGCCGCAGGTCTGCGTTGAAGTCGGATGCCCGGGCGTGGATCATGATGCCGCAGACTATTCCCGCGAAGCGGCGGCAATCGTTGGCCGCGCTGCATCCCATAAAAGCCAAGCACTTTCAGTCGCAGCTGTTGTCGACGAAATCGCGAAATACCTCGGGGAGACGCCTGAATGCTAATTCATTTGAAGGGCGGCCGCATCATCGATCCGGTGCACCGGCGAGATGAGATCGGCGATCTATGGATCGAAAACGACCGCATCGTCCCGCCGCCGCCGGGCGGAGTCGCCGACGAAGTGCACGACGTGTCGGGCAAGATCGTGATGGCGGGTGCCATCGATATTCATTCCCATATCGCGGGCGGCAATGAAAATATCGCTCGATTGCTGCTACCCGAATTGCACAGGGGTGGCATCCCGCACCCGTTCTCCCTGCCAATGGCGACTGCCAAATGGTCGACCTTTGAGACCGGCTGCCGCTATGCCTCGATGGGCTTCACCACGGTGATAGAGCCGGCGGTTCCTCCGCATGCGGCAATCCAGGCGCATCTTGAACTCTCCGACATCCCGATCATCGACAAGGGAACGCTGACGGTCCTTGGCAATGATGATTTTCTGTTGTCCTTGCTGCGCGATAAGGAAGGACCTGCCGCCATCGCCGACTATGTCGGCTCCACACTCGCCGCGAGCAATGGGCTTGGCGTCAAATGCATCAACGCCGGCGGCGCCACCGCGTTCAAATACAACGTCCGGGCGTTTAGTCTCGACGATGTCGTTCCTTTCTACGATCTAACCTCGCGCGGGATTGTCGAGGCCCTGCAGCAAGCGGTTGGGGATCTCAAGGTTCCGCATCCTGTGCATTTGCACTGCAACAACCTCGGCATTCCAGGCAATGTCTCGACGGCGATCGCAACAATCGGGGCAGCCCGCGGCAAGCCTTTGCATCTCGCCCACCTTCAATTCTATGCCTATGGCGATGAAGGCGGACACGGGTTTTCCTCCGGCGCCGCGGCGCTCGCCGCGGCGGTGAATGCAGCCCCTAATGTCACCGTCGACGTCGGTCAGGTCATGTTCCGGCAGACCGTCACGATCTCATCTGACGTCCTGCGACAGTTCAATGCCGTGCCGACGGCGAAGCCCAAGAAATCGGTGATCAACGACGGCGATGCGAACGGCGGCGGGATCGTGCCCTACAACTACCGGGAGAACGATTTCTACAATGCGGTGCAATGGGCGTGCGGGCTTGAGTTGTTCCTTCTCATCAATGACCCGTGGCAAGTTTACTTCACGACCGACCATCCGAATGGCGCGCCTTTCACGACCTATCCGGAAATCTTCGCACTGATCATGAGCCGGGATGCGCGTGCCGAGGCAACCGCCCGCCTCCCGCAGGAGGCCGTTGCCACAACGACACTGCCATCGATCGCGCGCGAATATACCTTCAACGAAATCGCTATCATGACCCGCGCGGCGCCGGCGAAGCTGCTCGGCTTCAAGGATCGCGGCCACCTTGGCGAAGGCGGCCTCGCGGATGTCGCCGTTTATTCACCCAACAAGGACTTGGCGCACATGTTTCGGTTCGCCCATCTCGTTTTCAAGGATGGCGATCTTGTCGTACGCGATGGGCGCGTCACCCATTACCGCTGGGGCAAGGCGTTGAAGGTCAGTCCTGGCTATGACAAAGCCATCGACCGCCGCCTTGCCGGATATTACGACCATCACTTCGGCAATTCGCGCGACTTGTTCGCAGTGAAGGAGCATCTCCTTCCGCGTGCCGATGCATTTGCGGAGGTTGCATGCGCCCAATGAAAAAAAACGGCGTCCGCATCGATGACAGTTTTGCGGAAGCTTTCCCCATGCGCGGGACGGCGGTCCTCATTACCGCGCCCAATCGCCGCTGGGCAAGACAGGCGGCCACCACTATGACCGGCTTTGCCACCTCCGTCATCGGCTGCGGCGCCGAAGCCGGCATCGATTGCGAACGGCCCGCAAGCAACACGCCGGACGGACGCCCAGGCATCCGCGTCCTCATGTTCGCCACTTCGACTGACACTTTGCAGACGCAGCTTGTCAATCGGATCGGCCAATGTGTTTTGACGTCGCCCGGCTCGGCTTGCTTTGCCGATCTTGACGGCGCCGACAGACTGCTGATCGGCGACCAGATCCGTTATTTCGGCGATGGCTGGCAGATCTCGAAGAAATTCGGAAACCGGCACTTCTGGCGCGTTCCAGTCATGGACGGTGAATTTCTCTGCGAGGCGACGACGGGGCTCACCAAAAAAGCCGTCGGCGGTGGCAATCTTCTTCTCATGGGTGCGACCCCCGAGACCACCATGCGCGCGGCGGAGCTCGCCGTCGCCGCCATGAATGACGTTGAGGGTGTCGTTTTGCCCTTCCCTGGCGGCATCGTGCGGTCGGGCTCGAAAGTTGGCTCTAAATATAAAGCCATGATGGCTTCGACCAATGATGCTTATTGCCCCACGCTGCGCGGGGCAGTCGCGACCAATCTCGATGATGACATCGGCTGCGTTCTCGAAATCGTCATTGACGGGCTGACGGAAGAAGCCGTCGGCGAGGCGATGCGCGCTGGACTTGCGGCGATCGTAAAACTCGGGCCCGAACATGGCGCGGTGCGCGTCGGGGCTGGCAATTACGGCGGCAAGCTCGGGCCCTTCCACTTTCATCTGAAGGATCTTCTGCCGTGAAACCGCTCGTCTTTAGCCTCAAGCAGGAGCCGGATCAGCGGCTCGACCTCACGCCCCTTGTTCCGCATCTACTCGAGGGCAAATCCGCCAAGGACATCGCGGAGATCGAATTGGAGACCACCCGCGAGAAGGTCACCGCGGGCGATCTTTTCAAGATCCGCTTGGGCGGCGTCGAATCGATAAGGTTCGAGGGCGGCTCACTCTACCTCGATAATGTCGGGCAAGGCCTTAAGAGCGGCGAGATCATTGTCGAAGGCGATTGCGGCAAATCGCCTGGCCGGGGCATGAGCGGCGGCAATCTTATGATCGCTGGCGATTGCGGCCCCTATGCTGGGTCCGCCATGTCAGGCGGGCGGCTCGAGATCGTCGGCGATGCCGGAGACTTCCTCGGCGCACCACTTGAAGGCGAGATGGAAGGCATCACTGGAGGCCTGTTGATCGTGCGCGGAAATGCCGGCGCGCGCGCGGGCGACCGTCTGCGCCGCGGCACCATTGTGATTGAAGGATCGGCTGGAGATTATCCGGGAAGCCGGATGATCGCCGGGACCCTCATCGTCCTCAAGGCGTGCGGTGTCTTGCCAGGCTATCTCATGCGGCGAGGCACGATCGCGCTTGCCAATCCCCCGGAACTCGCACCAACTTTTGTCGATTGCGGGCTCCATGAGCTGGCCTTCGCCAAGCTTTTCTCAGGCCTGCTGCGAGACGAAAGCCGCGCCGCCGCTAGGCTTTTCGGACGCCCGCTCATGCGTTTCGCAGGAGACATGGCAGCTCTCGGCAAGGGAGAGATCTTCTTTCCCGAGTGACCTGCTGGTCAGCTCGCGTCTAAAAGACGCAAGTCCAGCTTCAACCCCCTGCGGAATGGGCACATCGCAATTCCACCCGCATGGCCCCGCGCATCATGTTCGACGCAGGCTCAACTGAAGGGCCTTCAATGAGTGCTTCACAATGATCGGTCGCCGCGACCGGTTTCTCGGCCTCTTGGGCACGCGGTCCATCATCATGGGTATATTGAATGTAACGCCCGATTCTTTCTCCGATGGCGGCAGATTCTTCAGCCTCGACGCTGCGGCGGCGCAGGCAAAAAAGCTCGCAGAAGATGGTGCCGATATTATCGATGTCGGAGCAGAATCGACCCGCCCAGGCCATACGCCTGTGAGCGTGGAAGAGGAACTCGCGCGTCTTGAACCTATCCTCGGAAAGCTGACGCGTTCCCTTGATACTCCTTTTTCGATCGACACCTCCAAGGCCAAGGTCGCGCGCCGCGCAACGGAACTCGGCGCCAGCGTCATCAATGATGTTTGGGGATTCCAGAAGGATCCTGCCATGGCCGACACGGTTGCAGAAACCGGCGTAGCAGCGGTTCTGATGCACAATCGCGACGGCGCCGATCCAGATCTCGACATCATCGCGGACATGCGGCGTTTCTTCGACCGCTCATTGCGCCTTGCCGCCGACGCTTCGATCCCCCCGGCGCGGCTAATCCTCGATCCCGGCATCGGATTTGGCAAAAGCCGGGCACAGAATTTCATCGCGCTCGCAAATCTTGCCGCCTTCAAGGATTATGGCTTGCCAATCCTCATCGGCGTTTCGCGCAAATCCCTCCTCGCCGAGCCTGGCACCGACCCCGTCGATCGAAGCGTCGTTCGTACGCTCGCAGCCAATCTCGCCGCCGCTGCGAATGGCGCCTCCATCTTCCGCGTCCACGATGTGGCCGAGCATGCCGCCGCCTTCAAGGTGTTCGATGCCATCGCCCGCCACTAATCTTCTCGGCACCGGGCCACTCATGCAGACGGGTCTTGGGCTTGGAAGCAACATCGGCGACAAACCCGGCAACATAAGGCGCGCGCTCGCGCTGATCGAGGAGCGCGGAATCATCCGGCTGACCGCCGTTTCATCGATCTATCGCACGCCGCCTTGGGGCTACGTCGAGCAGGATTTTTTCGCCAATGCCTGCGCAATCGGGCAGACCTGTCTGCCGCCGCTTGAACTTCTTGCCGCGATCCATGCGATTGAGAAAGATATGGGCCGGCAACCGTCAGTGCGCTGGGGACCGCGCCTCATCGACATCGACATTCTTTTTCATGGCGATGCGGCTTTCGTGCATGCCCAATTGAATTTGCCACACAAGAATCTTTTCGAGCGGGCTTTTGTCCTGGTGCCCTTGGCCGAGATCGCGCCTAGTTTGATCATTGCTGGCCGTTCTGTCGCGACAGCCGCGGCGGATTTTGCCCGAGAACCGATCGAAAAATGGGAGGAGGCGAATAGGTGACCTAGCGCAGCCAGCGCGAACGACCGCCGCGCAGCATCCCCCCGAAAATGGTCGCGGCAAGGACCAAGCCCGCCAAGGGAATGAGGATCAGAAAAGCCCCGAGCATAAAGATAAGCAAGGCCGCACCGATCACGCCCGCGAGCAAGAAGAAAGGCAAAAGTCCCCACGGCCCGACCCTTGTGACATAAATGCGGTGAATGTCACGTTGATCGCTGGTGACCTGCCCCCACACTCCACTCCGCACCTCGCGGAAATCGACGCGGCCTGGCGGAATAATTTCCGGCTCGGAGTGATGTTCGTTATCTTGACGCAAGCGCCGGTCGATCATGATGCTGGACCACGGGTTGAGGTTTTCCGTTTTGAAATGTGGGGATGATACGGAATGGCCGCAACATTCCTTGTGCCGATTATTAGAGCTATGGTCGCGCTAAAGACACAGGTTTTTGGTTTTTGCCTGCCTCGCCACAGCTTAAAAGACGACTTTAGGACGGACCAGACAGGAGTGCAAAGATGGGTTGGATTGTCCGCTATATCGACGACGAGTTGAAGCATGAAATGATGTCGCGCGAAATGGCGAGCGAGGAGGAAGCCCTCGAGGAGGCCTGGAATTTGGCGCAGGGCGCCAATGAAATCGTCGCCATCGAAGGCCCTGACGACGAATCGGTTCCGATGCTGGAGATCGAGGCCTGGTTTGAGCAGCGTTCCGCCGCCGGCAAAGCAGAGCCTTCATCATGATAGAGCGCACGCAAGAGCCCTGGGGCGTCTCCAAAAGTCTCGGCCGTTTCGGACCGCGAGGCTTAAGCGCCGTGCCTCACGCCGCTTTTTTCTTCGGCGCGATCAATTTGCGATTGATCAGCACCTCGGCGATTTGCACCGCATTGAGCGCCGCGCCCTTGCGTAGATTGTCGGAGACGCACCAAAGCGAGAGGCCATTCTCGACCGTCGCATCCTCACGAATGCGCGAAATATAGGTCGCGTCCTCGCCCGCCGCTTCGTGCGGGGTAATCGAGCCGCCAGGTTCGCGCTTGTCGATGACAAGACAGCCGGGCGCCTCCCGCAGGATGTCGCGGGCTTCATCGGCGCTGATCGGATGCTCGAATTCGATATTGATTGCTTCAGAATGGCCGATGAATACGGGCACCCGCACGCAAGTGGCGGTCAACTTGATCTTGGGATCAAGGATTTTCTTCGTCTCCGCCATCATCTTCCATTCTTCCTTGGTGAAGCCGTCCTCCATGAAGACGTCGATCTCGGGGATCACATTGAAGGCGATGCGTTTGGAAAATTTCTTGGCCTCGACCGGGTCGGACACGAACACCGCCCGGGTTTGCGCGAAAAGCTCGTCCATTGCTTCCTTTCCAGCGCCTGAAACCGATTGATAGGTCGCAACAACGACACGCTTGATCTTGGCTTTGTCATGCAGCGGCTTCAGGGCGACCACGAGCTGCGCCGTGGAGCAGTTCGGGTTGGCGATGATGTTCTTTTTCGAAAAGCCTTCGATCGCGTCGGCGTTTACCTCGGGCACGATGAGAGGCACGCTTGAATCATACCGCCAGGCGGAGGAATTATCGATGACGACGCAGCCTTGCGCGGCGATTTTCGGCGACCATTCCTTTGACACGGTGCCGCCGGCCGACATGAGGCAAATGTCCGTCCCGCTGAAATCGAAGTTTTCCAGCGACTTGCATTTGAGGGTCTTGTCGCCGAAGGAAACCTCGGTGCCGATCGAGCGCGGCGACGCAAGCGCCACGACCTCATCGGCCGGGAACCGGCGCTCGGCGAGAATATCGAGCATTTCCCGCCCGACATTTCCGGTCGCGCCGGCAACGGCAACTTTGAAGCCCATTGTGTACTCCATCCCTCAATCGCGTTGTTCACTTTCCGGCAATCAGGTTCCGGACAGGCGGCTCACTCCATATGCGATGCCGGGGAAACCCGCAACGGCCGAGAACTCGGACTTTGCACCAGCCGCTATGCTTAACGCGCCCCGCTCCGGTAAACCCCGCGTTGACGCTGTTTGCAACCAGTTCGCAGATGGTGATGCTCGCACTATTTTCAAGTTGTAGGTTAGGGGACCAAAAACGCGCGCGATGGAGCGGGGGACATCCATGCGTTTGGCTGCTTTGACAACCTTGATGGCGACAGGCCAAAGCTTGACAGGAGGCTCCCATTTGCGGCCGCGCTCGTGGAACGCCCCTTCGCTGTCGAAGAAAAGGCGTAGCCGTTTTCCTTGGCGCCTCGCCACGATCTCGCTTGCCGGAGCCAGCCTCCTCTATGCTTTTTCTCAAATAAACGAAACGGGGCAGCCCCGGTTGCCGATCGCCGATCCAATGGCGGCACCTTTGCCAGCATGGATCGAAATCCCGGCGGCGGCGCAAGCTTTTCACGTCGAGGCGCCGGAATTCGAGGGAGCTGCAGAACATTATGTCGCGCGGCAGCATCGAATTGGAGGCGGGCGCCAAGACATTTGGGAATTTGGTGATTCCGGCGAGAACGCTCCATTATTGAATCTTATCATTCATCAGCCCGGCAAGGAAGGGACGGCGGACTCGTCCTTTTACGTGGAACTCGCACGGCGCGCCGCTGAAACCGGACGAGCCATCATCCGCGCGGAACAACCATCGCAGCTGGCGACAAGATTCGGCGCTTTCGAAGTGGCCCGACTGGATTTGGCCCGTGATGGCACCTCCAGGAGGGAGTGCCTCGGCTTCCGTTTCGCCAATATGGAGCCCAAACTGCACATCGCTGGATTTGCCTGCACCGGCAAGGAGGCCCTCGCCTCACCGTCCGCCTTAAAGGCGGCCGTCGCTTGCGTCCTCGACCGGATCGACCTTACGCCGACAGCCCAGGACAAGGGCCTCGTCGATTTTTTTGCCGCGCATTACGCAAGCCCTGGTCAAGCTTGCCCTGGCTCAAGGATGGATCCTGCGCCTTCGCCTCCAGAGATGCTCACGAAAGCGGGAGAAAGGGCTCGTTCACGCAGGAAAAGGCATCACAAGAGTTTTAATTGAGGCAACGCAATGCAGGGTGCAACCAAAACGGAGCTATTGCGTTTATAAAAACGAGCCCTTGGAGTTTTGAAATGTTGTTTAACAAGCCATGCCTGGTGGTTGCAGCCGCCGCCCTCGCCATCTTCACTGCCAACGCCAGCGCGCAAACGACGACGCACCGTCATCATCCGCGCGTCGTGGAGCGGCATCACCACCCGCATGTCGCTGTGCAATACATCGACGAACGTCCTCCCCTCACCGTCAACCGGCGCAGCTTCCTCGATCCTGGCCCCGTGGTTCCGGTTGGCAGCATGTCGAGTTACATGACGGAAAACACATTCTTCAATCGCACGCCGGACCAGTATTTCTTGAAGTCGGAATTCGGCAATGAGGTGCGACCGCAACCGCTTGAAGTTCCTGGCCGCGCGGAGCCCATCATCGAATGGGAAACTCCTGGCTATCCCTATTGAAGGTTTGAACCTCCTCACAAGACATAAGAGTCCACCGAGGGACCCGTCCGCGCACGAGGGGGAGAATCCCTCATTGACTGGCCTTTCTTGAGAGGGCCCGTTCGGCTAATCGACATGTTCTGGTGAGCAGGCATGAGCGACCTCAGCTCGTGAACCGCTCGAAGCCTAAGAGGCGTGCGTTCCAGGCTCTCACGAAGCGGCAGGCAGAGCGGGAGGCGTGCCAGCAGCAGCAGGCGGAATGGCCGACGGTACAAAGAGTTCATCAGGTTGCGCCAAGCGGCTGGCCGCCGCGATCAGCGCCATTTCGTAGGACTGTCGCCGCGCCGTCTCCTTAAGAACGCTATAGACGCCGGAAACGGCGCGCCCGAGCGCGGCTGAAGTTGTCAGACCCTCAACCAGCGCCGCAGCGAAAAGCGCGGTGAAGAGATCGCCGGTTCCGGACGGCCGGCAGGACAGTCTCGGCGTTCCTACGATCCAAGCACCTCGAGCCTCTATGGCCAAGGTCTGGACAGCATCGGATGCCATGCCCTCAAACCTGGCGCCGGTGACGACAACCGTCGGAACCCCAAGCCCGCGCGCCGCCCCGACCAGCCCTTCGAGCGTTGAGGGCGCCTGGCCGCTAAGATGCTCCAGCTCAAACTGGTTGGGCGTAATAACATCGGCCAAAGGGACGAGGGCTTCGCAGAAGAAGGCCCGGAGGTCTTCCGCTACGTAAAAGCCGGGCTCATCATCACCCATCACCGGATCGCAGAGATAAAGAAGCTTCGGATTTCGCGTTTTCGCGCGGCGGACGAAATCAACAACGGCGATGCCGTTCTCAAGCGAGCCCAAATAGCCGGAAATCAAGACCTTGCAGCGATCGACGAGGCCTCGTTCCTCGAGACCCAGAAGGAGATCGCGAACAAAATTCGCGGCGAGGACGCCACCGCGCACGGAAGGGTAGCGGGGATGATTGCTCAATAGCGTTGTCGGCACCGCTGCGACTTCGATCCCACAGGCTTGCAGCGGGAAGACCGCGGCGCTATTGCCGACATGGCCGTGAGCCACTTGGGATTGAATGGCAATCACCGTCACGGGGCGCCTCGTGCGCAGCCGCTATGGCCGCAGCTCATTGAGCCATTCTGTCAGCATTTCCCGCGCCCGCGCGGGAAGCACGGGTTCGAGAGCTCTGGCATCGTCCCGCAAATCGCGCGGATCGATGTCGGCCAAAGCAAGCTCCGCCGCATGTCCTATAAGCCAGCGCTCAATTCCGGCGGCCGGATCGGCTTCTGGATGGAACTGCACCGCAAGAATGTTGGACCCGATGGAAAACGCCTGGTTGCGGCAGATCGTCGTCGAGGCAAGACGGGTGGCGCCTTGCGGCAGATCGAAGGTGTCTCCATGCCAATGCAGCACCGAGGCGTTGGCTAAATGCCGCAGCGGGGTGGCGCCGGCCGCCTGGGTCAGCTCCACCGGCCCCCAGCCAATCTCCTTCACGCCCGATGGATAGACTTTCGCACCAAGTGCACGGGCAATGAGCTGGGCGCCAAGGCAGATGCCGAATGTTGGCCGCCCGGCGCTGAGACGGGCCGCGAGAAGATCGATTTCGTCACGAAGAAACGGATACTTTTCCTCTTCATAAACGCCAACGGGCGCGCCAAGCACGACGAGAAGGTCGATCGCGGCCGGATCGCGGGCCGGAAGCGCATGAACACCCGCATCGTAATATTGGAACTCATAGCCCGCGCGGGTCAGAGGCTCCGCAAATGTTCCAAGATCCTCGAAATGAACATGTCTTATGACCGCCGCAGTTTTCATGGGCTTCGAGCCTTCATCATCACCGCTTCTTTGTTATTTTTCTTGGAGCGTAGCCACTACCCGTCGAAACCGGTGAAAATGCGGACCCGTCCCCGGATTATTTTCCGGAGACGCTAACTTCTGGGTCTGGTTGTTTCGCCGCCGTAAGAACAACGTCGATCCAGGGTATAGGTAAGCCTAGCGCGACAACGCACGCTGCGATAGCGCTGATGGCCCACCAATTTTTCTCAAAGAAGCCAGGTGCTCCCCCTTCGAATTCATACAGCACATAAAGAACCAGCAAAAACATGGGCAACGCGACAACAGCCTTCGCGGTCAACATTCGACTGCCGCTCTTCAAACGCATTTTGATGACGGCAACCAGAATTGCTAATACGACCAGAAACACACCAAAAAACTCTGCGATGTGTGCTTGTAGCCAATCGTCCCAACCGGAAGCGCTCGGCTTTAAGTGAACCTCTATCACTTTATCGTCTTCGAGAGTTTCTTTGTATTTGAACAAATTCTGAGTTGCGCTGACTAAGGTCCAGTCCTTGCCAACTAGATTCAATCCTTCCGGCAGCTTTAGAAGTAGATCAGTAAGCTTTGCCTGTGAGATGCTACTAGAAGCTCCCAGACTCCACTTTAAATCGCCTGCAACCGGTTGGAGACGCAATGTGTAGTCGTTAGTTGATTCATTTGGCCTAATAAGGCCGGGGATTTCAACCTGTAACTGTGCTGAAGCCTGTCCCTGTTCTAATTTTTTTCCGAACCACACTTCACGTGGCATCTCGGGATCCCCGGTCGTTGAATCAACGACCAGAGCCGCTAAGGATGAGCTTCCTCCTTGTGCAAGATCTCGAGTGATTTCTCTGATTTCGCGATGCTCGACAGCAATATTGTATGCTACCACCGCAAAAATCGGCTCCCGCACCTCCCCTTTTGGAGTAAACGTCAAGCTCATTTTTGCGGTTAGGCGCTGGGGCAGGAACTGCATTCTTCTATCGAAAAGTACTTCGATCTTTGCTGACACTTCGGTGGGAGATACAGTACCACAATTAGTCCCGAGCAATGAGTGTGGGGCATTGCTTTCCGATTGAGCCAAGCCTCCAAAATTTAAAGTCCAAATCATAGCTAAGATAAAAATATAGACGGTTTTGCTAAGCGCCATCGTGCCGCCCTCGGTATACGCACGCTAGGCTGATGCCCAATCTCGTTCGAACGTTTTGTTCGCCGGGTTTTTGTTCTTTGCCCATCTCGCCAGAAACATAAAAGGGGCATCGAGCAGGCCTAAAGTCAATTTGACCAAAATTGCCGATAGTACTATTTGCCAAAGTATTTCATCGTTAATTATTCCATAGAAGGCAATAAAAAAGAACACAATAGTATTTACCCAGTTTCCAAGGATGGTGCTCACACTATTTCGAACTGTAAGTGCGATCCACCCTTTTCTATACTTTTTCTTCAAGGCCGAAAAAATCGCAACACAGACAAATCCCCCAACCGCTGCAACGATCGCAGCTACCGTCACCCTAGGTGTGACGGTGAACAGTTTTATAATTGCGCCTGACGCGTCGTCGGTTGGTGCAGGCCGCGTCCAAATTGTCGCCGTGCTGTAGGCCATAAAGGCTATCTGGGCGGAGAGATTGGAAAGGACCAACTTGATAGCGTCGTCTTGACCCCAGTACTCTGTGAGGATGTCGTTCGCCAAATAGGTCACAGAGAAAATGAAAACGCCAAGAGACGTGGTGAGACCGAAAAACTCAACTTGCTTTGTTACCGCGATGTTAGAAACTAAAATGCAGCCGACCGTGAATACGAATATCGCAGTGCGTCCTAGATATACGCAGCAAATCAACGCCGAACACATTATGATGAATGTAAAAATTAACCAAACATCTGACACAGGTCCTCTCCACATCGATTAGAGATGCCCCGTTGAGGCCTACTTTTTATCAAATTCGGTATATTATCATTGCAAAACGAAGGGCTAAAGTCCAGCGCGTTTCGGGCTGAGGACAGCCGACCAATGCAGGTTACAGAACGCCGTTGGGCGAGGGACGGAAGCCGTCCCGATCTCTTCTCTACCAAACCGATGAGGCTGTTCTCCGGGCAATGCGCGATCCCCATCATGAAGGATTATGAATGAGTTGCGTCCATCTTTTGTGACCTTCACCCTCACGCCGCTTCATGAATGTTAAGAACTCCACGATTTATTCTCTTGCATTGCCGGTCGTTGAACGCCGTGTTGGCCCATGACGCAAGTTTTCAGACTGCCATTTCAAGATAGGGCCACGCATCCCTTGGCTGGCGCCACCGTGCTTCAGCTTATTCCCGACCTCGAGGAAAATGCCGCGGCGCGTGCGGCGATCGATGTTGCGGCCGCGCTCGGCGAAGTGGGCGCACGGGCGCTCATTGCTTGCGTGGGCGGCCGGCTGGCGGGTGAGCTGCAGGCCAAGGGCGGCATCTTCGTGCCGTTTCCCTCGCGCACCAAGAACCCGCTCGTCATGGCTTTGAACACGCGGCGCCTCGCACGCATCATCATCGCCGAGCGCGCCGATGTCGTCCATGTCCACTCGCGGGCCTTGGCCTGGGTCGCCTATGGCGCAACCCGCATGACGGCGACCCCCCTCGTCACAACATTTCGTTCCGGCCGCCAAGGCTCAAACCCAATCGCGATACGGTACAATTCGGTGCTGGCGCGCGGCGAGGCGGTGCTCGCCGATTCAAACTACGCCGCAGCTCTCGCCCGCGAGCTCTATGCTCCGGCCGAGGGAAAAATCCGAGTCGTTTACCAAGGGATCAATTGCCGGATTTTCGCGCCAGAGACGGTAACGCCGGATCGCGTCCAGGCGGTCCGGCGGCATTGGAAGGTCGCTCCGCACGAGCAGATTGTGCTTGTCGCGGCGCCCGTGCGCCATGCCAGCAGCCATAAGACACTGATCGAAGCAGCGCGGCTTTTGTCGCGGAGCGGCGCCACCGGCGTGAAATTCATTCTTGCGAGCGGAGGGAAGGAAAACAGCGCACTTAACCACGGCATTGACCGCGCCATCGCGGGGGAAGGGTTGCAAGGCATCATGTACCGCGCCGTCCTCGACGACAGGCCCGCGGCCTATCTCGCCGCCGCGGTCGTCGTGGCGCCTGCAACCGAGGCGCCAGGCTTCGCCGAGACCACCATCCAGGCTCAGGCCATGGGAACGCCGGTCATCGCCGCGAATGCCGGCGACGCTCCGGAGGTGGTGCTCGCCCCGCCACGGGTGGCGGAGCCTCTGCGGACCGGCTTTCTCGTCAAGCCTTTCGATGCGGCGGCGCTGGCCGTCGCAATTGCGAATGTCTTGTGCCTTGGCGCCTCCGCCGGCGGCCAGCTCTCGTTCCGCGCGAGACAGCATGTCGAGGCGCACTTTTCCACAGAACGCATCCTTGCCGGAACTCTCGACGCCTATGCAGTTCTCCGGCATGGCGGGGGGCGCTGAGAGCGGCCATTGGCCAAGAGTGTCCCAAGCCGCGGCGGACGCGCGGGCGCCACGGGCCCATTTTTCTCAAATTCGCTAGCGGGCTGCTCAACGACTTCTCATTGACTTCGCGGTATAATCAACCGATGTTTGGCTTGGGCCCGTTTACCGTCGCGAGAACAACTTGGGTGATTCGCGCGTTTCGGGTTCGATAGGTCTACAAAGGAGATAAGCCATTCGCCGTCCTATGAAAGCCCCTCCCGTTCCGCAGAAGGACGGGTTGCGTATAAACAATGAAATCCACGCCCGCGAAGTTCAGTTAATCGATGCCGAAGGCAAGAACCTCGGTGTCGCCCAGATCCTTGAAGCCCAGCATTTGGCCGATGAGGCGGGGCTCGACCTGGTCGAAATTGTCCCGACGGCCAATCCTCCCGTCTGCAAAATCCTCGATTACGGCAAGTTCCGCTTCCTGGAGCAGAAGAAATCCGCAGAAGCCCGGAAAAAGCAGAAGATTGTCGAGATCAAGGAAATCAAGCTTCGGCCGGGCATCGACGACCATGATTATGGCGTGAAAATGAAAGCCGTCCGCCGGTTCTTCGAGGAAGGCGACAAGGTGAAGGTCACTTTGCGCTTCCGGGGTCGCGAGATGGCGCATCAGGAATTGGGCTTCCGCCTGCTTGAACGGGTGAAATCCGAGACCGGGGCAATCGCTAAGGTCGAGGCCGAGCCTTCCATGGAAGGCCGCCAGATGATCATGGTTCTCGCGCCGAAATAACGCGGTCCAAGGCGTTTGGCGCGGCGCCGTCACCGCCAGGCCCGAGCGGCGTAGTCGATGGCGTAATCTTCCGGGTTCCTTGCGATCGCCGCCATCGCGGTGAGAACTGCATCCTCGGTGAGGATGAGCCGCGTGCCAATGGCACGCATCATCTCGCCATAGGGCGCTTTATCCTCGAAGGCGGCGCGGAATTTTTCCGGATCGCAGAAACTCAAGATTCTCGGCAGGATTCCGCCAGCAAAGGTCACGCCGCCCTTGGCCAGGAAAGCAAGCGTGAGATCGGCCGCGAAACGGCCGGTGAGGATCCAGCAAAGCCGCAATGTGCGCGCCTCCTCGCCCTCGGGTTCGGCGCGGGCTTTTTCGATCAGCGCAATCTCGCTGGAGACGGCCGGGGGCTTCCCCGCGGCGGCACATCGCGCAAGATGCAGGCGCAGGAGGCCGGAGCCGGAAAGGACGGTTTCCGCGCAAACCCGCCCAAGCGCATCCCTCTCGAGATATGGCCAAAACGCGGATTCCTCAGGCCCGGCTGGCCCGAAATCCATGTGCCCGGCCTCACTTGATAAAACAAGGTGGCGATTGCCGGCCTCGACCAGGGCCGCGGCACCGAGCCCGGTCCCAAGCCCAATAATAAGCTGAACGCCAGCTTTTTGTTCAAAGAAGCCGAGCGGCGTGACCCAATCGGGTTGGAGAATGGGCAGACTGAAGGCCTGAGCTTCGAAATCATTCAGGAGAAGGCCCTGCTCAAGCCCCGACGCTGCCGCGACCTCTTGCCCATCGATGACCCATTCCGCATTGGTCATCTTGACGGATCGTCCGCTAACCGGTCCCGCCGCGCAGGCGATGAGAGAACGCGGCTTTACAGGCAGACGGGGGACAACTGCCGCGAGGGCCGCTTCGAGGCCGGGGAAATCCCAGGTCCTGAGGCGAGGTGCCGGAGCAAGGGGCGCGTCTTTCGCGGGCAGCAAGGCAAACCGCGCATTTGTGCCGCCGATGTCACAGACGAGAACGGGAAATAGAAACTGCACGCGCCCGGCTTTCCTGGAAACTTTGACGGCCGCGCGCGAAAAGCTACATTCCGGCGCAAATCGAGCCAATTGAGCAAACCGCACTATGACCTTTCACTATCATCCCCTCTTCCCGCTCGGCAAGGACCCCACTCCTTACCGGAAACTGACCTCGGACGGCGTCCGGATCGAGACCTTGGGACCGCACGCGTTCCTGCGCGTCGAGCGCGAAGCTCTGCGGCTCCTCGCCGAACAGGCGATGCGCGACATCAATCATCTGCTTCGACCTGCCCATCTTGCCCAGCTTGCCAAAATCCTTGAGGATCCGGAGGCCACAGGAAACGACAAATTCGTCGCCTTCGATCTTTTGAAGAATGCGAATATTACGGCGGGCGGCATATTGCCGATGTGCCAGGATACCGGCACCGCCATCGTCATGGCCAAAAAGGGGCGGTTCGTCTTCACCGACGGCGCCGACGAGAGCGCGCTCGCCGAAGGCATCAAGAATGCCTACGAAAAGAATAACCTTCGTTATTCGCAGCTCGCGCCGCTCTCCATGTTCGAGGAGAAGAACACCAAGACCAATCTACCCGCGCAGATCGAAATCTATGCGGAAGGGGAGGATGCTTACAAATTCCTGTTCATGGCAAAAGGCGGCGGCTCCGCCAACAAGACTTATCTCTATCAGGGCACGCCCTCGCTGCTGACGCACGACCGCCTTGTCGATTTCCTCAAGGAAAAAATCCTGACGCTCGGGACCAGCGCCTGCCCGCCCTATCATTTGGCGATCGTCATCGGCGGCACCTCGGCGGAATTGAATTTGAAAACGGTCAAGCTCGCCTCGACGCGCTATCTCGATTCCTTGCCGGCGACCGGCGGCGAAGATGGCCACGCTTTCCGTGACCTTGAACTTGAGGCGGAGATTTTCAAACTGACCCAGAAATTGGGCGTCGGCGCGCAATTCGGCGGCAAATATTTCTGCCATGATGTCCGGGTCGTGCGCTTGCCGCGTCATGGGGCCTCGCTGCCGATCGGGATTGGCGTCTCCTGCTCGGCTGATCGTCAGGTGCTGGCCAAGATCACAAGCGAGGGTGTCTTTCTCGAAGCACTCGAACGCGATCCCGCGAAATACCTGCCCCCCATCGACGAAGCCTCGCTCGGCGGAGAAGTGGTGCCGATTGATCTCAACCGGCCGATGAAGGAAATCTTAAACATCCTCTCGCGCTATCCCATCAAGACAAGATTATCGCTCACCGGACCAATGATCGTTGCGCGCGATCTTGCCCATGCAAAAATCCGCCAAAGGCTGGAGTCGGGTGAAGGCATGCCGCATTACTTCAAGAACCATCCGATCTATTACGCCGGTCCCGCCAAGACGCCGGAGGGTTTCGCCTCCGGCTCCTTCGGCCCGACGACAGCCGGGCGCATGGATTCCTTTGTCGATCAGTTGCAGTCCCACGGCGGCTCGCTGGTGATGCTTGCCAAAGGCAATCGCGCGCCGGAAGTGCGCGAGGCCTGCGCGCGGCATGGCGGCTTTTATCTCGGATCCATCGGCGGGGCGGCGGCGAGGCTCGCGCAGGATTGCATCCGGAAAGTCGAGGTGCTGGAGTATCCCGAACTCGGCATGGAAGCGATCTGGCGGATTGAAGTCGAGAATTTCCCGGCCTTCATCGTGATTGACAACAAGGGCAATGATTTTTTCAAGGAACTGAACTTGGGGTGAAAACGGATGCAATCATCGTGAAAGTGCAGGTCAACCCATCGAACGCATCTGCCGGCTCATTCCTCCATTCTCCCTGGCTCGATCGCGGTCCTTTGCGCTACGGATGGGACTTTGCTTTGAGAGGTGACTCAGCGCTTGGTGCGTTCTCTCGACTAACGGGAGCGCCAAAATAAGCTCCGTCCGAGATCTACGTTCCCTATGGTCCGTGCACGCCAATATTTTACCCCTTTGAAAACCGGCAAAAGCGCGGCATTTAGCGCGTGGATTTAGATGCACGCCGGTTGACTTTCGTCCGCCAAAAGCCGATTTCCCATGCGCCATTTGGCGCAAATCATGGGAGGCCTGGATGATCCTGAAGGTTACGGTTCTACAAAAGGGTGTTGATATTTTTTCGGTCGATATTGATGTTCGCCAGCCAGGTGAATTGTCGACTGGCGTCAAGGCGGCTCTCGACGAGCTGCATAGGGTAAAACCAAACATCCCCCTTTTGGACGGCGATCTTCAAATCAAGCTCAGCAAGGCATAAGGCAAGACCTAAGGCTTTTAAGGCGAGCGCCGGTGTATTCGGCGCCGCCGTCAGACCTCCTCGGATGGCTCGGAGTCAAAAGCGTACGGTCCCGAGGCCCGGAAAACCAGAGCCGCTGCCTGCAGGCATGGTCAAGGAAATTGCGTTTTGACGAGCTGCCCCAGAAAAAAGCGCGCGGCCTTGCTGGCGTGAAGCACAAATTCAAAGCTATATTCGTACCAAGCCTTGCGCATTGCACGCCGCTAACACGCGACAAATGTCTATTTGCAACGACCGTCGATCGTACCAAAATGTTTCACGTGAAACATTTTTGTCCGATTGAGCCGTGAAATCGGACAAAACTTTTTAGCTGAACTCAATAGCTGATCTTCAAAACCTCGATGCGTTCGATGCCATGCGGCGTGTGCACCTCGACGGTATCGCCCTCTGCCGCCTTCAAAAGCGCCCTGGCGACGGGTGAAATCCAGCTGATTTCATGGAACTCCGAACGCGCCTCGTCGATGCCGACGATCCTCACCGTTTTTTCTTCGCCCCTGTCGGTGAGATAAGTGACGGTAGCGCCGAAATAGACGCGGTCCCGGTTCTTCTGCCGCGCGGAGTCGACAACTTCGGCGATCTCCATCCTTTTGCGCAGGAACCGCATGCGCCGGTCGATCTCGCGCAGGCGCCGCTTGCCGTAAATGTAATCTCCATTCTCCGAGCGGTCACCATTGCCTGCTGCCCAGGCCACGGTCTCGACGGTTTTGGGCCGCTCGATCGCTTGCAATTGGGCAAACTCGTCCTGCAACCGCCGCAGCCCCTCGGGCGTGATGTAATTTCTTATGCCAGCCGGAAGCGCGGAAATCTCATCCTCAAAATCCGCTTCCGCCTCGGCTTCCCGGGTAAAGGCTTTACTCATCATCTGTATGAGATAGAGCGCCGCCGGGCTGGGGCAAGCTCTCTCTCCCGCTGGAGCCGTCCGCTCACCCCTCGCGGAGCAATCTTTCGACGAAATCGCCGATTTCGTCCCGCGTGCGCAAGGTCCGTTGCCGCTCGGCCGAAAGGATCGCGCGAAGATCGGCGAAGGTGTTTTGCAAATCATCATTGATGAGCACGTAATCATATTGCGTCCAGCGCGGAATCTCATTGCGCGCCTCGCTCAATCGTTTGGCGATGACTTCCGCCGGATCCTCGGCGCGGCGTTCCAGGCGCGACCGCAATTCCTTCATCGACGGCGGCAGAATGAAAATTGTCACGGCGTCGCCGGCTGCCTTTTGCTTGACTTGCTGTGTTCCCTGATAATCGATGTCGAAAAGAACGTCGCGGCCCTGGCTCAAAATCCGTTCGGCTGGCTCGCGCGGCGTGCCATAAAAGTTGCCGTGCACCTGCGCCCATTCGAGCAATTCGCCGCTATCGCGCATGGTCTCGAATTGCTTCTTGGCGATGAATGTGTAGTGGATGCCGTCGACTTCGCTCGAACGCCGCGCTCTCGTCGTAACCGAGATCGACAGCGTCAAATCGAGTTCCTTGGTCTGCAGCAGCATCCGCGTCAAGGTTGTCTTTCCTGCCCCGGAGGGGGAAGAGAGAATCAGCATCAAGCCGCGCCGGCGGGGAGAGTGTTCTTCGCGTGGCATAATTTACTCGATGTTTTGAACCTGCTCGCGGAATTGCTCGATCTCAACGCGCAATTCGAGGCCGAGTGCCGTGAGGCTCGCGTCATTCGATTTCGCGCAGAGCGTATTGGCCTCACGCGAAAATTCCTGGGCAAGGAAGTCGAGCCTACGGCCGACCGCGCCACCTTTCTCCAAAAGATCGCGTGCGGCGGTGCAATGCGCCGAAAGACGGTCCAGTTCTTCCCTGATATCGGCCTTGGCCGCCAGCATGAGCGCCTCCTGATGCAACCGGTTCTCGTCGAAATTCGGGTTCCCGGCAAGCATTGCGAGGGATTGCGCGAGGCGCGCCCGGATGGTCTCGGGCTTGCGGGCTGGACTGTGATCGGCGGCGTCTGTGAGCGCGGCGATCTTTGCAAGCCGCCCAGATAGGACAGTTGCGAGCATGGCGCCCTCGCTTCGCCGCATGGCCACGAGCTGGTCGAGCGCGTGCTCGAGCAGTTCGAGGGTGCTCGCGCGCGCCTTCAGGATCACGGCTTCATTCTCGGCCACATCCGAAATTTCGACAACGCCACGCACGCTGAGCAGCCCGTCGAGAGTTGCCGGTGAGATCATCTCCGGCAGCGGGATTCCTGCGACCGCCGTGATGAGTTTGCGCAGCAGATCCTGGTTGACGCGAACTTCGGGGGTGGTGGTTTCACGCTGCACGGTCAGTGCCGCCTGGATTGTTCCGCGATGCAGTCTTTGCGCAATTCTTGTGCGTGCATCCGGCTCGATCGCATCGAAGGGCGGCGGAAGACGCAATCTCGCGTCAAGTCCCTTGGCGTTGACGGCTTTGAGTTCCCATGCGACGTGCCAGGGACCAGCACTTCCGGCGGCGCGAGCAAAGCCCGTCATGCTGGCGAGTGTCATCTTACAACATCAACCTTTGCGGCCGAACCCGGCCGCACCCTAGAACCGCCAGCAATTGTGCTCAAGCAATGCTCCTTTCACTCCTTCGGAAACTCAAGACCCATCTCCCGGTAGCGTTCAGGATCGTCGAGCCAATTTTCGCGCACCTTGACGAATAAAAAGAGATGCACCTTTTGGCCGGCCGCCTCGCTGATCTCCTTGCGTGCCGCGGTGCCGATCACCTTGATGGTTCGGCCACCTTCGCCAATCACGATTTTCTTGTGACCTTCACGCATGACATAAATCGTCTGCTCGATTCGCACGGATCCGTCCGGAAGGTCTTTCCAAAGGTCGGTTTCGACGGTCGAGGCGTAAGGCAACTCATCATGCAGGCGCTCGAAGACTTTTTCGCGCGTGATCTCGGCGGCGAGCAGACGCAAGGGCATATCGGAAATCTGATCTTCGGGATAGAGCCAGGGGCCCGGCGGCATAAGCCTGCCTAATTCTTGGCTGAGCTTCGAAACGCCATGACCACGCAAGGCCGAGATCATGAAGGTCTGCGCGAAGGGAATCGCGGCATTGAGCTTGGCGGCAAGTTCAAGAAGCTTTGGCGGCTCGACCGTATCGATCTTATTAAGAACAAGAATCTTCGTCGCGGAGAGCTGTGGCAGCCGTGCGAGAATGGCTTCGACGTCGGCATCGATGCCCTTGCGTGCATCGACGAGCAGGGCAACCGCGTCGGCGTCGCCTGCGTTGCCCCAGGCGGTTCCCACCATGGCCCGGTCGAGCCTGCGTTTCGGCGCGAAGATGCCCGGCGTATCGACGAAGATGATTTGCGCTGCGCCTTCGATTGCAATGCCGCGAACCGCGCCTCGCGTTGTCTGAACCTTTCGGGAAACGATCGAGACCTTGGTTCCGACGAGCCGGTTGATGAGTGTCGATTTACCGGCGTTCGGCGCCCCGATCAGGGCGACAAAGCCGCAGCGGGTTTCTGCACCTCCTTCGCTGCTCACACGAGTCCCTTTGAATCAGCTTGCTGACCACCTTGACCGATACCTTCGCGGGCGATAAATGCCGCCGCCGCCGCTTGCTCGGCGACGCGTTTCGCATAACCCTTCGCCTCGGCCTGCGGATAGCCGGGTACTTCGACGGAAATCGTGAACTCCGGCGCGTGGTCGGGACCGGACCGCGCGGTCTCGCGGTAAAGCGGCGTCGGAAGACCGCGTGCTTGCGCCCATTCCTGCAGCAAGGTCTTCGGATCGCGCAGCGGGTGCTGCGGGGAGAGCATCCGCGCACCAAAAGCGGCGGCGACGGCCGCCTTGGCCGCGCCAAAGCCGGCGTCGAGGAAAATGGCCCCAATAATCGATTCGCAAACGTCGGCAAGAATGGCCATGTTGACGCCGCCTGCCTCTCCCACCCTCACGTGGGGCTCGATTTTCCATGCGAGAGCGATTTCGGCACAGCTCTCCTTCCGCACGAGGCCGGCGAGCCGACGCGAGAGCTCTCCCTCATCAGCTTCCGGGAAAGCCTCATACAGCATTTCGGCGACGGCCAGGCCGAGAACGCGATCGCCCAGGAATTCAAGCCTTTGGTAGGTTTCGCGCTTACGTCCAGCTGCGCTGCTGACATGCGTGAGGGCTGCAGCGATCAGCTTTTCATTGGCAAAGACATGGCCGATCCGCTCCTCGAGTGCCTTGAGATCCCGATTCTGCCTCGCCATCCTATTTCACGGTTCTGAACATTCTATTCCAACGGACCGTCCACGGCCATTCCCAGAACGCCCAGGCGGGTTCGCCATCGCCGACTGAAAAGAAAATCAATTCGGCGCGGCCCACGAGATTTTCAAAGGGCACATATCCGACTCCCCCCTCGTCGGGAGAAACCCGGCTGTCGGTCGAATTGTCCCGATTGTCGCCCATCATGAAGTAATTTCCAGGAGGGACTTCAAAAACCGGCGTATTACTGTTGTATCCGCTGTCGCCTTGAAGTTGGATGATGGTGTGTTTGACACCGCCTGGAAGGGTTTCCTCGTAGGCCGGATAGTCGCCTTCGCCCCCGTAGAAACCCTGCGTGTGATATTTGGTGATTGGCGCGCGCGGCACGATCTCGCCGTTGATGTAGAGGCGGCCCTCCTTCATTTGAATCCTATCGCCCGGCAAGCCGATCACGCGCTTGATGTAGTCGGTCTGCCCGTCACGGGGAAGCTTGAACACGACGACGTCGCCGCGCGTCGGGGGCGAAGCGAGCACCCTGCCGGTAAACAAATGAGGGCTAAACGGAAACGAATGATCCGAGTAGCCATAGGCATATTTGGACACGAAAAGATAATCGCCGATCAGCAAGGTCGGGATCATCGATCCAGACGGAATATTGAACGGCTGAAACAAAAAGGTGCGCACGACGAGGGCAATCAGCAGGGCTTGGACGATAACTTTCAAGGTTTCGCCCTTGCCGCTTTCCTTGGCGCCTTGCTTCATTCCGGGACCCTTCCGATCCAACCGTGCTGGCTCTGTCATACCATTTCTTTCCAAACAAACGTTGTTCTTTATCCTAAATGCCTCCAGCGGCGCGAGAGGGGCTCCTTATCACGCCGGGGAATGCGGGTATAGGGCCACAGGCCCTCTTCGCCCCGCCGGTTTCATGCACTCACCGCCACCTGCCTCGAGGCTGCCGTCTCAACGTCTTTCTCATAGATTGGCGCCGCGGGCGCCCCGCCCGGCCACCTATGCAACGCTTCTAGGCCTCATTGCGAAGGCCTTGTTTTTCGACTGAGGCCGCGATTCCGACCGCTTCGATGATCACTTGCGCCTGGGCTATCGGATATTCGTCGGTCAAGGTCAGATGGATAAACACCTGGTGGCCGGGCGGCGTAAGAGCTTCAAGCCGCGCCGCCGCGCCCCCCGTCAAGCACAGCGTCGGCTTGCCGGACGGCAGATTGACAACGCCCATGTCGCGCCAGGCGATGCCCGCGCGAAGCCCAGTGCCGAGCGCCTTGGCGCAGGCCTCCTTAGCGGCAAAGCGCTTTGCGTAAGAGGCAGCCCGGCTTGCACGCCCATCGGATTTGCGCCGCTCCGTTTCGGTAAAGCAGCGCTGGATGAAGCGCTCACCGAATCGCGCAAGAGAATCCTCGATACGCCTTATGTCGCAAAGGTCGTTGCCGAAACCAATGATCATCCGTACCGTGCCAAATCAAGTCAGTTCACGCCCTTGTGAAACCTTTGCAGATCAAGTGCAACCTTTCTCACAATGGAAATTGCAAAACGAATTGAGTCGGATTTGCTCTCTGAAGGGAGAGTGATCCTCTGAGCTGATCAGCCAGAACGCTCACTAGCCGCAGGCCGAGCGTCGCAGGGCTTGTTATATCCACGCCGCTGGGAATGCCGATACCGTCATCCGTGACAGAGAGAACCCCCTCCCCCTCGGCGTTTTTGGTAAGCACGACAGCAATACTGCCGCGCCGGCCTTCTGGAAAGGCATGTTTGAAAGAGTTTGTAATCAATTCGCCGACGATCTGGCCGCAAGGAATCGCGGTATCGAGTGGAAGATGCACCGCTTCGGCATTGATCGACACGCCGATCCGGTTGGGGTCGATATCGTAGGAATCTTCAAGAGCCGCCGCCAGGGATTGGAGAAAATGGCCGAAGTTTACCTCGGCGAAGTCATTCGATTCGTAAAGCATCTGGTGGATCAGAGCCATGGATTTGATCCGGCTCTCGCAATCTTGAAGCACCGCCAAGGCCGCTTGATCCTTGATCTTTGCAGATTGCAGATGAAGGATGCTGGTTACAATCTGCAGGTTATTCTTCACCCGGTGATGGACCTCGTTGAGTAGGACATCCTTTTCCTTAAGAGCCGCCGCGATCCGCTCCTCCTTCTGCTTGCGGCTGGTGATGTCGGCGATCGCCGCAATCACCACGATGCCGTTCTCTGTCCGAACCGGATTGAGACCGATCTCCACTGGAAACTCGCTCCCATCCTTTCTGAGGCCATAGAGGCCACGCCCGCCGTCCATCGGCCGCGGCTCAGGATTGGCGAAGAACGAAGCACGGAATTCGGGATGCCGGTTCCGGAGCCGCTCTGGCACGAGGCGCTCGATCGGCTGCCCTAAAAGCTCATCGCGGGAATAGCCGAAGATCTGTTCCGCCTGATGGTTCATCATCTCGATCCGGCCCTGATGGCTGACCATTATCAGGGCCGTCGGGGATCCCTCGATCGCACCCCGGAAGCGCTCCTGGCTGCACCGGAGCTCCTCCTCTTTTCGCTTGCGATCGGTGATGTCGACGATCGCCGCGAGCACCATAAGGCCTTCGTCGGTCTCGATCGGATTGAGACCGATCTCCACCGGAAATTCGCTGCCGTCCTTCCGCAGAGCAAAGAGGTCGCGGCCAGCCCCCATGGGCCGCGACACAGGGTTGGTGGAGAACGCCGCCCGCAGTTTTGGATGGTGCTGCCGGAACCGCTCGGGGATAAGCGCTTCAACGGATTGTCCGAGAAGCTCATCTCGCGCGTAGCCGAAGAGCCGCTCGGCCTGAAGGTTCGCCATTTCAATCCTGCCTCTCCGGCTAGCCATCACCATCGCGTTCGGGGCGGACTCTAGCGCCCGCTGGAACCGTCCTTGACTTCGCAAGAGAGCTTCCTCCCTCTGCTTGCGCTCGGTGAGGTCAACGATCGCGACAAGCACCACGGTGCCTTGATCGGTCTCAATCGGATTAAGACCGATCTCCACTGGAAGTTCGAGACCGTCCTTCGTCAGAGCGTAAAGGTCGCGCCCGGCGCCCATCGGCCGCGGCTTCGGATCGGCAAAGTACGACATGCGATCTTGCCGATGGTGGGCGCGAAACCGTGGCGGGATGAGCTTTTCGATTGGCTGCCCCAACAGCTCATCGCGAGCGTAGCCGAAAAGCCACTCGGTCTGAAGGTTCAGCATTTCGATTCGGCCTGCCCGATTAACCATCAACATCGCGTTCGGGGCAGCTTCCACCGCGCGCTGGAACCGTTCCTGGCCGCGCCTCAGCTCGTCTTGGGCATGCTTTTGCTGCGTCACGTCCTTGATCATGGTTACAAAGCCAAGGAGTTCATCTTCATCTCGGACCGGGGTGATCACCGTCTGCGCCCAGAAGCGCGATCCATCCTTGCGGAGGCGGGCGCTTTCGGCGCTCAAGCGGTTTTCCGCGACCGAGGCCAAAAGCTCCTTTTCGGGCTTTCCGCTCCGCGCATCCTCACGAGGGTAGAGAACCGAGAAATGCCGGCCGATGATCTCCGCTGAGCAGTAACCCGTGATCTCCTCGGCTCCGGAGTTCCAGGTCATGATACTGCCGTCCACATCCAGCATAAAAATGGCGCAGTCCAAGATTGATTCTACCATCAACCGGTAGATCTGGTTGTCAATGCGCAGCTTGCTCATGGAAGCGCCCTTTGCCAAAAGGCCGGGGAGAATCTGCACGCGAACATGGCACTATCGTCTTAAATAACGCCTGCCAAAGCTTGGCCTTCCGGCGCGCTCACTCCTTGTGGTGGGAAAACAAACGCAGAAATAGCGCGTTCCATCAATTTGAGAGGACGATCGCCTGCCGCCCTTCGTCCATTGCCCTTCGCATTTTGGCGATTGCCGCCTTGAGGCCGATGAAGACCGCCTCGCCGATCAGAAAATGACCGATGTTGAGTTCGACGATTTCAGGCAAGCCCGCGACCATCTTGGCCGTGGCGAAATCCAGTCCGTGCCCGGCATGACATTCAAGTCCTTGGCCACTCGCGAGGGCCGCCGCGGACTTGATGCGCACAAACTCATGCCGGGCGCGCTCCACCTGGTGATGGGCGAGCGCGTCGCACCACGCACCGGTGTGCAATTCAATGACCGGGGCGCCGATCGACCGCGAAGCCTGCACGGCTTCCAGCGATGGCTCGATAAACAGGGAAACGCGGACTCCAGCTTTGAGGAGTTCGGTGGTCACGATCCTTAAATGATCGTGACCACCGATGACATCGAGACCGCCTTCGGTGGTGCGCTCGCTGCGCTTTTCGGGAACGAGGCAACAGGCGTGCGGGCGCGTATCGAGGGCGATCGCGACCATGTCGTCGGTCGCCGCCATCTCGAAGTTCAGAGGTTTCAAAATTTCCCGCTTTAACCGCGCCATGTCCTCGTCGCGAATATGGCGCCGGTCCTCGCGCAGATGCGCGGTGATTCCGTCAGCGCCCGCTTCGATCGCCAGGTGTGCTGCGCGCACCGGATCGGGGAAAGCGCCCCCCCGCGCATTGCGCAAGGTCGCGACGTGGTCGACATTGACGCCGAGACGCAAGTGACGCGACTCCATTACCCGTTCACCCGTTCGACCTTGCTGACCACCGGCCGCGCCCGCAAATGCGACATGATTGTGTTCAGATGCTTCAAATCATTAACTTCGATATCAATCGTCATTTCACGAAAATCAGCCGAAAGAGGTTTGATGACAATATCGTCGATATTGGCGGCGTGATCACCGATCACGGTTGCGACCGTTCCCAAAGTCCCAGGTTCGTTGATCGCAGTGATGCGAATCCGCGCCGGAAATAGCTCGTGGCGGCTTTCCTCGATGTCCCAGCGCACATCGAGCCAGCGTTCCGGCTCTTCGTCGAAGGCGGTGAGATCGGGAGATTGGATGGGATAGATCGTAATCCCCTCGCCGGGCGTCAGAATGCCGACGATCCGATCGCCTGGAACCGCGCCGCCATTGGGAGCGAAGCGGACCGGCAAATCCCCATGCGGCCCTTGAATGGGGATGGACGTCTTATCCGGCTCGCTACCGGGAAATTTGAACACCAGGCTTGTCGCCTTCTTCATGCCGAACCAGCCGGCTTCTCCGCGCGGGCGCGGAGCAATCGCCTTTCGCTCTTCCATAAATTCCGGATAGACCGCCCGGACGACATCGCCGGAAAACATTTCGCCGCGGCCGACAGCGGCAAGCGCCTCCTCGATTGTTGTCCGCCCAAGCCGCGGCAGAGCGCTTTTCAGCTTGTCTTCGGTGAAAGCCTTGCCAGCCCGTTCGAAGGCGCGGGTAACGATCTGGCGGCCAAGCGTGGCATATTGCGCCCGCACGGCGTCACGGGTTGCCCGCCGAATTGCCGAGCGTGCCTTGCCAGTGATGACAAGGCCTTCCCAAACGGCGGGTGGGGTCTGGCCCTCGGCACGGGCGATCTCGACCTCGTCGCCGTTTTGCAATTCGGACAAGAGCGGAGCATGGCGGCCATTGATCTTAGCGCCGACCGCAGAGTTGCCGACATCGGTATGAACCGCATAGGCGAAATCTACGGGGGTGGCGCCGCGCGGCAAAGCAATCAAACGGCCCTTCGGGGTAAAGCAGAAGACCTGATCGTGAAAGAGTTCGAGCTTCGTATGCTCCAGGAACTCCTCGGGCGTCGCCCCTTCCGCAAGAAGAGCGACCGTGCGCCGCAGCCATTGATAGGCGCGGCTCTCGCTGGTGAGGCTCTCCTTGCCGACGATGCGTCCGTCCTTATAGAGAGCGTGCGCAGCGATGCCGTTGCGCGCAATATCATTCATGAGCTCGCTGCGCACTTGGAGTTCGACGCGCTGACGGCCTGGTCCGACAACGGTCGTATGGATCGATTGATAATCGTTTTGCTTCGGTGTCGAGATGTAATCCTTGAATCGTCCCGGAACGACCGCCCATTTGGTGTGCACAACACCGACGACACGATAACAGTCCTCGACATTTTCAACGACAACGCGAAAGCCGAAAATATCGGATAGCTGCTCGAAAGCGATCGATTTCCGCTCCATCTTGCGCCAGACGGAATAGGGCTGCTTCTGCCGCCCTTCCACCTTTGCGTGGATGCCCCTGGCGGCAAGTTCGGAAGTCAGCTCATTCTCAATCTTGGCGATGATTTTTCCATTCTTCTGACGCAAATCCTCAAGCCTTACGGCGATCATGGCATAAGCATCAGGCATGAGATGGCGAAAGGCCAAATCCTCAAGCTCATCGCGCATCCTTTGCATGCCCATGCGGCCGGCCAATGGCGCATAAATATCGAGGGTTTCCTCGGCGATCCGGGCACGCTTGTCCTCGGCGATGAATTGCAGCGTGCGCATGTTGTGCAGGCGGTCGGCGAGCTTGACGAGAAGCACGCGGACATCCTCGGCCACTGCGAGGAGGAGCTTGCGGAAATTCTCTGCTTGCGCGGCGCGCTTCGAGACAAGATCAAGCCTTTTCAGCTTGGTCAGCCCATCGACAAGCTGCCCAATGTCACTGCCGAAAAGCTTGTCGATTTCCTCCTTGGTCGAATCGGTGTCCTCGATCGTGTCGTGCAGGACGGCCGCGACGATCGTCGCATCGTCGAGCTTCATGTCCGTGAGGATCGCTGCGACTTCGAGGGGATGTGAAAAAAAAGGATCGCCGGAAGCGCGTTTTTGTGCCCCATGCGCTTTCATGGCATAGACATAGGCACGATTGAGCGAGATCTCATCGGCTTGCGGATTATAGCGCCGCACCCGGTCGACAAGCTCGTATTGCCGCATCATTTTTCTATTGGCCCGCGACGGAAGGCGTCAGATCACGACCCGGCTTTGGATCATGCTCATCATCGCTCGTTTTGCCCGCATCCTGCTCGTGCGAACGATCTTAACTGAAATCTTTGCAACTTTCCCGAAATTCTGCGCCCGGGCCGCATCGAGGATTTGCCTGCCCTCTCTTCGGAGCTTTCAGCCGATGATAGGCAAGACCCCAGTCTCTAACGGCGCGGAGGCTCGGATAAGAGCACACGCGAGAAGCGCCAAATCAGGCACGTTGGCCGCCGCGTCCGAAGCCTGCGCGACCTCAATGGCGAAACCGCACACGGCGAAGGCCTTGTCAGTCGCCTTCATCCTCGGTTTCGGCGGGCGGAACGAGGCCCTCGAGCCCCCGCAACAGATCCTCTTCCGTCATCCGGTCGAACTGCATATCGCCGAGACTCTCTGCTTGGACGCCCTCGGGCGCCGAGGACAATGCCGGAACGGCCTCGGCTTCAGGTTCGTCCACTTCGACATGTTTTTGCAAGGATTGGATAAAGTCTTCTTTAAGGTCCTCTGGCGCGAGGGACGTCTCCGCGATCTCGCGCAGGGCAATCACGGGATTTTTATCGTTGTCCCGGTTGACAGTGATCGGGGCGCCCGCCGCAATCATCCGCGCCCGGTGACTCGCCATGAGAACGAGTTCGAACCGATTTTCGACCTTATCGATGCAGTCTTCCACGGTGACGCGGGCCATGCCGTGCACGCTCCTTGTTTACGAGACCTTTTTGGATTAGGCTAACCTTATATTTTTTTTGTTCTGTTTGGCAACCCTGCATTTGGGCAGCCTGAATGCCGCAGCCTGAATACCAGGGTGTCCGTTGGGGGAGAGCGGCACAATTAGTTCGCCGCTGCACATGCCCGCCTTAATATAATCCACTTTGATGCTCAACCTAAGCATAGTAAGGCCTCTTGACGTAAGGGAATGTTGGGACCACATAGGAGTATTCCCCCTTCGTTCGACGTGGACTAGTGCACAAATTGCATGGTTGCTGGCTTAGGAGTTGTAACTTTCGCTCCTCGGTTGATAAAGCCGAACAAGTAATAACTAACAATGAACGTCACACGAGAACTTTAGAGACAACGTTATGGCTGATCAGGAGCGGATTGCACTTTTCATTGATGGCGCAAACTTATACGCGACCGCAAAGTCGCTCGGGTTCGACATCGATTATAAGCGGCTGCTTAAGGAATTTCAAAGTAGAGGAAAATTGATCCGAGCGTTTTATTACACAGCCCTGGTCGAGGATCAGGAATATTCCTCGATCCGACCGCTCGTTGACTGGCTGGATTACAACGGCTTCGCCGTAGTGACGAAACCAACCAAGGAATTCGTGGATTCCCTTGGCCGGCGCAAGGTCAAGGGTAATATGGATATCGAGCTTGCCGTGGATGCCATGGAAATGGCAGACCATATCGATCATCTCGTCCTCTTTTCCGGTGACGGCGACTTCCGTTCATTGGTCGAAGCCGTGCAGCGCAAGGGCGTGCGTGTGTCGGTTGTCTCCACCAATGCGACGCAGCCCGCGATGGTGGCAGACGAATTGCGCCGGCAAGCGGACGAATTCATCGACATCGTGCATCTTGCTCCGAAAATCGGCCGCGACCCTGGTGACCGCCTCGAGCGACCGCAAAAGGCACAGGAGCGGCGTCCCGTGCCTGCAGGCAATTTTGATCCAGCCTTGACCGACGATCGCGCATAATTCTGGCGCGCATCGATTGGAGTGAGCGAAACATCCATCCTCCCAGCGTCCCGGCAACGCGGCTTCCCCGACGAGCCCGACCGGGATTGCCGGCTCTGTCCGCGCCTTGCCGCCTTTCGCGACTCATTCAGAGCGACGCAGCCGGAATGGCACAATGCGCCGGTTCCAATGTTCGGAACGGCCGACGCGGATCTCCTCGTGGTCGGGCTTGCGCCCGGCCTGCGCGGCGCCAACCGTACGGGTCGGCCGTTCACCGGCGATTTCGCTGGAAGCCTTCTTTACGAAACATTGATCGAATATGGTTTCGCGGCCGGCGCTTATGGTGCGTGCCGCGATGATGGCCTGCGCCTCATCTCCTGCGCGATCACGAATGCCGTTCGCTGTGTGCCGCCCCAAAACAAGCCAGCACCTTCGGAAATCACCAATTGCCGCCGCTTTCTCGCATCGACCCTTGCCGCCATGCCCAGGATTCGGGCGGTCGTGGCTCTTGGCCGGGTCGCCCATGACTCTCTTATTCGCGCTTTAGGAAGGAAACCTCGCGCCTTTCCCTTTGCACATGGCGCGGAGCATGTCCTCGCGACAACGCAAGGCCTGCAAGAAGCGGCGGCGGATTCAGCTGCAGGCGCCAAAATTATTACGCTATTCGATAGTTATCATTGTTCTCGGTATAACACGAACACCGGCGTGCTCACGCAGGAGATGTTCCGGGCCGTTTTTGCCAAGGCTCGTGAAAGGTTGAATGAGTGATAGTTCATCTGAGAAGCTGGTGAGCTTTCCATCCGTTGTCCGGCGGAGATCTCGACATTGGGGCAAGCGTGACGAGCCAAAAACCCGCGGGGGATGATGCCAGCCAGTCGCGGGAGGCGCAGCTGCCGGGTCGAGACGCCCGGCGCCGTTCGTTCCGTCGTCTTCCTGCCGGGGCAGCGGCTGCCGCGCTGCTCGCACACGGAGCACTTCTGCTTGCCATCGTGCGCCTCGACTCACCCGCCGAGGTTCCCGAGCCGCTTCGCGAGATCCCGGTGGAAGTGGTGAAGGCGGAAGCCGCGCCCGAGAAAAAAACGCCGGATTTGCCAAACGGCAACGAAAAACCAACTCCGGAACGTAAAACTCCGCCGCCAGAAGCGGGAAGCCGAACGGAGCGGAAGACGACGCAAAATCGGCCACCCGCCGAGGAACCACCGCCCAAAGCGCCTGAAAAGACAAGAGCAGAAAGCGAAAGCCAGACAGAAACCGCACGCGCCTTCGCGCATCAGATCGGAACGATCGGAAATCAGGGATCCGTTGGAGCCTTTCTTCCTTCGCCCTTCGGGGCCGGGCGGGAGAGCTTTCGTGCCGTCGCGGTACCTTTGCCTGACAACAGCGGCGGCGAAGCGATGAATTACAGCTACATCGTTGGCGGGATGCTGAAGCGCATGGTTCATCCTCCCGCAGATGCCCTCCAACGCGGCGCCAAAGGGATCGCAACGGTCGGGTTTGTTCTTCACGAGTCCGGAGAGGTGGCATCGGTGGTCCTGTTGCGATCGAGCGGCGATTCCGATCTCGACGCCGAAAGCCTCGCTGTCGTCAGCCGCGCGGCACCCTTTCCACCGCCGCCTCCGGGAGCGCAGCGTTCCTTTGTGATCGAGGTCGCCTTTGGCGAAGACAAATGAGGCGACAACTTTTCATCAGTGAAAGGCTATCAAGCGAAAACGTGACAATTCGACCACGGCAATTCTGAATCGACAAGGACCTTAAAAACGGAATTGCTAAGCTGTTTTGTGTGATAGACCGACACACAGCGAGACCTACTCAAATGGAGGAGTCTTATGGTCATCGATCTGAACGGGGGACGCGTATTGGCAGCACGTCAACTTAAGACGCTTGCCGCTGTACTCCTTACAGTTGCTTCATGCCTTGGCCTGCCCGCTTTGGCCGCGGCGCAGACACCCGATCCAGCGCTTGCGGCGCTCGTCGATGGGCCGCAGAGGAGCGAGGCCAACAAGGTCCGTGATCGTTATCGGCACCCTCTCGAAGTTCTCACATTTTTTGGCGTGAAGCCGGATTCGAATGTTGTTGAGATCATACCGGCCAAGGCTGGCTATTGGACCGAGGTTCTGGCGCCCTATCTCAACGACCATGGCCGCTACACCGCCTCGGGCGACCGCGAGCGGGACATCGCGCCCCTCAAGGCCCGAATGGCAGCAAGCCCCGAACTCTACGGCAAGACGATCATCACCGAATTTAATGGCGGCGATCAGGAGATCGCGCCTCCCGGCAGCGCCGATTTCGTGCTGACATTCCGCAACATCCACGATTGGATGCGGGACGGCACCGCGGAGGCGGCCTTCCGCGCGTTCTACAAGGCCTTAAAGCCCGGCGGGATTTTGGGCCTTGAGGATCATCGTGGCAGACCCGACCAGCCCCAAGACCCACAGGCCAAGAGCGGTTATGTCAGACAAGATTATGTGATTGCTCTTGCCGAAAAGGCGGGCTTCAAGTTGGCCGGCTCTTCCGAGATCAACGCCAACCCCAAGGACACCAAGGATTATCCCGAAGGCGTGTGGACCCTGCCGCCAACCTACCGGCTGAAGGATCAGGATCGAGAAAAATATGCGGCGATTGGCGAGAGCGATCGCTTCGTCCTGAAATTCGTCAAGCCCGCCGACGAGAAATAGGTGAATGGGCCGTCCGCACCAAAGCAGAGGATTGTCCACGCGGCTTGTCATCCGGCGAATGCGGGACCAGAGGTCTCAGCCTTCCAGCAAAGCATTGATCGAATTGCCCTCGTGAAGCGCAAGAATGCACTCGGCGAAAAGAGGGGCCGCACTGAGAATTTCGATGCTGCCGGCGAGGACGTCTTTTTCGAGCCGAAATGGCGGCACGGTATCCGTGACGAAGGTTTTGGCGAGGTCTGAATCACGCAGAACGCGTGCGGCGTCGCCGGTAAAAAGCCCATGCGCGGCGAAAGCATAGATCGCATGGGCGCGCCCTTCGCGGCAGGCCTTCGCCGCCCGCGCGATGGTTCCGCCACTGCTAATGAGATCATCGATAATGAGCACTGTGGCGCCCACAATATCGCCGACGAGAAGCGTGCCGCTCACCACACCGCCACTGCGGCGTTTTTCCATGAAGGCGCCGCCAACCGGCCGGCCCAGCTCTTTCTCGATCCTCTCACGGAAAAGCTGGGCACGCTTGACGCCGCCAGGATCTGGCGAGGCGACGACCGCTGGAGTATCGCCAAAAAGAGTGATCGCCCGCGCGGCGAACAAGCGGCGTGTGTCGAGGTGAATCGTCTCGCAGCGAAATGCGTTCTGGAAAGCTGCAATGTTGTGGACATCGAGCGTGACAACCCGGCCAGCGCCAGCGGCTTCAAAAAGCTCGGCCACGTAACGGGTCGTCACCGGATCGCGCGGTTTTGTTTGCCGATCCTTACGCGCGTATGCGAGATAGGGGATGACCGCCGTCACCCGGGCGGCGCCGTTTTCCTTCAGCGTCGCGATAAAAAAGAGAAGTCTACAGAGCTTGTCATTGGGCGATTGATCAGGGCCGCCGTGCAGACTCTGGACGACATAGACGTCTTCACCGCGCACGCTGACCAGCGGCCGCGCCTTGTGCTCCCCATCCTCGAACTCGCGCTCCTCATGGGCGCTGAGCTCAACACCGAGAGCTGCCGCGATCTTTTCAGCAAATGTCCGGCTGGCGTTGAGCGCGAAAAGCTTCATGGCGGAAAGCTATGTCCGTTGAGAAACCTGGCTTCGCCGAAGGGCAAGGGAGCCATGCTCCAAAAGGGCTGTAAGGGCACCCATTGCTTTATGCGAGCATGCTAAAATAGATAAGAGCAAAGCATGAGGCAATATCTCGATCCATCGCAGAAGGTGGCCGGATTCAGCACGCCTCGATGCGCACTTGCGCTGCCAGGCGTTCAACATCTTTTTGCAAACAAAGTCTTGTTCCCGGACCTAGAAGCGCGCCAGCGCCGGCCGCAACAGCCGTACTCAGCGCATCAGCGATTGATCGCTCTTGCATAAGGCTCCAGACCAATGCGGCAAGGAAGCTGTCACCCGCCCCAACCGTGGTCATTACGGGGATCTGGATGCTCTTGGCCCGCAACGTCGTCTCACCCGTAACCAGCAGGGCTCCGCAGTCACCGAGGGTGAGGGCAATGATGCGCGCGGCCCCACGGCCAATAAGCTGGCGGCAAGCTTCAATCCAGGACGTCTGATCTTCTAATTTCTGACCGGTCAGCTGGCGCAGCTCACTAAGGCTTGGCTTGACCAAATAAACGCCTTCCTTTAGGGCCGCGCGAAGTGCCGGCCCGGAGCTGTCTACGACAAGCTGAGCTCCGGCTCGTTTCCCATGGCGAGCCAAACGGGCATAGGCGTCCTCCGGCGCACCGCGTGGTAAGCTACCGCTGCAGATGATATATTTCGGTGTGCGGGTCCCCGAGATAATGGCGTGCCGGCAACGCCGCCAAGCCGATTGGCTGAGCGGGGGTCCGGGGAGGATGAACCTGTATTGCTGCCTTGTGTCTTCCTCGAACACATGAAAATTCTCGCGTGTCGCCCCGCGCGTGGGTACGACCCGGCTCGCGACTCCTTCATCTCGTAAAAGCCGCTGCAGCATCGCGCCGGATTGCCCCCCGGCTGGATAGACAGCGGTTACGTCGCCGCCCAAGCGGCTGATCACGCGAGCGACATTCACGCCGCCGCCCCCAGGATCCCGCCGGGGTTCCTCGCAGCGCAGTTTGTGGCCGGGAATCAGCTTCTTAACGGATGTGGAGAGATCCAGGGCAGGATTAAGCGTCAAGGTAACGATGTGGGTCATGCGGGCGGTTTCACTGATTGTAGTGCACGTCTTCATCTCTCTTGAGGCGTTGATATCCTCCAGATTTCATCGAGCTCGGGACCCAAAGACGCGGCGGCCTTCGCGCTGCCGTGTCAGCATGCCACAAGAATAAAGACGCATTTTACTGACCAAGCTTCTCGACGCTTAGCTTTGCTCCCAACAAAAGATCGAGCACATTGTCATTAAGAACGTCATAAAGAGCACCGATGCTGGTGGTTTTTTCTAAGCGTTCCATCCGCAGTTTTTCCCACGCATCCGCGCACGCCGCACCAAAACTTTCTGCATCTCTGATGTCATATGTGCCTACGTAGAGAAGACTTTCATCGTCTTTGATTTGTAATTTGACCTTCATCCTCCCGCTCCAAATTGGCTCTCCTGCGAAAAGGCGGTAAGTCTTCTTGATCAGGATTGTCCCGGGATACGCCATCATCCCCATAGCATAATTGCGTGATGTCAATCCCCCCGGAATTTACCGGCCCTTACTTATGGACGGAGCGACTATTGCGGCGACGTCGGGAAGAAGGCGACATCGCGCGCTACGCGGCATGGCACGGCGTTATGTGAAGCGGGGAGAAATTTGGGCACGCGGATAAGTCAGGAGGCAGTGATCGCCGCCCCCGGCGACCTGGGACTCGCCGACAAGGTGGCATTTCTCAGTCAGCCAAGCGCCTATGGCAAACCCGCCGCATCGGTTTCTCGCCGGGAAACCCACATGTCATGGATCTTTTTCGCTGACGATCGTGTATTCAAGCTTAAGAAACCGGTCCGCTTTGCCTATCTCGATTTCTCGACGCTCGCGCGCCGGGAAGCTGCCTGTCGCGCCGAGCTAAAGCTGAATCGGCGATTGGCGGCCGACGTCTACCTGAACGTCGTGCCGCTGGTATGGACACCGCACGGGCTAGCAATTGGGACGCCCGGGATTACAGTCGACTGGCTCGTGGTCATGCGCCGTCTTGACGAAGCTTGCACCTTGGAGCGCCGGCTTCCCGGGCATCTGATCGGCGCGCGGGATCTGGAGCATCTCGTCACCACTCTCGCCGCTTTTTACCGGTTTGCGAAGTCCGTTCCCATCAGTCCGCGCCTCCATCTTGCCGAGTGGCATTGCAATCTTGACGATAATCGGCGCGTCCTTCTCAATCCTGAGCTAGGGGCTTCTGCCGGGCTTGTGCGGAGGATCGACGCGGCGCAACGCCGCTTCCTGCAGGCGAAATCAGATTTGTTCGCCGCGCGTGCCCGCGGCCGCAAGATTGTCGACGGCCACGGCGATCTGCGCCCAGAGCACGTCTTTATCGATGACATCGTGCGAATCATCGACTGTCTTGAGTTCAACGCCAAGCTCAGGGCTGTCGATCCCTTAGATGAAGTCGCTTTCCTCAGTGTTGAATGCGACCGGCTAGGCGCTCCTTGGGCCAGTGATTATCTCCGGCGCCGGATTCTACGGACGTGGGACAGAGATGTCGGGTCGGAAGCACTTTTTTGTTTCTACCGCTGCTACCGCGCGACACTCCGCGCCCGCTTGACTCTCGCTCATCTCCTCGAGCCTGCCCCTCGCACTCCGGAAAAATGGCCGCTCCTTGCCCGCTCCTATCTGCGAATCGCCATCACTGATGCGACCCGCCTTGAGCGGATTCTCAAAACGCCGTTACACCAGTAACCGCGTCGTCCAAGGACGAAGTCGATCGTATGCCTGCGGATCCATATCGTGCGCGGCGCGCGCGATCGCTACCGACAACATGGCTTTGACTCACCACATGGCAAGAAAGTAGATCGAAAGAGGACACGCGAAAACAACACCCAACAACGCACCGGCGAAAATATCGCTCGGATAATGATGGGCCGTAGCTATCCGAGACCACGCCACGATTAACAGCAACACAGCCGCAGAGATCGCAGCGCCGGGCCAAACAAGAACGATTGGCACGAGGACGCCCGACAAAGTCATCACGTGACCGCTTGGAAACGAGTGCTCATCGAGAACAGCCATTAAGGAGTTAAGATGCGGATCAACTTTAAAAGGCCTGGGCCTGCCAATCCGGCGCTTGATATAAGGATATAGGCAATGCAAGAACGCAGCGTTCAGACCTGCGATGGTGACGACCCGAAGCCCGGCACGACCCAAGCATACGAGAATGATAAGGCCCAGGATGGGATAGAGCCATCCATTCCCGAGCTTGCTAATGAGGACAGCTGAAGCCCGTCCGACCATTGGCCGCGCTGAACGAGAGATGAGCCGAACCGCTGCGAGATCAGCAGCGAAGACTCGTCTGACGAAGAGTGATCTGTCGCCTACAACAACAGAAGCGTGACTAGAAGGTTCCGGCATTGTCCGAGGACTGCTTTGAAATCGATCCAGAACAAAGAGGATATTGTCACGACGTCTTCATGACAATCACCGCGATAGGGGCTTTAAGACCGAGCCCCAAAGCCGCCATGCGATCGCTGCAAATGCAAAATCGCATCGACGCTGGCCGAAAGCATATCCTTCTGCACAATCGCGCGCCACGCTCATCTGTGGAATGAGCGCGAGGATCGTCCGGAAAAGCAATGCTGGGCGATCGAATGAAAGAATCATCGCTGGGCTGCGCTGAGCTCCCACGAGAGCGCCGCCGGCAAAGAAATTCGCGAACCCGGCTTCCGAGACGAAAAATCAGGCTTCGATCGTTCCGAGGCGCTCGGCCACAACGCTCAGGCCTCACGCTTTGCGGCCACGCCAATCGATCCGAAAACGATGAAGTGCCGGTCACTCACGACTTCAATGCGCAACGATTCCATCCCGAGCGAGGCGAGCTGGACCATTATCTCGGCCGGACGGTAGGCGGCAAGCAAGGAGTTCAAGAAATCCCTCCTCAGAACCTCCGGTTCTTTGCCGGCATATGTGTCGACGATCCTTTCAGCCTCGTTGCGGGATTGGGGCCGGATGAGGTCCATGACAAGTATCGCAGCATCCGGTGCGGCGCAGGCACGAATCGTTCTCCACAAGTCGAGCGGATCCCGCAGATGATGGAGCAAGCTGTTACTGACGACCGCGTGAAATGCCTCTGAGCCCAAAGGATTTTCTTGTCGGCCGATATACCAATTTCGTACATCAATCCGATCCGCTAAAGGGCCATGCCGCAAGATAGCATTTTTGGCGATATCGATCATGGACGCAGAACCGTCCACACCGACAACACCGACTTGCGGGTACCGCGCTGCGAGTCTCATTGTGATGTCGGCGGGACCACAACCAACATCTAGAATTCGTTGGCCCTTAAACGCAGGAAACTTTTCCGAAAAGAGAGCGACGAATTTCGAATTTGATTCCGAGAAGTCGGCATCGGCATAAGCCTGAGCACCGACGGGCACATCCATCAATTCTTTTTCCGGGACACGTTTCAAGACGTTGCACCTTATTTGATCCGATCCAGCCATTCCTCAAGAATGCCAAGCTGCTGCATCGCTCCCGCTCTCGCTGCTTTTGTTCTACATAAAGCTCCGGTCCCGCCTGTCGAGCTCAGCTCGGAGCCCAACGCTAACCATCTCGTCCGCAGAGCCTGTGGTGTGTATGGCAATGCCTTCTGATCGCGGGTTACTCTGAGATCTGATTACCATGGAACAAACGGGCCGCCATCAAATGAGGGCGGATACATCGGCGATCGCCCATACGAACGATCATACCGGCGATCGTAGCGGTCGTGAGTATCCGGATCAAAGCGCCGCTTCTTGATGCCACCTTGTGGTTCGCCGGTCAGGAGGATCACGAAGTCCGTGCCTTCGCGGGTCTCGGTGCTCAGGCCTTCATCCGAAATGATCAACGAAGATCCGGGCGAGATGATTTCGGAGATGCGGTCGACGACGTCCTCGGGGATCTCAACACGGTCGAGTGCTGCCCTGGCCGGGGCCGCGTCGGGCGACATTGGCTCGGCCGTGTGACGATCATCACGGCTCGACTTGCCCCTTGGGCTAGGCTGACGTTTCTCCAAATTCCCCTCCATAGAAACGGCGCTCCAGCGAAGTTCGGCACCGCCATTCGTGTAGTCGAGGACGGTATAGATATGGGTGCCAATAGGATGGCCGGCATCGAGGATCGTGATCGGGCTCTCGAACACGGGTTGAAAGGACTGCCGAACATAGAGGCGCTGGGTTTTCCGGCTGATGAAAATGGACACCGGCGCCGTTAGGCGCGCCGTCTCACTTGAAACTTCCAAGGCCGCGACTTTCTCGGCCTCGGCCGCCTTCGCCTCTTCGCGTGCGCGAGCCGCAGCATCTTCCTTCACCGGCGCTTCCAACCTCGCGGCGGCCAGCTGAGCCTCTGCCTCGGCGAGCCTAGCAAGCGCCTTTGCTTTCTCTTCCTCGGCAGCCGGAATCGCTGCGGATGAGCTTGCGGCCTCCAGCACGCCCTCGGCGGCCCTGAGTTGCACTTCCGCTCTATATTTCGCAGCCTCTGCAGTGCGCACGAGTCGAACTGCTTCCAAAGTCAATTTTGTCGCTGTCAATCTGGCCGCATTCGCCTTTCTTGCCGCCGCATCCGCAGCCGCCATCTTGACGGCTGCAATTGAATTCAACGTCATCCCCGGCTGTCCCGTCCTGGCTGGTGATGACCCATCTATTTCAGTCAGAGCGGACGACCCAGGCGGTGCTACCTGCGGGTCATCGCGAGCAGCGCCCCAATGCTCGGTCAGCGTCTGAAGCGAAATATCAGCGGGAACCGGTTTTGGTTTGAAGAGAGCGGGGTGGTCAATTTCAACAGGGTGCACGTCTTGTCGAGCGACGATCACCCGCATGCCGATTTTCGTCATACCGAAGAGGCGTTGGGCGAACTCATATGGCATGCGAATACAACCGTGAGAGGCGGGGTATCCCGGCAGCGGCCCTGAATGGAGCGCGATTCCTGACCAGGTGATACGCTGCATGAATGGCATGGACGCATCATCATAGAGGTTGGAGTAGTGTTCCTCCTCTTTTTGAATGACGCTGTAGATGCCAGCGGGCGTTTCATATCCGGTTTGGCCACTCGAAACCGGCGCCCGCAAGATCCAGCCATCCGCATCATAGATCGTGACGCGCTGATTGCTGAGTGTGACAATCGCCATGAGGGGCTCCTTTGGGGGACGAGCCGCCTCAGTCTCGATCCTTTCTGCATGCCGGCGCCGCATGGCCTCGGCGGGGCCGACCAGGCCCGTCGCGAGCACGGCCGCAAGGCCGATGATGGCGTGCTGGACACACAGCGCCATAGTAGTGCGCCTCATATGAGAGCAATAAGAGATCATACAGGAACCAAAAAAGCGAAAATATGTCCCGCAAGCTCGCAAAAATCTATTAATCGACGATGAGATGGAGGTGCGCGAACCGCTCGGCATCCGACTTGATTGGAAAGCCTTCTCACGTTTCCATCTTGCCGGTCCAAAAGCCCATCACTTGGCATCGCCACCTTGGGGTACCGCCCGCGGAAGGCGTTCTTTTGGCATGATTGCCATTTGCGCTAGCGCTGCGTCAGTACACTCAGTTGAGCTCCAATCCGGTTGAACCGGAATTAGCCTTTCAGAATCCCGCTGAGCGGACGATTGAAGGAGCAGATCACTACGCCGGCGATCGCTGCGACGGCAGCGATCATGGCGAAGAAGCTTATCTTGTCCATGGAGCTCCAAAAGCTGCCAAGCCAGCCAGCGACGAAATTGCCGACGAAGCTGGTGCCGAGCCAGAGGCCCATCATTGTCGAGGTCACACGGGCCGGTGCGATCTTCGACACCAACGACAAGCCGATGGGGGACAGATGGAGCTCGGCGATGGTGATAACGACGAAATAAGCAAATAGCCACCACCAACTCGCCGAACCGCCGCCCGCTGACCACGCCGCGCTTGCCATGATCAAATAGGAGAGGGCGACGCCGAAGCACCCGAGCGCCATCTTCGTGATAGTCGACGGCTCCATCCCATGTTTCTCCTGCCGCTCCCAGAGCTTAATAATGAAAGGGGTGAAGGTGAAAATCATCAAAGGGTTGAAGGCCTGGAACCAGGTCACCGGGATTTTGCCCTGCCAAAAGATAAGATCGACGGTACGATCGGTATAGTCGTTGGCCCACAGCGCGATTGTGTTGCCTTGCTGCTCGTAGGTGGCCCAGAAGAACGCCGTCGGCAGAAACAACGCGATCAGCGCTAAGATCGAGCGCCATTCATTCCGGTCCAGCGGCTTCTTGTCGAGCCCAGCGGCCCTGGCCTTATGCATCTCGTCCGGCGGCAGCAAGGGCATGGCGTAGAGGTAGACCGCGATTGCGATTGTCATTCCAGTTCCGGCGGCGGCGAACCCATAATGCCAGCCCAGCTCCTCGCCGAGCGTTCCACAGACGAGCGGCGCAAGGAACGCGCCGAGATTGATGCCGACGTAGAAAATCGAATAGGCGCGGTCACGCCGCTGGTCACCCGGCCCGTAAAGGCCGCCGACCTGAGTTGAGATATTGGGCTTGAAAGCGCCATTGCCGAGGATAAGCGTGAAGAGCGCCAGCAGGAACAGCGGCTCGAAAGCCATCATGAAATGGCCAGCTGCCATCAGCGCGGCTCCGAGGATCACGGTGCGGCGCTGACCGAGCAGGTGATCCGCAAGCCAGCCGCCAAACAGCGGGGTGAGGTAAACAAGCCCGGTATAGAGACCATAAATCTGAGATGCGAAGGGTTGCATGCCGAGCGGGCCGAAAAAGCTTTCCAACACGCGATGTAAGGTGCCGAGTCCGATGACATCGTCGTGGCCGGGCAGCAGAAGATATCTCACCATGTAAAGGACAAGCAACGCACGCATTCCGTAATACGAAAAGCGCTCCCACATCTCGGTAGCGAACAGGAAGGTCAAGCCGCGCGGATGGCCGAGGAAATCGCCCTCGGCAACACGGATTCGATTCATGAAAGGCGGCGCCATGATGTTTCCGGAAAAAACCGAGCGGAAGTCAAGCATAGCAGTCGCGAAAACAATTGCGTTCGAAATGACCAAGTTCGGTTATCCCGGCCAAAGTGGCGTTTCGCAAGCAATTCAGACAGGCTGCGAGGAGCTTCTGGCACCGGACAGGATGGCGTTTTTGCGGGACAGCCACCCGTCATCCGAGCGATGAGGCCGCCGAAATTCGAATCCGGCTCTCAATTTTGGCGCCAGCGCAACAAATCGACAGAGGAATTTGCCACAGACGAAAAGTCAGTTTCACAACCTCAATGATCGCCATAGGCTCTGTCGAGCCATTCCTTTCTCGGAGGCTCAATTTCAATGCTATTGAAATGACTTGGGCAAGCGTTCGCCGCGGCCGCGCGGACCAGCTCTTCGAATGGGAGCCTTTACCTTGGCAAGAACAGCGCTTCGCTGTCTCGGAGACATACACCAGCTGACAATGGCGCTCCCCCGCCGATTGGGTATGCGTCTTGCACGTTCCCGCTCGGATGTAGAGAGGATGGTATGATTGACGACAATTTACGGCCGGTCATCGTAGCTAAAAGGACAGATGAGGCCCATAATATGGTCTCGTTTGAGTTGGTCGACCCGAACGGCGGGGAGCTTCCTGCCTTTTCCGCAGGATCTCATATTGACGTGACGATTCCGGGCGGACTGGTGCGCCAATACTCCCTATGTAATAGTTCTGCAGACCGCCACCGCTATGTCATTGGTGTATGGAACGACGCCAATAGCCGGGGTGGGTCCAAGACACTGCATGGACAGGTGAATGCCGGCGACACCTTGCAAGTTGGCTTGCCTCGAAACCGTTTCCGTGTTCCCCGCACTACGAAGCGGGCCATTTTGCTGGCTCGGGGCATTGGGGTGACGCCGATCTTGAGCATCGCCGGCCATTTGAAATCCGAAAATATCCCTTTCGAGCTCCATTATGTTTTCGCCATGATGTCCCCTGGCTCATTTCAAGGGATGATCATGGAATCGAACTTTGCGGAAAACACGAAGTTTTATTATGAGGCGAGCGAACTAAATCAATTGCTGAACCCGGCGGCTATTCTCGCGGATCAGCCGGAAGACATGCAGCTCTTCATCTGCGGTGTCGATTGGTGGCAAGATCCCATCATCAATACTGCAATACAGAAAGGTTGGACCGAAGAACGCATCCATGTCGAACGCTTCACGGCCAAGGTGCCCGCGGCCATACTCGACAAAGTCTTCGACGTGAAGATCGCAAGCACCGGACAGGTTTATAAAATCCCGGGCGATAAGACCGTCACGGCATTTCTTGAAGAGCAAGGGGTGAAAATTCCGACATCTTGCGAACAAGGCATGTGTGGAACTTGTAAGGTAAAGGTTCTTGAAGGTGAGATAGATCACCGCGACAAACGTCTAACTCCACAGCAGAAGGAAGAAGGCTTCTTTCTCGCATGTGTTTCCCGCGCTAAAGGCGACCTTCTGGTCTTGGATTTATAACGAGCCGCGAATTCTACGTGATCGCATCCACACACCCGGCAGATGCTGTCCCTAGATGCCGACTCGGATGCACTGTTGGCTCGTGCATTGACGACCTCAGCAAAACCTGTGCTAGGGGCCTCCCTTATGCGGCATCAAAAGTGCGGTGGTTAAAGCGCCGACCCACGGACATGTCTTGAAAACAGCCGAACCCTGCGGCGATTTGCCGAGCCTTAGGCTATGAAATGAAAAAATGATAAGGAGGAACTGATATGGCGGCCGATTACAAAGTGACAGTTGAAGAACAGCCGGACGGCAAATGGGGCTGTTTTCTTCACCTCGCGGGACATGATCAACCTTACGACCTCGGCAAGCGATTCAAAAATGAGGAACGGGCCGAACTTTGGCTCAATGTCTCAGAAGCAACGACCGCGATCGAGTTGGTGCTCGCGAAATGCCGGTGAGAGCATCGACGAGCGAATTCGCCCCTACGCTTTGTCACCGCGTCAGGATCCATCACCAGCGCAGACCGTAGCGACCATGGAGACCGCCGCATCGATCTCACTCTCGTCAACCGTCAGGGGAGGAAACAGCCCGAGGACCGGACCCATGGCACGCGTGAGGAGGCCCCGCTCGGCGAGCTTTGCCCGCATCGGCTCAACCTTGCCGGTGCAAACGAGCCCTTGCATTAGGCCGATACCGCATTGTCCGTGAAAGATGTCGCGGTGATTGTAACTCAGGGACGCGAGCCGGTCCTCGAGATACCAGGCCCGGTTCTGCACGCGTTCCTCAAAGCCCGGCGATAATAAGTCGTCCATCACCGCGTGCCCCGCGGCGAGCACCGCCTGATCTGCTGCCGGAAGGCTCGCTGGTGCGCCTCGTGCGACTTTTTGCGTGACGACGAGGGCGGCGAGCGGCAGGGAGCCTGCAAGCCCTCGGGTTGAGATCATCAAATCCGGCGTGACGCCGGTCCATTCGTGAGCCCACATCATCCCAGTGCGGCCGAGACCGCAGAAGGTTTCGTCGAAGGCGAGGACGAGACCATATTCATCAGCAGTTTCGCGCAAGCCGGCGAGTAAGCTTCCGGCGAGCACTTCGAGGCCGTTCTGGGTTCTGACCGGCGCGACGAAAAAGCCCGCCGTCTTAGGACCGATCTCCAGTTGCAATGCGCCGGGATCATCCGTTCGGAGGATCGTGATGTCATCGTCGGCATCGAGCCCGGGCGGCACGTTTTCTACCTCGGCCGAGGCTCCCACGCAGAAGATCAGGTGGCGGCGCTTCGGGCGGCCGACGATCCGCTGACAGCGTCGGATTGTTTCGGCCGCAACCCTCCACGCTTCGGCCTCGGAAGGCAGCAGGAACGCGTAGTCGCCGAAGGAGGCAGGGATGAGCGTTGCCGCGAGCGTGTTGGGCCCAGCGGATGCTTCCTGCGCAAATCCAGGCACGACTGCCGCATCCCCCGTCTGGAATGCAGTGCCTTCCGCACGGTTCACTCGCGCATTCTCGAACGTACCCGAAAAATCGAGCCGGCCATCGCCGAAGACCGGCCCAAAGGGCTCGGCAGGCTCGTTGGATGGGAAAGGCGATAAGCCGGACATGTTTCCTCGGACGACGGCTCTCCTTGAACTCGAGAGGTCAGTCGAGTTCACTGGACAATTTACTGCGGATCGGCGCAAGGAGTCACGGCGTCGCAGCAACAATCAAGACTGGCGACGTCGGCGCTTTTCCTCACGGCGAGAGCATTTCTCAGCCCGGAAACTCGGGGGCTTTCAGCGTCGGACGCGACCACGAATTACGGATCACATCACTCGACCAAACACCACCGAGATCGGCGGGCTAATGCCGTCATCAATCTTGACGAGACTCGACAATAGGCTCTTGGCTGATACGCGCTGATTACGGAGGGCATCCGCAGATGCTAGCTACCGCCGCGTGGTCTCCCGAAATTCCGGCAGGCGTTGGCGGATCTTGAAGTAGCTCTGCCAAGGATCTCGTTTGAGACAGGAAAGCCGATGCAGCAAATTCCCGGCTGTGAAGTGGTCCGAACGGATTTCGGGTGAAACTTCGCTCCAGTCGAGGGGTGTCGAAACCGGCGCCCGCGGCCACCTACGCGTCGAATAGGCCGCAACCGCGGTGCTACCGCGGTCGTTTCTCAGATAATCAACAAAGATGCGAGCATTGCGTTCGTGTTTCGCGGGCGTGGCGACATAATGCTTTGGGGTCTCCGTAGCCATTGTTTCCGCGAATGTTTTCGTGAATGCCTTGACCTCCTCCCAACCAGCCTCCGGTTGGACGGGGACCACAACGTGGAGTCCCTTTCCTCCGGACGTCTTAACGAAGCTTTGCAAACCCAGAGCGGCGAGCCTGTCGCGCACGTCAAAGGCCGCTTCGATGACTGCCTCCCATGGGACATGCTCCCCCGGATCAAGATCAAAAATCAGACGATCTGGCTGTTCAAGACGATCGATGGTTGAACCCCAAGGGTGGATTTCGACAACGCCCGCCTGTACCAGGCTCGTCAGGCCCCTCAGATCATCGACTGCCACCGTGGGCTTCTTTTCTCCGGTGTCGACACAACGGATGCTAGCGTCCAACCCTTGCCACGGATGCTTGGCGAAAAAACACTTGGCCGCCGTCCCCGAGGGGCACCGTAGCAGGCTCAAGGGACGGCCAGCGATGTGCGGGAGTATCCAGTCGGCGATTTCGCCATAGAACTCGGCCAACCCTTGCTTCGTGATTCCTGCTTCCTCCCAAAGAATCCTCTCCGGATGGGTGAGGTGGAAGCCGATGCCAACCGAGGGAAGGCGGGGGCTGGATGGCTTCGACGGCCTCTCGAGAACGATTTCCTTGGCAGGCCTGTCATCGCGGAGGCCTTTGAAGGCCGCCGCCCGAAGCAATCTGTCCTTTGTCCAGCCACGGTATTCGATCTCGCAGACGAGTCGCGGCTCGACCCATTGGACGCTTTTCTCGGCACCGGTCGGCAGCAGTTTGGCGAGTGACGGCTTAGCTGCTCCGATCACTCCCAGCTCATCGCGCAGCGATCGCGCCCGCTCACTGGACCAGCCGGTCCCGACCCGCCCAGCGTAAACCAGCTTTCCGTTGTCATAATAGCCGAGCGCCAGCGATCCGACTGATCGGCTGGCCGCCGTCGAAGGAATGTAGCCGAGGATGATGAACTCCTGCCGCTCGAGGCACTTGCTTTTCAGCCAATGATCGCCCCGACCAGATTTATAGGGCAGGTCCGCACGTTTCGAGATGATCCCTTCGAGTCCGAACCGGCAGGCATGCGCCAGCACAGTTGGCCCATCAACATCGAGATGCTCGCTGAAGCGAATGGGCGAGCCGGGCGGCAAAGTGGCGAGGACCTGTTGCAGCAAGCCTTTACGGTCCTTGAGAACCAGTTTCGTCAAATCGAACCCTTCACAATAGAGAAGATCGAAGACGAAGTAGCGAAAACGGTCTTGACGACCGGCCTTCAGGTCACACTGCAAATCGTTGAAGCTCGAAATACCGCTCGCATCCTCGACGACCATTTCCCCGTCGATCCATGCAGAGCCAAAGTTGAGCGCTTTCAAAGCTTCCGCGACGCTTTGAAAGCGTTCGGTCCAATCGAGTATCTTGCGCGTCAAAAGACGAATCTTGCGGCCGTCGATCCGTGCCTGGATGCGGTAGCCGTCGTACTTGATTTCATGGATCCATTTGCGGCCGCTCGGAGGCTTTTCGCATGGCACCGCGAGGCTCGGCTCAAGAAACGTCGGGAGCAGGCCCACCCGTGCGCCTGAGAATTTGCGAACGTCCGGCAGGAGAATTTTTCGCGATTTTGCCACTTCGGCTCTGGCCGCGTGATCTTTACGGACTTCACCCGCGGCAGCGAGTTCTTCGACGGTTAGGCCGCTGAGCTCTGATGTCGTTGCTTCATCGGTAATGTCCCGATCGCCAGCGTGCCGGGCGAATGCGTCGTCCGACTTGATCAGCAGCCATGGCTCGGTCTTTTCGCCGGATCGCGGCCGGATCCGAACGAGATGCCAACGCCCCTTGAGCCGTGCGCCGTCCAGCGTGAACAAGAGATGCCCCTTCGCAAGCCCCTTTTGTGGATCGCCCTCCGGCTCCCACCGGCCGTGGTCCCAGACGATCATCGAACCGGCACCGTATTCGCCTTTTGGGATAACGCCCTCGAAGTCGAGATATTCGATCGGGTGGTCCTCGGTGCGGACCGCAAGCCGCTTTTCCCCGACTATGAGGCTCGGGCCTTTGGTGACGGCCCAGCTTTTCAAGATTCCATCCATCTCGAGCCGCAGGTCGTAATGGAGGCGGCGCGCCGCGTGTTTTTGCACGACGAATTCCCAGCCGCCACCCTTGCCGCCCGAACCCGCGGGCTCCGGGGTGCGGGTGAAGTCGCGCTTGGCCGCATAGGCTTTGAGCGGCTTCTCCGTCCGAGGTTGGGTCGTTTTCACCTTGTTGGCCGGCACGGCTGGCCTCCAATTCAAATCGGATAAGTCTGCCGCAGCCACGCCTCGATGCGGTCGAGCATGGCTTTGTCGGTTTCCTCCTGTGTGGTCCCGGCGCGCTTCGAGACCTTGAATGAGTGATCACCGCCCTCCACGGCATAAAGCTCGGTCGGAACTTGGACCTTCTTGAGGATCGGCCGCAGTTCGCCCGGCGTGCCGAATGCGTCACGCGAGCCTTGAATGAACAGCATCGGAACTTTGACCTCCGGCAAATGCTTCGCCCGAAGCTGGTCAAACTTGCCGGGAGGATGGAGCGGATAACCCAGGAAAACGAGGCCGCCAACATCGGCGCCGGCAGACGCAACCTGCGAGGCGATCCGGCCACCCATGGATTTTCCGCCAATGACCAGCGTGCCGCCGATCTTTTCGTGGCGGACGACCTCGGCCACGGCCCGGAAACAGGCTTCGAGCTTGTTGTTTGGATCAGGAACTCGGCGGCCTTGCTCCATATACAGAAAATCGAAGGTCACGACAGTGACCCCGCGCGCCGCGAGTCCTTTGGCACAGCTCGTCATGAAGCCGCTCCTCTGACCGGCCCCCGCCCCGTGCCCCAGAATCAGCGTGATACCGGCAAGGTCGGGCTTGCCCCCAGGATAGATGAGGGCAGTCACTTCCTGATCCGGAGCAACCTCGACGCGCATTTCATCCTGCAGCGTCGGGATCATGATCGCCCTCCCGCGTCTGCCGGCGCGGCAGGTGTCAATAGCTGGCTTGCCATCTCCATTTCGCAATATTTCAAGGCGCGGCGAGCGCGCTCGGCCCAGGGAGACACACGGTCGCGTTCAAGATAGCGTTTCCACCAGGCCGTGGCTTTGGCATGCTCACCCAGTTGCTGCAGGAATAACGCCAAGTTGAACATGGCATCGACGTACTCGGGATCGGCGTCGAGTGCGCGCTTCTGGCAATCCACGGCCTCTGCAGGGCGTCCCCGTTCGTCGAGCAAGTTTGCCAGGTTGTACCAGGCCAGAGCGAAGCCAGGATCCGCTTTCACAGCCCACCGATAGGCGGCTTCCGCCTCTACCATGCGCTGCTGGACCAGTAATAAATTACCAAGATTGAGCCCTGCTGCGGGATCGTTCGGATCGAGTTTCATAACGCGCCGATAGAGGCTTTCGGCGGTGCGAAGGTCGCCGGCCTCTTCAGCGGATCGTGCCTGCGCGAACGCGTCGTCGGCGTCGCCGTTCTTTGGCTTTTCGACCGGGAGCACGAACTGCCCTTTTGAGTCTGTGCAGCCCCAGGCCTGCTCGACGAGGATCTTGTTCTTGGATTCCGGAAACAGACGCAGATTCGAAAGCCGAGCGTCGGGCAGCCATGTCCGGATGTCTCGCAAGCTTCGAGTGATCGCCGATAGCCCTACCCCAGAGCCAAGGAGCTGCGCGAGCTGACGGGCCGTGGCAAGATCGCGGAAGCCATAAAGACCTTCCCGGGCTCCGATCAGGCCAAACATCGAAAATTGCTCGACAACATCTTCCGGCAATTTGCTCAGGGCAGCGAGCTGAGCAACCGTATAGGCCCTGGCCTCCTCTCCCGGCGAGGATTTGCCGACCCATTCCAAGAACTGGCGCTCGCTGATGATCGGAACACCATAGGATTTCGCCTGGGTCAGACTTTGCGACGGCCGACCGTCATCCTGGAGCGGCCAACCGAGTTCGCCGACGATCAAGACTCTTGTATCTTTAGTGACCCTCTCGCGTGGCTTTCCTCCACGCTTGGCGATGAGGGCAAAGGCCTCCGCCCGTTTCATGGACGCAAGCCGGCCTGTGAAGGCGATGACCCCGCCCTCAAGCACGGTTGCATCCGGTTCGGGCTTTGGCTTCAGCGTCCGCTTTTCCTCTTTGCGCTCGCGGCTGCCCCAGCTCGGGTTCTCGTACTTGCTGCGGCGGGCTTCTTCTTCGTCTCGCCGCCAATACTCGCCCGGAGCGCATCCATGAGATTGATGACGCGGTGAGGTGCCGGTTCCGCTTTCGGTGCCTCAATGACGCGGCCCGCCTGTTTGGCCCGAAGCAACTCCACGAGCGCGGTCTCGTAATGGTCCACGAAGGTCGAAGGATCAAAATGCGACGTTTTGCTGTCTACGATATGGGCGGCCAGCTCTTTCATATCGGCCGGCAACTTCAAATCAGGGATGTCCTCGAAATAGGGAGCTTGATCGCGGACCTCATAGGGATAGCGCAAGATCGCGGCAAGCAAGCCTCTGTGGAACGCCTCTAGCACCATGACATGCTCGCGCCGTGATAATACGACACGGCCCAAAGCCACCATGCCCTTTTCGCGGATCGCCTCTCGGATGACGGCGAAGGCCTCCTGTCCAACCTGGTCTGTAGGCGCGATATAATAAGGGCTGTCGAGGTAGCGATCGTCAATCTCGGATCTTGGGACGAAGGAGTCGATCGAGATGGTGTGGGAGCTTTCGATCCGGATCTTATCGATTTCCTCGTCCTCGACCTGGAGATACTGCCCCTTGCCGATCTCGTAGCCGCGGCCGATGTCCTCCTTCTCGACCGTCTCGCCGGTTTCAGCATCGACGAGCTGTTGCTTCAACCGGTTCCCGGTCTTTTTGTTGATCCGATGAAACGAAACGCGCTCCGAGGTTGACGCGGCCGGGTAGAGGGCGATCGGACAGGAAACCAAAGACAGCTTGAGGTAGCCCTTCCAAGAGGCACGCGGCGCCATGGTTCGCTCCTGACGCTAACCGGACCTGGATCCATCTCCAGGCCGAAAGATGGCAATTATAACAGGTTTTTGCGACTGACTGAAACCCTCGTCAACCTGCAAGGTTCCCGAAGCCCTCAGTCATTCGAAGGAGCGCAACGCGCAGCTTCGATAAACCTTGTTGCGTCTACACATGTGGAGAATTCCATCGGCGGGGTTCGAGCCGGAGGTTCGTTATTGCCGATTCCCTTTGACTAGATGCGCGATCGTTCTCTCTGGACTTTGTCGAGTCCTAGCCTCGCCAATTCTTGAACGGATTTCTGGATAGGTTCGAGTTGAAATAGCGAGGATCCTCTGAAACGTCTTTTCCAAGCCAAGGCGGATGTTCAAACGTCTCGTCCTCGAAAGACAGTTCGATTTCGGCGATGATCAAGCCGTCATTTTCACCATGAAAGACATCGATCTCCCACAGATTGTTTCCAACTCTCTGCGTGTGCCTCGTCTTCTCAATAAGGGGGCGCTCACACAAACGATCGAGAATGATCTCAGCGTCGTTTCTTGGAATCGGATACTCAAACTCGAGGCGGCTGATGTTCTCCGAAATTCCTTTTACGGTCGGAAAAGCTTCGGTCCCAACGACACGAACGCGGACCACACGTTGCTTCTCTGATGACAAATAGCCTTGGCGGTAGGAAATGCCCTCGTCCTCAGGTTTCCAGACGTCTGGATCGATCAGGAATTTTCGTTCGATTTCGATGGCCACGTCGTTTCTCCTCGGAGTCCCTTCAAAACAGGGTCGAAGGGACTTATGTGGTGCCCGCCAACGCCCGCTTAAGACCCATCGGGAAATTGATATTGGCGTGCGAATCGAGCCCGAGTTCGCCTAACGCCGCAATAATACGTGCTGGCGTTTCATTCTCGATGCAAAAGCTTTCCTGCAACATGGTACAGATACGCAAACGAACGAACTCGGCTGCACAACCGCGAAACATGAACTGACGGCGCATCTTATTCACCTGAACGGCACAAAACGCCACGTTGGGGCTGATAATCTCTGCCAAGAACTCGTCCAAAGCATAGACCCCGCGCTGGAACGTTGGATGTGGCAAGCCCAATGCCGAGAATGCCGACTGCAACATGAATGCGGATAGCGGAAAAGCGGCCATAAAAGCTGGATTCCATAGCTCGAGGCCGCTGGGATCGACCTGCACCAATTGCTTCACCTCGAGCACTTGCGCTCGAATTTTCGCACTATGTGGCGTTGCGGAGTTCAGAAGATAAATCTCGTCGCTTTGGCGCGGCGCAATCTGAACGTTCAACCCGATCTTGGCTTCGAGGTCAGCCAGGCTGGAGCTGAATGTTCGCCATTCCCACCGTAGCGCCGGGCTTCGCCTCGGGACAGACCATTGCGGCATTCTCTAGCCCTTGATGCAGAAGAGCGGCTTCGGACATGTCAGCCTTTTTGCCGACCCATATCCTTCCAAACTGAGGCACGCCTCTTTCGTGCATCCATCCGGATCATACCTCTCATAAGCACGTCTACAGGCATGCGCATTGCGGGGCGTCCGTCTCGCCATTTTCTGCGGCGCAAAGCCAGGTCACAGCTCGCCTTATTGAAAGGACGCTCAAACACTCCATCTTAGGCCCATGAACAAATCAGAAACAATGGGGTTCCGCGATGCCCCGAACGACGTCTCCGCTCGTTATTGGCAACGGCTCGCTGACGGCCGTATCCAATGCGACCTTTGTCCCAGATACTGCAAGCTTCACGACGGCCAGCGCGGGCTCTGTTTCGTGCGCGCGCGCCGTGGCGACGAGATTCTGCTCACGACCTATGGCCGCTCATCGGGGTTCTGCGTTGATCCGGTCGAGAAAAAGCCTCTGAACCATTTTCTGCCCGGGGCGCCGGTGCTGTCCTTCGGCACTGCGGGTTGCAACCTCACGTGCAAGTTTTGCCAGAATTGGGACATTTCGAAAGCCCGCAGCCAGGACAAGCTGCAATCCGAAGCCGCGCCCGAAACCATCGTTCGGACCGCGATGACGATGAGGTCACGGGCGATCGCATATACTTACAATGATCCCGTCATCTTCCTCGAATACGCGGTAGATGTTGCAAAGGCAGCGCGCGAGCGAGGGCTCAAGAACATCGCCGTTACCGCAGGTTATATCTCGGACAAGGCCCGTGAAGAGTTCTTCTCGGTGATGGACGCCGCCAATATCGATCTAAAGGCTTTTACCGATGGTTTCTATCGAGCACTCTGCTCCGCCGAACTCAGGCCCATCCTCGAGACCCTCGAATACGTCAAGCATGAGACGGGTATTTGGCTCGAGATCACGACGCTGCTAATCCCCGGCCACAACGACAGCGCTTCAGAGATCGCCGCGCTCTCGGAATGGATCGCGGGCCGGCTTGGCCCCGATGTACCACTCCACTTTTCCGCATTTCATCCGGCTTGGAAGATGGGCGATGTACCTAGAACGCCGCCCACCACACTCGTTCTTGCGCGGGAAATCGCGAAGAGCGCCGGATTGCGATACGTCTACACGGGCAATGTTCACGACGAGGCGGGCCAGAGCACCTATTGTCACGCCTGCGGCAGCCGCCTCATTGGCCGTGACTGGTATGAGATCACCTCCTGGGCGCTCGATAAGAGCGGCTGCTGCCGGAACTGCGGTGAACGGTGTGCAGGCGTTTTCGAAGAGAGGCATGGTTCTTGGGGAAAGCGGCGACTGCCAATTGAGCTGGGCGGTGAACGGCAAACATTGGCCTAGCTTCTGGGTTTCTGCTAGAGTTCCGGTTCAATCTTTCAACTCAGGAGACGGTGAAGGATTAGCGGCTATTTGAGCCAAGTGCAGGAGCGGATCTCGCTACGTAAAACTGGCCCTCGATGGATTAGCTCTCACAAGCGTTGCCAGCACACGACGGAATTTCGGATGTTCGGAGATCTCACACCGTTAAAATTATTAAAATTCGGCGGACGGGATTTGGCGCGCCGAATCGATAATCCGAGATGAAGAACTGACCGTCAAGGAGTTCCGGTCAAGCGTTTGAGCGTGAAGCGTCGCGAGAACTTGCGTCCTTTAAACCGAGCGTTTTCGCCTACTGCACGAACGGATTGGAGCACCACCAGATGCCGGTTTGGTAGGTGATCAGAATTGTGACTGTAAGTTGCATGGGGGGTAAATCCGATGACCATCGACATCATCGTCCATCCGGGTGTGGATAGCGCCTTCATTGCGTGGCGGACGGCCTTCATCGATCAGTGCCGAGGTTTTGCTCTGAAACGCAAGGTCAAGCGCGCGCCGGGCAGTGCGGTGAGCCCAAACACGACCAGTAGGCCAGATGCCCGGGGTTTCGTCGAAGAGATCGTCGCAAGCTGGGTCGGCTTCGCAAATGGGCCTGATGTGGAAACCGGCACTCGTAAACCGACGACCGAGTGGCCGATCCAAAAATATTTGTGGTCAGACTTCATGGTGAACCCAGGCGACGAAGTCGCCTATCGTGTTGCGCCGATGATCGGTCCTGCGGAAGCACTGGAGGAGGCAGATGAGCAGGCTTCTCCTTGGAGTCCGACGGTCGAGATCGGCGTAGAGACCGAGGGACGTGTGGCCTGTTTCTTCAATCGCGGGATCGTCGCGAGCCAATGGCTCGCACGTTTGCTGCCTGAGGACCGGCCTTCAACCAAGCTGATGAAGGCGATCGCCACGCCTGGCGACAAGATTCGGAATTTCCTTGCGGGACCGGTTCGCGACAAGCTGCTCTCCCTCCTCACCGACACCAATGCAGCGAAAGGGCACATCTATGCCGCTTTGTTCGAACTCGACGATCCGGAGCTAATTCCACTCCTGCAGGCGTTCCGCAAGCGGGCGCATATTGTGCTCGGGAATGGCAGCGTCAAACGCAAGGGCGAGGATGAGAACGCCGATGCCAGGTCGGCACTGGATGCGTGCGATGTCAGGGATCGCATGACAGCACCGCGGGCGCTCGCGCACAATAAATTCCTCGTGCTCTGCGATATCGACAAGTCACCGCAAGCCGTCTGGACCGGGAGTACCAATTGGACCAAGACCGGTCTTTGCACTCAGGCGAACAACGCGCTCTTGGTACGCAACCCAGCCATCGCACAATTCTATCTCGATCAGTGGAAAGCGCTTGCCGGAGCGGGCGATACGACACCGCCTGATCTCTACGAATCAGATGCAACGCCGCGCGTCCCGCCACGCAGCAAGGGCACAACCCTTTGGTTCACGCCCATGCACGCGGCTCTCGATCTCGAACAAGCCGGACAGCTCATCGCCAATGCACGGGAGGGTATCCTGTTCCTGATGTTCAATCCAGGCCCACGCGGCACGCTATTGAACGACATTATCGAGCTGGCATCTCCATCGAGTCCGAAATTCAATCCAGAGCTCTACATTCAAGGCGTGGTGAACCAGAATCCTGGAACCGAGAAAAACCCGGTGATCTTGTTCAATCGGGGCGAGCGGATCGACGCAAATGCAGACGTCGTCCTGCCTGCGGCGATCCCCGGGCATCTGAAATTCTGGGAACACGAACTGCTCAAGCTCCCGCGCACGCACGCCATGGTTCACAGCAAGGTGGTCGTGATCGATCCGTACGGAACGAACCCGGTGGTGATGACGGGCTCTCACAACATGGGTCCGAAAGCGAGCGGCGTGAATGACGAGAATTTAATCCTCCTTCAAGGCAATCGCGACCTCGCGAGCCAGTATGCAGGCAAGATCATGGAGATCTATAGCCAATATCGATGGCGGTCTTCCGTACAAGCGGACCAGGGAAAGCCGGGATGGGAAGGGCTCGCCGACAACGACAAATGGCAGATTAAGGACCCGAGCCAACCCTACGATAAGCGGCGACTGCGCGAACTCGACTTTTGGTTCGGAGCTTCCACGGCAACCAGCGCCGATTCGCAAGAGAGCGAAGCACATCTCCAGCCTCCGCAATCCAAACTCGCACGCGTTCAAAAGCGAACCGCAGTCGGATGACGTGATCGGCAGGTCTCCGGTCGCGAGGCGGGCTGATGTAAGCAGCCCGGTCCCGGAGGTGACGATCAAGGGGGCGGTCAGAGCCGGCGAGCGCGGAGCCGAGCGCCTCGGTGGCGCGCCTATCTATCCCATGGCCGCGAACCTCGAGTGTGGATCACGCCGTCCGACAGGGCCGTGCCGATGCGCAGGCTTTCCAGGTCTTCAAGATCGCCCCGCAACCACACATCAAGCCGCTGTTGATCGGCGTGCAAAACTGACCCCTTAAGCGGGGGATCGGCGTTCAAAATTGACCCCCTGAGCATTGATCTGATGCGCTGCTGGCT
>DATJBL010000036.1:0-15475 GCA_035515355.1 Methylocella sp.
GTCTTCGCGCGCCGCCGTCGCCTTGACACGGCGATCGATGCGGGATCGACGACATGGCTCTCAATGCCTTTTGCCTCAAGTGATCGATGCACCCAAAAGCCGTCGAGGCCAGCTTCTTGGATGACCGCAATGTCAAGCGAACCTCCGGCGAGTTGTTCGGCTCTTCCGCGCAGGCGTGCTAGCAAGGCGATCAATTTGGATGCGTCACCTGCGATAGTCGTGTGTTTTGACATCTTGTCGCTGCCCGGCGACAGCGAGGTCACAAGCCAAGTCGATCGACTCAACTCCAATGACACATACAGAGTCGAACCATCACTTTGGCCGTGAGCCAAATCCTGCTTCCGGACTTTACCAGTAGGGCGCATCGGAGTCCTCCTTGCGATGCAGTCAACGACCCCGCATCCTACCAAAGCAAAAATCCGGCCCGGAGGGGTCACTGCCCCATGGAATCTTTATGTTACATTAACAAAAACCGGGTTGCGCCATCGCAAACCTTCAATTGTTATACTTTCATTGAAAATGCGCACTCGCTGGAGCCATGGTGGACGGCTATCAGCATTCGCAAACTGGCAATTGGGCAAAGTGGTTTGAATGATGCCAAATGGTGATAGGTTTGAAGCAGCTTACAACAAGATTGCCGCACTACTCCGCAAAAAGGTTCGTGGAGACAGATGGCTTCCGTTTTCCTCCGTCGTGCACGAGGTGGCGGAGAACGATGCGACGGTCCGTGCGATTAAGGACGATTTGCTGCAGTACGGGGATTTGAGGAACGCTATAGTTCACGACCGGGGCAAAGCTCCCAAGGTGTTAGCCGATCCACGCGACGACGTCGTTACGCGGATCGAAGAGATTTGGGACCGGCTTTCGCGCCCAAGGATTTTACGGTCTCTTCCACGCCCAGTTCCGCTTCAATTCTTCGACGCGAGCGTGCTCTTGCAAGAACCACTTTCCTACATGCGAGAGAACGATTTTTCTCAGGCGATCGTCTTTCGCAATGGCAAGTATGTGATCCTATCTACAGAAGGCAACGCTCATTGGCTGGAATCCAAGGCGAAGGAAGACATTATCGCACTGTCAGAGGTTCAGCTCAGCGACGTGCTCGAGTGTGAGCCCAAGGATACCTGCGTTTATCTTCGAGCAAACGACAGCGTCGACCTCGCGCGCGAGATATTTGCCAATGACATCGGCAAGAGGGTGTTCAGCGTGCTCGTAAGCGAAAGTGGAAAGGCCGAAGGAAAGCCGATCAACATCGTTACCCCCTGGGATTTCATCTAGGAGCCTTCGCGCGTTTGCTTCACCGGCCCGGAAAAGGCGCCGATCGCAGGTCTCAGCTATTTTCGCGGCTGCGGCTTGCGCAGCGGCTTCGATTTCATTGAGTTGCAAGCCGCTATCGAGCAACTCGACGGCGACCGCTCCGGCAGCCGGGCCAAGGGCAGCGGTCGGCGGAGCATGGTGTTATTACATGATCACAGCGTGCAACGGAGTTGGGATTTTCTTGAAAGGAGCATTGCTTACGGAATAAGGCTCCATGAATTGAATGCTTTGCGGATTCCGAGTTCGGCGTTGCTTGACATGGAAACGAGGCCGATAGCGCAATAACATATCTTCCGAACCCATCCCACCGCTTTGCCCTCTATTGACAGATTCGTTGGCATTCGATGCAAGGGGCAGGATCGCCATCCAGTCCCGGCGACATGCTGAGACCGGTCAGAGCATTAGCGGCGACAGCACGCTCAACGCCACGGCCCGCAACCATCGGCCAGCTTCTCGGAGCCGTACACCCTCAAGGTATTTACTTGGCACGCTGATCTTTGGAGCTGGCAAACGGACCCAAGCGAGGCGACGTGTCCTATGCAGAATGGCGAGCTGATTGAACGTTAATGGAGGGAACGAGACAGGGGCACCGATTGCCAATAAGCTGCCGGTGAGGGGCGTTCACGATCGGGTTTTTCCTTGCTTCATGGGCAGAGATCGGATGCGAAACCGTACAATTAGAGGGTGTTTAGTCATCTCCATGTTATTTATCGCTGGCGTCTCTGCAACGTCAAAAGATGTGCAACGCAAACCGGTCGATGTTCAGACAGAAATCCCTAATACAGAGAACAAAGAACAGCGCCCCGCAGAGCCCCCTATCATTGTAAACATCTCCCCACCCCAAAAGACACATGAAGAAATAGAGCTAGAGGCTAAGGAGCACGCCGAAAGGTCTGATCTCAATAAGAAAATTGTCGATCTTACGGATAGCCTCGTCAATGTTACGGGAAACCTCGCCAAATATACCTTCGGTCTTTTTGCCACCGCTGTCGCTTTGGTCCTTGCGACCATTGGCTTTGGCATTTTTTACTGGCGACAATTGCGCAATATGAAAGACTCGATTGCTGTCGCCAAAGAATCCGCTAGCGCTGCAATGCTTCAAGCGAGAGCCGTCATCGACATGGAATTGCCCAAGATCATCTTAAGCAGAGTGGATTTGGGCGACACCGGTGCCGCTAGCCTTGCAAGCCGTCTTCAATCTCCAAAGATCGAAGTCTCGGTCACGAACTACGGGAAAACCCCAGCCTTCCTGTTGGGGCAAGCAATTGAAATCGAGGTTTGTGCGTTGCTTCCTCCTGAGCCGGTGTATACAAGTGCCGTCGATTTACCGCCTGCAACAATTATCGAATACAAAAATAAATACCCGCTTGGCATGGCTCGGCCAAAGAGCCCCCTATCGCCTGAGGACATTGAGGCTATTCTTGACGGGAGTACCCGCCTCTGGGTCTATGGGTACGTTTATTATCGAGATATCCTCGGCGAAGCTCACATGGCGCGCTTCTGCAAAGTGTTCTTGCCCCCAAGTCCCCCCGGCTACCGCTCTCTTTTCATTGACGATCATACCCCCGCATATACGCAAAGCTTCTAAGCCATGGTTGTACTCAATGGGTGCCCTGCGTTTCACAGCCTCATAACGCCAACAGAATTGCTGAGATGCCGAGGGCGTGCGGGGAACAAAAAGAGGCCCTAGCCTGGGCGAGACCAGGGGCCGTGCCCACCCCCCAGCCTCCCGTGATCGGCTAGGCGCGGGAGTGCTAAAGGGCGCAGCTTTGTATCGTTCAGCTTCCTCGGAGGTTCCAGCTGTCTGGGAAAAAATGCGCGGCTCAAAAATGCAATAAACCCCTGGGCAATCAGACCAGCGGTAGGTCTCCGGCAAGGGCTTGGGGTCCCTGCATAGATATCGCTTCCGAGTTTCGAAGGTTCCGGCAGGGCGGAAAAAACTGCCGTTAGCCGATTTGGCCAACGTCGGCAATGGGGCAGCTTCAGCTTACATCCACAGTCATTACTCTCTTCCGGGACTCCGCTAACTCATCGGCTGACAACAAGGCGTCGGACGTGAACGCGCCAACGGCCCGAGCCCCGGTGGTCACATCGACCGCCTCGACCTTAAGGATACCATCGAGGTCGAGGGTGTAGGTGACGTCTATCTGTGACTTCGCCGGCGGTGGATTTTTGAAGACGACCTCTGCTGAGCCAATTTCCTCGCACTCGTTCATAGGCACGACATGCTGTTCGCCAGTCACTCTGTGCTTATTCTGCACGACATTTATAATGACGCGAGTTTGTCGATCAGCAACTGTATAAACCGCACGAGTGACATTGATTGGCAGGGGATCATCCGCTTGAATGAGATTGATGACCTCATCCTTGTTTTTCACCTTGTTGAATACTACCACGCCAAAGCTTTTGGCTGTAACCGTGCTCAGAACGGCTTTATTCAATAGGGTGACGGCCTTGGGTGTCATCCCGGTGGCGCTAGCGACTTTCTCGATGGCTTGATCCCGGTTCACTCCGGGCGTCATCAGTCTCTCGATCTCTTCGTCAATTTGATATTTGTAACCGATGAGTGCGGCCCCCTTGGCAACGATTTGATTCGGATCCCTACGGAGCAGCTTGCACGACGGAAATTCCTGCTTGAGCCGCGCTTCTACCTGGGGCATGAACGTCGAACCACCCACAAGCAAGATAGTATCTATTAAAACTCCTTGCTCGCGGCAGCGTTCAAACAAGATCCTAGTCTCTTCAATCGTGCGGTCGAGGTGGTGACGTGTGATTTGTTCAAACTCTGCACGGGTCACTTCAATGGCCACATTATGGAGGCCGGATTTGACTCTCAGCTTATAAGAATTAGCCGACGAGAGGGCCATTTTGCATTTCTCGGCCTCATTCGTTAGCTCCTGCCAATTTTGCAAATCGGAGAGGAGACAATCAGGCGAGACGCCGGTCACCTCCTGGAATTTCTGAGCGAAGAACGTCACCAGATCGTCGTCCCAGTCCTTCCCGCCGAGATTGAGGTCGCCGGCGGTAGATAAAATTGTGCCGGGCACCCGAAGCAGAGTTCCGTCAAACGTACCTCCCCCGAGATCGTAGATCATAATTGTCTGGCCCTCCAGGGCTTCCACCCCGTAGGCGAAGGCGGCGGCCATAGGTTCGGGAACGACAAAACGAACATTTAGCCCCGCAATCGCCCCAGCTTGCCGCGTAGCCTCTTTCTCCACATTGCCGAAATAGGCGGGACAGGTGATCACGACATTTTCGATCGTCTGACCAAGCACCTGCTCTGCATCACCCACAACTTTTCTCAAAATTAGAGCGGAGATATCCTGCGGCCGATAGTCCTTTCCATGAAAAGAGCGCGCCCAATTGGCGTCACCCATGTGGCGCTTTACCGTCTGCACGACCAAATCTGGATAGACCTCGGCGGTGTCTTTGGCGATCTGACCGACGACAATGTTGTTTGCAGACTCGAAATAGACGACGGAGGGAGTGGTGAGGGCGTTCTCAGAGTTGGGGGCAACGACAGGCCGACCATGCTCGTCGACGTAGGCAATGCACGAGTAGGTCGTGCCAAGGTCAATCCCGAAGACTGGTTTCGATTCCATCGTAGACTCCGTTCGAGTATCGTATCATTCGTCAGGCTTCGGCTCGTTAGAGCTCTGGCGAGCGACTGAGTAAATTTTGACCTTCTCCTTGCTCAACACGGTGGAGCCCTGCTCAAATCCGGCTTGTGCGGTCTCGGCAAGGCAGCCTGCTAACTCTGAATTCGATGTTTCCACTGCCCCCACTAAAGAGTGTCGCCGCGCATCGAATCGGTCGCCGACGGCAGTCTGGAACATCGCGACCCCTCGCGCTGCAAGGAGATCCGTGATCTCAGCGCGAAAACTATCGAAGAAGCCAATAACCTGCTCAGCCGTCAGCCTGGTCGGATCTTCCCGCGAGATCTCGCTGATGAGTCGGCCGACGTCAGAATGCAGCTTGATCACGGCGGCGATCAAGGGCTGCGCCGCCTTCAGGAGCAAGTCGCTCTTATAGCCTTGAAGCTCCTCATGCAGACGATCGATCTGTTTTTCTTTGAAGGTGCCAAACGCAAGCTTTTGATTGAAGGCGTCCAACAATCGCGCTTCCAAGCCGCTCTTTTGCTCACCCCCGATTGGCCTCCTAATCATCAATTCGTGAGTGAATTCGACCCAAGCGAAGCCACCTTGGCAGAGATCGACCTACCCGAGCATTGTGTTGGTTTTATTGCGATGCAGCATCACAATATCGTCCTTTAAGGCGTGAAGGAGCCTTCTTGCGCGCAAATCTGCGTGGCCAATTTCTTGCCGCTCTGAACCCTGGCAACCGCCGCTTCGATTGGCTTGAAAAACTCTTTGGCGAGGCTGGCATGGACTCGGTCATTTTCATCAGATAAGCAATGAAGCCCGCGTAAGACGTCTTAGCATGTTCCTTCTGGATCTGAATCACGCTGTCGAATGACTTAGCGCCGAACAGTTTTGCAACGAAAGAAGAGTTGGTCTCCAGCGACCGTCTCGAATAATCGCTCGCTTCGGCGGCGATGGCTTGGACTGTATCGAGAGCAGAGGAAGCCGCAGTGGTGTTCGACGCGAGTTGCTCCGTGCCGAGTTGGTTTTCGCGATTGCTTCGTCGCTGACTTCAGCCGAGTCATTTTTTGTGGCCTCAGCCACTTTATCCTCGTTAGTTTTGGCCATCGCATCGCTGGCCCTCGTCAGGGCAACAGCCCTGGTTTTGGTCTTGGCCCTGGCGCCGCCATTGGATTTATTCTCAGCCCCTTCGTCGCCTGCCTTAGCCATGGCAATTCCCGCTGGTCAATTGGTACACCGGCTCGACTCGATATCACCCAATGGGCAGGTTTCGGGCGAAGCGCTGCCAAAAGAGGCAACTGTCCAGGCAGGAAGTTCCCCCGCAAAAAAGCCCCGTGAAGGACAAGCCCTTCGGACGGCGGACCTGTTCACTCCAATCTGAGACTTTTGCGTTCGAGAAACTGGGCTTCAGCCCGCTGTGGGAATCGCCGCAGCCTATTCTTTGACGGCTTGAACCTTGGTAATCGCAGTTTCGACGGGCTTGAACGCCTCTTTGGCGAGGTTGGAATAGAGTTCGCCCGTTTTCGTTAGATAACCAACGAGCCCCTCGAAAAACGTCTTGGCATATTCGGACTGAATCTGAATGGCGCTCTCAAAAGACTTCGCGCCGAGCAGCTTTTCGAAGAAAGTGGAACCGTTCTCGAACGACTTCTTCGAATACTCGCTCGATTCAGCGGCGATTGCCTGCCAGCCCTTCACAAAGGAAGAAGACGAAGTGGTCACCGCATCGAGTTGCTCTTTGCCGAATTTCTGGAAATCATCAAATAGGTAGGCCATTTTGTCCCCTCTCATAAGCCGTGCGCCGGGCCGACACGGCTGAATTTGCGAGTGTTAACTTTCAGCTAAATGATTGTAGTGCGGCGCACAAATTTGGTCAACCTAATGCTGCGTCGCATCGCAATTCATTGGCGCGATCGATTCGATTAAGTTGCCTATTCTTTGAGTGGCAGTGCCGCGGGACGCTGCAGTTTTTTCCGCTGCGGCCTCGATCTTGCCAAGGAGGCCCATGCAGACGGCCTCGTTGATTTTCGATTTCGCCGGGAAGAAGCATATCGTTTATAACCATTATTGTGGCCGCCGATTTTCCGTGACCCGCTCCAGTAAGAGGATGGCACTTCTGTCCGGCCGGTGAAGGTTCCCTACCATCCCACGCGCGCGGACAACCGATGGGCGCCCTGCCTGGCCCAGCGCCTGCCGGGCTGCCTCATCCAGTACAGCTGCCCACCCTGGTGGGAGCGAGGGCTCAGCGGGGAGCATCAGGCTGTGCTCGAGGCCCGAATTGACGTGCGCCGGTCATGGCCCGCTGTTCGCCAGGCCTCGATACGGAGGGCAGCGTGAAATTGCCACTAACACAGGCCAATTCGGGGGCTATATCGCAACGCACCATCAAGTTGACGTGATTTCTGCGCTGCACTATGAGGAATGACGCGATCCGAAGGCAAGCCCGCCGAGCTAAAGAGAGCCGGCTCATCCTCTAAGAAGGAGCATTAGATGGCCTACCGTGATGACTTCTTGAATTCGGCAAAAGAACAACTCGAGGCGGTGACGGCGTCGTCGTGTTCTTTTGGCAAGAGCTGGCAAGCCATCGCTGCCGAATCGAGCGAGTATGCAAAAAAGTCCTTTGAAAATGGCTCCGCTTTCTTTGAAAAGCTGCGCGGCGCCAAGTCTTTCGAGAGCGTCCTTCAGCTCCAGTCCGAATTTGCCAAGTCGTCCTCCGACAGGGCCGTCGACTATATGACGAAGGTGGGTGAACTCTATTCCAACCTCGCGAGACAGGCTTTTAGGCTCGATACCGCGGTCAGCAAGGTTCAGGGTTCCAAGGACTAGCTTGCTGCAATTTTCAATTACCACCCAAAGGGCTACGCTTAGCCCGCCCCTTTGGCGAATTCCCCCCCAAGTTTGCTGCCTCTCTTTGAAGTGCTTTGCGCAAAATCGAAGCCGCCCAGTTCTGCTATGTCGAGCGCACCCTTCTGATCCAATCTGAAGATGTAGCTGAGAAAAATGGGCGAACTCTATACCAATCTCACCAAAGAGGCCTTTAAAACCGGTTGATGCGGCAATCGCCAATTTTCAGGGCGGTAACGAAGAGTGCTTCATGCGCGCGAGCGGGGCCTTGGGGCACCGAGATATTTTGTGGAATTCGCAACATACTGAAGGGCTTTGTCATCTATCGAATTTGCGAAGTCTCAACCAAAATGTTGCATCGAGCAGCCTTGCCATCGATCCATGCTTAATGCGCCATCTAACGCAGAACCGCTCACGCGCTTGCCAACATGATTCTCGGCAGCGGAGGTCTTTCCGGCCTGAGCCCTGGGATAATGCTGGCTCTCTTGTTTATTAGAAAGGAGCTTGAGGCAGGTATCGTACGTCATATGTGCACCGCTGCTCTACGTTGTGGCGCGCCAAAGAAAATCACCTCGAGACGGCTTTTGAAGGAGAACAGATGACCCGGGTAGCGCTCGTAAGCGGAGGCTCGCGTGGGATAGGCGCCGCGATCAGCAAAGCTTTGCAAGCGGCTGGTTACAAGGTCGCCGCCAATTACGCCGGCAATGACGAGGCAGCAGCCAAATTCAAGAAGGAGACCGGCATCCCGGTCTATAAATGGAACGTGTCCAGCTACAAGCAGTGCGTCGAAGGCGTGCAAAAGGTTACCGAAGACCTGGGACCTATCGACATCCTGGTCAACAATGCAGGAATCACCCGCGATACCACGCTCCATAAGATGACCCCGGAGCAATGGTACGATGTGATCAATACGAACTTGAATTCGCTTTTCAACATGACCCGGCCGGTGATCGAGGGCATGCGCGAGCGGGGCTTTGGTCGGATCGTCAATATTTCGTCGATCAATGGTCAGAAAGGCCAATTCGGGCAGACGAATTATGCGGCATCGAAGGCGGGTGACATCGGCTTCACCAAATCCCTCGCCCAGGAAAATGCCGGCAAGGGAATCACCGTCAACGCGGTTTGTCCCGGCTATATTGCGACGGAGATGGTAAAGGCTGTACCGAAGGATGTTTTGGAAAAGTCAATCCTACCCCATATCCCGGTTCGGCGGCTTGGTGAACCGGAAGAGGTTGCCCGCTGCGTGGCTTCTCTCGTCGCCGATGAATCGGGGTTTATCACGGGTTCGACGCTAACGGTCAACGGCGGACAGTATATGATCTAATCCCAAGGTTTCATCGGACGCCAACTCGCACCCCTCTTTTGTTCGGGCGCCGTAAGGATTTCAATAGCTGCTTCTCGCCCCTGCTCCATTTAAACGAAAAGGCATCTTTTGAGCAGTTCAGGGAACGCTCGGAGGGAAAAAGTTTGAAAGCGATGCGAAAACTTACCGTCACTCTCGCCTCTATTCTTGTCGCCCTAGCCGGATTAGCGCTGGCGCCGGAAGCTGCCCTAACGCCGTATGCAGACGTGGCTCATGCCGTATTGCTGAAGGCGATTGCGGCGGCCGCTTTTCTGCTTCTCCTCGCCATAATCGCCGATCGTCCGAAGGCCGAACCCGCCCGAACCGCCGCCGAAGCGGTCAACCTCGCCGCTCCGGTGCCAACGGGGAATCAAGCCGATGCCGAGGTCGTCAATTTTCTCGCCATTCTTCAGGAAAAGGGCCGCTTGGTCGACTTCCTGATGGACGACATCACGGCCTACAGCGACGCGCAGGTGGGTGCCGCCGGACGCGTTCTGCATGAGGGATGCAAGGCCGTCCTCCTGGAGCATTTCGGGATACGCCCGATGCGCGAAGAGGGCGAAGGATCGAAAGTCACCATCCCGCCCGGATATGCTCCAGACGATTACCGTCTGGTCGGCAAGATCAGCGGCGAGCCGCCGTTTACAGGAACGCTCGTCCATCACGGATGGAGGGCGGAATGGGTGAAACTGCCGCGCCTCATAGGGATTAGCGCCGGCCGACCGCCGGCAATTGCTCCCGCCGAGGTCGAACTTGGATGATCGCCAGCTATCCGCCCACGCAATTATCCCGGTCCTCATAATCATCTTCAGCGGCAACAAAGTGGCGCCTTTCCATGGACCATCGGTTCAGTCTTGGCATCGACCTCGGCACAAGCAACAGCGCGATCGCATTATCGGAGGTCGACGGCGAGCAAACGGACATCATTGAACTTACCCAGGTCTTAGGGCCTAACCGGATCGGTGAAAAACCGACGCTGCCGTCCGCCGTTTATATCCCGCATCCCGATGAATTTCCTGAAGGCACATTCCCCTTGCCGTGGCGAACTGCCGGGAGTGGCGGCGCGATCATTGGCCATTTCGCGCGCGATCATGGCGCGCTGGTTCCAGACCGCCTGGTCACATCGGCAAAGTCGTGGCTGTCGAACCCGCACATCGATCCCCGGCAGCGAATTCTTCCTTGGAACTCGGAGATTAAGGAACAGAAACTCTCCGCTTTCGACTGCTCGCGGTTCTATCTTGAGCATATCAGGGAAAGTTTCTGCTACGCGATGCGGAGGCGGGGCACTGATATGGCCTTGCCGGACCTGCAGGTAATGCTAACCGTCCCAGCCTCCTTCGACGACATTGCGAGAAACCTGACCGCGGAGGCCGCGGAAGCCGCCGGTTTCGGCAAGGTGATTTTGCTGGAAGAGCCCCTGGCGGCGTTCTACGCATGGACTGCGCAGGCTGGAAAAGAATGGCGCGCTCAGATTCGCCCAGGCGACATCGTCCTGGTCTGCGACGTCGGCGGCGGGACGGCCGACTTCAGCCTGATCGCCATATCAGAGAATGAGGGCGTCCTTGACCTCAAACGCATCAGCGTCGGCGAGCATATCCTGCTCGGTGGCGACAATATGGATCTGGCGCTCGCCTATGCGCTCCGTGCCAGGCTGGAGGCGGACGGCAAGTCGATCGGCGAAATGCAGTTTCTGGCGCTGACGCATGCCGCGGGCAAGGCCAAGGTGGCGATGTTCGAAGAGGAAGCCCTGGCCGAGTTCCCAATTGCCGTGCCGTCGCGCGGTGCAAGCCTGCTCGGCGGAACCGTCTCAACGCAACTCGACCGGCAAACGCTCGAACAGGTCATCCTCGAAGGCTTCTTCGCCAGGACTGGGATCGCGGATCTGCCGCAGAAAGCGCGGCGGGCGGGCTTGCAGGAATTCGGGCTGCCTTACGCGCCGGATCCCGTCATCAGCAAGCATCTCGCACGCTTTCTCACGCGCAGCCTCGAGAACGTGCAGGCGAGTGAGACGTTGCGCTCCCTGATCAGCGCCGAGGCCCGTTCGAAGCCGTTTCTGGCGCCCACCGCAGTCCTGTTCAACGGCGGCGTCTTCAAGGCCGCTCCTATCCGGCGGCGGCTGCTTGATCTGCTTGCGGCCTGGAACGAGGGCCACGCCGTTCGCGAGCTCGCCGGATACCAGCCGGATTTGGCGGTCGCCAAGGGGGCGTCGTTCTTCGGACGCAATCGCATCACGGGAAAGGGAATCCGCATCAAGGCCGGCGCGTCCCGTTCCTATTATATCGGGCTCGAGACATCGATGCCGGCGGTGCCCGGCTTCAATCCACCGCTGAAAGCGCTGTGCGTCGTTCCGCAGGGGATGGAGGAAGGCTCCGAGGTCCGGATTGAAGGACGCGACCTCGGTCTCGTCACCGGACAATCGGCAGAATTCAGGTTCTTTTCATCGGAAGTAAGAAGCGGCGACGCGCCGGGGCAGATCATACCCGACGCCGAACGTGACTTGCTGGAAATCAGCCTTCTCGAAGTCGATCTGGCGGCGGTCGAGGACATTCCGGCGGGACAGCCAGTCCCCGTTCAGATCAACGCTGTCGTCACGGAGCTCGGCAATCTCGAGCTCTGGATGAAACACACCAAATCGGATCGCCGCTGGAAGGTGGAATTCCAGGTCCGGACCGAATAGCCGGAAAGGCGCCGCCTGAGCAGCGAGCCGCCCATATTCCGCAGAGCTCGGCATGGAAAGCTGATGGCCCAACCCAAATTCAGTATCGGTATCGATCTTGGCACAAGCAACTCCGTGTTGGCGTTTTCTCCGCTCTCGGGCGAGGGCGGCTCGGAAGTTCTTGCGATCCCGCAGTGGGATACGCCGTCGACGGTGACGGAATCCGCGACGGTTCCATCTTTCCTTTATTTGCCCGAGGAGGCGGTTGCCGCACAGATCCGGGGCCGTGGCCTCGGCTCGGGCGCGTGGGTCGTCGGCAAGCTGGCGCAACGCAAGGCCAGCGAAACGCCGGGGCGCGTCGCGAAGTCCACGAAGTCCTGGCTCTGTCATCACGCTGCCGACCGCTCGGCGCCATTCCTGCCGTGGGGATCGGATGCGCTGGCGCAGCAGGACAAGATCTCCCCCGTTTTCGCGTCGGCGCTCATTCTCGTCCATCTTCGCGCGGCATGGAACGCCCGGTTTGCAGGGCAAGGCTCCGACTTCGAGTTCGACGCCCAGGACATTACGATCACCGTTCCCGCCTCCTTTGATGCGGCGGCGCAGCGGCTGACGCTCGCTGCCGCCCAGCAAGCCGGCTTCCCCGGTCATGTGCGTCTGCTCGAGGAACCGCAGGCGGCATTCTACTGGTGGCTGGAGCAGCAGACTGGCCATAGCGATCCGTGGAGTGTGCTACCAAATCCGCAAACCGCCGCTCGCCATGTTTTGGTAATCGACGTCGGGGGCGGCACCTCGGACTTCAGCCTGTTTGAACTGCGCCAGAATGAGGGCAGCCGTGATCCCGGGATCACGCGGGTCGCCGTCAGCGACCACATCCTGCTCGGCGGCGATAACATCGATCTTGCAATCGCGCATCTGCTCGAACCCCGCCTCGCGGCGAGCGAGGGCGGGCTTTCCGCTGGGCAGTGGGACCACCTCGTCGCGCGATGCCGGTCTCTCAAGGAAAGCGTGCTGGGTTGCGAAGCTGCGCCGGATGAGGTCTTCACCGTTTCGATTCCCGGGCGCGGTTCGAGCCTGTTCGCCGGCTCGCTGTCGGCGCAGGTGACGCGCGCGGAGCTGGAAGCGCTGCTCCTCGACGGATTCTTTCCCGACTGCTTGTCGACGGATCGGCCAATGCGGGCCCTCGGCGCGATAAAGGAGTGGGGGCTCCCCTATGCCTTCGACGGCGCGATCACCCGGCATCTCGCCGCGTTTCTGCGCGGTCGTCCCGGCGTCGACGCCGTGCTCTTCAACGGCGGCTCACTCCGTCCCTCGCGCTTGCGTGGCAAGCTGCGCGAGCAGATCGGGAAATGGCAAGAGGGGCGTCCGCCGCAAGTTCTGGAGAACGCTCAGCTCGATCTTGCGGTTGCGCACGGCGCGGCCTATTCCGGCCGGCTGCTGCATCTACGAGCCGGCCGCATCGAGGGGGGCGCCGCGCGCGCGGTCTTTCTAGAAGCGCAAAGGAAGGCGCCGAAGGGCGGCGGCGAGGCGGCAAGACGCTCGCTCGTCTGCATTGTTCCGCACGGCGCCGTATCCGAACAGGCGTTTGAACTTGCGGACCACGATCTGCGCCTTCGCATCAATCGGCCGGTGCGTTTCCAGGTCTATACGTCGACTCGCCACGACGAGCTAAAAGCCGGGGACGTCGTCGAACTGGTCCCGGAGGAGTTCCACGCCCTGCCGCCGCTCGAAACAGCTGCGGCCGCTGCAGAGCTGGCGAGAGGCGAACTGGCTTTCGCGATTCCTGTCGCCTTAATCGCCAAGGTGAATGAATTGGGCCTGCTGCAGGTGTCATGCCGCAGCCTCGCCTCGGACATCCCGCAGTCCTGGCCGCTCGAATTCAACCTGCGCCCGCACGATCGCAATCTTGCCGCGCCGGCTCGAGAGCCCGCACCGCCGGCACAGGCAAAACCCAATGTCGCGCCGGACGCGCTTGCGGCGGCCGAGCGGCGGATCGGCGCCGCGTTCGCGCAATCTTCCCCCAAGGCCGAGAAGCTAACGGCGCCGCGGCTCTTCCAGAGCCTGGAGCAGATTCTGGGCCGGTCCAAGGGCGATTGGAATGCGATCCTCCTCCGCGACCTCTGGACGAGCCTGGAGGCGAGCCAGACCGGCCGCGCGCTTTCAGTTGAGCATGAGGAGGCCTGGCTGATCCTCGCCGGTTTCCTGCTACGGCCCGGATTTGGTGTGGCGATGGATCAGCTCCGCATCGATGGACTGTGGGGCATCCGCGGCGACGGGCTGCGCTTTCCGGGCAAGCGAACCAAGCTTCAGGAGTACATCCTGTGGAGACGGGTGGCCGGCGGCCTCTCGCGGGAGCGGCAGGAAATCGTGCTCGTGGCGGAAAAAGACAAAATTGGCCAGCCGAAAAGCGTCTCCTCCGAACTGATCCGCATGGCCGGATCCTTCGAACGGATCGGCCATGAACTCAAGGCGGAGCTGATCGGGCGCTTCATAGAGACGGTCGTGGAGCTCGCCTCTCAGCAAAAGCACTGTGCGCCGTATCTCGCGGCGCTCGGATTGCTTCTCAACCGGACGCCATTTTACGCCGGCCCGGAAAGCGTCGTGCCGCCGGCGCTTGTGGAAAAGGCGTACGAGGCGTTTCGCCGGTTTGGTTGGAACGACCCGGAATTCGAAGAGGCGCAGGTGCTGTTCCTGCGCGCGGCTCGCGCCGTTGACGACCGGCGTCTGGATTTACCCAAATCAATGCGCAATCACATCGCCGACAGGTTGGAGAAATGCGGAATCGCGCCGGTCAAGACCGGCCGCCTGAGAAATGTCGTGCCTGTCGAGCGCTTGGAACGACTCAGCTCGTACGGAGAGGCTGTGCCGCCCGGGCTCATCCTGAGCGAATAATGAGTTTGTAAAGTAAGTGGACCCATTTGGGACCAGTGGTTTATATAGCAACGGCATTAGGTCATGACTGTCAAACCGGCACAACTTGCCGACGCTTCGCCGACATCCCTGCAAATGCCAACGCCCGGCTCGGGGGAACCTGAGAGGTCCCGGCCGCGGCGATAGGCCAGCTCGCCTTTTCGTCAGAGTTCATTGAAGTACCCCCGATAGCGCTCGTCGAGGCTTTCGGGATCCGACCCGAGGCGTGCAAAATCGGCCATTGTCCGCTTTGGCCGTTGCCTTGGGGCGGGATCAACAACGGCCTCAAATTTGGCTTCCAGCCGATTCCAACCTTCGTCACTGATCCAGTGAACACCATGCTTAACCGCCGCGGCCGATGCATAGATCATCGTATCCAGCATTTCGCAGGCTTGCTTTTCCGGCTTTTCCCACCGCCAAATGATTTGACCAAAGCGCTTATGCGAAACCCTGGTTTCTGCGACGAGCTCCTGAAAATACCGGTCCTCGCAATTGTTCGGGAAGCTCACAAAGCCGGGCGCGGCCGGATCATCCTTCAGCAGATCGCGGTAAAGCGACATTTTGAGCGTATTGACACCAACATTAAAGAAGCGGTTGCTATATTTCAGCACCGTGCCGCGCTTTTCGTCGCGTTCCCGCTGCACCTTCGCGATCCTCGGCGCGGTGTCACCTTGTGCGCCTCGGACCGCGATCAATTTGTGGGGAGGATACCGCCGAGCATAGGCTAGAACGTCGTCTGTCGAATAACCAGCATCGATCGCCGCGAGGCTGATTCCGATTTTGTGACCATAGCTGTTTGCCCATCTCCGT
>DATJBL010000037.1:0-72705 GCA_035515355.1 Methylocella sp.
GAAACGATTTAAACTTTGGCCTCGAGCATTTTGCCGTCGTTCCCCGCGATTTTGACGTCGACCATGTGCGAGGGCGGGACGTTGCCCACACGCACACGGGTAAAATCCTCGGTGCGCGCGATCCCGCCGCGCTCCGTCAGGACGCGGAAACTCTTGCCGGTTCGTGCATCAAGATGCTTGCGCAATGCCGCATCGCCACATTCGCGGAGGCGCTTGGCCCTTGCCTTCACGATCTCCGGCGCGATGGGCGGCATTTTCGCGGCGGGCGTTCCGGGCCGTGCTGAAAAAGGGAAGACATGCAGATGCGTGAGGCCGCAATCGGCGATGAGCGCCAGGGTGTTTTCGAACATCGCGTCCGTCTCCGTCGGAAATCCCGCAATGACATCGGCGCCAAACACAATCTCCGGCCGCAGCCGCCGCAGTGCGGCGCAAAACCCCACGGCATCGGTGCGGCGATGGCGCCGCTTCATACGCTTTAAAATCAGATCATCGCCCGATTGCAGGGACAGATGAAGGTGCGGCATGAGGCGCGGCTCGCTCGCGAAAGCGTCAAGGAGATCCTCATCCGCCTCGATGCAATCAATCGACGAAAGCCGGAGCCGTTCGAGACCAGCTGTGCCGTGCAAGATCGCCCGCACGAGCGCCCCGAGCTTCGGGCCGCCGCGTAAATCGGCGCCATAGGAGGTCAGATCGACGCCGGTCAGGACGATCTCGCGAAAGCCCTTGTCTGACAGGCGTCGCGCCGCGCGAACCACATCGTCCATCGGTACGGATCGGGAGGGGCCGCGGCCGAAGGGAATAACACAAAAGGTGCAGCGGTGATCGCAGCCGGTCTGTACCGCAAGAAAGGCGCGGGTATGATCCTCGACGCCTTCGGTGAGAACATGCGGCGCCGCCTTGGCCGATGTGATCCCGGGCACCGCGATTGTGGCGTGTGCGCCAGCCGCCCAGCGTGCCGGATCGGTCTTGTCCGCATTGCCGATGACGTAGGAGACTTCTGGCATGGCGGCAAATCGATCGGGCTCGATCTCGGCGGCGCAGCCGGTGACGACGATCTCGGCCTCGGGACGCTGGCGCCGGATCCGGCGAATGGCCTGGCGCGCCTGCCGGGTGGCTTCCGCCGTGACTGCGCAGCTGTTGATGATGACGAGATTGTCTCGGCCCTTGGCCAAGGCGGCGCGGCGCATCGCCTCCGACTCGACAAGATTGAGCCGGCAGCCGAAGGTCAGCACTTCCACAGCCGGCCTGCGCGACTCCTCGATCACGCCGCGATGTCCTTGAAGAGATCGGGGTCAAGCCGCGTCTCGAATTCGAATTCGACCGGGCCAGTCATCAAGACTCGGCCGTCGCTCTCCCGCCATTCGATTTGCAGATCGCCGCCGGGAAGGGTCACGGTGGCGCTGCGGCCAGTGAACCCGTTGCGCGCCGCCGCGACAAGCGCCGCGCAGGCGGCCGAGCCGCAGGCGCGGGTCAAGCCGGTGCCGCGTTCCCAGACCTTGAGCGCGATATGGTCGTGTGCGAGGACATGGGCAAGCGAAATATTGGCGCGCTCGGGAAAGATCGGATGGTTTTCAAGGAGGGGGCCGATTTTTTCAAGATCATAGGCCTCGATGTCATCGACCCAGAAAACCGCATGTGGATTGCCCATGTTGACGGCCGAGGGCGTGTGCGGAATGGGCGCGTTGATTGGACCGATCTGCAATTCGATTTTGCGCGTGTCCTGAAATGGATCACGCAGCGGAATTTCGTTCCAGGCGAGACGCGGGCGGCCCATGTCGACGGTGAAGATCGTCTCCGCCTGGCGCCAGCATTCGAGCCGCGTGGAGGCCGTCTCCAGGACGAGCTTTTCACGCGCTGTCCCCCGCGTCATGATAAAGGCGACGCAGCGCGTCCCGTTGCCGCAAGCCCCGGCCGAAGAGCCATCGCTGTTGTAGATGGTCATAAAAGCGTCGGCTCCGGGCGAGCGCGAATCGTGCAGCACCATCAGCTGGTCGAAGGCAAGGCCCTCGCCGTGAGAAATCGCGCGCGCCTCAGCGGCGCTGACGGCAAGGCGGGTGCCGCGCAGATCGAGAACGGCGATTTCATTGCCGAGCCCGTTCATCTTGGCGACGGGCCTATGTGCGAGCTTGCTCAAAAAGGTGTGTCCGTTCTTTCACGATTTTGTTTGCAACGAGGCTGAGAGGCCTCTGCTTCGATCAACACTTTGCGAAATCTGCCTCGACCCGCGCGGCCGGATTCCGCAGCCTAGGCCAGAAAGGCCAGAAACTTCGCTTCCATATATAAAAAACTTCTCCGGACGGCGAGTTTTATCGTTGTAACTTGCCTTTTTATACAAGGATCGTCGAGAGTGACGCCAAAGGGTTCCCTTTGGACCATGTCCCGAATAAGCCCGTTTTGTCCTCTCACATGCCAACTCTTCACATCTTGGCTTCGGGCTTGAACGGTTCAAATCGAGGCTCACGGTCTCTATCTTTCTGATTTCCCGTAGGATCCTGTTTTCGGAGCGGCATATGAGGACAGCCAACTTTATCCGTTTGCTCGGCCTTGAGCTGGCTTTAGGCCTGTGTCTGGCGGTGGGGGCCCTGGAGGCGGCGCCTGCCACCGCGCAGACCGCCGCTCCGGCCGCCGGACCTGCGGCGCCAGTGCCTGCTTCGCCCGGCCCCGCGACAGCTCCCTCCTCGCCGGGCGATACCGGCTCCAAGCCGCCGCCGGGAGTGCCGGACGATTCCTCAGCGGTGACTCTCGAACTCACCGCCCGGCCGGTTGCCTATTCGAGCGCCCACGCGGAATGGACGGATGGGTTCAAAGCTGTGGTGAGCGAAATCGCAAAAGTTGACGGGGCGATCAAAAAAGCCGGGCTCACGCAGGCCGGACATCCTTTCGCGCTGTTCCTTGCAACCGACGATAAGAGTTTTCAGTTCGAGGCGATGGTGCCGATTGCCGAAAAGCCGGAGAACAAGGAGCTTTCAGACGGCGTGAAGATCGGCGAGTCGCCCGCCGGGAAGGCGATCAAATTTCTCCATCGCGGTGCCTATGACGATATCGATTCGACCTACGATCTCATCACCGCTTTTCTCGATGAAAAGGGCCTTGAATCGCAAAACCGTTTCATCGAGGAATATCTCACCGACACGAAGGAGCCGGACGACGCCAACCTTGAAGCCGACATCTATGTTTTCCTCAAATAGGCTCCCAGAAGTCAGGGCGTGCTTGCGATAGTCTGCCGCCGATCCGCACGGGTGCAACTTTTGTCGCAAGGCCGTTTGCGCCGAGCTCGACCGCAACGCCACAAAGGGTGGCGGGGCCGGAGGCCGGCTCGAAACGCGTCGCTGGCAGCTTGGTCGTGAACCGGCGGACCGGCTCTTCCTTGTCCATGCCTATCACCGAATCATAATCGCCGGTCATCCCGGCGTCGGTCACATAGGCCGTGCCATGCGATAGGATTTGATGGTCGGACGTTGGCACATGCGTATGGGTGCCGACGACCAGCGAAACGCGGCCGTCGAGGAAATGCGCGAAAGCTTGCTTTTCGCTGGACGCTTCCGCATGGAAATCGACCACTAAGGCATCGCAGCCGCTTCCCAGGGGACAAGCCTCGATTTCCCGTTCGATCGCTGCGAAGGGGTCATCCATCGCATCCATGAAAATCCGGCCCATGAGATTGATGACAAGCATGCGGGCGCCGGACGCCGTCTCGATGAGATTGGCGCCGCGGCCAGGCGTCCCGCGCGGATAGTTGAGCGGCCGGATGAGGCGTGGCTGGCGGGCGATGAAGACAAGCGCCTCGCGCTGGTCGAAAGCATGGTTGCCAAGGGTCACGCAATCGGCGCCCGCGGCGAGAAAATCCGCGCAGATCGCCTCCGTGATCCCAAAGCCGCCGGCGGCGTTCTCGCCATTGACGATGACGCAATCGAGCGCCCAGGTCTCCCGCAATTTGGGCAGATTGTCCAAGAGAACAGCCCGGCCCGCACGGCCGACAATGTCGCCGATGAAGAGGAGGCGCATGTTAAGGCTCGGCTCGGCAGTCGATCAACTCGTGCTCCGTGAGCACGTAGTCGAGCCGTTCATCATGAGCTTCGTTTGGAATCTTGGGCAGTTCTTGGCTCGCATAGGCGATGCCGACCGCCCGGATCGCCTTTTTGGCGCGCAACCCCGCCAAAGTGCGATCGTAAAAGCCCGCGCCATAGCCGATCCGGTGCCCCGCGCGGTCAAACGCCGCAAGTGGCACAAACAAAAGATCGGGTTCGGCTTCGGGCGCTTCGGGCAAAGGCTCTTCAATGGCCATCTTCCCTTTCTGAGTGGGCTCGCCCGGGCGCCACAGCCGGAACAGCAGGGGCGTGCCACGGCTCCGAGTTATGGGCAAAGCAGTTTTTACCCCTGCTGAGCCCAATTTTTCGAGCAAAGGCAGTGTTGAGGGCTCGGTGCCGAGAGGAAAATAGGCGGAGACGATATCAGGACCGAACCGTTTGACGAGGGCGAACCCCTCCCTTGCAAGACGCTGAGCGAAGGCTGCGGAGACTGCGGCCGAAACCCCGCCGCGAGACGCCAAAGCCTGCGCGCGCAGGGCGGGTTTTGAGAGCGACAGGGACATGGCACGCTGAAAGATAATCGGGTCTTGCCTCCCATAAGGCAGCCAAGCCCTTAACTGATCCGCCATCATTTAAGCCGGAACCTCGGATCGCGTCAAAATGGCTCTTGCGGCCTTCGGCCACTTCTCCCGACAAAGGAATGTCATCGGGATTGAGAGTGATGACGGGCGCGCCCGCCGCCAAATCGGAATTTTGAAAAGCCGGCCCACATGGGGGCTTGTGGTCGGCTCGAAGACATAACGCTTGGCGGCAAAGTTCCTCATCCTTGGAAGGAGCATGACAATTAGTCTGCTGACTTTGGAGAAACATCTCCTGTCGTCTGGCGGCGACAAATGCCGGCGCCTTGAATTTGAAGCTCCCATGGGCTAGTGCGGGGCCGCGATGGCCGTGGGATATCGATCCCGGGAACCTACAACGTAGGTGGGCGCCATGTGGCCAAGCCCACGAGCGAGGCCAGGGACAGCTCCCTTAGAGATCGATAAGGCCCCGGGGAATAAGATCCAACACGCACCCCGCAGCTCCGCTTTTTGAATGTAAGGGGAGACCGAGCGAAAAGAAAGGGCGGCCAAAATGCAATGGAGAGTTGCGGTTTGGCTGCCGAAGACGCATTTAGGCTCTGGCGTATAAGTGTGAGTCGCCGATTGGCCCTCGGGAGGGCGGAAGACGGAGGGCAGAACATGGCGGGGATATTTGGCCGCGGGCGTGGTGAAGGGGGCGTGCGAGCTCCTCAGCCAACCGCCCCACAGCCCAAGCCGCAAGAGTCCGCGGGTTCGCTGATCAAGGATACGACCACGGCGAGCTTCGGCGCCGACGTCATCGCGGAGTCAGCGCGGCAGCCGGTCCTCGTCGACTTCTGGGCTCCCTGGTGCGAGCCCTGCAAGCAGCTTGCACCGATTCTCGAAAAAGCGGTCAAGGCGGCAGGCGGCAAGATCAAGCTCGTTAAGATGAACATCGACGAGCATCCCGAACTTCCGGGGCGCCTCGGAGTGCGTTCGATTCCGGCCGTCATTGCCTTTCAGCGTGGCCAGCCGGTCGATGGTTTCATGGGCGCCTTGCCGGAACGGGAAGTCAAGGGTTTCATCGAGCGGCTTGTCGGCCCCATCGTCGACGAAGCCGATCGTCTGGCCGAAGCTGAATCCTTGGCCGCGACCGGTGATGTTGAAGCGGCGGCGGAACTCTATGCCGCGATCCTTGTTGAAAAGCCCGGCGATCCTGCCGCCGCCGGCGGATTGGCGAAGCTCCTCATCTCCGCGGGCGAGATCGAAAGTGCGAAGAAGCTTCTCGCTTCGGTCGCGCCGGCCGGGGAACGCGACAATGCGATTATCGCCGCCAAGGCCGCACTTGATCTTGCCGAACAAGCTGCCTCGGTCGGCGATCTTTCCGACCTCATGCAAAGGATCGCGGTCAATCCTGACGATCATCAGGCGCGATTCGATTTTGCGACCCATCTCAACGCCAAGAACCAGCGAGAGGCGGCTGCCGCCGAGCTGCTCGAAATCGTGAAACGCGACCGGGCGTGGAACGAGGATGGCGCGCGCAAGCAATTGCTGCAATTTTTCGAGGCCTGGGGGCCGGCCGATCCTGCGACCGTCGGTGCACGGAAAAAGCTCTCGAGCCTCCTCTTCTCCTGAGGACTTGGCGTTCTTGCCGAGTCTTGTGCGATGGCTGCGGATTGCCGGGTGACCGGATGCCGGTCACGCGCAAATCTCACGCTGGCGCTAAAACCTTCGAGCGCGCCATGTCGAGCCCGCGGAAAATCGCGCAACGTTGAAACACACCGACGTCGGGTGGCACCTGTTTCTGGTTGCAAAATTTCGCAACGAGTTTCGCTAGCCCCTTGATGTCGCGTCCGGTCGCGGCCGGAAACGCCTCGACGAGGTCATCGATGAGCTTGTCAGAGAGGTCGAGTGCGAATTGCTGGGCCATGACACGCCAGATGCGGCGCCTTGCGTCATCATCCGGCGGATAATATTTGATCAGCGCAATGCAGCGCGAGACGATGGCTTCGTCGATGTCGTCGACTCGGTTGGTCGTCAAGAACAAGAGTCCGTTGAAATACTCGAGGACGCGCAGGAAAACGCCAACGACCGCATTCATGGCGATATTGTCGTCGCGCCTTTTGATATAGACGTCCGCTTCGTCAATGAGCATGACCGCACCCCAGCGTTGGGCACGCGTCAGAATTTCCTTCAACGCTGTCTCCATGGTCGAAACATTCAGACCGAGCTGGCCGGAATGGATTCTATAGAGAGGGCGCTGGATGATTTCCGAATAAACTTCGGCGGTAAGGGTCTTGCCGACGCCCGGCGGTCCGGCGCAAAGCACCGTCGTCCCGCCGGATTTCCCTTGGACGATATCGTCCATGAGCACATCCATTTCGGCGGTCAATATATCGATGAGATCGGTCTGCTCCGGCGGCAGCACGAGTTTTTGCTTCAACGCCGGCTGATAGCGATACAGCGCCATCTCATCCACATGCACCCAAAGGTGATGATGGAGCTCCAAATGAAACATGAGAATATAGGGATGGACCGGCACATGCGTGAAGAGACCCGGAGGAATTGACTCGCGTAATTCGATGATTTCGTCTTCGGCGGCAAAACGATTGCTCTTGGCCGCCTTCCGCACGAAATGACCGAGCACGTCGCCAGGGACTTCCAAGGTCAGGCTTCGCGTTGACAATACGCCTTCGTCATTGACCAGGCGTGCCTCGCCGCCACTTGTCGACAAGACGACGATGTCCTTCCGCGACCAATCCGTGTCGCGATGCGAGGCATTCGGGTCTTCGGCATGAAAACCGGTTCCCCTCCCGGTGAATTGGGTGCCATAGCGGCCGCGCCAATCGAAATAGCTCTGCGTCGCGGCGTCGAAGGCTTCGATTAGCTCGGGAGTTTCGCGCAGGAAGCCCTTGGCCGCGAGAATTTCGCTCAACGTTCGTCCGGCGATGTCATTGGCGGTGATGCGGATGGCGCTCGACTGCAACACGCCCTTGGCGTTGGCTTTGAGCTCAATGAAGATTTTGCCCGATTCGTCGTTGGCCGCCGGAACATAATCAAACCGCGTAATGACATAGGGAAGCGGTTTGCTGGCAACGCTGGCCGTGAAGAGCCAACCGCGAATGGCCTGCGCCAAGACATAGCGCACGAGCGCGGGAAGAACCATTTCGAGATCGTCTGCCTCGAACCGCAGGCCGTCTGTCTGCAGCGCCGCGCGCAGCGTCGCAAGCTGTGCCGCGCGTGCCCGCATCTCGGGTCCCGAGCGGCGGTAGAGGTCCTCCAGGAAATCGATTTCGTCATTGGAGAGATGCGCGAGGTCGAGTTCAACCTTGTCGCTGAAACGCAATTGCGCGGACAGGTCCGAGTGGACGGGAAACCGCTCCATTAGAGCCTCGACGTGAGGCCGTTCGATTTGGATATTCATTGTCATATCCGTCTTTTCAGTATCCGGAGGAGGCCTTCAGACGCGCGCTGCCTCTCGATGAATGCTCTTGCCTTTTGCAATGCACGGAAATCTCGCCGAGCCGCTTTGTTGCAAAACCTCTCAGCACGTTTCATGCAATCGTTGGCTTTGAACCTGGCCTGCTGCTGCCGGGCGAGCTGTTGATAGGTTACCCAGCAGGAGCAACCCGGGCAGGGCTGCCGGTGACATTCGCGAGGTGCAATTTTTGGTCCAGATGGTGTCGTAGACCCTCGCGTTTCGCGCGGGTCCGCCAGCGACAAATGTTATCCCGTCCGCACCGTCCCTCTGCTTTGGGCGCTTGTGGAATGTCGGAAAAATAACATTACCTCAAGCGGTAGGCGGAATGACACGCCGCGCAACGCTGCGTGACTTGCGAGAGCGCCGCCAGCGTTGGCTTCATGTCATCGCCGGGTTGCACCTTGGCCGCTTCCTTTGCGAAGTCGCTTGCGGATTGATGCATCGCCAAGCCGAGGCCGCGCATCTCGATGGGCATATGTTCGGCCATCATCGCCGCCATGGCGCTCATATTCCCGCTGCTCTCCGGGTTGCAAGCGGCAGCGCCGGGTGAATCGAGTCCAAGGCGTGTGTCGGCAATCTTTGCGGCCTTGCTGCTGTCTCCGGCCGAAAGCGCCGTGAGAATCTCCTCAAGCGCTTCGAGATGGCTTCGCATGTTGCTCAACATGTGCTGGCGCAGGTGGGGCGGAAAATCGACCAGCTGCCGGCTATCCTCGGCCTGCGACATCATGGGCATGGACATGTGTCCCTCGTCCTGCGCGCGGACGGAGGATACGCCAATCATGGCCGCAGCCGCGATAAAAGCAAATGTCCTATGCAATCTCATACTGCTCCTTGATGCGGGAAAGCGTTGCGGGAATTGTTAGCGCGCGGGGCCGTAAAGAGTCATTTCGTCCTCTTGAAGGCGGCTCCCGCGCGCTGGTTCGTGCTGGGGCGGTTATTTCGTTGGATCGCGGACCTCGATGCTGACAATATTGAAGACGAAACGGCCGCCCAATTTGTCTCCGGGCGCAATGAGCTGGGCGAAGCCGTCTTGCCCGAGGGACTGTCCATCTTCGGAGTAGGCGATCATAATCTGCTCGCCGCCGAACGACGGGTCAAACTCGCCCGCCCCGAAGACCGCTTTATATCCGTCGCTGCCCGTGACGACCACAATCTTGCGCAGAATGTCATTTTTTATGGTTGAATCTACCGTTATCCCGATGGATTGCAGCAAATCCCAAAGCAAAGCGCCCGTGAACTCATGACTGACGATGCCGCCGGAGGCGCCGTAGGTGATGTTTTCCGTTGCTGTCGGCAGTTTTTCGAGCTTCGCCAAATTGAAGACTGTGGGAGTAGTAACCTGCCCGAAGACGCGGAACGTCGTTGGCGGGCTTTGAGCCTCCGCGATCGGGGAAAAAGCCATCATGGAAAGCAGCAGCAGCGCCGCGCCAAAAATGCGAGTCTTCACTTTGGACCTCCTTAAGGCCGTGTTTTTTGGAAGTGCGTCTCTGCCCACGCGAGGGCGCTATATTTAGCGAATATATTATACCTCTGTCAACCAGGCCTTTGCCGTGGAAGCGCGCAGCTCGCCCAGGCAGTATCGTTCACAGGCGTCCCCGCCATCGCTTGAAGCAGGGACAGGTTTCGGAGCAAAGATCGAGCGTTCCCCGCGACGCCCCGCGGGAGAGGCAATGGGAAAGCGCTTGATTTAGTCTGCGGCTAGGATGACGCTGGAAGCCCTGAAAAGGGCCGCGAGACTGTCGCCGGGGGTAATGCGCAAATCCTCAGCGCTGTCTCTCGGCACGACGGCGGTCAGGACTTTGCCATCACCGAGATCCAGGTGAATCTCGCTGCTGGCGGCGCCGTCGACACGCTGCGTGACTTGCCCCTCGAGCTTGTTGCGCCCTGGAAAGCTCGCAACCTCGCCGGGCGGCGCCAGTGTCACCAGCGAGGATTTGACGAGCGCGACAACGCTCCGACCCGGCGCAAGGCGCAAGTCTTCGACGGCGCCGTGGGTGACGGTGGCGGCGATGTCATTGGCGGCGGAAAGCTGCAAAATGACCGTCACATCAACCGGGTCGGTGCGGAGTTCGACAACGGTGCAGCGGAAAGCATTGCGGACGCTGAGGTTGACAGTGAGCCCCCAGAGCAGGAGATCGTCGAAATTATCGAGGCCTTCGGCGGCGATCGTGCTTGAGATGCGGGCCAGTTTTTCCTCAAGCTTGCGGAAAGCGGCGATCAGCTTGCGACCCTCATCCGTCACTTCGGCGGCGCCGCCGCGCTTGCCGCCGGTGCGGGTGATGAAGGCGGGGCGGGGCAGCAGATTGTTGATGGCCTGGACGGCATCCCAAGCCGCCTTGTAACTAAAGCCTGCCATTTTGGCGGCCTGGGTCATGCTGCCATGTTCGATGACCGCTTCGAGCAGCGTGATGCGATCGCGCCCCACAAGGAGGCGCCCGTCGGCGCGCAAGGCAAGCAGCGCATCGATCTGATGGGCTGGCGCGGAGGACGGGGGCTGGCGAAGCTGAGACATAATTATGTCCTGTATAGTTGGCTGTAGTATTAGCGAGTTATGTTCAAATGTTAATGCATATTATTGATCTAGCGGACCCCCCTTATAGAGAGCGGAGGCCGAGAGCGCAACGCCTGATATGCCGTGGCCGGCCCCGTTACATTAAGAATGCCGTATGGTATTTGCCGCAGAAACCCGCGTCGGCTCGAAGGGGAAGACTTCTATAAACCCCATGATGAATTGGGGCTGTGTAGCCGTCAACGTCCGATTTGTCAGACAATCCCTTGCAAATAGGGCCTGATTTTGGCCGCGAACAACTCAAGGTCTGCGCGTCGCTTCGTGAAACTCGGACTGATCGGCTTAAGGATGAGGCTCGAGGGCGCGAGGTCTTCACGAAGTTTGGAAATTTTGTCGCCGACCTCCGAAACTGTGCCGATCAACGAATCTTCGATCAAACGATCGAGCTTGAACCAAGGGGTCCACTCCGGCTGCAAGCTTGGCGTCGAGGCCTGCATGCGTTCGATAAACGGCTGCAGGAATCCCTCCGCTTCTGTGAGTGCTTGTTCACGCGTTGGAGCTATATGGAAAAATCGGATGAGTACGAGCCTTGGTTCTCCATGCGGCGCGCTCTCGCGATAAAGGCGCAGATTTTGGCGCAGGCTTTCAAACGGAAATGGGGGTCCGCCCATGATGCCGTAGCCTTGCGCCGCCGCCAGTGTCACGGTGTCCGCGCTCGAAGTGGCAACGAAAGTGGGGACCGGCGTTTGCAACGGCTTCGGCGTCAAACTCACACCGTCCGCCTTGAAGAATTTGCCTTCGAATTGCACGCTGTCTTTCGTGAGGAGCTGTTCAATGAGGCTCAAAGCCTCGATCGTTTTTGCCCGGTTTTCATCCGGGTTCGCATGAAAATGCTTGTTTTGAATCGGAAAGGGGCCACCTTTGGCGACGCCGAAGTTAAACCGTCCCTGTGAGAGAATGTCGAGCGTCGCCACATCCTCCGCCACATGGATCGGATTGCGAAAAGGCAAAAGAACCGCCGCCGAGCCAAGCCTGATGCGGGAGGTGCGCGCCGCCAGATATGACAAAACAGAGAGGCAGGACGGGCTTGCGGCATTCGGGTTGAAATGATGCTCGGCGACCCAGGCTTCATCAAATCCAAGCGCCTCGATAAGCTCAACGAGTTCGGTTTGTTCCGCGTAAGCCGAAGCATAGTCGCATTGAGGGTTTTCATAGGTGCAGAAAAGCCCTGTTCTCATTCTCGTCTCCTGACTCGCTGTCGCAGGTTCCCCGGCGAGACCTTTGATTTTCCGTGACGCGGAGTGCGGTGGGCTTTGAAGCCCCAAACAAATCACGCCTTGGCCAAGTTTTTATATAAGGCGTTAACGCAACGGGATCTACTTCATCAAAGGGGTGGCCGTGTCACCAATAGGGGCCCGCACGGTGCGAAGGCTCTTGCCGCTCTGCGGCCAACGCATGAAGCCTAAAGGTTGAGCGAAACTCGGCCATGATGGGGGCAACCCTGGCATTTGGGGCGCCCCATGTTCATGCCGGCGGACCAGTCCGGCAGGCTGCCCGGCCGCTGCAGGAAATCGTAAGTAAAAAAAATTGACACACGAATGCAACAGGTGGATCATTCGGATGCTTCCGCAAGTTGCTCACAAGAGCCAGTCGGAGGCAGAAGGTGCCTTCTTTTGAGAACTCATCGGTTCCACTGCAAGGGAGAAGCGATGACTCCACCGGGACGATGTAATGGACCCCGGCAGGCCCGGGGTCACGGAGGCGCGAAAGCCTAAATGCAGGCCGAAACGCCGCCGCCGACAATTTAATATCATCGTGCGAGAACGCTACGAAGGCCAAGTGGGCGTTACGCCGCACAAAGAACTGCCTAAATCCCAGATCGCTTCGCAGAGCCGAAGCAGGGCCCCGCAGCTGCCTCAAGGCACCGGGGCCCATTGCTGTTTGCCGCTGGATCTGTTTGGCCCCGATGGTTTGCCACGCGTGGCTTCAGCCCTTTGACCGAGTTGCGCTCTCTCAGCAGATGATATTTTATCCCCGCCGCCATGGCCCAAGGTTGCCGCGCGAGTTTCCAAGCACGCGCGGGGGGTGTCCGCCTCTGTCCGGCTTGTATCTTTCCGGGGCAAATTGATCGTCCCAATCAGGGGTCTCCGTGCAGCCAATTATTTCAATAACTGATCTTACCAAGACCTATGCCTCCGGCTTTAAGGCTCTCAAAAAAATCAATTTGCAAATCTGGCCGGGAGAAATATTCGCGCTGCTCGGGCCAAATGGCGCCGGCAAGACGACTCTGATCAGCATCATCTGCGGGATCGTCAATCCAAGCACCGGACTCGTCACGGCAGACGGTCACGATGTCATTCGGGACTATCGTGCGGCGCGATCTAAAATTGGTCTTGTCCCGCAAGAATTGTCCACGGACTCGTTCGAAACAGTGTGGGCGACAGTAAGCTTCAGCCGGGGCCTTTTCGGCAAGCCTCCTCACCCAGCCTATATCGAGAAAGTGCTGAGAGATCTCTCTTTGTGGGACAGGAGGAATAGCAAGATCCTGACGCTCTCCGGCGGCATGAAACGCCGCGTCATGATTGCCAAAGCCCTTTCTCACGAGCCGCAAATCCTGTTCCTCGACGAGCCGACCGCGGGCGTTGACGTCGAGCTGCGGCGGGATATGTGGGAAATGGTGCGAGCGCTGCGCGCGACGGGGGTGACGATCATTCTTACCACCCACTACATCGAGGAGGCCGAAGAGATGGCCGACCGCATTGGGGTGATCAACAAGGGTGAAATCATCCTGGTTGAGGACAAGGCGGTGCTCATGAACAAGCTTGGTAAAAGGCAGCTGACGCTGCATTTGCAGACGAGGCTCGACGAAATTCCAGTGGAACTTGCGAGCTACCAACTGGAGCTTTCGGCCGGTGGGAATGAACTCGTTTATACCTTTGACGCACAACGCGATCACGCGGGAATCGCCGCATTGTTGCGTCAACTGAATGAGCTTGGGATCGACTTCAAGGATCTTCAAACGAGACAAAGCTCGCTCGAGGAAATCTTCGTCTCTTTGGTGAGGTCAAGACCATGAACGTCCATGCTATCCGGGCGATCTATGTCTTTGAGATGAGGCGCACTTGGCGGACATTGCTGCAAAGCGTCGTCTCGCCGGTGATCTCGACGTCCCTCTACTTCATTGTGTTCGGCTCGGCCATCGGGTCGCGCATCTCGGCGATCAACGGGATCCACTACGGTGCCTACATCGTGCCGGGACTGACCATGCTTTCCCTTCTGACACAGAGCATAGCCAACGCCTCCTTCGGCATATTCTTTCCGAGGTTCTCCGGCACGATCTATGAGATCCTCTCGGCGCCGGTCTCCTATATTGAGATTGTGACCGGCTATGTGGGGGCATCGGCCAGCAAGTCGATCTTGCTCGGTTTGATTATCTTGATCACGGCGCGGATGTTTGTGCCATTTGAGATTCTCCATCCGTTCTGGATGCTCGCTTTCCTCATCCTCACGGCCGTCACCTTCAGCCTATTCGGCTTTGTCATCGGAATCTGGGCCGATGGGTTCGAGAAGCTCCAGCTCGTGCCCTTGCTGATCGTCACGCCGCTGACTTTTCTCGGCGGCAGCTTCTACTCCATCAATATGCTGCCGCCGTTCTGGCAGACGGTCACGCTGGCCAACCCGGTTGTTTATTTGGTCAGCGGATTCCGCTGGAGCTTTTACGGGAGTTCCGATCTTAGCGTTGGTTTGAGCCTGAGTATGACCGTTGGCTTCCTTGTGCTTTGCCTCGCGACAGTATGGCGGATTTTCAAAACAGGATACCGGCTGAAAGCCTGATTTGCGAAGGGTCCAAGATGAGACGCATATCCGCGCTCCAGAAAGCGCATCAAGGGGCCGAAGGCCCTTCCGTCATCCCCGCCGCAATGCTATGCGGTCGCACTTTCCAACCATGAGGACGAATTCATGAGCGAGATTTGGCTGCGCACTGGCGAGGCGACGGTTTTGGCTGCGGAGGGGCAATTCACCGATGCGATGCCCGAGGTGATGATCGGCCATGTCAAAGGCCCCGTGGGCCACGCCTTTGCCGCCATGGCGGGGCAGGTTGCAGGCCATCCACGCATGTTTGTGATCCGTGATCTCAATCAGATGGTGCGTCCGGCGACCATGATGACGACCAAGATGACGGTGCGCTCCAACGATTACGTTGAACTGCTTGGCGGGATCGTGCAAGCGGCGACCGGCGATGCCATCGTTGATTGCCTCAGTGAAGGAATTTTGCCGAAGGCGCATGCGGACGAGCTTTGCATGATCATAATGATCTGGCTCGATCCGCGCTGCGCGACAGATGCCAACCTCGACAAACGGGATCTCTACCGGACCAATTACGAAGCAACAAAACTCGCGATCTCTCGCGCCATGAAGGGAGAGCCGACGATCGACGAGCTTATCAAGAACCGTAAAACCATCGCCCATTACGCCTTGGAAGGCGTTTTTGAAGGATGATTTGAAGGATGGCCATCGAGCATGATCACTTCAAATTGAATCGGTCGTGCTCTTAGGATTGTAAACAGTCCAACCATCTTGGTCTTTAATCGATGACCGCCTGCATCGCCGGTTCGGTGGCCGAGTTCACCGTCGCCTTTCTTGGGGGCATCATGAGGAGATCGGAATCATGAACTATGATGAGATTGGCAGCCGGTCTGCACGATTTGACCTGAACGAGATCATGAGATCCTTTCCGGAGACAGCGAAGACCCTGTTGGTGGACACCTATCTGACCAATGAGGACGCCGCGAGTGCGCGGGTCTTCCGCGCCTACCGAGCAACGCCGCCTCACTATCACGCCACCTGCCACGAGCATCTCTATGTGCTCTCCGGCAGAGGCACATTCTGGATGGAAAGCGCCGCGAACGGCGGGGAGTTTGCGCCGGGGCATTTTTTGTTTTTCAAACGTGGCACGGTGCATGCGTTGCCTTTGATCATCGAAGGTCCGGTGGTGTTCCTTACGGTCGATACGCCGCGCCGCGATCCCAAGGATATCATTTTCGTCAATCCGGAAGACGGCACTCCGGAAAGCTTCATCCAAGGCCAAAGAAACTGGGCCTGACGGCGAGACCCGCATCAACTTCGACTTAGCGCTGTTGCGGGGCTGGCAAGCCGGAGCTGGTGCCGAAGTCCCCGCTTACACCGGGAACTTTGCAACAACATGCGTCTCAAAGAAAGCCTCGAGCTTCTCAATACATGATGGGCTGCACCAAATCGTGAGCGGATCACGGACGCCCAAGCTTGCCAAACAGGCCAAATGAATCCACTCTTCGCGTCCAGCTCCTGATCATTTGCGGACGGTCGTTTCACACGGCGAGTGCGACCCGGCGTTGAGGCTTCAATTGGCGTAATCGCAGCCAATTGTTCCACGATCACGAGCGGAAGCGATCTCAAAGGAACTGCCAAAGACGGAAACCGACGGCTGACTTGGAGATAGGTGTCATGAACACCCTGGACCGGCGTCTTGCAAACACCCCTCCTTCCGGGGTCAAGATTGTCCCATCCGATATCGTCCGGCGGCGCTTCGCAGCTTGGCAAGGGATTCAGGCAGATTCGGTTGAAATTACGCGTCGGGAACGGTTTGAATATGGCGCTACGTCGCCCTTCCATCTTCTGATCGCCGCGGAACGCGCGGAGCGCGACGACGGCGAAACCCTCGTGGAAGGTTGCCAGAAATCCGTGCTCCGCGAATTCAATCGCAAATTGACCTTTATCCCCGCCGGACGCCGCTTTTATGGCTGGCAGGATCCCCGCGTTCTTATGCGCACGACCTATTTCTACCTCGATCCTGCTGGGCCTTTGCTGGATCCGGAAATGCGTTTTCATGAAGTTCAGTTCGAGCCCCGATTGTTCTTTTTCGACCGTGACCTCTGGGAAACTGCATCAAAGCTCAAGACGCAGGTCGAAAATCCGGCATCATCCGGTTATGCCGAGGCTTTGAGCCTCGTGCTCGCACATGAGCTTCTTCGATTGCACGAGCGGCCTTTGGCGCCCCCATTGTTGCGTGGCGGACTCGCAGGCTGGCAACAAAAGAAAGTTGCCGATTACATCGAAGATCGGCTCGATAAGGAAATCTCATTGCGGGATCTCGCCGCTCTTGTGCAGCTCAGTCCCTTCCATTTCGCGCGGGCCTTCAAGCAGTCGTTTGGCGAGCCCCCTCATCGTTATCAAATGGGCCGCCGGATGGAGCGCGCCAAGGCGCTGCTGAAGGTTCCCGCACAGACGGTGACGGAGGTCGCGTTAATGCTTGGTTATGCGGAAACAAGCTCGTTCACGAGTGCCTTTCGCCGCCTGGTTGGGGTAACTCCATCAGATTATAGGCGCGATGCCGCTTAGCTATCGGCCGCCCGAGTCTTGGTTCTGCGCAATTTCAATCCACCCGCAGCAAGACGCAGCAAGCCGTGTCGCCCGCCATCCTTACATAGACGGATGAACACCTGCGTTAAGGCGTCGACGACGAGCAGGACGCGCGATCGCGATCGCGCCTAAAATCATATTGCAAGAAGAAGTTTCCGTTGCGGCGCGAAAAGGCAGGCAGAGACCGTAAAGGAGACAATGACATGCTCGATACAATGATGATCGTCCTTTTCATCCTCCTTGTTAGCGCATTCATCTAGTGTTTGCTGATGGTAAGGCCCGTGCAGGAGCGCGGCAAAGCATTGCGAGGGCGTCTGCGCGGAAAGCAACAGAGGTCGGGTTGATGGCTGGTTATCCGGAAGCAAGCTCGTTCACGCGTGCCCGCCGGCGCCGGTTGGAACCCGACCCGCAACCACGGTGCCGCCCAAGACAACGAAGCATGGGTTCTGCGCAATTTCAATCGAAGCGCAGCAAGCCGCAACAAGCGCCACCGCCCTCCCTTATGCACAGTGCGGCGTGTCGCATGGGTCAGCAGACAGAGGCTTGGATTGGATTTTTAAGTTCATTTTACCGTGGCAACCCGTGGCCGTCTTCTCTTCGGTGGCCGGAGCGCAAGTTAAAGGCCTGAACTCCGAGAGGCGAGGGACTCCCGAAACTTGAAAGGAACTCGTTATGGTTGAGCAAACCAAATCCGGCAAGCCGCAAATGGAATTCGTCAAGATCACCGGCACGCCTCTTGAGGTCTCGCGCATTGGCCTCGGCACCTGGGCGATTGGCGGGTGGATGTGGGGTGGCACGGACGAGGCACAATCGATCCGGACCATCCATGAAGCGTATGATCATGGTGTCACTCTATTCGATACGGCGCCGGTCTATGGCTTCGGGCGTGCAGAGGAAATCCTCGGCAAGGCATTGTCGCAGAACGGCCTGCGGAACCGCGTCGTGATCGCCACCAAGGTTGGTCTTGATTGGCGCGATGGCACACCTTTTCGCAATGCTAGCAAAGCAAGGATCGTGAAAGAGGTCGAGGATTCGCTGCAGCGCTTGCAAACCGACGTGATCGACCTCTACCAGGTGCACTGGCCCGATCCGAATACACCGATTGCCGAGACCGCTGCCGCGATGGCGGATCTCTACCGCGCGGGGAAGATACGCGCCATCGGGGTCAGCAATTTCAGCCCAAGCCAGATGGACGAGTTCCGCGCGGTCGCACCGCTGCATACGACGCAGCCGCCCTATAATCTGTTCGAGCGGGCAATCGAAACGGACGTTTTGCCCTATGCCACCAGCCAGGGGATCGTCACAATCGCCTATGGATCCCTCTGCCGCGGTCTTCTCTCGGGCCGGATGACAAGCACGACTCGATTCTCGGGGGATGATTTGCGCAAGACGGATCCGAAGTTCTCTGCTCCACGCTTTCAGCACTATCTAAACGCGGTCGAGAAGCTCGAGAAATTTGCTCACGATAGTTACGGCAAGCACGTCATTCATCTCGCATTGCGTTGGGTGATTGATCGTGCCGACACGACCGTCGCTTTGTGGGGCGCGCGGCGGCCGGATCAGCTGGCGCCGATCGGCGAGGTCATGGGATGGAAAATCGACCGGCCCGGGATGCTCGCGATCGATGAGATTCTCGCAGAGACCGTCAAAAACCCTGTGGGGCCGGAGTTCATGGCCCCTCGGGCGGAGCTCGCGGCATGAGCACAGTAAAGGTTATGCAGGATGCCACCGAGGCTCGCGCTGCCTGCCGGGACAGGCACCAGACCTCAATCAGGCCGATCCGACTTATTGGTAAGCTGTATCAACAGTCTCGCCGATTTCTTATCGCCGGGGCCGGAGCAAGGAGAATTGTGAATGTCTTCAATGGGGGCGCGATGATTACCTTGACACAATGCGCTGCTTTCGCTGGTCTTGCTGAAAACGAACTGCTCTCGGGCGTGACGCCATCCGCGAGACATGAATCGCTCCTTTCGAGCTATCTCACCAATCTTCGGCGGGGCCGAGTGGCGGTGCGCGACATGATCATTGCCGATCTTCGCACCTCCCTCGATCTTGGAGCATCGCAACGCGCGGCAGACCTGCTGATCGTGCTGCGATTCTTCCTATCCTACTATCCGGATGCGCGGAGGGCTCATCGCGGTTTGGTTTCCACCGCCTATTGAAAAGACGGTTGGAAAAAACCCCGAGCGCCCCGAAGGGATAAAATCGTTAGCGCGGCGAGCTCATCATCGCTTGGACGTGAGAGAACAGCTGCCCTCGTTGAGCGGCCGGAACGCCTCATCCGCAGGAATGGTTCGCAGCAACTTAAGGTCATCCCAGGGATATTTCGACTCTGAGGGCTTCTTGACTTCATAAAGATACATGTCGCGCAGGACTCGCCCGTCAACGCGCAACCTGCCGTCATGTGTCATGAAGTCGTTGATGGGCATCTCGCGCATCTTCGCCATGACGATGTCAGGGTCGGTGCTGCTCGCGGCACCCACGGCTTTGAGGTAGTGTGTGATGGCTCCATAGACACCGGCTTGCACCATTGTCGGCATGCGCTTCATTTTGCTGAAGAAGCGTTTGGCCCAGGCGCGGGTGGCAGCGTCCTGGTCCCAATAATAGGCGGAGGTCATCAGCAATCCTTGCGCCGTCTTCAGACCGAGGCTCTCCACATCCGAGATAAAGACGAGCAAGCCGGCAAGACGCTGGCCATCCTGAACGATGCTGAAAACGCTCGCCTGCTGAATTGCGTTGATCATCTCTTGCCCCGAGATGGCAAGGCCGACCACTTTGGCTTGTGACGTTTTTGCTTGCAGCAGATACCGGGAGAAATCGGCAACCCCAAGAGGTACCCGCACGCCACCGAGCAGCAGGCCGCCTTGTGACCTGATCACATCGCCGGCGTCACGTTCCATCGCATATCCAAACGCATAATCCGCTGTGATAAAGAACCAGCTATCGCCCCCAGATTTCACGATCGCATTGGCGGTGCCGTGGGCTAGGGCATAGGTGTCATAAGTCCAATCGACCGTGTAGGGCGAGCACTTTGGGCCAGTGAGATCGGCGGAAGCGGGGCCCGAAAAAAGGACGATCTTCTTATCCGCCCGGGAGATTTCCTGCACGGCCAGCGCTACGGCTGAATTCGGAACGTCGGCGATCGCATCGACGCCTTCTTGATACCATCGGCGGGCGATGCTCACGGCGAGCTCCGGGCTATTACGATGGTCCGCGAAAAGAAGCTCGATGGGCTTGCCAAGCGCGACGCCACCGAAATCCTTGACTGCCATTTGGGCGGCCTCGACGGAGCCTGGCCCTCCGTGCGGAGCGTAAACCGAAGACATATCGGTGAGCACGCCAATTTTGACGGGCCGTTGCTCCTGTCCCGTCGCATTCCCAGCTGTCAGAGCCATCATCACAGCGGCGCCGACGATCGCCTGGAATTTTTTGAAAAGTCCGTCCTGCCCCTTCACGGTGTGGCTCCAGCTGGGACTTCACGAATTTGAACTTTGCTGCCCTCCTCGAGATCGACCGGCGGGTTGAGAATGACTTCATCGCCAGCCGCGACGCCGTTCAACACTTCAACCTCCTTGCCAAGATCGCGCGCAATTGTGATCTGTTGCATATGGACCGTGCCATTTTTCGCCACGGCCACATGCAATCCGTTTTGATTGAAGATCACGGCGTTGGCCGGCACGATGAGCGAGGGCGTCTTGCGCGGGACGCGCAGTTCGACCGTGCAATAGATCCCTGGGGTCAAGGCGCCGTCCGGGTTGGGCACATCAATCTCAGTGAGAAGCGTCCGCGTTCCAGGTTGGAGCGCATCCGCAATGCGTGTGACCTTGCCGGGAAAGCTGCGGTTCGGCATTTCCGGCACGCGGATGATTGCATCGTCTCCCGGGTTCAAGCCGAATGCTTGGTTCTGTGGAACATAAGTTTGCGTGCGGATCACGTCGCTGTGCATCATTGTGAACAGAAATGTTCCGCTCGTCGCATCGGCCTGGACGAGGCTGCCGACGTCCACGTTCCGCTGTGTCACCACGCCATCGAAGGGTGCAATGACCTGCAGATAGGCCTTTTGCTGGCGCAAAACCATGAGCTGCGCCTGCTGCGCCTGGATATTGGCGGTGGCGACCTGCGCAGCGTGTTGTTGAGCGGCATAATTCAGCCGGTCCGTATCGCCTTGCTGCTTTGTTGCCCAGCCCTCTGCCGTGAGGACGGACGTCCGGCGATTGGTGACACGAGCGAGCTCCCGGTTGGCTTCCGTCTGCCGCAGGGAAGCCTCGGCCTGCGCGATGTTGGCTTCCGCCTGAGCAATTTGGTCGTTGAGTTCCGGCGCGGTGATCTCGACAAGAAGCTGCCCTTCTTTGACCCGAGAGCCGATGTCGACGTTGCGCTTGAGGATGTAGCCGCTTGCCCTCGCATAGATGTTTGCTGCTTCGAAGGCCAGGGTCGTACAGGGCAACGACACATGGAGCATATTGTCGCTCCTGATGACGGCTTCGACTCGCACTTTCGGGATGAAATCCCGATGCTCTTGCGCCGCGGTAGCGGCTTGGCGATATTGCTCGTAATGCGACCACACGCCGAGAGCCAGTGCGCCGGCAAGCAAAAGAAGTACGGCCAGTCCAAGCCGCCGTGTTGCGGGCGGAACGTGAAGCCCGCCATGAACATACTCGTGCTCTCTGGCCTCTGAGGAATCGGGGGAGGGCGGTTTTGCGTCAGGGGATTCTTGTGCCGGCGCTGGATCAAGATCCTTCGTCACGGTTCCTCCTCGAACACACCGTGAACCGGCTTCCCATCATTGCTTTTCCGCAGCAACGCGAAAAGATAGGGGACAAGGAGCAGCGTTGTTGGGGTGGCAAATAGAAGGCCGCCGATAACCGCACGCGCGAGAGCGGCGTTCTGCTCTTCGCCAGAACCACCAATCGCCATCGGGATCATTCCGGCGATCATCGCGGCCGCCGTCATGAGCACCGGCCGGATCCTTGTCCGTCCGGCCGCAATCGCTGCCTCGAACGCGGGAGTTCCGGCAATCTGCTGCTCACGCGCGAAGGTGACCAGGAGGATGGAATTTGCGGAGGCGACGCCGACCGCCATGATCGCTCCCATGAGAGAGGGCACGCTGAGAGTTGTGCCCGTGATAAAGAGCATGGTCACGATGCCACAGAATGTCGCCGGCAATGCCAAAATGACGACGAAGGGGTCGCCGAAATTCTGATAGTTCACAACCATAAGCATATAGACGAAGACGGCGGCGAAAAGCAGGCCGACGCTCATATTGCTGAAAGCCTCGTTCATGCTCTGGATTTGACCTGTGACCTCGATCGTATTGCCGGGCGAAAGCTGTTTTTCCAGGTCCGCGACGGTTTTCGAGATATCCTTGGAGACATTGCCGAGATCGCGTGCCTGAACGTTGGCGTAAATTTCGTAGACCGGCTGAATATTGGCTTGGTTCGCATTGGTCGGAACCGAATCCCGCCTTATGGTCGCGACATTGCTGAGCATCCCTGGCACGGGCTCGTATGTGGATGGAGTTGCAGTTGCTGGTGCCGTTGCCGTTGACACGGGCGTATTGACCAGCGCGTTCATCGAATCGACGCGGTACTCCGGCGTCTGGATCGCGAGGTAGTAGGGAATACCCGAACTCGGATCGGTCCAAAAATTGGGCGAGACCTGTTCGGAGGAGGCGAGGCTAACGTTAAGGTTATTGGCGATCTGGGTTGCGGTCAGCCCGAATTCGACGGCGCGGCTGCGGTCGATGTCGACAAAAAAATCCGGTGCATCGACTTCCTGCTGAAGATGGGCATCGGCGATGCCCGGAATGTCGGCGATCCGGCGCCGCAGCTCGTGGGCAATTCGCAGGTTCTTGACTCGGTCATAGCCGACTGTCCGCACGTCGATCTGTGCCGGAATACCGAAATTCAGAATTTGGGTGACGATGTCGGCCGCTTCGAAATAGAAAACATTTTCGGGGAATGCGGCCGGGAGAACTTGGCGCAGCTTGCGGACGTAATCAGCCGTCGGGGCATGTCCTTCCTTGAGAGAAATCTGAACAATGCCGTCGTTCACGCCAATGGTCGTGCCACTCGCGAAGGCTAGATTATAGAGTCGCGCCGGCAGTCCGATGTTGTCCACGATCAAATCGAGATCCGTCTTCGGAATGACCTCCCGAATCTTGTTTTCGACCGCCTGGAAAATCTGTTCCGTCACCTCGATGCGCGTCGCGGGCGGAGCACGCACATGAAGCACGATCTGTCCGCCATTGATGGCAGGGAAGAAATCGCGGCCAACGAACACGAACATGACGGCGCCGAGCATAAGCACTAAGGCCGCTAAAAGCGGCATTATGAGTCGGCGGGTTAGCAGTACATGCAGCAAGTCGACATAGCCCCTGCGCAGCCGCTCGAAGCCGTGCTCGAAACGCCTATGGAAGCTCCCAAACCAGCCGGTCCCGCTGCCTTCGGTGCCGTGGTGTTCGGTCTTGAGCAGCAGGCCGATCGTGATCGGTGTGAGAGTCCGGGAGAGACCATAAGAGGCAAGCATGGCGAAGACCACGGCAAAGCCGAGCGGCGTGAAAAGATATTTCGCGGGTCCCTGCAGAAAGATCACCGACGTGAACACGCAGCTAATGGCAAGCGTGGAGACGAGCGTTGGCACGGCAATTCCAGCGGCTCCATGCAAGGTTGCCTCAGGCAGGGGTCTGCCCTCTTCCGTCAAGAGACGATGGGTGTTTTCGATCGTCACGGTCGAGTCATCGACCAGAATTCCGACAGCCAGCGCAAGTCCGCCGAGTGTCATTGTGTTGAGCGTATCACCGCGGAAGTAGAGGATGATGAGGGAGGTGAGTATCGCGAGGGGGATCGAAATCATGACGACCAAGGTCGATCGCCAGGAGCCAAGAAACAAAAGGATCATCAGGGCGGTGAGCGCCGCCGCTATCGTGCCTTCGCGAATGACGCCATTCACGGAGTCTGTGACGAACACCGATTGATCGAAAAGCTCCTTGATCTCGAGGCCTGCGGGCGCCGATTGGCGCGCGATTTTCAGGGCGTTCTTCACATTGCGGACGACATCGACCGTCGAAGCATTTCCGTTCTTGATGATACTGAGGAGGACCGAATGCCCGCCATTTTCCCGGACAACATTCTGCTGGACCAAATAGCCATCGCGAACTTGCCCGACATCCCTGACATAGACGGTCGCCCCATCCGAGAACTTAACTGGAATGTTATTGAGATCATCGATCGTCAGCGGCAGCGCGTTGGTCCGGACATTGTACATTTTATCGCCCATCTTTGCCGTGCCGGACGGGACGGTGAGGGCTTGAGCATTGACAGCGTTGACAATGTCGAGCGGCGTCAGCCCTTTAGCGAGAAGCTTGGCTGGATCGATATCGACCATGATCTGCCGGTATTTCCCGCCAGCCGGCGTTGGGAGCGTCACTCCGTGAATGGGCGCCAAGAGCTGCCGCAGACGGTATATGCCGTAATCATAAAGCTGCGCCTCGCTGAGCGTGGTGGAACTCAGGCTGATTTGCAGAACGGGCACGCTAGAGGCATTGTATTGGACGATGATTGGAGGTTCGATGCCCGGTGGCATGAGCGCGCGGATCGAGTTGGTTCCCGCCACAATCTGGGAAATCGCAAGGTCCAAACTCACGTCCGGCTGAAAGAAAATCTTTTGGACCGATATCCCGCTCAGCGTCTGCGCCTCCATGTCCTTGATGCCGTTGACGTTGGAGCTGATGGAATATTCACTGTAGGTCGTGACGCGCTGCTCCATCTCCGGCGTGCTGAGACCGGTGTACTGCCAGATCACGGTGACGACCGGGATGTTGATCTCAGGGAAGATGTCGGTCGGCATATTGATGATCGTCGCAACGCCGAGAAAGAGGATGAGGCCTGCCAGCACGAAAAACGTGTGCGGGTATCTCAGCGCAAAGCCAACAATGCCCATGATGGATCCCTAAAGAGCGACAAAGGCCGCGCCCGCCTTGCCTATAGCAACGCGGGACCCTCTGCGCCGGTTCAAAAGAGCTGTGAGGCAAGAAGCTTCAGCGCGGCAGTTACCGAGACTGACGGGATCTCGGACCGTGATCCAAGAATTCCCCCGCGAGATTGATGCCAGGGGAAAGTCGCTGGTGCGGACGGCGGGACTCGAACCCGCACTCTCATAGAGAAGCAGATTTTCTTACCACTTCGGCTTTTGCCGCCGCATTGAGCGTTCGTGGTCTGGACTATCCCTTCGCCATAGCCTTTTGGCCGTAGGCGCCCCCCGTCTAGTCTCTACACCTTCCGGTCCGGCAGCTTTTCCGGCTCGGCTTGGCTCGGGATTGGCATGGGCGATGCCTTTAGCTTTCCCCGACTTTGGGCGGTTCTACGCCGCGGATTTCCCCGCGGGCACTCCATCATAAAGTCTGCTGCGTCTACCGGTTTCGCCACGTCCGCATGATTGCCTCTCACGCTCCTCATGCCACAGGGCGGCCTTATTTGCCACCCGCATGTATAAAGAGGGCTCACCCGGAGCCGGGGCCCTTCCGCCATTCTTCGGGCTTGTGTTTCCGGCAGCTTGCCTCGGACAAGGGTCGATGGCGATCAAGACTGCGAAGGCCTATAAGCCGGGGGATGGGGCACCGGTGTGCCCACCCTTTGTGCCCTTCTAGGTCACCAGCGCAAAGCCGATGAAATTCTGGATGGAATGGGCATGATTTGGACGCCGCAGCAGGAGACGGCGCTGAAATCCGTCGCCGCGTGGCTGAAAGGCGGCGAGCCACAATTGTTCCGGCTCTTCGGCTATGCTGGCACGGGCAAGACCACGCTTGCCAAGAAAATCGCCGAAGATGTAGGGGGCGGCGTCGCCTTCGCAGCTTTCACCGGCAAGGCCGCGCTCGTCATGCGGTCAAAGGGCTGCGAGGATGCGCGGACGATCCATAGCCTGATCTACCGCCCGCGCGAGAGCGACACCGAGGAGCCCTCCTTCGTTCTCAACGAGGATAGCGATGTGACAAGATCGAACCTTGTTATCATCGATGAATGTTCCATGGTGGACGCGGACCTCGGCCGCGATCTTTTGTCGTTCGGCAAGCCGGTGCTGGTTCTTGGTGATCCGGCGCAATTGCCCCCTGTTAAGGGCGGCGGCTATTTCACCGAGGGCGCGCCCGACGTGATGCTGACCGAGGTGCACCGCCAGGCGGTGGATAATCCCATCATTAAAATGTCGATGCTGGTGCGCGAAGGCGGCCGGCTGGCCCTTGGTGCCTACGGCGAGAGCCGCGTCATGGAGCGGCGCGAAATCGACGCCGGAGCAGTGACCGCGGCCGACCAGTTGCTCGTCGGCCTCAACCGCACGCGCCGCTCCTACAATAAGAGAATGCGCGAGCTTTTCGGCCATGATGATGATTTTCCGCAGTCGGGTGACAGGCTCGTCTGCCTCAAGAACAACAAGACGAAGGGCCTCCTGAACGGCGGGATCTGGCTTGTCAAAACCACCGCGCGAAGCCGCAAGAAAAAGCTCGCGTTGAATGTCGTGCCGGAGGATGACCCAGCCCGTAAGCCACTGCGCATTGGCGTTTTGCCGGAGTTTTTTCAAGGGCTTGAAGAGAGTCTCAGCCCGAAACTCCGCCGGGAGTCGGATGAATTCGATTACGGCTATGCGCTGACCGTCCACAAGGCGCAGGGCTCGCAGTGGAACAATGTGATCCTGTTCGACGAAAGTTTCGCCTTCCGCGAACACCGCAACCGCTGGCTCTATACGGGAATTACCCGCGCCGCGGAACGGCTGACGATCGTGGTGTGATATGCTTGGAGCACTTACACGGCGAGGCTTTTTGGGGACATTAGCCGCGTCTCCTTTTGGACGAATCGGCGCAACGACGCCGCCCATCGTGATCGGATCAAAACTTGATCTCGAGGGCGCCCTCCTCGGCGAAATGATGCTGCTCGCCCTTGAAGAGGCTCGAATCCCTGTGGAAAACCGGCTCCAGATCGGGCCAACCTCCTTAGTGCGGACAGCGCTTTTGTCCGGTGCGATCGACCTTTGCCCGGAATATACCGGCAATGCCGCTTTTTTCTTTCATGAAGAGGGCGATCCCGTTTGGAGGGATGCGGCGGCCGGCTACGCACGGGCGGCGCGAAGCGATTATGATCTCAACCGTCTTGTCTGGCTTACTCCGGCTCCTGCCGACAATAGCTGGGTGATCGCGGTCCCAGAGTTGCTGGCGCGGAAGGGAAATCTTTATACTATGGAAGATTTCGGGCGTTTTGTGCGGGAGGGAAATAAGGTGAAACTTGCCGCATCGGCGGAGTTCGTTGAGAGCGCCGCGGGCCTGCCCGCCTTCGAGGCGAGCTATGACTTCCATCTCGAGGCTCGCCAGCTCCTGGTTCTCGCTGGCGGCGAAACGTCGGCGACGATGAAAGCAGCGGCGGACGGAATCTCCGGTGTCAACGCCGCGATGGCTTACGCCACCGATGGCGCGCTCAAAGCCCTCAACCTGCGCGCGCTCGAAGACACGCGCCGCGCCGAGCCGATCTATGCCCCAGCCCCCGTGATCCGGGAAGCAACCCTCGCGAACTATCCCGAGGTTGGCGGTATCCTTGACCTTATATTCACCAAACTCGACCTTGCGACGCTCCGCGATCTAAATGAGAGAGTTGCTGTCGAAGGTGAAGATCCTCGCGCCGTCGCCCGAGAATTTCTTCGCGCGCACGGATTGCTGCACTAGAATTTCGCGGCAGAGTTCGGCTCGAACGCGGAAAGACCCCTGATGCCAAAAGTGCATGACCGCGTTCTTTTGATCCTTTTTTGTTTTGGCTTTGCCGGAGTTCTTCTTGGCGGCTTTTTGAATTTCGCGCCAAACCGCCTCGCAAAGGGCGTTGCGTATTCATTTTTTCAAATGCCGGGTTTTGAGATGTCGGCGGCGCTGGCGGGGCTTTTGGCCGCCGGCTTTTTGAGTTTTGCTTCTCGTGAGAAGCTTCGAGCCTGCGCGACGATCTTGGCGGCGTCGTTGATCCTTTGGGGAGGCCTCAAGGGCGCTGGTGATTTCGCGGCGCTCCTCATTCAAGACGGCCCACCTGCCGCCCGCGCCTCGCTTGGCGCCACATTCTGGATTTTGGCAGGTGTCGCGATCCTCGCAATCATCGATGCCGTGCAAAAAGGGAACTTCGGTGTTCCTGCCCGCCTGTGCATCGGGGCCTTCTTTTGCGCGGGCTTTTTTCTTATGGGTGCCTTAGGGAATCTCGACCACCTCTCGCTTGCCAGGGAATTTTCGAGCAAGAGAGACGTTTTCATGACCGAGCTTTTGCGTCATCTCGGCCTAGTCTGTGCGGCAACTTTCCTTGCTCTCATCATTGGAGTGCCGCTCACCCTCATTGTTTTGCGCAAGACGGCCGTGGTGGGGTTCGTCTTCGCAGGCCTTGGCATATTGCAGACGATTCCTTCCATCGCACTCTTCGGCGTGCTGATCGCGCCGATGTCAAGACTAAGCGAATCACTGCCCATGCTTCGGGAGCTTGGGATTAATGGAACTGGCCCTGCCCCTGCGATCCTGGCCTTGACGCTTTACTCCTTGTTGCCGCTCGTGCGCAGCTTTTATACCGGATTGAGCGAAGTCGCGAGCGAGGTCAAGGAGGCGGCCACCGCGATCGGGTTTGGTGCGCGCCGGATGTTCATCGAAATCGAATTGCCGCTGGCCCTGCCAGCGCTCATTTCAGGGCTCCGGGTCCTGACAATCCAGGCGATCGGACTTGCGAGCGTCGCCGCATTGATCGGCGCGGGAGGGCTTGGCACATTCATCTTTCAGGGGATTGGACAATATGCGCTCGATCTCGTCCTTTTGGGCGCTATCCCTGTCATCCTCCTCGCTTTGGCGACAAACCTTATCTTTGCGGTGCTGCTTGGCCTCGCGCGGAGACATTCATGATCGAGCTGCGCGATGTGTCGAAGAATTTTGGCGGCGTGCCGGCGGTCTCCCATTTCTCGCTTAAGATCGAAAGCGGCGCGTTCTTCGTCCTTGCCGGTCCTTCCGGCTGCGGCAAATCCACGGTGCTGCGCATGATCAATGCGATGATTGCCCCTGACGCAGGGATCGTCGAGATCGATGGCCAAGACATTCGCGCGACGGAACCTGAAATTCTCCGGCGTGGCATCGGTTACGTCATCCAGTCTCCAGGTCTTTTTCCGCATTGGACGGCGGCCGATAACATTCTGGCAGTGCCGCGGCTCCTTCATTGGAGCGCGTCCAAATGCGCCGCGCGGCTCGATGAACTCGTTGCGTTGCTGCATATCGATTCGACCCTTCTTGGCCGTTACCCGAGGCAATTGTCCGGTGGACAGCAGCAACGAATCGGTGTTGCCCGCGCCCTCGCCGCGGACCCCGGGGTGATCTTGATGGACGAGCCGTTTGCGTCGCTCGATCCGGTGAGCCGATTGGCCTTACAAGATGAACTCCGCGGTATTCATGCCCGCAGCGGCAAAACGATCGTCTTCGTGACCCATGACATGGACGAAGCATTGCGGCTTGCGACCGGCATGGCGATCATGGAGCACGGCCGGCTCATCCAGTCGGGGACACCGGCCGCAATTCTCCGTGACCCCGCAGATGAATTCGTGCGCGATTTCCTAGGGGGCGAAGCCTTGCAACTCCGTCTTCTCGATCTCGTGCCGGTCCGTAAGCTCACGAAACATGGCAGGACACGCGAGACCCTGACAATCCGGGCGGACGCCAGTCTAAAAAAAGCTCTGAACTTGATGCTGGCACACCAGCGCTCGGCGCTTTGCGTTGCCGATGAGAGGGGGACGAGGCTTGGCGAGATCCGCCTGAGTGACATTGTCGCGAGGCGTGATGCGATTTGATCGCGGAGGGCTTGCAAACTTGATCCGTTTGGGGCGCAGGCCGGGGCCCTGGCTGATGCTTTCGTTGTCTGCCGCGATCTTCCTGATGCCCAAGGCAGAGCCCCTCATGCGCTGGCTCTTTCCGGATGATCCGCGTCCGATCTACACGCGTGCGAGCTTTCTTGAACTCATGCTCGCCCATGCCGGGCTTGTCGCGATCTCCAGCCTTGCTGCCGGCGCGATTGGAATCGGGGTTGGGATTTTCGTCACCCGCGAAAGCGGGCGCGAATTCTCTGCGATGGCCGGTTCGGTTGCCGCCATTGGCCAGACTTTTCCGCCGGTCGCGGTTCTCGCACTGATGATTCCCGTGCTCGGCTATGGCGCGGCCCCCGCCTTGGTGGCACTCTCCCTTTATGCAATTTTTCCGGTGATCGAGGCGACGGTGGCGGGCTTTCACGCAGTCCCCAGTTCGGTTCGCGAGGCGGCCATGGGGATGGGCTTCGCGCGACAGCAGATCCTCTGGAAAATCGAGCTCCCGCTTGCCTTTCCATTCATACTCGCGGGTCTGCGCAACGCGGTCATCATCAATATAGGGACCGCGGCCATTGCATCGGCTGCCGGCGCTTTATCGCTCGGTTCGCCCATCATTGAGGGACTTTCCGCATCGAACCCGGCCTATGTCTTGGAAGGTGCGGCCGTCGTCGCGCTGCTCGCCATGGCGGTGGACCGCTGCTTCGTTTGGCTTGAGGAGCGTGCGCGCCCTGGCAGACCGTCGTAAGCCAATCACACCAGCTTCTCGGGCCAGCGGCATAGGTCCGAGATCAAGCATCGCTCGCATTCCGGGCGGCGCGCCTTGCAGACATAGCGGCCATGCAGAATTAGCCAATGATGCGCATGGCGTTTGAACGCATCCGGAATGATCTTTTCGAGCCCGAGTTCGACTTCAAGGGGCGTCTTGCCGAGTGCCAAGGGAATTCGATTCGAGACCCGGAAGATATGGGTGTCGACGGCGATCACCGGCACGCCGAAGGCGATATTCAAGACCACGTTGGCGGTTTTGCGGCCAACTCCGGGAAGCGACTCGAGCGCCTCGCGGCTCTTTGGAACCTCGCCGCCAAAATCCTTGATGAGGCGCGCTGACAGGGCGATGAGGTTCTTCGCCTTTGTCCGGTAAAGACCGATCGTCTTGACCATCGCGCTAAGCTTTTCCTCGCCGAGCGCCAGCAGCTTTGCCGGGCTGTCGGCAACAGCGAAGAGCGCGCGGGTTGCCTTATTGACACCCACATCGGTGGCCTGTGCGGAGAGCACGACCGCGACGAGGAGAGTGAATGGATTGACATGGTCGAGCTCGCCCTTGGGATGCGGATCGCCGGCTTCGAAGCGGCGGAAGATTTCGGCGACGGTCGCCGGGGTGGGCTTTACTTGACGCTGATCCCGCACCTTGCGGGAGCGGCCCTCGATTTTTTCCTGCATAATCATAAATGCCGTTTGAGAGCATGTTCCGGAAAAATTGATCGCCGCATGCCGTTTGGGCGTGTTTCAACCCTTCGAGTTTGGGCGTTCCCGTTCTTAAAGTCCGCACGTCCAAGCGCCCTGAGCCTGGCGGAAATTCCGCTCCGTGCCCGTTTAATCATGATGTTTCCTTTGCCTCTTCGCACGGTATAAAATTCTGGCGTACGAGAGCAAGGGGAAAGGCCTTTTGTTGAGGAAATCACATGGCCAGTGAGATTTTGGGCGTGGATCCAGAAGATTCGCGGCTTTTCTCGGCACGGCTGAAGCCGCATCGTTCCCTCAACCGGCGCAATTTTCGCCTGCTCATGGGGATCTTTACTGGCGCAATTTTTTTTTCGACTCTGCCCTTTGTTCTCCTCGGCGCTTGGCCGGTCGCGGGTTTCACGGGGATCGATATAGCGATTCTTTATTTTGCTTTTCGAGCGAGTTTCCGCGCTGCCCGCGCCTACGAAGATGTTGAAGTCAGCTTCTTCGAACTCTCCCTTGCCAAGGTCAGCGCAAGCGGCGAGCGAGCAGAATGGCACTTCAATCCAGCGTTCGTGCGGCTTGAGCGGGAACAAGATGAAGAATTCGGCGTCCAGCGGCTCGCCCTCGTGTCGCGAGGCAGGGCCGTGGAGATCGCTGCCTTTCTAGGACCGGCCGATAAAGCGGATCTTGCCGCGGAACTTTCCCGCGCATTGGCTGAGGCTCGGCGTGGCCCGAGGTATTCTTGAACTGTCCACCGAGCGGGCAGAAACATCGAAAAGACTCAATACGAGGAAAGATTGGGAATGGATGGTCGTTCCCGCATGCTGGGAAAGTTCCGGCCGCCCAGGGGGAAGGGCGGCCGGTCCGGAAAGAAGGGTCCCGCGCCGGCTGGTGAGAGCTCAACAGAGGCGCGGAACCGTGCCGGAAAAGTGCGGAGGCATCGAACTCCGCGATTTTGAGATAGCGTATGGCGCGTTCGGTTTCTTGACCCGAACGTACTACCGGATTTGGGGAGATCTGCGGAAGCGGGCGTCGACTGGAACCCTCGCCATTATGGCAACACGACGGAATCCTCATAAAGGCCGCGTGACTGGCAAACCGCCGTCGGTCGAAAGCGCGCGGTTTCGCCAAAGCCGTAAAGGCGCATTTCCGGCATGGGAACAATGCGGCATCTCGGATCAGTGACAGGGTTGAAATAGCCGTAAGCGGGACCGGCCATTTGCACAGCGGGTCCAAAAGCTGGCCCCGGCCTCGGAGCGAGATCGGCCGCGTTTGCCGTCCCAACCGCAACGGCGAGAGCACCGCCCGAGAGCATTGCCCATCCCCGAAGTCCGTTACATTTCATCATCATTGTCTCCGGCGAAATCGTCATCTCTCAAACCATGCGGGCCAGCCGCGTCTGTTTGCCCTTTTTGATGACTGATTCGGCCTAACAATCCATTGTAAGCCTCGCGTGACGGCGGAATGGATCCTCAAGAGCGGGTTTTCGCCTAAGACAAACGCTATTCCTTGGCCTTGAGCTCGTGAAGCTTCGCAAAAACGGAGTCGACATTAATGTCGGCTTCCGGCTGGGCTTTCTCTGCTCCAGTCGCCGCGTCTTCATGGGCTTCCCGCGTTGTGACTTCGCTTGGGACGAGGGTTTGCCCGCGATCTTCCTCAACTGGCGGACGATCCTTGGCAGCGCGGTTAACTTCCAAATCGAGGTCCATTTGCGAACAGAGCCCGAGCGAGACCGGGTCGACCGGGGTCAATGCCGCCGAATTCCAATGCGTCCGGTCGCGAACCGCTTGCAGCGTTGTCTTTGTGGTGCCGGCAAGGCGCATGATCTGCGCATCCTTCAACTCGGGATGATTGCGCACCAACCAGAGGATCGCATTCGGCCGGTCCTGCCGCCGCGACAGCGGAGTGTAGCGAGCGCCACGCTTGCGGCTGGGTTCCGGCAACCGCACCTTCGAGACTGCAAGCTGCAGCTGATGCTTCTCATCCGCTTCCGCCGCCGCGATCTCCTCGCGGGTCAATTGGCCGGACGTAATCGGATCGTGGCCCTTGATTCCGGCAGCAACCTCCCCGTCCGCGATCCCCTTCACCTCGAGCGGATGAAGCTTGCAAAAATTGGCGATTTGTTCGAAGGTAAGCGAAGTATTCTCGACGAGCCAAACTGCAGTGGCCTTGGGCATCAGCGGCGCATTGCTCATATGTTTTCTCCTTTGCGTTCAATATGGAGTTTCGCGCTCGAAACCGAAAACCCCGCCTTATGCGCGGATGCTTCAGCAAAGCTCAAGAAGATATCCAAGAGGGGAAGAGCCGCATGTATATGCGCTGGTCCGCCCGAACGCAATCGGAACTTCATTGACCTGCAAACGCAAGTATTTGTCGTGGGATCCTAGCCAAGAGCAAGCTCGGGGACATCAATTTCACGGGAAACAAGGAGCGTTTGGATGATCATCTTCCGAAGCAAGTCGCGGCGGGGTTCGGTACAATTGGATTCGGTCGCAGCTGCGCTGCGTGGTGCTGGTTGATCGGAAATTATTGGCGGTTATCGTGTTTCGGATGCTTTTACGTTTTCTTGGCCTCTGCTTGCTTGCGACCGCATTCGTCATTCTCGTTATTGACGCAACGCACTCCGTTTCGACTGGAACATTGTTTGTCACATCTCTCGATGACAGCCTTACGGCGATGGCGCCCGCGAAATTCATGTTGGCTCGCGACTTTATCCAACACCGGGCTTATCCGTTCATTTGGGACCCAGTTGTGGTTGAGATTCTTAAATTGCCCGCATGGTTTGTCAGTGGCGTCATCGGCGGGATCGCGATCCGGCTTGGCGCGAGACCCGAGCCAAAATTCGGTTTTTCCAGCCGGTGACCGCCCCGCGCTTTTCACGCTGTCTTGCGGGCCTGCGATCTAAGGCCCATGTTTGGCACGTTTGTTAGGGCTGCGAAGGAGCTGGACCATGTTTTTGTCCCGCAAGCGCTTGTCGTTGCCGACCCCTGATGAGGCTCTGGCCGGGCGGCCGCAGCCAATTGCGACTGCCGAAACTCACTTCGTCAACGGCTACAGGCTGCAGCCTCCCTTTCCGCCAGGCGTCGAGACCGCCTTGTTTGGAATGGGATGTTTCTGGGGCGCCGAGCGCAAATTCTGGCAGCTCGGCGAGGGTATCCATGTGACCGCAGTTGGATATGCGGGCGGCTTTACTCCAAATCCCACCTATGAGGAGGTCTGCTCTGGGGCGACCGGCCATAACGAAGTCGTGCTGGTGGCTTTTGACCCCAAGAAAATTTCCTATGAGGTCCTTTTAAAGACTTTTTGGGAGAACCACGATCCGACGCAAGGGATGCAGCAGGGCAACGACGTCGGCACTCAATACCGTTCGGCCATTTATGTCACGAACGCCGCTCAGCGCGCCGCGGCCGAAGCAAGCAGAGCGGCCTTCTCGAAAGTGCTGTCAGCGCGCGGCTTCCCTGTCATCACCACGGAAATCTGTGACCGGCCAAAGTTTTATTATGCTGAAGCTTATCACCAGCAATATCTCGCGAAAAACCCGCAGGGCTATTGCGGCCTTGGCGGGACCGGGGTTACTTGCCCGATCGGACTTCCGGCGCCACAGCTTGACACCTGACGTGCGTGTTAGTCGCGCTAGATGATGCATGTCAACGCACCGAGTCAATAAAACATTCACCCTAATCGCATAGGGCTTTGGTTAGAAATAAACCGACAGGACGGTGAGTTTCGGAGCAACGTTTTGGCTCGCGCCGCGTTAGGGGCAAATTAACGTATGGTGGTTCATTCTGGTTTGTTGGAGTTACGTGATGGCATTTGGTAGAGTTCTTGGGATTCTGGTCGTTCTGAGCTTTGCTGCAACAGGGGCCACGATGGCCCGGAATGTCTCCCACGGCGGGGGGAACGATAAAGGAAAAACAGCAAGTATTACTAAGCATAGCAATAAGAGTGAAAAGGATAAGAGCAGCAAGAGCGATAAACTTGCCGCGAAGAATGGGCAGGGGCTAGTGAACCTTCACCATGCCAAGCCGCAGGAACCCATCGTCATGGGCCGCAGCGCGAGTGTCCATCACAAGACGAAGTTGCATCACCTTAAAGTGACGCCCGTCGAATCGAGCGATACCGGAGGGTCGTAGTAGCCGCTGCCTTGCTCCGCTTCATCAGCGGGCGGTGAGAATCTTTTCACATTCAGGAGGCAGTTGCGCCATCGTCAAGGACGGCTTCGGCTTTTCTGGACCTGGCTGCGGGTGCAGAATTGCATCCGAGAACCACCAGGCAAGGGAGGCGTCGCAGCCGTCTCCAGGCGGGACGGGATCTTGATCCCGGCACGCGTCTTCCCCTGCTGGACAAGCGAGGCGCACGTGGAAATGATAGTCATGTCCCCAGTAAGGGCGGACCTTGTTCAGCCACGACCGGTCGCCCCTGGCGTCCCTGCATAGCGCTTTCTTGATCGCGGCATTGACGAAGATACGTTGCACATCCGGGTCTTGCGCGGCCGCTTTGAGAACGGCGAGATGATCCGGCGTCCATTTTGCCGGATCGACGTCGCGCCGGTCGGCCCTCACCATGTTGGCGGCTGACATTTCCTCGCGTTCCAAGCGCGAGAGCTCACGATTGGGCATGGGTGTCAGCCAGATGTCGGCGTCGAGCCCGATCTGATGCGATGCATGCCCGGTGAGCATCGGGCCGCCGCGCGGCTGCGACATATCCCCGACAAGAATTCCAGGCCAGTGGCTGACGGTCGGTACCTTTTTTGCGAACCGCTCCAGGAAGGCGAGCAGCGCGGGATGGCCCCAATTTCGGTTGCGCGAAAGCCGCATGACCTGCCAGGCCGGGCCGTTGACCGGGAGCGCCTCGCCTCCGGCGAGACAGCCGCGTGAGTAAAATCCGATTGTGCGTGCAGCCAACGCTGCCGGGACCACTTGCCGGCCGAACAATTGCTTCGCGGGCGTAGAGGGATCCTCGGGGTGGGCGAGCGGTGGCAGCACCACGGGCTCCAAAGTGCCCTTTTCTTGCGCGAAAGTTCCTCCGGCGACACTCGCCAGCGTCAATGTGGCGGCCAACCAAATGAGTCGCGGCTGCATCGCACGTCTCCCCGCCGGTTTGAATGGACCAAAATCAATCATCATCCTAACAAATCATCATCCTAACAATGGAAGAAAAATCGATAAAATGGAATAAATATGAGTGCTGCGGCGCTAAAGTCTCTGCTCTTCTACCGACGATCACCCGCGAAAAAGAAGGTTCGGAATGAACCAAAAATCTGGGGCTTTGCTGAGATGGGCCTGCACCGCAGCCATATTGGCGGGACTGACGGGGGCAAGTGGCGTGATTTTGGCCGCCACCGCAGCGCATGGGGTCGCCGACCCGAGAGTGCAAACGGCTTCCAATTTTTTGCTGCTGCACGCGCTCGCGACTCTTGCCGTCTGCGGGCTCTCTTTGGCGGTTCCGCAGCGCGGCACCTGGTTTCTTGGTGCGGCGGCATTATTCCTAGGCGGCAGCCTGTTGTTCGGGGGCGATCTTTCGGTGCGCGCATTCGCCGGAACAAGGCTCTTTCCCATGGCGGCCCCGATCGGAGGAATGGTTCTGATCCTGGCGTGGATCTTTGTCGCGGTGGCAGCTCTCATGGTCTTGTTGCAAGCGGGCAACGGGAACCGCGATCGAAACATTGATGAATGATTAATTTCTGGACTTTGTCTGCTAGCCAGGGCAAAGTATTCAAAATAGCAGTGGTCCAGTAGAAAAATGACAGCCGCTCCCCAGGCTTTGCCCGCGAGACAACGGATCCTGATCGTCGAGGATGAGCCTTTTATCACGCTCGCCTTGGAGGGGATGCTGCCGGATCTCGGCTTCGATGTGGTCGGCTCCGCCGCACAGGTTTCCACGGCCCTGGAGTTGATCGCGCGCGAACAAATCGATTGCGCAATCCTCGACGTCAATCTTGGCCTGCAGCGGATCGATGCCGTTGCCGATGCTCTCGCTGCTCGCGCCTGTCCTTTCATTTTTACGACGGGCCATAGCATATCGGGTCTTCCAGTTCGCCACGCCAATCGCGCCGTGCTCGAGAAGCCTTTTGGGTTCGAGCAACTTGAAACGCTGTTGCGGGCGGAGTTTGGGGCGGCGGCGGAGGGCCAGCCGCAAACCAAAACGGACCCTAGGCTTGCGCTGGCTGATCGCCCTTTTGGAGATCGCCGCTTGCCCGATCGTCGGCCGGCACCGCGCCGAGCTCCAGATGCGCCCAATGTCAAGCCTTTGAAAAGGGGCATCCTCGGCGGCGGCATTTGAACCCGCTCGCGCGGTTGGTGCAGGGCGGTTGGGTCCAGTACAAACGCGCGGCGGTTTGGCTCAAGGATGCGGGCTCTCTTCCGCGTATGACCCTTGTCGCTGCCTTGATCGTGACATAGTCGAAGACCAAACCAATTTTGGGCCGAAACTGTTTCGTCCGTCATGGGAAGGCGGAAAAATTTCTGGTCCTAGATCCCATGCTTCGAATTGCATCAGGATCGTTTTTCCGTGAACATGCTTTAGCGTCGCGCAATCCCCGTTGAGGGCCATCCGAAAGCCATGGTCGAACCGGCACCGGTCGTTTCTGATCCCTCCCCGCCGCCCCGCAAACGTCTGCCGCGACTATTTTCCGTTCTCATAGGCGTCATCGTTCTTATCGCAATTGCCGCAGCCGCGGCCCCTTGGGCATTCTCAAACGCGGCTTTGCGCGAGGAGATCGCAAACCAGATCCACCACAAGACAGGGCTTGCCACGCTTTCGCAAGGCCATGTGGTCTTTGTTGTCTTACCACGCCCTCACATCAGCATCGATGACGTCAGCTTCGCCGATCCCTCTGGCGCCCTGCGCATCGACGCGCGTTATCTTAAGGGCTACGTTCGGCTCTCGGCGCTTCTTGCTGGACGGATCGAGATAACGTCCGCCACTCTCGGGCAGCCGGACATGCGCATCGATCTGGATCACCAGCCGATACATTCCGACAGCGTGATCTCCCGTGCCGCGGAGGCTTCGCCTGCGAGCAAGGGGGTCTCATTCGCCGACGAAGCGCAGCTTGGCTCCTTAACGATTGTCGATGGCCGTGCACGTGTGGCGAGCAAGCGACTTGCCGAGGATGTAGCGATCGATGCCATGAACGTCATGCTGGACTGGCATAAACTCGGCGCTGCAGCGATCTTGACAGGGGAGGCCCGAATCCACGGAGAGACCGCCGTGATAGCCGCTTGGGTGGCAAGTCCGGCCGCGCTGTTGCGGGGCCAGCAATCGCCCCTCAACCTCAAAATCGATGGCCCCTCCCTTTCGCTATCCCTCGATGGCGGGGTTGTGGATATGCCGAATTGGCAATTTAACGGTGCCATTCATGCGGCGACGCCATCCCTGCGGGCGCTTTTGGAAGACGCGGGTTATAGGATTCCGCTGCCTGGGCCGCTCAGCGATTTTGAAGCAGGGTGCACTGCCGCCATATCGGCGAAGAGCGCGGTTCTCTCGGATCTGAATTTGCGGTTCGACGGGAATGAATACGAAGGGACCCTGGCATTTCAGACGCGCGAGACTGTTCCCATTCTTTCTGGGACGTTGGCAACGAACCGGCTCTCACTCCAGCCATTTTTTTCCGCCCTTCCGCCTGCTGCTGGGCGAGACGGCCAATGGAATCGCGATCCCTTCGACCTCAGGGAATTTGGCTCAGCCGATCTCGATTTGCGGATCTCGGCGGCGCACATGGTCTTCTCGCGTTTCGAGATTGAGGATGCTGCTTTTTCGGTGATGCGCAACAGCGGGCGCCTGGAACTGGCGCTTGCCGGAGCCAAGGCATATCAAGGCACGATCAAGGGCCGCGCAACATTTGATCTCGGCGTCAAGGGCGTCAGGATGCAGGCCGCGGGCGCAATCTCCGGCGCCGCCGATTTCGCGGCTTTATCCTTCGATGCTTTCGGTTGGCCGGAGTTTGCGGGATCGCTGGACGGCACGGCAAATCTCGAAAGCAGGGGTGCGAGCGTAAACGACCTCATGCACAACCTAGAGGGAACGGCAAAAATCGACGTGGCTCAAGGGCAGCTCGGAGGAATCGATCTCACCTCTGCTCTTCATCGGATCGACAAAACGCCGCTTACGCTTCTTGCAGACATCCATAGGGGCCGGACCGCTTTTGATCAAGCAAGCCTCAGTTTACACTTTGTTGATGGTGTGGCTCGCATAGAGGATGGCAATCTCGAAAATCACAGCCTCAGGCTCGCTTTCGGAGGCAGCTTGGATTTCGGGGAACGCGGCCTCAATCTCCATGCCGTCGCCAAGCCAGTCGCCGCAGCGCCGCAAGGCAAGGAAGCTCCTGACTTTGCATTCGATGTTAGCGGCTCGTGGGACGATCTCGCGCTCACACCAGATGTGCGCGACCTCATCCGCCGGTCCGGCGCGGCGGCACCCCTGTTTTCGCAGCAGCACGACGTTGGCAAGCCTGCTTTGACCGACCCGGAAGGCGAGCGGTGATCGCGATTTGCGATTTCGCCCTTGCTTGCCAAGCGCCGCCGCTGTCACGTTCAAATGGCTGAAGCGGTCGTCGAGAAAGAACGCGGCGCCTCGCTGATCGCCACCGCGGCACCGTTCTCTATTTGGAGCACCGAAAGCCCCCGTTCATTGGTGCCGTCTGGACGGAAACGGAAGACCCCGTCGGCGCCATTGAAACCGGACCGGTTTGTCAGGACATTTTGCGAATAGCGCTGCGAGCCTTGGGTATGGGCGAGCGCCGCGGCGAGCGATACGGCATCATAGGCAAGTGTCGCAATGCGGGTCGGATCGGAGTGATATTTGGCGCGGTAACGCTCGACGAAGGCGTTGTAGCCGCCATTTTCGGGCGCCGCGAACCACGCTCCTTGCAGCGCCGGCAGCCTCAGAACGCGTGCGTCGTTCCAAAGACCCGTGCCGAGAATCTGAACTTGCTTGCCGTTGATCCCGGCCGCGGTGAGGGCTTGCGACATGGCCTGCATCGCATCAGCCTGGTCGGGGATGAACAGCGAATCGATTTGATCGTGAAGCGCAGCGATCTTTTGCGCTGCCTCCGCCATTGTGCGCGGCCCGTAATGCTCGATCGCCATGACCCTCATGTTATCGCGCGCGGCCACCTGCTGAAATTCGGTTTCCGCGACGCGGCCATAGTCATTCTCTGGAACGAGGGCCGCAATCGACTTCTTGCCCTTGGATGCCGCGAAATCGACGATCCGGTCGACATAGTTTTCAATCAAAAACGAGAGCAGAAAAAGGTTCGGGCCGGCCGTTGACGTATCGGTCGAGAAGGCGATCACCGGCTTGCCACCGGCGCGCGCCACCTTGCCGACCTCGCGCACGCTAGAAGCAAACAGCGGACCGATGATAAGCTCGGCACCATCCGATATGGCGGCCTGGGCGGCTGCACGTGCACCATCGGGGTCGGAGCGATCGTCCTTGACAAGCAAGGTCACGTCATTGCCGCCGGCCTCGAGATAGGCAAGCTCGGCGGCGTTGCGCAAAGAGGTCCCGACGATGCTGGGTCCTGAGGCTTGCGTCAATGGAACGATAAGCGCGACACGCGCGGGACCCGAGCCGATCTGCTCGCTCCGGTCCGCCGGAGGTGCGACTTGTGCTTGCGGCGCCGACGCGGCAAGATCCCCGGGAGTGCGCCCGAACATTCCGTCCGTTGAGTTGCATGCCGCGAGAGACAGGCAAAGGCCGGCAACCGCTATGATGCCAAGGCCACCGGCGCCGAAATCGCGGAGAGACTTTTCAGCCTTCCGCCACCAGCCTTTCGTGCATTGGGAATGGCTCATTCGGGCGAAGCTCCAATTCGCATCTTTCCAAATCCCCGCTTAAGCGCCGAAGGGCAGCAATCGGGAATGGCATGGAAATCCCACACCTTTTCAGTCATAAAATAAGAGCCACGGCAATAGAAGCGGTATTCGCGATGGCGCTGGCTTGCGAAAAAAGCGCCATCGTTCTATAAATCGAACATTCGGACTTTTTAAAGAACTATGGATTTGCTGCGAGAGGCTGGATCCTTTCCCGGGCTGGAAATCATGACAGCGAGCAAGAGGTACACATTGGACCAACCGGGGCGGCTCGGTTCTCGTGGGGGCGTTGCCGCCACGGGCGCTGAGAGTGGAAAAGGCCCGGGCGCTTTTACTGCCTTTGGTCTCAGAGCCGAGGCCGAACCCATCCGCCCAGGCCTTCATGTCGTTGCAACGCCCATCGGCAATCTCGGCGACATTTCGTTCCGGGCGCTCGCGACACTCGCCGCGGCGGACACTATCATCGCCGAGGATACCCGCGTCACCAAGACGTTGCTTGCTCATTACGGGATTGCGACCCCGCTTGTCGCTTACCACGAGCACAACGCGGCGGTAATGCGGCCACATCTCCTCGCTCGCCTCGCCGATGGCGCCGCGCTGGCTTTGGTCTCGGACGCGGGCACGCCGCTGATTTCCGATCCTGGCTTTAAACTCGTCAGCGACGCCCTCGCCCAAAATATCGAAGTGGTTTCGGTCCCGGGTGCATCGGCCGTTCTCGCTGCCTTGGTGGTGGCGGGCCTGCCCACCGACCGATTTTTCTTCGAGGGATTTTTACCCCCGAAAAGCGCCGCCAGACGCAGCCGAATCGCCGAGCTTTCCACCATTCCGGGGACTCTGGTGTTCTTCGAATCCACGCGCCGGGTCGCCGAGATGTTGAGCGATTTATCTGCCGTCCTGGGTGCGAGGGAGGCGGCGATTGCGCGGGAACTCACCAAGCATTTCGAGACAGTCCGGCGCGGTCTCTTGCCGGACCTCGCATCCCTAGCTGCGATCGAGGGGCCGCCGAAGGGTGAAATCGTCGTCCTCGTCGGGCCGCCAGGCGCCCAGGTGCCAGCGCAGGAGGACGTCGATGCCAGGCTCGGCAAGGCTTTGGAGGCGCTGTCGGTCAAGGACGCAGCCACCGTGGTTTCGGCCGAGACCGGGCAGCCGCGCCGCAAAGTCTATGCGCGGGCCCTTGAACTTTCGACGCGCGCGCGATGAAGGGGAGCCTTCGAAAGCGCAAAAAGGCGCATGGCCTTGGACTTCTCGCCGAACGAGTCGCAGTCGGCCTCTTATATCTTAAGGGCTATCGCATTCTGGCGCGCCGCTACAAGATCAGAGAGGGGGAGATCGACATTGTCACAAGGCGTGGCGATACAGTGGCGTTTGTCGAAGTGAAGGTTCGGCCGACCCTCGAGGAGGCACGGGCGGCGATCGATTTCGTCAAACGGCGCCGCATTTCCCGGGCAGCACGAAGCTGGCTTGCTTCAAACCCATGGGCGGCACCCCTGACGTGGCGCGGCGATGCCGTCTACGTTGCGCCTTGGTGCTGGCCGCGTCACGAGATCGCGGCGATCGAATTGGATCTCGGCTGAGCACCGTGCGTTCCGCGGCGGTTCGGCGCTGGAATCCTTCCTTTAGACATCCCATATTCACGCCATGACCGACAAGGATTTGATCGAAGCGGGCGAATGGGTCCCGTGCCGGATTTGCGAAAGCGCGTTTGCCCGCAAACGGGAGACCCGCCGCTATTGCGCCATTTGTCTGAACGCGGCCTGCGACGGCGAACACGGCAATTTTGCTTTCAATCGCTTTACCTGTGTCATATGCGGGGTTCATAAGGACTATAAGACGCGCCAGCAGGGGCTTACGGCCGTCGAGACAGCGTGAACCTTGCTTATTCCAGGAGAGAGAACAGTAACCGCCGGGCTATTTTTTGCGAATGGCGGCAGGTTGGCTTGGAAGGTTTTGGCGAAGGCACCTCAAAGCACAGAGAACGCAGAGCTGAAAACAATGGATGAGCGCCAGCTCGACGCCAATAAGAATTCCATTTGCAAAAGGATCGCGGTATCTTTCAACAATTCTCCTTCATGCGGGTTGGGACGGGGTAACGGCGCCGTATAATGGGCACGTTTCGCGACATCGCCATTGCCGGTGCGAGCGCACCGGCCGCACCAAACCTTGCTCGCAATGCCATTGCGGCCGATCTCATCGCCGTGCTGGTCGCCGTGACCGCAGGCGATCCGCGCGTGTTGACGATCCAGGATCAATCCGCTCTGCCCTCCGGTCCTTTCGAACTTGCTCACCGCTCGCTGCAGTCGGGGCTGCGCGCCTGGGTCGAGCGGCAAACCAGGCTTCCGCTTGGCTATGTCGAGCAGCTTTATACCTTCGCTGACCGGGATCGTGGTGGCGCTGGACAGCACGTGATTTCCATTAGCTATCTTGGTCTGACACGCGAGCAAGCGACCTCGGGCGAGCAAAACGCGAGCTGGCGCAGCTGGTATTCTTACTTTCCTTGGGAAGACCATCGCGCCGGCACGCCGGCCATGATCGAAGCCACGCTTTTGCCGCGGCTTCAGGCTTGGGCTGATCGGCCTCAAAATCCAAGTCTACGGCACGACCGCAAGCAGCGCATTGCAGTGACGTTCGGCGGCGAAGGCCGCGCCTGGAACGAGGAACTCGTGCTGCAGCGCTATGAATTGCTCTATGAAGCAGGCTTGATCGTCGAGGCCGCTCGCAATGCTTCTGCACGCCTTGCACCAGACTTCGCGGCGAGCCCGCTTCCCGGCACGGGCCAACCGATGATCCTCGATCATCGCAGGATTTTGGCGACCGGCATCGCCCGGCTCAGGGCCAAAATTAAATATCATCCCGTCGTGTTCGAATTAATGCCTGAAACATTCACCCTTCTTCAGTTGCAACGTTGCGTCGAGGCCTTGGCGGGGAGGCTCGTGCATAAGCAGAATTTCCGCCGTCTGATCGAACAGCAGGAACTTGTTGAGGAAACAGGGGAAACCAGCCAGGATACCGGGGGGCGTCCGGCGAAGCTCTTCCGGTTTCGCCGCGAAGTCCTCACCCAGCGTGCAGTAGCGGGGACCAAATTGCCCATCTCAAGGGCTTGACAAATCTTATACTCAATACCAGCATATGTAGGCGTAATGCTCTATCGGAGTATAAGAAAATGGCGTTGCCGGGTTTGGAAACCGTCCGTGCGAACCCCCCTTTCGCGGAGAGCCTCTACGAGAAGGTGCGCCACGCGATCCCGGCGATCGAATGGCCCGTCCATGCGCAAGACATTGACGCCATCATGACGCTGAAGCGGACGCGTAATGCGGTCGTTCTTGCGCATAATTATCAAACGCCCGAGATTTTTCATTGCGTTGCCGATTTTGTCGGCGACAGCCTCGCGCTCGCCCGTGAAGCGATGACCGCTGACGCCGATGTGATTGTGCTTGCCGGCGTTCATTTCATGGCTGAAACGGCGAAATTGCTGAACCCCGAGAAGACCGTCCTCATCCCGGACCTCGGCGCTGGCTGTTCGCTCGCCGAGTCGATCCGGCCTGAGGATGTGCGGCTGCTGCGGCAAACCTATCCAGGCGTTCCCATCGTCACCTATGTGAACACTTCGGCCGCCGTGAAAGCTTTGTCGGATATTTGCTGCACCTCCGGCAATGCGCGGGCCGTGATCGAATCCCTTGGCGTCGATCGCGTCATCATGCTGCCGGATGAATTCCTGGCCCGCAATGTTGCGGCCGAGACAAAGGTTAAGGTCATCTCTTGGTCCGGTCACTGCGAGGTGCATGAGCGTTTCAGCGCTACCGAAGTCCGGCAGTTGCGAGAGGATTATCCGGGCGTGATCGTCTTGGCGCATCCGGAATGTCCGCCGGAGGTTGTAGCGGAGGCGGATTTTTCGGGTTCGACCGCCGCCATGTCCTCCTATGTGAGCAAGAATCGGCCCGCCCGCGTCGTGCTCCTAACCGAATGCTCGATGAGCGACAACGTCGCGATCCATTATCCGGAACTCGAATTCATCCGGCCCTGCAATCTCTGCCCGCACATGAAAAGGATCACGCTCCGCAACATTCGACGGGCGCTGGAAACGATGCGACATGAGGTCAAGATCGATCCAGAAATCGCCATTCCCGCGCGGCGCGCCGTCGAACGCATGCTGGCGGTGCAGTGATGGAGCTTAGCGATTCGGCCGGGGCTTGTGTTATTATCGGCGGCGGCCTCGCGGGCCTCACCGCAGCTCTCTCCCTCGCACCGGAACCCGTCATCCTTTTGAGCAAGGCGCCGCTCGGCTTCGAAGCCTCGAGCGTTCTGGCGCAGGGCGGGATCGCCGCGAGCCTTGGGCCCGACGATGATCTTGCCCGGCATCTTGCGGACACGCTCGATGCAGGGGATGGTCTTTGCGATGAGACCGTCGCGCGGGCGATCCTTGCCGCGGCTCCAGAGGCTATCCTCGAATTGACCCGGCGGGGCGTCCCATTCGACAGGGACGAGGAGGGCAGGCTCATCCTTGGCCTTGAGGCAGCCCATTCGCGCCATAGAATCGTTCACGCGGGCGGCGACTCGAGCGGGCGTGAGATCATGCGCGCCTTGACGCGTCTCGTGCGCGAAACGCCTTCGATCACCTTGATCGAGCGCGCAACGGCGCGCCGGCTACTTGTCGAAGACAATGCGGTGACCGGGATCCTCGCCGAGACTGAGCGGGGACCGGTGATTTTCGCGGCGAATCGCGTCGTCATCGCAACCGGCGGCATTGGCGGCCTATTTCAGCATGGCACCAATCCGGCCGGATCCTGGGGGGAAGGCCTCGCCCTTGCGGCCAGGGCTGGCGCGGTGATGGCGGATCTCGAATTTGTCCAGTTTCATCCGACCGCGCTCGACAGCCTCTCGTTCCCGTTGAAGCTCATCAGCGAAACTGTGCGAGGCGAAGGCGCCATTCTCATTGATGAGACCGGCGATCGCTTCATGGCCGGCATGCCCGGCGCCGAACTTGCGCCGCGCGATGTGGTGGCACGCGCCGTCTGGCGGCACTTGGCGGCGGGACACCGGGTTTTTCTCGACGCGCGCAACATCCCCAATCTTGATTTTCCGCGTCGCTTTCCGGCGATCACTGGCTTTTGTCAGGCGGCTGGAATCGATCCCGTCACCGATCCCATCCCTATCCGTCCGGCGGCGCATTATCATATGGGCGGCATCGCGGTTGATCTCGCCGGGCGCAGTTCGATCGAGGGCCTTTGGGCTTGCGGCGAGGCGGCCTGCACGGGCCTTCACGGCGCTAATCGCCTTGCCAGCAACTCCCTCCTTGAGGCGGCCGTCTGCGGCCGTTTTGTTGCCGAAAGCCTCAAGGGAACTTTGCCGAGCCGCCGCCGCAAGGCCCATGCTGGAGCGGGGCCACGGCTTCCGGCCAATCCCTCCGGGGTCCGGAAAATTCTCTCCCATGCTGTCGGCGTTCTGCGGGACGGCGATGGCTTGGCGTCGGCTGCGGGAGATCTTCTGCCGCTCGTGCAGGCCGAGGGGGAAGCGAGCGATCCGGCGCTTGTCGGTCTTATGATCGTCATTGCCGCTCTGCGCCGACGTGAAAGCCGTGGCGCTCATGCGCGCACGGATTTTCCGGCGCGCGCCGCGGAGGCGCAGCGCAGCACCTTGTGCCTTGGAGACGCAATCGCCGCCGCGCGCGAACTCGTCCCTCAGCGCGTCGCGTAAAGAGCGTGGGGACGACTCCGACGCCCTTGCGGCGGATCTTGATCGAGCCCCTGGTTCGGGCCGCGCTCCTTGAAGATCTCGGCCGGGCGGGGGATCTCACAACAGACGCGATTGTTCCTTCTGGCCTGATGACACACGCAGCCTTGGTCGCGCGCCAAAGCGGAGTTTTGGCCGGCCTCGATTTGGCAAAACTCGCCTTCGAGCTCATCGATCCGAAGATCGTGGTTGACGGCGAAGAGCACGACGGGGTCGCCCTCGCGCCCGGCCAAGTGATCGCCAAGGTTAGGGGGCCAGCGGGGGGTATTTTGACAGCGGAGCGCACGGCTCTCAATTTCCTCGGACATTTGAGCGGCATCGCGAGCGTCACGGCCTCCATCGTCGCGGCGGTGCAAGGCACCAAGGCGCAGATCGTCTGCACGCGCAAGACGACGCCGGGGCTTCGCACCGTCGAGAAATATGCGGTGCGCGCGGGCGGCGGCGGCAATCACCGCTTCGGCCTCGACGATGCGATCCTTATCAAGGACAATCATGTCGCGATCGCGGGCGGCATCCGGCAGGCCTTGCAGCGCGCCCGCGCCGCAGCCGGTCATCTCGTCAAGATCGAAATCGAAGTCGACCGCTTAGACCAGCTCAACGAAGCGCTCGCTGAGGGCGCCGATGCGGTGCTCCTTGATAATATGAGCTTGGAGATGCTTGCCGAGGCGGTCGGAATTGTCGCGGGCCGGGCGATCACCGAAGCCTCTGGGCGGGTGACGCCGGCATCGGCACCGGCGATCGCCGCCACCGGCGTCGATCTCATTTCGATCGGCTGGCTGACGCACAGCGCCCCGGTGCTCGACATCGGTCTTGATTTCGAGGCTTAGCTACGCTCTGCTCCACCGGGAACCCTTCCCCCTTGCCTAACCACCGGGCCTATGCGACATACGCCCGCGCCCGGGAACTTTGAAATTCTCTCTAAACGCTGCGGTAGCTCAGTGGCAGAGCACTCCCTTGGTAAGGGAGAGGTCGAGAGTTCAATCCTCTCTCGCAGCACCAGAACATAACATCCGCCCAGCAATCGTCTCACCGGGTGGGGTTCCTGCGGACCAGTTTGGTCATGTAGCCATCTAGGTAAAAGCGCCGTGCCATGTAAGATGAGCAGCGCAGGCCTGATTCGATTGGCCTTCGAAATCGCAAAGCTCTTGCCGGACATTTCATGCAGGCAGCGAATGTCTTCACCATCGCGCCCGGCGCGCCCTTTCTGAAAACCTTTGCCCATTCGCTTCTCGAAGGCGGCATCGTCGCGGGATTTTCAAAAGATCTCAGGCCGCTCGAAACCGCGAACGCCACCATCTATGTGCCGACCCGCCGCGCCGCCCGCGCGCTTGCCGATGAACTCGCCCGCGCGATCGATCGCCCCTCGATGTTGTTGCCGCGCATTCTGCCGCTCGGTGCGCTGGAGGAGACCGAGACGAGCCTTCTCGTCGAGGAATTCGAACTTGGCGCCTTTGGGCCGGGTCTCCCGGCAGCGGGCGAGATCGAGCGGCGGATGCGGCTCGCCGAGCTTATCCTTGCGTGGGCGCAGGCCTTGAGCCATGCGATCGTCTCGGTCAACCCGCAAGGCAAACACGCGTTCGACACGCGCGAGTCTTTTCTTGTCGCGGCGACTCCCGCCGACGCTTGGCATTTGTCCGGCGAACTCGCGAGCCTGATCGACGAATTGATCATCGAGGACGTGGCCTGGAACCGGCTCGATCCGCTGGTCTTGCCGGAGTTCGACTCTTATTGGCGGATCACCCTCGATTTTCTCAACATCGCGATCAAGGAATGGCCGAAGATTCTAGCCGAGCGCGGGCTCGTGGACAAGGCGCGGCGGCAGGTGGCGCTCATCGAGGCCCAAAGCCATCGTCTGCAAGATCGCACCACAACCGCGCCCGTCATCGCAATCGGCTCCACGGGATCGAACCGCGCGACGGCGCGCCTCCTTGCAGCCATTGCGCGCGCGCCGAGGGGCGCCATCGTGTTGCCGGGTCTTGATCGGGATCTCGACGCTGACTCCTTCGCACTCATCGCGGGGGGAACCGAGCAGGACGGCGAGGCGTCGTTCACCCATCCGCAAGCCGCACTCGGCCGCCTCCTTCGCAGTCTGAACGTGCGGCGGGAAGACGTAGTGAGTCTCGGCGAGGTTGCGCCGAATCTCGCCATGCGCAGCAGATTCGTCTCGGAGGCTTTGCGTCCAGCTGGTTCGACGGGTGAATGGATCGTCTTCCGGGAAAACCTCGCAACCAGCGAGTTCGAGGCCGCGTTGGAAGGTGTCAGCCTCATCGAGGCCCGTGATGAGCGCGAGGAAGCTCTGGCTCTTGCCATCGCCCTGCGGGAAGTGCTCGAGATGCCGGGCAAAACGGCGGCGCTCGTCACTCCGGACCGCAGACTCGCGCGCCGCGTTGGCGCGGAATTGCTGCGCTGGGGCGTCATTGCCGATGATTCCGCAGGTGAGCCTCTTGGGGCGCGGCCGATCGGAGTTCTGGCAAGGCTCGTCATGGCTTGCGCCGCGAGCAAGATGTCGGCGGCGGACCTTGCCGCACTCTTGAACCATCCGTTGCTGCGGCTGGGGCTTTCCCACGCGGAGATTGAGCCGCGCGCGGCGCTTCTCGAGATCGGCCTGCTGCGCTCGCCTTGCTCGGCCTCATCCCTCGCCGGGGCCATTGTCGGCGAACCTGCAGCCCTGATCGCGCGCGCGCGCGAGGACGCGAGCAGCCCTTTCGCGCATCCGGCCAAGCGACGGATTTCAGAAGCGGAATGGGAAGATCTGGTCGATTTTCTGGTTCGGCTCGGCACCCAATTCACGCCGCTTCTCAATCTGCGTGGCAGATTCAGCTTGGACCAGTGGATTGCCGCGCATCGCAGCACGATTGAGATGATCGTGAGCCTCGAGGACAACGAGGTCGAGGGCGATGATTGGGAGGCGCTCCAATCGCTCTTCGATGATTTGATGCAGATCCCTTCGACTCATATGAGCTTCGATGCCGAGTCTTATGGGCTCTTCTTTGCGGCTGTAGCGAATGAGATCGTTCTTCGTAAAGAGACGCCGGCACATCCAAGGCTCCAGATTTTCGGTCTTCTCGAAGCGCGGCTCATCGATGCCGATGTCATCTTGCTTGGTGGCCTCGACGAGACGATCTGGCCGCCGCAGGCGCGCACCGATGCGTTTCTCAACCGGCCGATGCGCGCTGCTTTGGGGCTGACGCCACCCGAGCGCAAACTTGGTCAGACGGCGCATGATTTCGTACAGGCCATGGGCAAGAGCAAAGTCATTTTGAGCCGCGCCCGCAAGCGCGACGATGCTCCGTCGGTGGCATCGCGGTTTCTCCAGCGCATGGCGGCGCTTGGGGGCAAGGCCTGGGAGACATGCCGCGACCGCGGCGATTTTTATCTGCGTCTCGCGCGCGAGATCGATCACCCGGGTCTGGCGGCCCCGTCAATCGAAAGGCCGCTGCCGCGGCCGCTGATTGAGCTGCGCCCGAAGCGTCTCAGTGTCACCCAGATCGAGACGCTGCGCCGCGACCCCTATGCGCTCTATGCCGAGAAAATCCTCGGCCTGAAAGAACTCGATCCTCTCGCGGGCACTTCAGGAGGGGCTGAATTCGGCAGGGTCGTCCATGCGGCGCTGGAGCGTTTTGCCAAAGCTTATCCCGCTGGACCCCTGCCGCAGGACGCGCGTGAAAGCCTTCGCACCTTGTTGTGCGAAGGCTTTGCCGTGCAAGTGCAAGACGCGGGCTTTGCCGCGCTCATGTGGCCGCTCGTTGAAAGAACCTGCGATTTCTATCTCGGCTTCGAAGCAAGCCGTCGCGACCGAATCAAGTCGATCAAAACTGAGATGGAAGGCAAACTTGATATTTCTCTTGGCGATGGCTCTGCCTTTGTACTGACCGCACGCGCGGACCGGATTGAGTTGAATCGGGACGGAACGGTGACACTCGTCGATTATAAGACCGGCACGCCGCCCGGCTCCAATGAGGTTCTCGTGGGATTTGCGCCGCAGCTGACCTTGGAAGCTGCCATGTGCGTGCGCGGCGCTTTCGATCTCGGCGTCCCCGTCAAATCGGTCGAGGCGCTCTATTTGAAGCTTGGCGGACTCCTAGGCGGCGAAGAAAAGCCTCTTTCTTTTAGCAAGGCCAATGCCGATTTTATGGAGGTCGCGGAGGATCATTTTTGCGGTCTCATCGCGATGCTGACCCAGTTCCGTGATCCAGCGGCCGCCTATCCGCCCCGTCCATTCCCGAAATTCGCCAAGCGCTACAATGCTTATGACCATCTTGCCCGGGTCAAGGAATGGTCCAGGGGTGGCGAGGCCGAAGGGGGCAGCGCGTAATGGCGTCTTTCGAGATCCCCTCGCAAACGCTTGCCAAGCAGCATGAAGCCTCAAATCCAAAAAATTCGGTCTGGGTTTCCGCCAATGCCGGGTCTGGCAAAACTCATGTTCTCGCGAGCCGGGTGATCCGTCTCTTGCTGCAAGGCGTTGCGCCATCGAAAATCCTTTGTTTGACTTTTACCAAGGCGGCCGCCGCGAATATGGCATCGGGTGTGTTCAATAAGCTCGCCCGCTGGACACAGCTCACAGACGATGAACTGAGCCAAGAGATTGTTGCGGTGGGAGCGCCAAAGCCCGGCGGCGCCAGCTTGAGCGCGGCCCGCAGGCTTTTTGCGCGGACGCTCGAGACGCCGGGCGGCTTAAAGATCCAGACGATCCATGCCTTCTGTGAACGGCTGCTGCATTTGTTTCCGTTCGAAGCCAATGTTCCAGCACGTTTCGAGGTGCCGGACGAGCAGGGCCAAGCGGAATTGCTGGAGCGCGCCCGCCGTGCGGTCCTCGCCGAGGCCAATTCCGGCAAGGGTGTGCTCGGCGCCGCGATGCAGCGTATCACCGCCGAATGCGGACCGGACGCCTTTGATGATCTCATCAAAGAAGCGATGAAGGATAAGGCGATTTCGCGCGCACATTCGCCGCAAGTGTCAGCCGAAATTTTGCGCCGCTCCTTGGGTCTGGCCGAGGGCCGTACTGTTGGACATGTCGAGCATGACATGGCCGAGGCGGGCATTGCGCCCGAGCACTGGAATGACCTTGCGGTGCTTCTTGACCAAGGGAAAAAGACTGATCGAGCTTATGCAGACACGTTCCGGCAGGCCCTCTCGGCGTATCGTTCTGTCGCGTCAAGCGGCGGCCTTGACGGTTGCCTCGATGCCTATCTTTCTATTTTCTTCACTGCAGAAGGCAATCCGCGCAAAAATCTCCTCACCAATGGTCTTGCCCTGGCCCACCCAGAAGTTTTGGTTGAACTTTGCGCCGAGCAGGATCGGTTGGGCAGGCTCTGCGCCGAGCGCAAGGCCGCCGCCACTTTGGAGCGCACAGGCGCGCTGATCGAGGTCGCGAACGCCATTTTCGAGTGCTATTGCAAGGAGAAAGCGGCGCGCGGAATTCTCGATTTTGACGATCTCATCGAAAAGACCTTGCGCTTGCTTGAGCGTTCCGATGCGCGCTGGGTGCTGTACAAGCTCGATTCCGGAATTGACCATGTCCTCGTCGACGAAGCCCAGGATACGAGCGAGGCCCAGTGGAGAATTCTCGAGGAGCTGACCGGCGATTTTGCCGTCGGGCACGGGCAAAGCCGTGGTCCACGCACCTTTTTCGCGGTCGGCGACGAAAAGCAATCGATCTTTTCCTTTCAGGGCGCCGCGCCGCAGATGTTTGATCATATGCGGCGGAAATTCGAATCCCGGTTTTCGGCGGGCGGGCAAGTCTTCGCGCACGTTCCACTCACCTTTTCGTTCCGCTCTGCGCCGGGCGTGCTCTCTGCGATCGACAAAGTGTTTGAGCACGCCGATCACAAGGCTGGACTCTTCGCGGAGGGGGAGGTCTGGATGCCTCATCAAGCGGTGAAGCATCAGTTGCCGAGCCTTGTTGAACTTTGGCCGCTTGTAGCCGTGCCCCCTAATGAAAGTCCCCGCGAATGGACGCTGCCGCTCGACCTTCTCGACGAGCAAGATCCGGCCAATCTCCTTGCCCAGCGTATCGCTCAGAAGATCGCGCAACTTACCGATCCGTGCTCCGGCGAATGGGTGCATGACAGTTGGACGCTGCAGCGGCGGCCGGTCCGCCCCGGCGATATTCTCATCCTTGTTCGTAAGCGTGGGGCTTTTTTCGAGGCTGTGATCCGGGCCTTGAAGAAGAACGGCATTCCGACCGCCGGGGCCGATAGGCTCCAGCTCACGGACCATATCGCCGTCATGGATCTCATCGCGGCGGGGCGCGCGAGCCTGCTTCCACAGGATGATCTGGCGCTCGCCTGTGCGCTGAAATCGCCGCTCATCGGGCTTGACGACGACGATCTCTTGCAACTCGCGCCACGCCGGCCGGGAAGTCTGTTCGATGCGCTTCGGGTTTCCAAGGCGCCAAAGCATATTGAAGCCCTCAAAAAGCTCGTGCTTTGGCGGGGGTGGGCGAACGGCGGTCCTTTCGCTTTTTATGCGGCGCTTCTTGGCGCCGATGGCGGACGTCGCGCCCTCGAAGCGAGGCTGGGGCCGGAAGCCGGCGATGCGCTTGATGAATTCTTGAGCCTCGCCTTGACGTATGAAGGCGGCACAGCCCCGTCGCTCGCCGGCTTTCTCGCCGATGTCGCCGGGATCGACTATTCGATCAAGCGCGACATGGAGACCGGCGCGGAAGCGGTGCGCGTCATGACTGTCCACGCGGCCAAGGGCCTTGAAGCAAAAATCCTGTTCCTGCCGGACACCTATGGCGTGCCCTCCCCGAACCATGATCCGAAAATTTTTACACTCGGCACAAATGTGCCAGGCGAGGAGACCATCGCCTGGTCGCCAAAAAAGGATCTTGATTGCGAGGCGATTGCCGCGGCCCGTGCCCATGTCCGGGATGAGGCGAAAAATGAATACAGGCGGCTTCTCTATGTGGCTTTGACGCGCGCTGAAGAACGTCTCTATCTCGCGGGCTTTCGGGGTGTGAGAGATCCCGATCCCGGCTCGTGGGCCAAAATGATTGAGGCGGCGCTTGGCCATGGAGCGGAAGCTGAGAGGGTGCCGGCGTTCTGGGGGGGTGAGGATGAAATTCTGCGTCATGTCTCGACGGGAGCGGGCATTCCTGCCGCTGCTTTGCCAGAGGGTGAGGCCGTGCCCCCGCTGGCGGTCCCGCCAGACTGGCTCTGGCGCGGCGCGCCATGCGAGACAAATGCGCCGCCACGGGTTAGGCCCTCACAGGTGCTGACGCCGAATGGACATTTCGAAAACAAGGGACTGCTGGAAGCGAGGCGGGAGGCCTTGCGGCTGGGACGTTTGAGCCATCTGCTGCTGCAATATTTGCCTGGCGTTGAAGTTCAGAACCGGCGCGGCATGGCGTTGGCCTATCTCGCCGCCCGGGCGGCCGATCTCGACGGCGAAACGCGCGAAAAGCTGGTGGACCAGGTTCTGCAGGTGATCAGTCTGCCGGACCTTGCCGGTTTATTCGGGCCGGATTCAAGAGCCGAGGTCGTAGTCGCCGGCAAAATTGCCTGCGGGCAACGGATGATCGACGTCTCTGGGCAGGTGGATCGCATTGGCGAAGATGGCAACGAGGTTCTAGTGGCCGATTATAAAACCGGCACCCCTCGCGCGCTCGACGGGACGCCAGAGGCTTATCTTACCCAAATGGCGCTCTATCGCGCCGTCCTGGCGCCGCTCTCGCCCAACAAAACCCTGCGAATGTTGCTGATTTGGACGCAAGGCCCCCGAGTTGTTTCCTTGCCAGCCGGGAGCCTCGATGCCGCGCTGGCCGCGGTTGCGGCGGCCAGCGGATGAAACTCTCTCCGGCACTTTTCCTTGTGCACAAGGCTGTGCTAAAGTGATTTTCTCAATCTCCCAGTGTCTAGATCACGCCCATGTACAGCACCGTCACTCACGACATCCAAATCACCGTTCTTCCCGAGTTCGTGCCTGAGCGTTCCGACGCCGACGAGGCCTCGTTCTGGTGGGCTTACACCGTTGAAATCGCCAACAAGGGCAATATGACGGTGCAGTTGACCGCCCGTCACTGGAAGATCACCGATGGCAATGGCAAGCTTGAGGAAGTTAAGGGTGCGGGCGTTGTTGGCGAGCAGCCGGTTTTGCGCCCCGGCGAAACCTTCCGCTATACGTCGGGAACCAATATGACGACCCCTTCCGGGATCATGACCGGCAGCTATCGCATGGTTAACGAGAAGGGCGACGTTTTCGATGCGGAGATCCCGGTCTTTTCCCTCGACTCCCCCTATGCGCGGCGGGTTCTCAACTGATCGGCCGCAGGGGCTTGCGTGGCCCTCATGGGGAACCGAGGCCGTGTTGTTCCATTGGACGGCGGGGTGACACGCGGGTGACAACGAATTCGTAACCATGAGCGGTTCACCTTGAAGCGCTCATGGCCGGGGAAGGGTGAGCCCACCGCTCATGGCCTTAGCGAGCACCACCGACACAAGGCTTGACGCCACGCTCGACATGCTTGAGCGTCTGATCGGCTTCGATACTGTCAGTTCAAAATCCAATCTCGGTCTCATCGCTTTTGTCGAGGAATATTTGAAATCCCTCGGCGTTGCCTATGTGAAAATTCCTAATGCGGTTGGCGACAAAGCCGCGATTTTCACCACCATTGGGCCGCCCCGCGGCGGCGGAATTCTCCTCTCCGGCCACACTGATGTCGTCCCCGTCGAAGGGCAGTCTTGGACCAGCGACCCGTTCAAGCTGCGCCGGGAAGCTGGCCGCGTGTATGGCCGCGGCACCTGCGATATGAAAGGGTTCGATGCCATCTGCCTTTCGATGATTCCGGAATTTCAGAGCGCGCGCCTGTCGCGTCCGGTCCACATTCTTTTAAGCTATGACGAGGAAACGACGTGCTGCGGCCCGCTGGATGCGATCGCCCGGTTCGGCGCCGATCTGCCGCGCCCTTCCGCTGCCTTCGTTGGCGAGCCGACGCTGATGCAGGTGGCCGATGCGCACAAGGGCGTGGCAACCTACTCCACCCTCGTGCACGGCCATGCGGCGCATTCCTCCAAGCCAAGTCTCGGCGCAAGCGCGATCGAGACAGCCTGCGATCTTGTGACTGCGCTTTATCGGTTTGGCGGTGAGCTTGCGGCGGAAGGGGATCCATCTGGCCGCTTCGACCCGCCGGCCTCGACCATTCATGTCGGCACGATTCATGGCGGCACGGCGCGCAACATCATGGCCAAGCTTTGCGTGTTCCAGTGGGAGTTCCGCTCGCTCCCTGGCGTTGCGCAGAATCTCGCACTTCGCCATCTTGAGGATTATGCTGCTCGCGTCGCTACTCCGAGGCTCACGCGCTACATCAAGAAAGCCTCGATCGAAATGGTAACCGAGGTCGAGGTGCCAGGTCTTAAGCCGGAAAGCGGCTCGGCCGCCGAGACTCTGGCTTTGAAGCTCGCGCAATCAAATCGGACAATCACCGTGCCCTTCGCATCCGAAGCGGGCCAGTTCCAATCGGCCAGCGTGCCGACGATTGTCTGCGGCCCTGGCTCGATCGACCAGGCTCACCAGCCAGACGAATATATCGAAATCGCCCAAATCGCGGCTGGCATCGCGTTCATGCGCAGACTTGCCGCCGAGCTAGGCTGAGTGTCTTGCGGGGGCACAAAGGTGCCTACGGCTCCAGCACCGAATCCCAGTAAAGATAATCCATCCAGCTTTCGTGCAAATAGTTGGGCGGAAACTGTCGGCCGTTCTGGTGCAAATCATTGACGGTTGGCTGAAAGGGCGTGCGCTCCGGCCACATGCGGGCTTCCGCGGGCAGGAGATCGCTCTTGCGTAAATTGCAGCTGGAACACGCGGCGACCACGTTCTTCCAGGTCGTCGTGCCGCCCTTCGAACGCGGGATGACGTGATCGAAAGTCAGGTCCTCGCGGGAGCCGCAATATTGGCAGCTGAAACGGTCGCGGAGGAAAACGTTGAAGCGGGTGAAGGCGGGATGGCGGGATGGTTTTATATAGCTTTTGAGCGAAACCACCGAAGGCAGGCGGATCTCGAAGCTCGGACTTCGGACCGTCTTATCGTAATTGGAAACGATGTTCACCCGGTCGAGAAACACCGCCTTGATCGAGTCCTGCCATGACCAGAGCGACAGGGGATAGTAGCTCAATGGCCGGAAATCGGCGTTGAGCACAAGCGCTGGACAGGCCTCCGGGGAGACTCTGGGGTGGGAATGAACCGTCACATCAGCTACCTCGCTTAGCGCGTTGCCAGCGGGCGGCAACGCCGCAGCCTCGTCCTATGTCGACCCGAAGTTCATATATCCACTCCGAATCGAACGCTAGTCCCCCGCCATTGCGACAGTGGGCGATGACAGCCGTGTGAAAATCATTGAAATGGCGGGTTCCGCACCGAGAATTTACCGGGTCGGAATTGGCGTGCCGCTGCGATAATCGTAAAATCCGCGCTGCGTCTTGCGCCCCAACCAACCCGCTTCGACATATTTCACGAGCAGGGGACAGGGGCGGTATTTCGGGTCAGCTAGGCCATCGTGCAGCACTTGCATGACCGACAAAACGGTGTCGAGGCCGATAAAATCCGCAAGCTGCAAGGGTCCCATGGGGTGGTTCGCGCCGAGCCGCATGGCGGTATCGATCGATTCCACCGATCCGACGCCCTCGTAAAGCGTGTAAATGGCTTCGTTGATCATCGGCAGCAGAATACGATTGACGATGAAGGCGGGAAAATCCTCGGAGACGGTAAAAGTTTTGCCGAGACGGGCGATCAATGCTTTGGCGGCTTCGAATGTCGTGTTTTCGGTCACGATGCCGCGGATCAATTCGACCAGCTGCATACGCGGGACCGGATTCATGAAATGAATCCCGATGAATTTTTCCGGCCGGTCGGTGACCGAGGCAAGCCGGGTGATTGAGATTGACGAGGTATTCGTCGCTAAAATCGCCGATGGCTTGAGCGAGGGGCAGAGCTTGGAGAAAATCTTCCGTTTGATCTCCTCGTTTTCCGTGGCGGCTTCGATGACGAGATCGCAATCACCAAAGGCGTCATAGTCCACCGCGGGGCTGATCCGGTTCAGCGCTGCTTCGCGCACCGATGGTTCGATCTGCTTGCGGTCGACTTGGCGCGCGAGGTTCCCCGCGATGGTGGCAAGACCGGCATTGATGCGCGCTTCCGAAACATCGTTGAGAACGACGTCGATACCGGCCAAGGCACAGACTTGGGCAATCCCCGTGCCCATTTGGCCAGCCCCGATCACGCCCATTTTTCTTATTTCCATTTTGTTTGTCCACGATGGAGAGCAGGCAGGAAGACCCGGCTGGAGTGATTCCAGGCGAATTTCGCTGCGAGTAGTCGCGCGAACCGGCCCGACTTTTTAGACCAAAGAAAGAAACATATCCACTGGACTGGAGGAACTTCAAAGCCCGCTTGGGTCATGCGCCAAAAGGCCCCAACGAGGCGCCCGAATCCCGCCGCAGCCGACGTTTGAACGTGTCCGCGTGCGAATTTGCGCGAATTCCTGGGCCTTGCAGCTTCTTCTTCCAGAAATGCAGCCTGCCTGTCCGGGACATGGTCAGCGGCCGAGCTTCGCAAGCTCCTCGTTCAGCGCTGGCAGAATGACGAACAGATCGCCTACGACGCCGTAGTCCGCGATTTGGAAAATCGGGGCCTCCTCATCCTTGTTGATGGCGACGATAACCTTTGCGTCCTTCATTCCAGCAAGATGCTGGATCGCGCCGGAGATGCCGACGGCGATGTAGAGATCGGGCGCAACGACCTTGCCTGTTTGGCCGACTTGCCAATCATTTGGTGCGTAGCCAGCGTCTACTGCCGCACGCGATGCGCCCATCGCTGCACCAAGCTTGTCAGCGATAGGCTCGACAAGCGTCTTGAAATTGTCCGCACTCTGTAGGCCGCGGCCGCCGGATATGACGATTCTGGCAGCGCCGAGCTCGGGCCGCTCAGATTTGACGAGCGTCTCGTCCACAAATCGCGAGACCTCGGGGGTGGCGGCGGCAGTGATCTTTTCGATTGCTGCTTGCTGACCCTTAGTGGCAGGCGCAAACGTGGCCGTCCGCACCGTAATAACCCTCTTCGTGTCGGTCGATTGCACTGTCTCGATTGCATTTCCGGCATAGATCGGACGCTCAAAGGTATCGGGCGCCTTCACCCGGATGATCTCCGAAATTTGCATCACGTCGAGCAGGGCCGCAACCCTTGGCATGACATTCTTGCCGGTTGAGGTTGCGGCGGCCAAAAGCGTCGAATAACTGCCCGCAAGCTGGACAACAAGAGCCGCGAGGGGTTCGGCCAATTGGTGATCATAGCGCGGGTCGTCCGCCAGCAGCACTTTTTCGGTGCCGTCGAGGCTGGCAGCGGCCTGCGCCACTGCTTCGACGCCATGTCCCGCGACAAGGATGTGGACCGGCTCCCGAAGCGCCTTGGCCGCGGTGAGGGCCTTCGCGGTCGCTTCGTTTAACGTGCCGCTCGAGATTTCGGCCAGGAGCAAGACCGCCATCAGATAACTCCAGCTTCATCCTTGAGTTTTGCGACAAGTTCGGCGACGGAGGCGACCTTGATCCCTGCCTTTCGGATGGGCGGCGCGGCGGTGCTTAAAACCTTGAGACGCGGCGCGATGTCGACGCCGAAATCGGCGGGAGTCTTCGGGTCGATCGGTTTCTTCTTGGCTTTCATGATGTTGGGCAGCGAGGCATAACGCGGTTCGTTGAGGCGCAAATCGGTTGTGACGACGGCTGGGAGCTTGAGGCTGACGGTTTGCAGCCCACCATCCACCTCGCGGGTCACACTCACCTCGCCTTCGCCAATGACGACTTTTGAGGCAAAAGTGCCCTGGCCCCAGCCCAAGAGTGCTGCAAGCATCTGCCCCGTCTGGTTGCAATCATCGTCGATTGCCTGCTTGCCCAGGATAATGAGTCCGGGCTCTTCGGCGAGAGCAACCGCTTTCAGAAGCTTGGCGACGGCGAGTGGCTCGACGGGCTGCTCAGCCATGATATGGATGCCGCGATCGGCACCCATCGAGAGCGCGCTTCTGATGGTCTCGGTGGCTTGGGCTGGCCCGATCGACACAACGATGATTTCCTCGGCGTTGCCCGCTTCCTTGAGGCGCAACGCCTCCTCGACGGCGATTTCGTCGAAAGGGTTCATCGACATTTTGACGTTGGCAAGATCGACGCCGGAACCGTCGGGCTTCACTCTGATCTTGACATTGAAATCGACGACCCGTTTCACGGGCACCAGAATTTTCATGGGAAAACTCTAACGAGAGAGGGGATCGCCCAGCGTGCGCTTAGGTACAGGTCCGCTCCTGGCAAGTCAACGCACGGCTGTGGGCAGCTTCAGGCGCCGATCGCACCAAATGTTTCGAAGAAAACTTTTGGTCCGGTTTCGCGCGCCGAGTATTCAAGGCCTCGCCCCACGGTCACCAATGTGTGTGATCAAGCGCTGGGCGTCAACGGTTCTGGCCAGGCACCCATAAAATGTCAGCTTCGCCCTTTTGGTTCACGTAGCGAGCGGCAACGAAGAGGAAATCGGAAAGCCGGTTGATATATTTTAGCGCCGGGCCGCCGACGACTTCCCCTTGAGTGCGGGCCAATGCAACGAGCAGCCGCTCGGCTCGCCGCGTCACGGTGCGGGCGAGGTGCAAGGCGGCAGCCGCTGGCGAGCCGCCTGGAAGGACAAAAGAACGCAAAGGTGCAAGTTCCGCGTTGAGTTCATCGATCTTGCGTTCGAGCCGTTCGACCTGCGACTGGACGATGCGCAGGGATTCCGAATCGGCGCTCGCATTCATCGGCACGCAAAGATCGGCGCCGAGATCGAACAGATCATTTTGAATGCAGAGCAACATTGCATCGACCCTTGCGCAGTAGGGATCTGTCGCAGTTGTGACGCGGGCGAGCCCGATCGCCGAATTGGCTTCGTCGATCGTGCCATAGGCTTCGATCCGGAGATCACATTTGGCGCGCCGTTCACCCGTACCGAGCGCAGTCGAGCCGTCATCGCCTGTCCTTGTGTAGATTCTGCTCAGGACAACCATAGTGCTCCACATCAATGTTTAGCTGGGAAGTTTAGCTGCGAAACCATAAGACACCCAACATGATTACTATAACGGCAAACTGCAAACCAATACGCCATCGCATCAAAGTTTGCGACCTGTCCGGGCTGCCTCCCCGCAGCATGTTGATGATGCCCAGCACCAATACGACGGTCACCGCGCCAATACCGATTGCAATAATAAGATTACTTGCGGAATTCATCCTGGGCGATCCTTGGCACGCGATGCCGTTCAATAGCGGCGCAATAGCCGTTCCAAATAGTCCATTTCCTCGCGCGGCCGCGCGGGGTCGGAGAGCCTGCGGCGGAGTTCCTCGAGCACCCGCCGGGCACGCTCCGCCGCCGGAACGCCCATTGGATCAAATCGCGCAGCCGGGTCAAACGCCCGTTCTCTGCCCGCGGGACGACCCAGAGGATCGGCATCGCCACCTTCGCCAAACCGGCCCTGCGCGCCCTGACCTTCTCCCTCGCTCTCCGCGGCTGAACCATCGCCCGCCTCGCCGCGCATGGATTCGGCAAGCTTTTGCGCGCCGTCGCGCAAAGCCTCGACGGCGCGACCTTGTGCATCCACGGCATCACGGGAGCTACCAGGGCCTTGACCGAGATCATTCTCTGCTTCGCGCATTGCGTTGTGGGCACCATCAAGGTCGCTGGGGTCGGCTCCCGCCTCGTCCAGGCGCTTCTGCAGATTTTCAAGCCGCTCGCGGAGCGCTTGTTGACGTCTGGCTAGGCCACCGTTTTCCCCGGCCTGGGGCGCTTTGCCAGCCTTGGGATTGGCGCCTTTTCCGCTCTCGTTTTTGCCGGGATCGCCGTCGGTGCCATCCCCGCCGCCGTTCTGGCCAAAAAAATCTTCCAGCGTTGGTTCATTCGGCAAGCCCAACTGGCCGCGCTGTTCACGTTGCTGGTGCCGCTCCGCCTGACCGCCCTTATAGGTCTCGTCGCGCAAATCCTGCTGGTCCTCACTCAATCGGCCGAGTTCGTCGAGCGCGCGACTCATCGCTTGGGCCCGAGGATCGGCCTTGTGCGGCTTGGCGACTCGCAGATTTTCGAGGATACCCTGCAATTGCTCCAGCATCTTTTGGGCGTTCGCGCTGTCACCTGAACGAAGCATGTCCTGCATCTTATCGAGCAGGGATTGCAGGTCCTTTGGCGTGATCGTGCGGCTGTTGCCATCGAGCGCGGCGGAATTTTGCTCGCCCTTTTCATCCCTCTCTTGCGCGGCCAATTCTTGCAGAAACTTATCCAATGCGGCACGCAGCTTTTCGCTGAGCTTGCGGATTTCATCTTCTGGCGCGTTGCGCTGCAAAGCATCCCGCAATTGTTGTTCGGCGGCCCGTAAATCCCGTTCCGCTTCGGAGAGATCGCCATTCTCGATGCGCAGCGCCATTTGCCAAAGATAATCGGCGACTTCGATAAGATCGCTGTCGCTCCGCGCCGCGTTAAGCTGGTCGAAGGCAACCCGCAAGCCTAGGTAAACCCCGGCGTTCGTATCGAAAACATCTGGCGCGATCATCAAAGCGTCGAGCGCATTTGCCACTTGCGCCCGATCATCGGGTGCCAGAATGAGGTTGCGGCGCTGTTCGGCAAGCGCGCGTGCGAGAGGGTTGGCGAATGGCTTTTGCGGCAATGTAATTTCGACCGGTTCGCTTTTGCCTTCATTGCCGCCTTCGTCGCGGGCAATCAGCGTCATTTCAACTCGCGTACCTGCCCAAGGGTGCTCGGAAAGATCAGCAGTCGTCTCGGCTTCGCCGCTAAGATCCGGCGCGGGGGGCAGCTGAAGCTCCATTTTCGGCGGATCGACGAGTGAGCGTTGCGCGGGGTGTCCGCCTGGCAGCACCGGTTTGGCGAAAGCCGCTTCGGCGCCGGTGACGCCATAATCGTCGGCGACGCTATATTTCAGCGTCATCGATCCGCGCGCGTTGAACTTAGGGGCGGCGGTCAGCGCGATCGTTGGCGGCTCATCCGAGATCGCATGGATATCGAAGGTGCCGAGCGGCGTTCCCGAGCGGGCAAGAGACAGCGTTGCATCGCCGCGCAGGAGAAGCCGGATTTCGCCATCGGCACCTTGCGCGCCGCTGATAGCTTTGCTGGCCGCCTGGCCATTTTGTGCGGAAGAGGCTTTGTCCTTGGCGGCTTCCGCGAGTGCGCCTTGGACATCCACATTGACCCCGCCGCCCGGCGCGTGAATGACGACGGTCGAATTGCTCGGCGCCTCGATGTGTTGCGGGTCATCGCGGGTGATGAAGCTATGACGGCCGCCGAGGTTAAGCACCAGCGGCGGTTTGCCAGTGTAAGCAGGCGGGTCGATCCAGGCGTCGACTCGATAGCCCTTGCTCTGCAAGGCGTCGAACCGCCAGTCGAAAGCCGCGGCGATACGTGCATATCTTTCCGGCCCGGCGACAAAACCTGTCGCAACCAGCGCAACAAGAACGCTCGCCCGCAAGGCGTAACGGTCAAGATCGACAATGCGGGGCGATGGGCCGCCGGTGCGCAGCAAAGCTACCGCTTCTTCGGCGCGGCGGCGATGCAGGTTCCACAGGGCCAAGGTCGCGGGATCCTGGGTGCCATTGCCGAGCCGGTCCTCGATCACTGCGGCAGGGTGGGATGCAAGGCCTGAGACCCGATCGATCCGCTCGAGCGCCTCCTTGCGGGAGGGGAAACGGAAGCGGCGGAGTGGCAACAGGACGATAAACAGGCCGGACGCCAGCGCGAAAACACCAAGGCCCCGAGCCCAATGTGGCGCGTCGAGCCAGAGGCCGGTCCAGGAGACGCAAACAAAAATGCCAGCCACGACAAGCGGTGGCAGCACAATACGCCAGATCCTCTCGAAGAGGAGGATGGCCCACGCCCTTGCCACGAGCCGCTGGAGACGCGGGTTCGCACTCGCGCGGTTTGCCGGCGAACTGTCTGGACGCATGGGTTTGGGGCGTCCCAGTTTCAGCAAGATGGTCTCCTCGAAACCAGGGCCTTGTAGACCGAGGCGGTCATGACTCGATGGGTCACTCCACATAAACTACGACGGGGCTGCCGCAGGATCCGCTTCGAGTAAATCCGCAACTTTTCCGCGGATCATGTCCCAATCGTGGCTATTGCAGCCCTGCAAGGCGGGAAGCTAGCACGATCCTCGACAAGCGCTAGATGCGCGGCCCGACTTTCTAGCTCAACCACGCCGGAATCTTGTCGAGCCCGATCAATTCCTCGTAAGTTCCGCGCGGACGTATAATGGCATATTGGCTGCCGTTTACGAGCACCTCCGGCACCAGCAGCCGAGAATTATAGGTTCCGGCCTGCACTGCGCCATAGGCGCCGGCAGACATGATCGCCAAAAGGTCGCCAGGCGAAGGCTCGGTCATTTTCCGGGAAAGTGCGAGATAATCGCCGGTTTCGCAGACGGGACCCACGACATCGGCGACAATTTCTGGCTTAGGCCATGCCGTTTCGACAAAAAGGATCTCGTGATGGGCGTCGTAAAGCGTCGGGCGCACCAAATCATTCATGGCTGCGTCGATAATGACAAAGGTTTTCGCCTTCCCCCGCTTCACGAAGAGGACGCTTGTCACGAGAATGCCGGCATTGCCCGCGATGAGCCGTCCCGGCTCGAGGATCAGCCGACAGCCGAGGGAGGAGAGCCTGGCCCTGACGATTTCCGCATATCGCTCCGGATGATAACTTTCGGGATCTTCCCAGGAAGCGTAGGGGATGCCGAGACCGCCGCCGAGATCGACATGGTCGAGGGTGTAGCCGTCGGCGCGCAGTGCGTACACGAAGTCGGCGATCAAACCGAACGCGGCATCAAAAGGAGCAAGATCGGTGATCTGTGAGCCGATGTGAATATCGACTCCGGTAACTTCAATTCCTGGCAGGCGTGCCGCTTGCGCATAGACCTCGTGAGCTCGGCCAAGCGGGATACCGAATTTGTTCTCCGCCTTGCCGGTCGCAATCTTGGCATGGGTTTTGGCATCGACATCCGGATTGACTCTGAGCGCAATGCGCGCCACGCGGCCTTGGCTCACAGCGACTTGCGATAAAAGCGCGAGTTCCGGCTCCGATTCGACGTTGAAACAAAGAATCTTGTGATCGAGCGCAAAGGCCATTTCCGCCTGTGTTTTGCCGACGCCGGAGAAGGTGATTTTTTCGGGCGCGACGCCAACCGCAAGAGCACGGCGGAGTTCCCCTCCCGACACAACGTCCATGCCGGCGCCAAGCCGTGCCAAAGTCTTCAGAACTGCCTGGTTGGAATTGGCTTTCACCGCGTAGCAAATCAGATGTGGCAGGCCGGCAAAAGCTCTATCGAACACCTCATAGTGGCGGGCGAGCGTCGCCGCTGAATAGCAATAAAATGGGGTGCCAACCGCTTCCGCCAGCTTGGCGAGATTGACATCTTCGGCATGCAACACGCCGTTCTTGGTTGCGAAATGGTGCATGAGCGATCACAGCAGCGGATCGAGCGGGAATGGTCTCCGGGGGGGCGGGGCTTGTGGCACAGCGCCCGGCGGTTGCCCAGGCCCTTGGGCTTCACTGGCTGGCGCGCTCGACGGGGTAGGTGTGCTGGGCGGCAGTTCGAGCGGTCCCCGCCGGCCGCAAGAAGCAAGCGTGAGGGCGAGAATAGGGAGCAGAACGAGCGCGCCAATTTTCGAGGAAGGTGGTTTCACGAAAAAGTCCCAGAAGGAGCGCCCTTCGCAAGAACGCCGAGGCTAGGTCGAAGGTGGTTCACAGACCCCGACGGCGGACGCCAGCTTTTCACCAAATGCGTCTGGGCCGCCTAAGTCAACTGGAAAGCCGCAGTAGGGCGGGCGTGAGCATGTGAGATGCTTGCCAAGGGCGGGCTTGACAATAGTGTGGTTCCCAAGCCAGCTGCGCCTCGACATCAACCCGCTTTGAACAAGGCGCTTTGGGATACAGAACAAATGAAGACTGTCGCCAAGTTAACATCCGCCGCGCTTTTGTTTTCGCTGCTGGGGAGCGCGGGCGCCCTAGCCCAGCAGCATGCATGTCACGACGACGCTTTTCGCTTTTGCGGGCAAGACATTCCTGATCACGCCAAAATTCATGCTTGCCTGCTGCGTCACGTCAAGCACCTCAGTCACCATTGCCGGGCGATCATCAAACATTCCTAGGAAAAAGTGGCGGCTGCTTTCTCCAACCCATGGGATATCCGAGGAGAGCTCCGGTTTGCTGGGCGCTGGGCCTTGCTTATTTCTTCAGTCGCCTCAGCCAGAGTTCAGCTTGCGCCTCGACGTTTTTGGGCGCCGTGCCGCCAAAACTTGTCCGGCTGCGCACCGAATTTTCGACCCCGAGAATTGCGAAAATCTCCTCGTTGATTCGTGGTTCAATGGCCTGCATTTCGGCGAGAGAGAGGTTTTCGAGGTTTTTTTGCTGCGCCGCAGCGATATTGACGAGACGCCCCGTAATGTGGTGCGCTTCACGGAACGGGAGCTTCAATGTCCGCACCAGCCAATCAGCAAGGTCGGTCGCAGTCGCATAGCCGAGGCCCGCCGCCGCCTTCATGCGCTCAAGATCAGGGGTGAGATCGCCGATCATGCCGGTCATGGCGGCGATGCAGAGCGAAAGCGATTGCAGCGCATCGAAACTGCCTTCCTTGTCCTCCTGCAAATCCTTGGAATAGGCCAACGGCAGGCCCTTCATCATGATCAGCATACCGTTCAGCGCGCCGATGATCCGGCCCGCCTTGCCACGAACCAGCTCCGCCGCGTCGGGATTGCGCTTTTGCGGCATGATCGAGGAGCCGGTGGAAAATTTATCTGACAAGGAGATGAAACCGAATTGCGGTGTCGCCCAGAGCACGATCTCATCGGCGAGGCGGGAGAGATGGACGGCGCAAATCGCGGCGGCGCTCAGGGTTTCGAGAACGAAATCACGATCAGCGACGCTGTCGAGCGAATTCGCCGTCGGCCGGTCGAAACCGAGCGCTTTCGCGGTCACCTCGCGGTCGATTGGAAAGGAGGTTCCCGCCAGTGCGGCCGCGCCGAGCGGGGATTCATTGAGGCGGACACGGGCATCGCTCAGTCGCGCACGGTCGCGCGAAAACATTTCGACATAGGCGAGAAGATGGTGGCCGAGGGTAACAGGCTGCGCTGGCTGCAGATGGGTAAATCCCGGCATCACGCTTCCCGCATGCGCGAGAGCTTTTTCGGTGAGCGCGGTTTGCAGCTCTCGCAATTGCTCGTCGAGTGCATCGATGGTGTCACGAATCCAGAGCCGGAAATCAACCGCGACTTGATCGTTGCGCGAGCGCGCCGTGTGAAGCCGCCCTGCGACGGGTCCAATCAGCTCCGCAAGCCGCGCCTCGATGTTCATATGAATATCTTCAAGTGCGCGCGAAAATTTGAAGCTTCCCGCCTCGATTTCATGGGCGATTTCGTCTAAGCCGCGGGTAATCGCCTTTGCATCTTCACATTCCAGCACGCCAGTTTGTGCAAGCATGGCGACATGCGCCTTGGAACCTTCTATATCCTGGCGAGCGAGCCTGAAATCGAAACCGATCGAGGCGTTGATTTCTTCCATGATGGCGTCTGGGCTGCTCGCGAACCGGCCGCCCCACATTTTGTTGCTCATCTTCTCCCGCTCGTCAAAAAGCAGATGTCCGTATGACCGAACCCAAGTCCAATGATCGCGCGCCGCGCACGTTGCGCCCTATTATGATTGCGATAGCGGCTCTTGCCCTTGTCGCGGTCGGCTTTGTCCTATACGGGAAGAAAGCGCCAGGCGGCAAGGAAGTGGCCGTCACCCCCGCCTGTCCCGGCGCGGTAGAGACAGCCGCGCGGCTCAAGCCGCTGGTGCGTGGCGAGATCGCGGCGCTCGGAATCGCATCGCCGCCGAAACCTCTTCCGGAACTCACCTTCAGCACACCGGAAGGGACGACAGCCAATCTCGCGGATTTCAAAGGGCAAACGGTTCTCCTCAATTTATGGGCGACGTGGTGCGTGCCCTGCCGGCAGGAAATGCCGGCGCTCGACCGTTTGCAGGGCCTGCGTGGTTCCAAGGATTTTTCGGTCGTTGCGGTGAATATCGATACTGCGCGGCTCGACCGCCCCAAGGCTTTTTTGGAAGAAATTGGGGTCAAAAACCTTAAACTCTATACGGATAGCACGGCGGGCGTATTTCAGACCCTGAAGCAGGACGGGAAGGTTTTGGGGCTGCCGACGACGATTCTCATTGACAAGGATGGCTGCGAGATCGGCACCATGGCCGGGCCGGCGCAATGGGATTCTCAAGATGCGCTGACACTGATCGATGCGATCGTGCGTTAATGGTTTTCGTGCAAGGCCGCGAGCTCCCGCCTGTGATGGGCCGCCGAGCTCTCCGAAAAGCAGCAAAATAAAATGCGCTCGAGGCTTCCGCGCTGTGCCGCCGCGACGGTCTTGACGGCGATGGCCGCAGCGCGGTCGGCCGGAAATCCGTAAACGCCCGTGGAGATGGCCGGGAAGGCGATCGAGCGGAGGCCATGTTCCAATGCAAGTTCAAGCGAGCGGCGATAGCACGAGGCCAAGAGATCATCTTCGCCGCCGCTGCCGCCTCGCCAGACGGGGCCAACCGTATGGATGACATAGCGTGCGGGCAGGCGATAGCCGGAGGTGATCTTGGCATCACCCGTCGCGCAACCGCCGAGTTTGCGGCACTCGGCGAGGAGGCCTGGCCCCGCGGCGCGATGGATCGCTCCGTCAACACCGCCGCCGCCAAGGAGGGAGGGATTGGCGGCGTTGACAATGGCATCAACGTCGAGCCGGGTGACGTCCCCCACAATGATTTCCAGTATGGGCTCGAAACCGTCTTCCCCGCGACCCATTTGGCTCCTCAGGGAATCAGAAACCGCGAACGATCAGGCCTTCGTCGGCTGTTTGCACGGGATGTTCTTGCTTGCGAGATGTGCCGCAAGTTCGCCCGATTGGAACATTTCCCGGACAATGTCGCAGCCGCCGATGAATTCGCCCTTGACGTAAAGCTGAGGGATGGTGGGCCAGTTGGAAAACTCCTTGATCCCTTGACGAATCTCGTCATTGGCAAGGCAATTCACGGGCTCATAGGAGACGTCGAGATAATTCAGGATTTGGACGACTTGCCCCGAGAACCCGCATTGGGGAAAGTTCGGCGTTCCTTTCATAAACAAAACGACGTCGTTCTTGTCGATGGTTGACTGGATTTCATCCTTGATGGGCATTGCCGATCCTTTCAGATAATCGTTTGGCTTTGAGGAGACGCGAACTTACTTCGGCGCGGATGTTTGAAGCTGCAGGGCATGCAAGGCGCCGCCCATGGCATCGCCAAGCGCCTTATAGACAAGCTGATGCTGCTGGAGCTTGGATTTCCCGGCGAATTCCACGGAAGTCACCACCGCTGCCCAATGATCATTGTCGTCCGCGAGGGCAGTGATTTCAACTTTGGCGTCGGGAATGCCCCGCTTGATCAAGCGCTCGATTTCAGATGATGGCATGGGCATAGTGTAATCTTCCTTGTCACATTTGAAGGTCTGTTCTTTGTGCCTGGGGCGGGCGGCAGGCGCTTAAGCACAGGATTGCGCCATATAGTCCGGCAGCCAATCTTCGTTGGCTTTTGCAAGGTCGTTCACCAATATGGCGGTCCCAACGCCGAGGGTCAACGTGTCCCCTCCGGTCACGCCAAGGATTTCGCAAGGCACACCCGCCTGTTCCGCCGCCTGCTGGATTGCTTTCACGCTGTCTGGTGCGGCCGTGAGAACATAGCGCGCCTGATCCTCCCCAAATAAAAAGCCATGCTCCGGGACCGGCGGCGAGACTTCGATTGTAGCCCCGACGCCGCCTGCCATCGCCATGTCCGCGAGCGCCACCGCGAGGCCGCCGTCGGAAATGTCATGCACGCCAGTCACGGCGCCCGTTTCGATGAGCCCGCGCACAAAGTCGCCATTGCGCTTTTCCACGGCAAGATCAACCGGCGGCGGCGCGCCATCCTCACATCCGCAAATCTCGCGCCAATAAAGAGATTGGCCGAGCCAGCCCTCTGATTTTCCGATCAGAAGTATTGTTTCGCCGCCCCGTTTGAACGCCAAAGTCGTGATCCGTGTCACATCTTCGACAAGGCCGACGCCGCCGATTGCGGGGGTCGGCGCGATCGCGCGCCCGCTGCTTTCATTATAAAGCGACACATTGCCCGAAACGACCGGGAAATCGAGGCTCCGGCAAGCCTCGCCAATTCCGTCAATGCAGCCGATCAGCTGACCCATGATCTCTGGCTTTTCAGGATTGCCGAAATTCAGATTGTCGGTGATCGCCCGGGGCAGGGCGCCAACGGCGGTCAGATTGCGCCACGCCTCTGCGACGGCCTGTTTGCCGCCCTCGAAAGGGTCTGCTTGGCAGTAGCGCTGGGTCACATCGGTCACAAGGGCGAGGCCCTTCGGCCCCTCGCCGATCCGGATGACGGCCGCGTCGCCGCCCGGCGCCTGCACCGTGTTGCCAAGGATCAGATGATCATACTGTTCGTAGATCCAGCGTTTGGAACAAAGATCCGGGCTTGCAATGAGGCGCTGGAGCGCCTCGGCATGCGAAACCGGAGGCGTGACCGCCGATGCTTCAATCGGTGCCTGCTTGGACGAGGCGGCGGAAGGGCGGTCATAAAGCGGCGCCGCATCGCCAAGCTCCTTGATGGGCAGATCAGCTTTCACCTCCCCGAGATGAGTCACGGTGAAGCGCAGTGTGTCCGTCGTCTCGCCGATGACGGCGAAATCGAGCCCCCATTTGTGGAAGACCGCCTCGGCCTCTTTCTCCTTGGCGGGATCGAGCACCATCAGCATCCGCTCCTGGCTCTCGGAGAGCAGCATTTCGTAAGCTGTCATTCCGGCCTCTCGGCAGGGGACGCGGTCGAGATCAAGGGCAATCCCGAGATTGCCCTTGGCGCCCATTTCGACGCCCGAGGAAGTCAGGCCCGCCGCCCCCATGTCCTGGATCGCGACGACGGCGCCGGTCTGCATCAATTCGAGGCAGGCTTCGAGCAATAGCTTTTCGGTGAACGGGTCGCCCACTTGCACGGCCGGCCGCTTTTCCTCGGCGTCGGCTTCAAAGCTCGCCGAGGCCATGGTCGCGCCATGAATGCCGTCGCGGCCCGTCTTCGAGCCGAGGTAGACGATCTTATTCCCGACCCCTCGCGCCTTTGCATAGAAAATCTCATCCGCTTTGGCGATGCCGACCGCCATGGCGTTGACGAGAATATTGCCGTCATAGCTCTTGTCGAAATTCGTTGAACCCCCGACGGTTGGCACCCCAAAGCTATTCCCATAGGCGCCGATCCCGGCCACGACCCCTGCGACAAGATGGCGCGTGCGCGGATGCTCTGCCGCGCCAAAGCGCAAGAGGTCGAGGCAGGCGATCGGCCGCGCGCCCATGGTGAAGACATCGCGCAAAATGCCGCCAACGCCCGTCGCGGCGCCCTGAAAGGGCTCGATGTAAGATGGGTGGTTGTGGCTCTCCATCTTGAAAACGCAGGCAAGCCCATCGCCGATGTCGATGACGCCCGCGTTCTCCCCCGGCCCTTGAATGACCCAAGGCGCCTTGGTCGGGAGGCGGCGCAGATGCAGCCGTGAGGATTTGTAGGAGCAATGCTCGTTCCACATAGCCGAGAAAATGCCAAGCTCGGTGTAGGTCGGCTCTCGTCCAATGAGGACGAGGATGCGCTCATATTCGTCAGGCTTTAAACCATGCGCGGCGGCGAGGTCGGGGGTGACGGCTGGTTCAATCTTCGCAGGCAAAGGACCTCCGGGGCCAATGGTCCAAGGTCAGGGGATGTTCGACCTATAGAGACAGGTCACGCTTTTTCGCGTGTTCTAGCACTGCGGGAAAGAAAAGGTGAACTCTTATGCCTGTGCGCAGACCGGCGGAAATTGCGGGCGTGGATGGCTGCAAGGCCGGTTGGATTGCTGTGACCGCTGACCTGGAAACTTTCGGCAAGGTGCAGGTCAAGATCTTTAGGAGCTTCGCGGAATTGATTTGGGAACGGGCATCGCTCGCAATCATCGCGATCGACATGCCGATCGGCTTGCCGGACCGCGCGATCGGGGGTGGCCGCGAACCTGACTGGGTGGCTCGTGCATTCCTCGGCCCACAGCGGTCATCGGTTTTTCCCGTTCCGTCACGACGGGCGGTTTATGCTCATGGGAAAGGCTATCCCCGCGTCTGCGCAATAGCGCGGGCAACGTCGGATTCGCCAAGGGCGCCTTCGAAACAACTCTTCGGAATCCTTCCGCGCATTCAAGAAATCGATGAGATCCTCCGGCAAGATCCGGTGCTTCGCGAGCGCGTTTTCGAGGTTCATCCCGAGATCTCATTCCAGGTGATGAATAATGATCATCCACTGCCTGAGCGCAAGAAGGTCAAAGGCCGGATAAACGAGCCCGGTATGCGGCGTCGCAAGGAGCTTTTGACGAAAGAGGGCTTTCCTCTCCCATTCCTCGATCAGAGTCCGCCTGACGGGGCCGGGCGTGATGATTTTTACGATGCTTGTGCTTGTACCTGGAGCGCGAAGCGAATTCTCGACGGAAAGGCGCTGGTTTTTCCTTCAAACCCGCCTTTAGATGGAGAGGGGCTGGAGCAAGCAATCCGGGCTTGAAGTCGTCGAAACCGAGCTTGCCTTCTTTTGCAAAGGGCGGCTTGCCTATTTCTTTAACCCGGCCGGAATCCAGCCGCTCTCCTAAGCGGCAGCCACCAGGCTCTCGAACAAGCCGCGCCCATCGGTTCCCCCGACGAGCGGATCGATGAGATTTTCCGGATGCGGCATGAGGCCGAGAACCCGAAAATTCTCCGAATAAATCCCGGCGATGTCGTTGACCGAGCCGTTCGGATTGGCGGCCCCTCCGCGGGTTCCCTGCGAATCGCAGTAGCGGAAG
>DATJBL010000038.1:0-23375 GCA_035515355.1 Methylocella sp.
ACGACGGTGGACACATAGGTGCGGATGGCGTTGTCGATCGGAAGCGCCGGGAGGCCAGAGGTGGCAATCAAATCATAAAGAGAGGTGAGATTCACAGCCTCGCTTCGGACATCGGCCGCGGCACGCCGGCTGCGGTCCCAGACATCATTGGCAAGAAAGCCGACGAGAATCGCGAAGACGGTGACCATGCCAGCGAAATAGGGTGGCACCACACCACTGAAACTTTGGACCCATGCGCCGGTTAGGCGGCTAAAAGATAAATAAATCAATATGATCGCAGACGCGCCATAGAAACCGGCCAGGCACAGCCAAAGTGCCGGCAGGGGCAGTCCTAACCATCGGTCGATCATGGTCGCCATCAAAGTGAGCACCCCCTCCTGATGAAAAGGGAAGCGCCCGAAGTTCGGCGAGCCGGTGCAGCGTTTGGCGGCAAAATCCGGCCTTATTCCGCGGCTGCGGTGGCGCCGCTACCGAGAGCTTCCGCGCCGCTTTCGAATTGCAGTTTGGCAAGGCGGGCGTAAAGGCCATCCTTGGCGACAAGAGTCTTATGGGTGCCTTCTTCGATCAAGCGGCCATTGTCAAGAACGAGAATTCGGTCGGCTTCGAGAACAGTTGCGAGGCGATGCGCAATGACGAGGGTGGTGCGTTCTGACATCACTTTTTCGAGAGCGGTCTGAACCGCGGCCTCGTTTTCGGAATCGAGCGCGGAGGTTGCTTCGTCGAGAAGCAGGACCGGTGCCTCCTGGAGAATTGCCCGCGCGATCGCAATCCGTTGCCGCTCCCCGCCCGACAACGTTACGCCGCGCTCACCAGCGAGCGTTGCATAGCCATCTGGCAAAGCGCGGATGAAATCGTCGGCGGCGGCCCGCTTGGCCGCATCGCGCACGGCTTCATCGCTCGCTTCCGGGGCGCCATAGCGGATATTGTCGGCGAGCGAGATGGAGAAGATCACCGGATCTTGCGGCACGATCTTGATTCGCTGCCGCAACGTCGCGGGGTCGGTGGTCTTGATGTCAACGCCGTCGAGCAGGATTCGCCCAGAGGCTGGGTCGTAAAAACGCAAGAGAAGCTGGAATAATGTGGTCTTACCGGCGCCGGACGGTCCAACGATCGCGACCATCTCGCCGGGTGTGATCTTGAAAGACAGGCCGTGCAGAGCGGAATCTTCCGGCCGTGTCGGATAAGCGAAGGTTACACCCTCGAAGATGATTTCCCCCCGGCTTGGCGAAGGGAGCGCAGTGGGTTTGAGCGGCGCGACAATCTTTGGCTGCACGCCCAGGATTTCGGCGATACGCCCGGCGGCACCCGCAGCGGCGGCGATTTCGCCCCAGACCTGACTCAATTCGCTCAGGGCGCCCGCGGCCAAGATGGCGTAGAGCACGAATTGCGACAAAAGTCCGCCCGTCATGCGCCCCGCGAGAACGTCCTGCGCGCCAAACCAGAGCACGCCCACGACGCTCGCGAAGACGAGGAAAATCACGATGATCGTGAGGCTCGCGCGCGCGAGCGCGGCATTGCGCGCCGCCGCATAGGCTTCCTCCACCGCGTTGGCAAATCGGCGGCCAGCGGCGGGCTCCGCCCCAAAGGCCTGCATGACTCGGACGGCCGCGAGGCTTTCGGCGGCATAGGCACTCGCTCCGGCGAGCGTGTCCTGCGCCGTGCGGGATCGCTTGCGGACCCGCCGGCCGATGGCCACAAGCGGCAGCACGATAATGGGAATGGCGATGAGCACGGCGGCGGAAAGCTTCGGGCTTGTATAAACCATCAAGGCGATGCCGCCGAGGAACAAGAAGAAATTACGCAATGCGAGCGCCGCGGTGGCGCCGAAGGCGGCTTTTATTTGGGTTGTGTCGGCGGTGAGCCTGGAAAGAAGCTCTCCGGTTCGTGCAGTGTCGTAGAACTCGGCGTCTAGCCTGCAAAGATGCTTGAAGACATTGGCCCTGAGATCGGCGACAACACGCTCGCCGAGGGTCGTCACGAAATAGAACCGCCCCCCAGAAGCCAGCGCGAGAACCCCGGCGACCGCGATGAGACCAAGGAAATATGTGTTGATTACACCGGCGCTATCGGCCGAAAATCCGAAATCGATCATGCGCCGGATCGCCAGGGGCACCGCCAGCGTCGCCGCCGCAGCCGCGATCACGGCAACGAGCGCTGCGGCAATGCGCGGCTTGTAGCGCGAAAGATAGGGCGCAAGCTTCAAAAGCGTGCGAGGGGAGGATTTTTGCTCGGGGGCGGCGGATTTCGCCAAGGGGGATACGGAGTCGCTCATGGCGCAACTATAACCAAGATCTTCGACCCTGGAACGGGAAATTTCACGGCTCCGGCCGGGGCGCGCGGTCCCCGTCTTGCCAATGAGGCGCCGCAGCAACTGTGAACTATTCGTAATAATTGATGGATTGCTGAAGCCATGAGATTGCGGGATAGTGCCGACCCCGCCGAAAGTGTATTCCGATCGCAAGATATTTGTGAACGACTGGATCGCTCACATTCAAGGATTGGACATGCCGGAATCGACGAAGCTCTGTAGCGAGCTTGTTGGTTTGCAGACAGGCCGAAGCTGGTTGCGTTCGTTTAATAAGGAGGTCAGGCGGCGTGGGGGCTGACAAGGTTCTAGTCACGGGAGCTTCGGGTTTCGTCGGCTCTGCAGTGGCCCGCGCGCTGATCGGCTCTGGCTATCGTGTCCGTGCTTTGCTACGGAAAACGAGCACGCGCATAAATCTGACTGGCCTCGACATCGAGATCGTGGAAGGCGACATGCGCGACGCCGCCTCGGTTGCGCGAGCCATGAAGGGGGCTCGTTTCCTATTCCATGTCGCGGCCGATTATCGGCTTTGGGCCCGTAAGCCCCAAGAGATTTTGTGGAACAATCGGGAGGGCACACGGCTTCTCATGGAAGCGGCGCTCGCTGCCGGAGTTGAGCGCATTGTCTATACGAGCAGCGTGGCAACCATCGCCTGCGCCAAAAATGGCGGACAGGCCGATGAAACAACGCCACTCAGTGAATCCTGTGCGATCGGGGCCTATAAACGAAGCAAAGTCGCGGCGGAGCGAGTCGTCGAAGCCATGATCAGCAGTGATCATCTGCCGGCGGTCATTGTACATCCGACGGCCCCGATTGGGCCGCGTGACCAGAAGCCGACACCGACGGGCCGGATCATCATCGAGGCGGCCTCTGGCCGGATTCCGGCTTTTGTCGACACCGGCCTCAATCTCGTGCATGTCGATGATGTCGCAAGCGGGCACCTTGCCGCTCTGCGGCTTGGCAAGCCTGGCGACCATTATATCCTTGGTGGTCAAAATGTGCCGCTGGCGGAGTTTCTTGGCCAGATCGCAGCCATGTGCGGCCGTTCGGCGCCCAAACTTCGCCTGCCGCGTCCGCTGCTCTATCCTTGTGCCGCCGTGGCGGAAGCGATGGCGCATCTGACGAGGCGGGAGCCTTTCCTGACGTTCGACGGATTGCGCATGTCGAGGTACCGAATGTTCTTTAGTTCCGCCAAGGCTGAACGCGACCTCGGCTACAAGGCGAGGCCGTATTCTGAAGGCATCGAGGACGCCTTGGCATGGTTTCGCGACAATGGGCAATTGCGATGATACCGGACGTGCCGTGTGAACCGTCGAAGACGCACAGGGGCGAGAACTTTCCCGTCGCATCCTTCCTTATCGCGCGGCGCCATCGTTCCGTGATCCTCGCCTATTACCGTTTCGCGCGCGGCGCTGATGATGTCGCCGACAGTCCTTCGCTTGCACCGGATGAAAAACTTGCCTTGCTCGATCGTTTCGAGGCGACCTTGAACGGACGAAGCGATACGATCGAGGCGGCTCTGCCGCTGCGTGCCGCTCTTGCCGAGCGGAAACTGTCTGCCCGTCATGCGCTTGATCTCTTGCGCGCCTTCCGCATGGATGCGGTCAAACTACGTTATGCGAGTTGGTCTGAACTCATGGATTATTGTGCTTATTCGGCAGCACCGGTCGGACGCTTCGTTCTTGAGGTGCATGGCGAGAACGAGTCAACCTGGCCCGCATCAGACGCGCTTTGCACTGCGCTGCAGATCATCAATCATTTGCAAGACTGTGGTGCCGATTATCGAAACCTCAATCGCGTTTATCTTCCGCAAGACACGCTTGCCGCCCAAGGCATTGGCGTTGAGGCGCTCGGCGCCGTGAAAGCCTCGCCCGCTCTGCGCGCGGCCTTGCACGCCGTGGCGCAGCAGAACGCGCCGCTCGTCAGCTTGGGAGGCACCCTTCCGGCGCAAGTCCGCGATTTCCGCCTGTGCCTCGAGACCGCGGTGATCGCGCGCCTTGCCCGCACGCTCAACGCCCTGCTGCTCGTTCGCGATCCTTTGAGCGAAAAGGTTCATTTGCCGAAAGCGCGTGCGCTCGCTTTCGCGGGGATCGGCATCGCTGAAGGGCTGCGGGCGTATCTGCGGCCGCGCCGGCTCACGGCAACGCCAATCGGTGGCGCATGAGCGGCGTCTCCGGAGCGGCGGCCGGTGCCGAGGATGTCGCCGCACGCGCCCGCGGCAGTTCCTTCAATGCGGCAATGCGCATTCTTCCGCGTCCGCGCCGCGAGGCCATGTTCGAAATCTATTCCTTTTGCCGCGCTGTCGATGACATCGCAGATGAATCAGGGCCGCGCGAGGGCCGCCGGCAGGCGCTCGCCGAATGGCGGCGCGACATTGGCAGGCTCTATACGAATGAAGCGCCGCCGAATCCATCATTGCGAGGTCTTGGCAAGGCCATTCATGCGTTCGGCTTGCGGCGGGAGGATTTTTGCGCCGTGATCGATGGGATGGAGATGGACGTCGCGGCCGATATCAGAGCCCCCGATCTTGCAACGCTCGATCTTTATTGCGATCGGGTGGCAAGCGCGGTCGGCCGTCTTTCCGCCCGTGCTTTCGGGATGCCCAAGGCGGAGGGCGAGGGCCTTGCGCATCATCTCGGCCGGGCGCTGCAGCTCACCAATATTCTGCGCGATCTCGACGAGGATGCTGCGATTGGCCGCCTCTATTTGCCGCGTGAGGACCTCGCGGCGGCGGGTATTCGCGAGGCGGAGCCACGCGCCGTTCTCGCCCATCCGGCGCTTGGGCTCGCTTGCGCGCCAATCGTGATGCGCGCCAAGGAACACTTCGCTGAGGCGAATCAAATCATGGCGCGGTGTTCTCGCGAGAGCGTCCGTGCACCAAGAATCATGGCGGATGTCTATCGTTTCATTCTCGCCCAACTGGAACACCGCGGCTTCGCCCCGCCTCGTCAGCGGATCCGCACGCCCCGCCATCGCGTCCTCCTTGCGATCTTGCGTTATGGGCTCGTTTAGTGGGTAAGCCGGTTGTCCATGTCATCGGCGCTGGGCTCGCCGGGCTCGCGGCGGCAGTTCAGCTCGCGGCCAGCCCCTGCGCCATCGTGCTGCACGAGGCCGCCCGCCAAGCCGGCGGACGTTGCCGGTCCTATTACGATCCAGCGCTTGGGATGATGATTGACAATGGCAATCATCTCCTCCTTTCGGGCAATCGCGATGCCCAGGCCTTTCTCGTGACAATTGGCGGCGAAGCTCAAATGGAGGGGCCACCCGAAGCAGATTTTGCCTTCTTCGATCTTGCGACCAAGGAGCAATGGAGACTGCGTCCGAATGCCGGACCGGTCCCATGGTGGATTTTCTCGCCGCGCCGGCGGGTGCCCGGCACCGGCCCGCAAGATTATCTCGGGCTCCTGCGCCTCCTCTTTCCTGGCAAGGACGTTCCGGTCGGCGCTGTGATGCCGTGCAAGGGTTTGCTCTACGAGCGGCTGTGGCGGCCGTTCTTTCTTGCTGCCCTGAACACCGAGCCGCGTGAAGGGTCGTCCCATCTTGCCGCTGCCGTGGTGCGGGAGACCCTCGCCAAGGGAGGGCGTGCATGCCGGCCGATGGTCGCCCGCCAAGGCCTGGCAGCAGCCTTCATCGATCCGGCCCTTGAGTATCTCGCGTCGCGCGGTGCCAAGATTCGCCTCGAGCACCGGCTGCGTGCCATTGATTTTGCCAATGACCGCGTCAGTTCCCTGGATTTTGGCGATGACGTCCTGCCGCTGAGCGGGGCGGATAAAATCATTCTCGCGGTTCCCCCCCAAGCCGCCGAGAGCCTCGTGCCGGGACTGCAAACGCCAAAAGCCAGCCGGGCGATCGTCAACGCGCATTTCAAGATCGCCCCGCCCCCCGGTTTCCCGCCACTCATGGGGATCGTGAATGGGACCATCGAGTGGCTATTCGCATTTCCGGAAAGGCTGTCGGTCACGATCAGCGGCGCCGACCGCCTCCTGGACATCGCCCGCGAAGAACTCGCCGAGCGCATCTGGGCCGAAGTTGCAAATGTGACACACATTGATAAACCGCTTCCGCCATGGCAGATCATCAAGGAAAAGCGGGCGACGTTCGCGGCGACGGTTGAAGAAAACGAGCGGCGCCCCGGTGCAGAAACGGCCTATGCCAATCTGCTGATTGCGGGCGACTGGACCGCGACGGGTCTGCCCGCCACAATCGAGGGGGCGATCCGGTCTGGCCACCGGGCGGCCGCTCTTGTCGCGGCGGCGCGATAACAATGGCAGTGGGATCAAGTTGAAGGGGCGGCCGGGTGGAAGAAATAGTTGGCGTCACGGAGGCCGCCGCGGCAGAGGTGGAGTTTGCGCAAATCGAAGCCGCGGTTTCCCGGGCAACCCAAGCGCTGTTGAGCGCCCAGCGAGAGGATGGGCACTTCGTCTTCGAGCTTGAAGCCGACGTCTCAATCCCGGCGGAATATATTCTTTTCAAGCATTTCCTTGGTGAGCTGGCGGATGCAGGGCTCGAAGCGAAGCTCGCCAACTTTATCCGCCGCCACCAGGAGGCGCACGACGGCTGGCCGCTGTTCACCGGCGGTGCCTTCAACATTTCGAGCAGCGTCAAGGCCTATTTCGCGCTGAAGGCAGCCGGCGATAGCCCGGAGGCGGATCATATGCGGCGTGCCCGCGCGGCGATCCTCGCCCACGGGGGGGCGGCGAAAGCCAATGTCTTCACGCGCGCCTTGCTGGCGCTCTTCGGCGCGCTGCCTTGGCGCGGCGTGCCTGTCATGCCGGTCGAGATTTTGCTCCTGCCGCGCTGGTTTCCGTTCCACATGACAAAGGTCTCCTACTGGAGCCGCACGGTCATCACGCCGCTTGTCGTTGTGAATGCGTTGAAACCGCGCGCCAAAAATCCACGCAATGTCACCATTGACGAACTTTTTGTCGAACCACCCGATAGGGTTCGTCGCTGGCCTGGCTCACCACAGGAGAAATTTCCCTGGACCACGCTCTTTGGCGCGCTGGACAAGGTTTTGCGCGGGGCGGAGCCCTATTTCCCCAAAAGCTTGCGCAAATGGGCGATCGATAAGGCCGTTGCTTTTATCGAGGAGCGCCTGAATGGTGAGGACGGGCTCGGGGCGATTTTCCCTGCGATGACTTATTCGGCGATGATGTTCCAGACGCTGGGATATGACAGGCAAGATCCGAGAATGGTCCAAGTGATGAACGCGATCGACAAGCTGCTCGTCATCCGGGAAGACGAAGCCTACTGCCAGCCTTGCCTTTCGCCTGTTTGGGATACAAGCCTCGCCGCTCACGCCCTGATGGAAGTTGGCGGAGAAGCAACTACGGCATCTGCGCACGCCGCGCTCGCTTGGCTCGAACCTCTGCAAATCACGGATGTCGCTGGCGACTGGGCCGTGCAAAAGCCGCATGTGCGGCCGGGCGGCTGGGCGTTCCAATATGCCAACGCCCATTACCCCGATGTCGATGACACCGCCGTTGTGGCGATGGCGATGGACCGAGCGGCGGGTCAAGGAGCGGGGCAAATTCGTCAGGATTATAAAAACGCCATCGCGCGCGCACGCGAATGGATCGAAGGCCTGCAAAGCGTCAACGGCGGCTGGGGCGCCTTCGATGCAGATAATGATTATGATTATTTGAACTACATCCCTTTTGCCGATCATGGGGCCTTGCTGGATCCGCCAACGGCGGATGTGTCCGCCCGTTGTCTCTCATTGCTAGGACAGCTTGGCGAGCGGCCCGCAACCAATCCTCTTGTGGCGCGCGGCGTCGATTATCTTCTGCGGACCCAGGAGAAAGACGGCAGCTGGTTCGGCCGCTGGGGAATGAATTATATCTATGGAACTTGGTCTGTGCTGTGCGCGTTAAACGGACTCCAACATGATCCGCAGAGCCCTGAGGTGCGAAGGGCCATTGCTTGGCTGAAAACGATTCAGAACGACGATGGCGGCTGGGGCGAAGGGGGCGAGAGTTATGCGCTGGATTATGCGGGTTACCGTCCGGCGGCGAGCACGCCGTCGCAGACGGCATGGGCTTTGCTTGGTTTGATGGCTGCTGGCCTGGTGGACGACGAAGCGGTGAGTTTGGGGGTCCGCTACCTTGCGCGGACTCAGGAGGAGGATGGATTTTGGAAGGAAGAACGTTTCACCGCCACGGGCTTTCCCCGAGTCTTTTTTCTACGCTATCACGGCTACGCGAAATACTTCCCACTTTGGGCGATGGCGCGCTACCGCGCCCTCAAAAAAGGCAACCGGCCTCCGGTCCTGGTGGGAATGTGACGGGCTCGCGCATTATTGCCGTCACCGGTCTTAAGACGGAAGCAAGAGTTGTTGCCGGGCCACGAATCCTTCCCATTTCCGGTTGTGGTGATGCCGCAGGCCTCGCACGCTCCCTGGAGGCGGCGATCGCGAAGAAGCCTTCTGCGATCATGAGTGTTGGCGTTGCGGGGGGGCTCGCACCCGGCCTTGCACCGGGCTCAAAGCTTGTTGCGCGCACGATTATCGCTGGGGACGGCGCCCGCTATGATGCCGATCCGGTTTGGTCGAAGCGGCTTTCCAGCGTGCTTGGCGGTGCGATCATAGCCGACATCGCCGGCGTCGACGCGCCGTTGGCTGGCCACGAGGAAAAGCATGCTTTGCATATAAAAACGGGAGCGCATGCCGCCGACATGGAATCTCACATCGCCGCACGCGTCGCTGCCGCCTATAAGCTGCCCTTTGCGGCCTATCGTGTCGTGGCCGATCCCGCGCATCGGCGGCTGCCGCATGCCGCGCTCGTGGCGATGAAAGCCGACGGTTCGCTTGCGTTCGGCGCGATCCTGCGTTCCATCTTGCGGGATCCAAGCCAGCTTCCGCAGCTGCTGCGAACCGCCCATGATGCGCAGGCGGCTTTCCTGGTTCTATTCCGCAGCCGAAAGTTGCTTGCCGGAACTTTCGGTTTCGGCGATTTCCGCGAGTTTTTGCTCGACGTGGCGGCTGAAGACGTACTCGGCGGGACGCTGCAGGTGTAGCGGAAGATCGGGCGCCATTGGCCCCTCGGTCCGAATCCCGCGCAAGGCAACGGCGAGAGCCTGCAGGGGATTGTTGAACGCATCCTCCACCGCAGTTGCTTCGAACCCGCAATGGACCATGCAGTCGGCGCATTTTTCATATTTGCCTGTGCCGTAGGAGTCCCAGTCGGTCTCCTCCATCAGTTCTTTAAAGGTCGCCGCATAGCCTTCCCCGAGAAGATAACAAGGCCGCTGCCAGCCAAAGACGGTGCGCGTCGGATTGCCCCAAGGCGTGCATTGATAAGTTCGATTGCCGGCGAGGAAGTCGAGGAACAGCTGCGACTGGAAGAAGGGCCAGGCCTTGCCGCCCCGGCCGAGCGCAAAGATGTCGCGAAACAGGGTTTTGGTTTTCTCGCGATTGAGGAAATGCTGCTGGTCGGGCGCGCGCTCATAAGCATAGCCGGGCGAAACCGTGATCCCCTCAATGCCGAGAGCCGCCACTCGATCGAAGAACGCGGCAACCCGGGACGGGTCGGAATTGTTAAAAAGCGTGCAGTTGATGGTCACCCGGAATCCAAGCTCCTTGGCGCGCTTCAAGGCTTCGATTGCGCGGTCATAGACGCCGGTCTGACAGACCGACCGATCATGCATTTCAGCATCGCCATCGAGGTGAATCGACCAGTTGAAATAGCGGTTGGGGCTATAACGATCGATGTGCTTCGTCAGGAGCAGGGCGTTCGTGCAGACGGTGACGAACTTCCTTCTTGCGATCGCGCCCCGTACGATTTCCGGGAGTTCCTTATGTAGCAGCGGCTCGCCGCCTGCGATCACAACGACAGGCGCGCCACATTCATCGATTGCGGCAAGGCAATCTTCGAGCGGCAGCCGCTGATTGAGGATCTTGTCTGGATAGTCGATCTTGCCGCAGCCGGCACAAGCAAGATTGCATCGAAACAGGGGTTCGAGCATCAGGACAAGCGGAAAGCGCTTGCGTCCTGCCAAGCGCTGGCGAACCACATAGGCTCCGATCTGAGCCATCTGCAGAATCGGTATTCCCAATGCACGCTCCTCATGATGGTGCCCATCTGCCGGTAGGGAGGTGCCGGCTCATCCGATGAGTTCGGGGGGCAATTTGAATTCTATATCTTCGGCCACCCCAGGCAAGGTTGTCAATTCCACGGGCCCAAGGCCGCGCAAGGCGTTCAAGACGCCCTCGACGAGGATTTCCGGGGCGGAGGCGCCCGCCGTCAGGCCGACGACCTTGGCCTTGCGAAGCACTTCATGATCGAGTTCGCTTTCGTCGGCAATGAGAAACGCCGGGATCTCCGCTTCGGCACCGATTTCCCGCAAGCGGGTTGAGTTCGAGCTGTTTTTGGCGCCGACCACAAGGAGCACGTCCACGAGCTTGCTGAGCGCTCGCACCGCGCCTTGCCGATTTTGTGTTGCATAGCAGATATCTTTTGTTTCGGGCCCGGCGATATTCGTGAAGCGGCGTTTGAGCGCGGCAATGATTGACCGAGTTTCGTCGACACTTAGCGTCGTTTGCGAGACATAGGCAATTGGCGTGTCTGGCGCGAGGCCAAGCTTCTCCACGTCGGTTTCCGTTTGGACGAGGTAAATGGGGCCTGAGATCCGTCCCATCGTTCCTTCCACTTCGGGATGGCCGGCATGGCCGATCAAAACGACGGATCTGCCTTGTTGCACATAACGTTCCCCTTGGCTATGAACCTTCGAGACCAGCGGACAGGTGGCATCAAGCACCGGCAGCCCAAGAGCGGCCGCCTCGTTCTCGACGGAGCGGGCAACGCCGTGGGCACTGAAAATTGTGCGGGCGCCGTGAGGAATCTCGTCCAAACGTTCGACGAAACGGGCGCCCTTGGCCTTTAGACTCTCGACGACAAAGCCGTTGTGAACGATCTCGTGGCGAACATAGACCGGAGGCCCATATTTTTCGAGCGCGCGTTCGACGATTTCGATCGCGCGAACGACGCCAGCACAAAATCCGCGTGGTTGCGCCAAAATGACTTTCATAAAATTTGCCTAGCGCCGGAGCGGATTTATCTTTAAAAGCAGAACCTTGGGGGGGCGGGCATGCCACCTTCGCCCCAGGGAGAAGTTGTCAAGGACCCCAGTGTTAAGCGTCTGACGTCGCCGGGGAGCCGCCGGCCACGAAGCAAAGTCAGCGTCAAAAGGGCCCACCTCTAACTGCTGCCAGAACATTTTTAGCTGGACTGTGGTTCCTCGGAATAGCCGCAGTTTCACGTTAAGGCCGGTCTCTCCTAGCAAGGTGCAGAGTTTTTGAAAGCGATCATGCGCGACAATTAGGAGTTAGCAACCATGGGCCCTCCCCTCGAAGCGATCAAAGTTTAGGACATGTTCCTTAAAAAAAGTTGATCGGCTTTTGCGAGCAGTGCCTATCCGGTTCTTGGAATTTCAGTGATTTCCGGCCCAAAAACGACACCCCAGCTGAAGGCAGAACCCTAACGGAACCTTAGCTTTTTTGATTGGCGATAACAGAGCATGGCAATATCCAAAAAAAGTCCGGAGACGAAACATTTCGTAAAATCAAGCGTTTTTGATCCAATCGCACGCACCGTGGTTGCGATCGTGATGACGTGCAGCCGTTTCCCTTGGCCCGTTCTAGGCCTGGCTGCCTTGATAACGATTATTTCGGGTTATTATACGGCGAACCATTTTGCAATAAATACAAATACCAATGATTTCATTTCAGAGAAATTGCCATGGCGGCAAAATCTCATTGCACTGGACAAAGCTTTCCCCCAGCGGGACGATCAAATTGTTGTGGTCATCGATGGAGCCACTCCCGAACTCGCCGAGGCGGCAGCGCAGTCGCTGACCGATCGCTTGAAGCGTCGCCCCGATCTTTACCAGTCGGTGCTTCGTCCTGAAGGCGGGGCTTATTTCAATCAGAACGCGCTGCTGTTCCCGCCGATCGCCGATCTCCAGCCCATGATCAAGGGTCTCTCCAAGGCCCGGCCGTTTCTGATGGCACTCGCCTCCGACCCGAGCTTGCACGGAATTGTTAAGGCGATTTCCTTCATTAATCAGGGCGTCCATTCCGGAGCCGGAACACTCGACGATTTCGATCGGCCGATGGCGCTCATAGCGAATGCCTTCGACGGCGTGCTCGCTGGCCAGCCGGTGTTCTTTTCCTGGCAGGGCTTGGTCTCCGCGCAACCGCCGGATCCGCGCGAACTGCGCCGGTTCATCGAAATCAAGCCGGTCCTTGATTACTCGGCGTTGATGCCAGGGGAACGGGCCTCGAATTTCATCCGCGATACGGCGCACGCGCTTGGGCTCGTTCCCGCCAACGGCGTGACAATCCGGCTGACCGGACTCGTGCCCATGGCCGACGAAGAGTTCGGGAACATCGAGGATGGTGCTGGGCTCAACGCCCTTGGAACCTCCTTGATCGTTCTTTTCATCATCTGGCGCGCCTTAAAATCGGGCCGTATCGTTCTCTCCGTGGCCTTGAGCGTCGTCGCCGGCCTTGCCGCGACGGCCGCCATTGGCCTCATGATGGTTGGCGCGCTCAATTTAATCTCGGTCGCTTTCGCGGTGTTGTTTGTCGGCATAGGGGTGGATTTCGGGATTCAATTCAGTGTCCGCTACCGCGCCGAACGCTACCTCGAGCCACAATTCGGGAAAGCCCTCGCCCAAGCGGCGGCCAAATCCGGGCGGCCTTTGGCGCTCGCCGCGGCGGCAACCGCTGCGGGCTTCTACTCGTTTCTTCCGACCGATTATCGCGGTGTTTCCGAACTCGGTCTCATTGCCGGCACCGGCATGTTCATCGCATTTTTTTCCGCGATCACGATCTTGCCGGCGCTGCTGACTTTGATGCGGCCGCCGCCGGAACAGGAGGCCGTCGGCTATCAATTTCTGGCTCCTGTCGATCGATTCATGGCCAATCACCGCTATGCCATCGTCGCCGGGACATTGCTCGTAGCTTTGGCCGGTACGCCATTGCTCCGTCACCTCCATTTCGACTTCAATCCGCTGAACTTGCGCAGTTCCAAAGTCGAGTCCGTGGCGACCATTCTCGATTTGATGAAAGACCCGAACACCGACACAAACACGATCGATGTTCTCGCTCCCTCCCTCGCGCAGGTTCCTCCGTTGATGGCGCGTCTGCAGGACTTGCCGGAGGTTGCTCGGGTCACGAGCCTTGAGAGCCTCGTTCCGAAAGATCAGGATGAAAAGCTGGCGATCATCGCGCCGCTCGCCGCCTCTTTGGTGCCTTTGCTTGATCCCGCCCGCGAGAAGGAGCCGCCGACGGACGCGCAAGACGTTGAGGCCATGAAGACCGCCGCTGCGGCCTTCAATGCGACGGCCGCCGGGCAAACCGGAAAAGGCGCCGACGACGCTCGCCGCCTAGCTGCGGTTCTCGAAAAAATGGCCGCAGCGCCCCCCGAGATACGCGAGGAGGCGCGCAGCGCCTTGATTCCGAGCCTCGACACGATGCTCGATCAGTTGCGGACCTCGCTGACGGCCAAGAAAGTGACGGTCGCATCCTTGCCGCCCGATCTCGTGCGCAATTGGGTGAGCTCCGACGGCCGCGCCCGGATCGAGGTCGCGCCTTCCGGCAACTCAAACGACAACGGCACCCTCAAGAAATTTGCCGAGGCGGTGCGCTCGGTCGATCCCAATGCGATGGGCGAGCCCATCGCCGTTCAGGAATCGGGAGATACCGTCGTTCGGGCGTTCATCGAAGCGGGGCTCTGGGCGCTCATCTCGATCAGCGTCCTTCTATTCATTGTGCTGCGCCGGATCACCGACGTGCTGCTGACCCTTGTTCCCTTGCTGCTCGCCGGCGTCGTCACGCTTGAGATCACCGTTCTCATCGGCCTGCCGCTGAATTTCGCGAATATTATCGCGCTGCCTCTCCTCTTGGGACTTGGGGTGGCCTTCAAGATTTATTTCGTGATGGCCTGGCGCGCCGGGACCACGAATCTTTTGCAATCGAGCCTCACGCGGGCGGTCTTTTTCAGCGCAATGACCACCGCAACGGCGTTCGGCAGCCTTTGGCTCTCGAATCATCCGGGCACATCGAGCATGGGCAAGCTGCTTGCGCTATCGCTTGTCTGCACCTTGGCGGCGGCGATCCTGTTTCAGCCGGCCCTGATGGGGCCGCCGCGCAAGATCAATCCGTCGGGGGAGGGCGCCTAGGTCCAAGCTCACGGGTTCTCTTTGGCGGTATATTCAAACAGATCGCTGAATGGGCCAAAGCCCATGACCATATCCTGGCTCTGATAGGCCTGCACGATTGCGCTGCTGCAGCCGGTGCCATCCTTTTGGCAGATCCGCAGCTTGATCGATCTTGGACATTGGTTGTTCACGGCGACAACGTAGTTGAAAATATTCTTATCCGCGAGAAGCGCGCGCGAAGACGCGTCGAACGCGAGGCAGGGCTTGCCATACGCGTTTCGGTGGATTTCTCCCGCGGTCGCGACCGCGGGCCGCGCGGCTCCGAGGCGTTGCCCCAAGCCTCCCGCGTTTTCGGCCGGGCTATAGAAATCCCCGGCGCGGGCCTGATTGACATTTGCGGAAAAGGCTGCAAGGCCGATCGATAAAAGGATGGACTCGATCGATCTCATCCCTTCGCTCCTTTGGCGGACCCCACAAGCCTGGCTCAATTCTGGCCGGCCCCATCCTTACCAAAATGTTTCACGTGAAACATTTTTGTCCGGTCGAGGGCGAAAACCTTACAAAGCCTGAGACAGCAGCCGCCTTCAAAATTGTAAGAATCAATCGATTCCTTGCGGCGATCTGGGGAAAGCCAGCGGTGGCGCCTCACGCGCCAAGCTCCTATCCCAAGATGATCCCCGAAGTAAGATCCGCCAGCAGAACCGGATTCGCAAACACGAGACGCCGTCATTCGGCCAAATTTTGGGTCGTCACCGTTTCGATGATGAAGGCATCCTCCTATGCACCAAAAATACCTTCAACCCTCCAGCCCCGCCAGCTTCAGCCAATCCTCCTCGCTGATCGTCTCGATGCCGAGTTCGGTGGCTTTGGCGAGTTTTGAACCAGCGCCCGGCCCAGCGACAACAAGATCGGTTTTTTTGGAAACGGAGGCCGCGACTTTCGCGCCAAGGCGCTCGGCCATCGCCTTCGCCTCATCGCGGGTCATGCGTTCGAGCGATCCGGTGAAGACGACGGTCTTGCCAGCGACCTTGCTCGTTGTGACGACAGCTTCCATCGGAACTACTGTCACCTCCTTGAGAAGCGCGTCGAGAACCTTTTCATTGTGCGGCTCGACAAAGAAATCAGCGACGGCCTCGGCGACAACTTCGCCGATCCCTTCGATATTGTTGATCTCGGCGCGGGCCTCGGAGCCGGGCGAGGCCGCTCGCGCGGTCTTGCGCAGCGCTTCGAAGGATTCAAAATGCCGGGCGAGGCGGCGCGCATTGGTCTCGCCGATATGCCGGATGCCGAGTGCGTAAATAAAGCGGTTGAGCGCAATCCTGCGGCGGGCCTCGATCGCGTTGAAAAGATTTGTCACGGAAAGCTCGCCAAAGCCTTCGCGTTCTTTCAGATTGATGAGGCCGCGCCGTTCGCGCTCGGGAAGCGTAAATATATCGGGCGCCGTCTTGATGAGACCATCGCGGAAAAACTGCTCGATCCGCTCCTCGCCAAGGCCCTCGATGTCGAAGGCATTGCGCGAAGCGAAGTGCTTGAGCCGCTCGACCGCCTGTGCCGTGCAGACAAGGGTGCCGGTGCAGCGGCGCACAGCTTCTGGCTCTCCGGTCTTGGAATCGATCTCGCGCACCGCTGCCGAGCCGCAGACAGGGCATTTCTCGGGGAAGTGATAGGGTTTTGCGCCTCTCGGCCGCTTTTCGAAGATCGGCCCCAGAATCTGGGGAATGACATCGCCCGCGCGCTGAACCGTCACCGTGTCGCCAATGCGAATGTCCTTGCGGGCGATCTCGTCCTCGTTATGGAGCGTCGCATTGGAGACGACAACGCCGCCGACGGTCACCGGATCGAGCTTGGCGAGCGGCGTCAAGGCGCCAGTGCGCCCGACATTGATCTCGATCGCGCGCAGAACGGTTGTCGCCTTTTCGGCTGGGAACTTATGCGCTGTCGCCCAGCGTGGCGCGCGCGAGACAAAGCCGAGCCTGTTCTGCAGCGCGAGACTGTCGACCTTATAGACGACGCCATCAATGTCGTAGCCGAGCGAGGCGCGTCGCTGTTCGATGTCCCGGTACTGCGCGATGAGATCGTCCGCCGAATGACAGAGCTTCATGTGGGAATTGACGGGAAAGCCGAAATGTCTGAACGCCGCAATCATGCCCATCTGGGTCGAAGCGGGCAGGGCGCTCACCTCGCCCCAGGCATAGGCAAAAAAACGCAGAGGGCGTGAGGCGGTGATCGCGGGATCGAGCTGGCGCAGCGAGCCTGCCGCCGCATTGCGCGGGTTGGCGAAGAGAGTCTTCCCCACTTCCTTCTGGCGCTCGTTCAAGGCGGCGAAATCGGCATGGGTCATGTAGACCTCGCCGCGCACCTCGAGAATGTCGGGCGGATGCCCTTTCAGTGTCTTTGGAATTTCGCCAATGGTGCGGACATTGGCGGTGACATCTTCCCCCTCGTAACCATCGCCGCGCGTGGCCGCCTGGACAAGCTCGCCGTCTTCATAGCGAAGCGAACAGGAGAGGCCGTCGATCTTGGGTTCGGCGGTGATGTCGAGCGGCGCATCGGGGCCAAGCCCGAGGAAGCGGCGCACGCGGGCAACGAATTCCGCTACCTCTTCGTCCTTGAAGATATTGCCGAGCGAAAGCACGGGCACGCGATGACGCACTTTCGCGAATTTTTCGGAAGGCGCAGCGCCGATCTTTTGGGTGAGCGACTCAGCCGTTGCAAGGTCCGGAAAGGCGGCTTCGAGCGCCTCATAGCGCTGGCGCAGCGCGTCATATTCGGCGTCCGAAATTACCGGCGCGTCCTCGGTATAGTAGCGCCGGTCGTGCTCGGCGATCTCTTCGCCAAGGCGCGCATGTTCGCGGCGCGCTTGCGCTTCGCTGAGGCTTTCGATGGGCGCCGGTTTCTTCATGCGCCAAAATTAGCACGAGCCGGAAGGCGGGGAGAAGCGGCAAGCTCGGGGTTGCCCTCAAGACCTGCGCATCGCACTCACACCGGAGATTGCCGGAATCCCATGTAGGTCAGATAAACACCGAGGACGAGGGTGATCGCAAAGGCGCCATAAGAGAATTTATCGAAATTCATTCTATCAAAAAAGGAAGCCAATGCGTCAGGGGGCATCAGCAGGACGACGAGCCCCCGAATCAGCTGAATCCAGCCCAAAATCGTGATGACGATCGGCAGAGCGCCGCCCGACCAAACATTATGGGCGAGAACCATGGCAAGGCCAATGACGAGCGTGATCAGCCCGACGAGGAAGAGCAGCGGCGGATCGTGAACCATGGCGGAGGCGATCGCGGCAAAAGACTCGCGATGCAGAATCATGGCCAAGGAAAACACGAGGGCGAAAAGCCCGATGAGCCGGCTGAGAAAAATCGTAAGCGGCCGCATGACAGTTCTCCCGCACGCGAGGCGGCAATGCTTTTGCCGGGCTCAGCCCAGGAACCTCACTCGGCGGCGCGTTTGAATTCCGGGAAGGTGCAGCGTGCTTCGCTTTCGCGCTTGAAGTCAAAAACCTTGGCCGGTTCGATGAACGGCAATTTCAGCGTCTGCCAGACATCGACCATGCTTTCCACGAGCTGCACGATATGGGCATCCGTGTGCAAGGGGCTTGGCGTGATTCGCAAACGCTCCTCGCCCTTGGCAACCGTCGGATAGTTGATCGGCTGGATGTAGATTCCGTGGCGCTCAAGCAGCAGGTCGGTCGCGCGTTTGCAGAGTTCCGCGTCGCCGACAAACACCGGCACGATATGGGAGGGATTCGCCATCACCGGCAAGCCGGCCGCGCTCAGTGCGTGTTTGGTCAGCATCGCCTGACGCTGGTGCAGCGCGCGCAGCTCCTCACCTTGCTCATGTTTCAACAGGCGCACGGCCGTTGCCGCGGCGGCGGCAACCGCTGGGGGCAGCGCCGTGGTGAAGATGAAAGCTGGCGCGTGCGAGCGAACGGCATCGACAATCGGAGCCTTCGCGGCGATATAGCCGCCAAGCGTTCCAAATCCCTTGGCGAGCGTTCCTTCGATGACGTCGATTTGATCCATGACGCCTTCACGCTCGGCGATGCCGCCGCCATGCGGACCGTAAAGACCGACCGCATGCACCTCGTCCATATAGGTCATCGCATTGTAGCGGCGCGCGAGATCGGCGATCTTGCCGACCGGCGCGATGTCGCCATGCATCGAATAGAGGCTCTCGAAGACGATGAGCTTGGCGCGCTCGTGGCCCGCCGCGCGCAGAAGCTCTTCGAGATGGGCGAGATCGTTGTGGCGGAAGATTTGCCGCTCGGCTTTGGAGCGGCGGATGCCCTCGATCATCGAATTGTGGTTGAGCTCATCGGAAAGGATGAGGCAGTCCGGCAAAAGAGAACCGATTGTGGAAATTGCCGCGAGATTGGAAATCCAGCCCGAGGTGAAGACGAGCGCCGCCTCCTTGGCATGAAGGCCCGCGAGTTCCGATTCGAGTTCGACAAGAGGATGATTGGTGCCCGAAATGTTGCGGGTGCCGCCAGCGCCCGCGCCATGCCGGGTTGCCGCCGCCGTCATGGCGTCGATCACTTGCGGATGCCGGCCCATGCAAAGGTAGTCGTTGGAACACCAGATCACGACGTCCTCAACGCGATCCGGCCCGTGCCAGCGCGCCTGCGGAAAGACCTTCGCGTCCCGCTCGAGATCGGCGAAGACCCGGTAGCGGCGTTCCCCTTTCAACTTCGAAATCGCGTCATCGAAGAAGCGGGAATAGGGCATGGTGAACGGTCTCCGATCCTCAGGGTGCGGGCATGTTCCATAAGGGCCCGCTCATTCCTGTCGCCTCTCCAAACTTCCGGTGGACACCGGAAGGTCTCGGCGGGGCGCCTTAAACGTGGTAATTACGCGCCATTTATGCCATGAACTCATTTGTTGCGGATTGCTTATGGCTTTAGCGGGCTTCCCGCAGCCCGTCAAACCTTTCTCGGCGATATAGGAATAATGCGTATTCTTGTGACGGGCAGCGCTGGCTTCATAGGCTTTCACATGGCGCGCCGGCTTCTCGACGAAGGCCATGAGGTTGTCGGCGTGGATGGGTTTACGCCCTACTACGATCGCAACCTCAAGCTGCGCCGCCATGACATCTTGCGGGAACGGCCGGGATTCTTTGGCCATGAGACGATGCTTGAGGATTTCGCCGCGCTGAAGGGGATTTATGGCAGCGGATTCGATGTCGTCTATCATTTCGCCGCGCAGGCGGGCGTGCGCTACAGTCTTGAAAACCCGCGCGCCTATGTTGATGCCAATTTGACCGGGACTTTTAACCTCCTGGAACTCATGCGCCACGCCCCACCGGCTCACGCGCTGATGGCTTCCACCTCTTCGGTCTATGGCGCCAATGCGAAGATTCCGTTTCATGAGACTGACCGGGCCGATCACCCTTTGACGCTTTATGCCGCCTCGAAAAAGGCGAATGAGGAGATGGCGCACGCCTACAGCCATCTCTTCAAGATTCCGATCACAATGTTGCGATTCTTCACCGTGTATGGGCCTTGGGGCCGGCCGGACATGGCGCTTTTCAAATTCTCGGCGGCCTTGTTTGAGGGGCGGCCCATCGACATTTACAATCACGGAAAAATGACCCGGGATTTCACCTATATCGATGACCTCGTTGAAGCCATGTTCCGGCTCCTTGGCCATGCACCGCCACCAGTCGAGGGAAGGGCGCCGTCGTTTGCAGAGGACAGCCTATCTCCCGTTGCGTCCTGGCGCGTCGTCAATATCGGCAATGAGACGCCCGTCGGTCTCATGGATTTCATCGCCGCCATTGAAGCCGCGACCGGACTGCGAGCAAAACGCAATTTCATGGAGATGCAGCAAGGCGATGTTCCGGTTACTTTCGCGGACACCTCGCTGCTCGCCCGATTGACCCGGTTCAGGCCGAAAACCCCACTCGACGAGGGAGTGAAGCGCTTCGTTGCCTGGTATCGTGAATATTTCGGGGATTGAGAGGGCAAAGCAAATGGCCGGGTTTCCGCCCGGCCATGGCTCAAGGTGTCTGTTTTGTCCGCGGCACCTCAGGGTGTCACCGACCCCCGAGCCCGGCCACCGGGCACTCGGCAGGAACATCTGTTGCCGACAAACGAGGCATGGCTGAGTTCACAGGTCGTGGCCGAAGTGGTGCAGTGATCTCCCACGCTGCTCGTTGCCACGCTGCGTCCGGCGACCAGAGGCGCTCCTGTAACCACAACCGCCGGCGCGGCCGCCGCTGCTGCAAAAGGCGTGGCCAGCGCGTCGATCACTCCAAGAGGAGTGCTGTAATCGTAAGAATACCCATATGGGTAGTAGGTGTAGGTGTATTGCCAAGGATACCCATAGAAGCCCCAAGTTCGAGGACTGTAGGCGGCATCATAGGGGTAGTTCGGGTAACCCAATTGCGCCCAAGCGGAACCGCTCGCGAGCACCACCGAGGCCAGCGCTGCCGCCACCAAGCCTTTTGCCATGCGATTCATTGCGTTCTCCTTGTCTGCGAGTGTCACCCCGGCGGCCAAGTGGGAACGAAGCCTTTCATCCGGCGCCGCTGGAGAGCCACCGCGAAACCGTAGCTGGCCGAAAATTGTTCCACAAATTGGCGACCGGCCGGGCCGAGCTGCGCTGATATCGAGCTGCGCTGATATGTTGCCCGCTCATCACACCCCGCCCTGGAGCTTCGGAATCCCCGTCGCAGAGACCCGCCCTTTCCCGTCTCGCACGAACGGCGCCGTGACCGGCGCGAGACCTAACGGCCCTGGCCCGTCCCGAGGGGCGAAGTCACCTCTCCCGCCAGCCCTGAAGGATTGGCGTAATCGTAAGGGTGTCCATATCCCCCACCATAGGCGTAATCGTAGGGATAGCCTTGCCCATAGCCATACCCCTGCGAATAACCGTAAGGATACCTATAGCTGTAGGAATAATCGTAGGGGTAATGTGGGGAGCCCGAGTTGCCCATCTGGGCCCGCACCGAGGGGGTCGAGACGAACAATGCAAAGAGCCCCGCCAACAAGGTCAAATGAATTTGGATCCGTCCCACCTCTCCTCCTAACGCCCTGTCGACCGCCGGAAGCGGCCTTGCTCCTGTCGATGATCTCAAAACTGCGGTTCGCTGGCGAGCGTTCCATGACTTATACGTGACCGGTCAGGCGCCTGCCGCATCTTGTGTCGTCAAGCCTGAGCTTTTGAAATTTCCAAAAAAAATTACGGCCGGGGTTGATCCGGCCGTAATGTTTTGCGTGCTAGCCTGAACTTGATACTCAGGGCGTCACTGAACCGCGCGCCCGGCCGCCCGGCACCCGGCAGGAACAGCCATTGCCGACAAACGAGGCATGGTAGAGTTCGCAAGTTCTCGCGGGCGTGCTGCAGTGATCACCCGTGGTTGCCACGCTCCGGCCGGTCACGAGGGGCGCGGCCGCCGGCGCATAAGAGTAGGCCGGCGCATAGGAGTAACCGTAAGGATAACCATAACCATAACTATAGTCATAATAGGGATAATCCCACCCAAGGCCGTATCCCAGGCCCAGTCCCGCCAAGCCTAGACCATAGCCTCCCCAGCCATAGCCCCCCCAACCGCGATTCCAGCCCCAGCCACGGCCCCAGCCACCGCGGCCCCAGCCGCCTGCCCAGCCACCGTGACCCCACCCACCGTGACCCCAGCCACCGCCATGGAAGCCGCCCCCATGGAAGCCGCCGCCGCCTCTGAACGCCGAGGCAGGACCACTCATCACCAGAGCCCCGCCAAGCGCGGCTGAGGCGAGCAATATGCTGAAACGCTTCATGGCATCCTCCTATCGCTTTCAAATTGATCGCCACGGGGTGTCCCGACGGCAATTGATCAATTTAGGTAGCGCGGCCCTTCTCCAATGCTAGGGATATATTGTAATCATGCGGAAGCGTTGCCGAACCGCGGACGTCACTCGACTTTACCACGCGTAATAGGCGTAACCTGGATAGCCATAGTAGGGATAGCCATAGCCATAGCCATAATAGGGATAGCCATAGCCATAATAAGGATAGGCGAGACCATAACCCGCCCCTAAACCGAGCAAGCCAAGGCCCAAACCGTAGCCGCCCCAGCCCCAGCCGCCTCCCCAGCCGTAGCGGCCGTAACCCCAGCCGCGGCCCCAGCCGCGACCGCCCCAGCCCCAGCCGCGACCGCCCCAACCTCCATGCCAGCCCCCAAACCCGACGCTCCGGCCGGTGAAACCGCCAAAATGGCCACCGCCAAAATGGCCGCCGCCTCTGAACGCCAGTGCAGGCTCGCTTGCGACAAGGCCCGCGCCAAGCGCGGCCGACGCCACCAATACTCCTAAACGCTTCATGGCATCCTCCTAATCAATTTGGTCCGCCGGGCGGCCACAGATTTTGCTTCCACGCTGCACGGACCCAAAACACGACCTGTGGCAGAACACCGGTCCTTGGAAGCCGTTCCATAAATTCCCTGTTTTTATGCAACGAACTGCCTCGCGGGGCGAATGGCCGGGAGAGAGGCCCCGCACCTTGCTCAAGAGATCGGGGGGGCCGCCTTCGATCCATCGACTAGTAGCTCGCGTCGTTGCGTTTGATGGGGCTTTCTGAATCACTATCGCGACCAGCAAGCGATGGAGGTGATTCGTGGCCGCGAAGGAAGTCGTCGTCAAGAAATACGTTGTCCAGTTGAGCGCGGATGAACGTGGTCAACTGGAAGCCGTGATCCGTGCGGGCAAGCGTCCCGCGCAATTGTTGACCAAGGCCCGCATCCTTTTGAAGGCCGACGTATCGGCTGCTGGCGACGGCTGGATCGATAGCCGGATCGCCAAGGCGCTGGACACCAGCATCGCCAATATCGAGCGGACCAGACGCCAATTGGTTGAGGAAGGGTTTGAGGCTGTGCTGGTCCGCAAATACAATCCGAAGTCCGCCCGTCCGCGGATATTTGACGGCGCGGC
>DATJBL010000039.1:0-3479 GCA_035515355.1 Methylocella sp.
GCCCTGGCGCTGCTGAGCGAATTGCCCGTGGGCCACGTCGAACGCGCCTTCGTACACGACCAGGCGGACCATATCCTGGTCATCGCCAAGGCGATCGGGCTTTCCTGGGAAGCGACCAAGGCCATTCTGCTGCTGCGCGCATCACATGAGAGCGGCGGCGATCGGGATTTGGGGACGCATTACATTAGCTTCACAAAGCTGCAAAAAACCACCGCGGCCTCCGCTTTGCAATTTTATCGATTGCGCGCCCGGGCTGAGGCACAGCTCGAGCCATCGACCTAACAAGGCCCCGCCTAATGAGTCACGGCTTGAAGCACATAATATTTCCACTGATCGGCGGCAGCCTTAAGGCCGTAGCTGCTGAGATGACAACCGTCCCAACGCCCGATAGAGCTATCGATAAAATCCAGATTAGGCCCGGCCAGAACGCCGCGAGCAGGATCTATGACCGCTCGTTGCGCCTGTTGTATTTTTTCCTGGCCGATCCATTTAAGCACGCGAGTAGCTCCGTTAGTATCAATCAAATCGCGATTTTGGAGGTAGCAGATTGTTTCCACGGCAACGAGAATTGGCGCGGCCGAAAATGAGCGAATGTCAGCGATCATGTCGTTGAAGTGCGCCTCATAGGCTACGCGGTCGGCGTGGATCGAGGCATCGCTTTCGCCTTGTCCGAAAAGCATTGCCGACGGGGCGAGGCCATTTTTGCGAAGTCCGTCCACCGCCTGCCGGATTAGGTGGCCAACTGCGCCACCGGGCGCCCAATCCACTATGCTCGTGGCACCTTGCGCGATTGGCGCAACGATACAGCGGTCCCATTTTTGCGTGGTAAGGAGGGCATCGCAAAGATAACCCCAGATCGATCCCACATGGCTATCGTTGTTGGCTGTCGCTCCGAGCATTGGATCGGTAGCGACATAGGAGTCGCCGTCGTTGGGATTGAAGTTGATTACGTTGCCATGCGGCGTGTACGCGGCCTCGCCATGATTTGCCGAGATCGCCTGTCCGAAAGTGAGTAGCACAATCTCTTTTGCGGCCTCTAAATGGCACGCGACACGGTTGCGCCCTGTCGTGTCACTAAAGCCGGCTGCATTGGATGCGTCGTGGGCGGCGGCGCCGAGCGCCAACCAACAAACGAGCACCCGCGGAAGAGAAGAAGCGTCATTTTAAGGTTGTGCATCCTACAACAACACCATGACGGCGAGTTCGGCGCTTTTATCATATTCAGCACCTTTATCATATTCGGGTCAGGTTTCTGGCAATGCCATCAGGCATGAACCGAGTTAGCGAGGACGACAAAATCCGGCCAGGAACAAGATGTCGCACTTTTGTTGCGTGAATGCTCGCAGGCAAAGCTGGGCTTCCTGGTCGAGCCCGTAAGAGCCAATTTGGCGCCACACAGGCGGTGTTGGTTCGACCTTCGTATGCCGCAAAGTCACAAACCGTGGCAGGTCAGCGACCGCAAGCTCCCCCACAGCTCATCGGTCCTCATTGATGCTCGCCGTTCCAGGAAAGCCGATCGTCAAGGGCCCGCTGGGGACTGGCGCTTGCCCCCCTAGCCGCCCAGCACCAAATCGGTGACAATGGCATATGGCAAAGCGGATTCGCGGCACACGGGAGAACAAGTCCGGACTGTTTCACGCCCGGGAGGCGCGGCACATGAGCCGCTCCGAGCTGGTGCGGCTGTCCGGGGTATCGAAGCAGCAGCTGTCGCGGCTTGAGAATAACCAGATCAGGCTGCGGCTCGACCACCTAAAGCCGTTCGCCAGGCATCTCGGTTTCACGCCGGAGCAGATCCTGCTGTGGGGCCGCTATCCCGGCACTGGTGAGGGCGCCGCCGAGGCGGTCCCGCTGGCCGAAGTCCCCGAAATTGAAATGCGCGGTGGTGCGGAATCGCGCGAAAAGCGGAAAGATGGGCGCCATACAGATGGCATAAAGTCCGAACGCTGGGCCTTTCCTGCAAGCTTCGTTCGTGAGCAATTGCACAGCGCTCCGGCTCAACTCATCGTCGTTGAAGCCGATGGCGACAGCATGGCGCCCACCATCGGTCCTGGAGACCGGGTCGTCGTCGACACCGGACACAAGGCCCCTAGCCCGGACGGCCTCTATGCTATCCGCGACGCACTGGGCTCCATCGTTGTCAAGCGGATCCAGGTGATGCGTTCGGCGCGTCCGCCCCGGGTCAAGATCATCTCGGACAATCCCAAGCACGCCAGCGAGGAGGCCCCACTCGAGGGGGTCGATATCGTCGGCAAGGTACTTTGCTGCCTCAAGCTCATTTGACCGCTGGCAACCCCCAGCGCTGGATGCCTGCCCTGGCTCCGCCTTTCGTGTCATCCCACGGCACCGAGCCAAAGAGCCAGGAGCTACGGCACCGGAGCGGTCTCAATCGCGACAGACAAACTCATTGCTCCGGCCCGACAGACGGTGCTTCAACCCTACCGCCGGCGCTCTTGTGGCTCCGCTCCACCGGCGGTCTCGCCATATCATCGCCCTGCTCCAGCAGCTGTTCAGTAATGAGCTCTCCAGCGACTTGGCCTAGCAGTTGGCCGAGCCCCGGACGGTACGACTCAATCACCTCAAGCGTGTGGTTCAGGCACATGGCAGTGTCCCGCGCCGTCAGAAGCACGATCTCGTCATACGTCCAGGGCTTATTCTGGCCGCGTCGCTGCTCGAGCCCTGCTAGTCTCCGCTCCAACGTCCCATCGTCGTAGAGCTGGAATTTCGGGGTCGGCGAGGACGAGCGTTTGATGAGGAGACGCTCGTTGCGGTAAAACTTGAGGATCCAAATATTATCGAACAGGCGGCAATCAACCAACCAATCGGACGCACGATCTTCCGGCGGAACGAACCTAGCCGGAGATCGCGACCGAACGGCGCCCAGCTCAAGATCGCTCGGGCGTCACCACGCGGATATGCAACTCGCGCAACTGCTTGGGCGTGACCTCCGACGGCGCGCCCATCAGCAAATCCTCGGCGCGCTGGTTCATCGGGAACAGCACCACCTCGCGCAAGTTCTCCTCGCCGCAGATCAGCATGACGATGCGGTCGATGCCGGGGGCGATGCCGCCGTGGGGCGGCGCACCGAGCGACAGCGCCCGCAGCATGCCGCCGAATTTCTGCTCCAGCACGCTTTCGTCATAGCCGGCGATGGCGAAGGCCTTCTTCATCACGTCCGGGCGATGGTTGCGGATGGCGCCCGACGACAATTCCACGCCGTTGCAGACGATGTCGTATTGGATCGCCTTCAGCGAAAGTATCCGGTCGCGGTCGCTGGCATCGAGCGCCAGAAATTCATCGACCGCCGCGTTCGGCATGGAGAACGGATTGTGGGAGAAGTCGATCTTCTTCTCCTCCTCGTTCCACTCGTACATCGGGAAATCGACGATCCAGCACAGCTCGAAGCGGCCCCTGTCGATGAGATTCAACTCCTCGCCGACCTTCGTGCGCGCCGGACCGGCAAATTTGACGAATTTTTCCGG
>DATJBL010000040.1:0-5015 GCA_035515355.1 Methylocella sp.
ATCGCATTAAGAATACAGAAATACATGCTCATACGGACCTTGGCGAGCATTTTAACTGGCTTTGTTGTCTTTATCTTCACGCTTTCGGTTGGACTCGACCTGGCGATTGCATGGGGCATTATATCATTTGTATTAAACTACATCCCTTATGTCGGCCCGCTCGTAGCCGTCGTCCTTCCGGTGCTTTTTGCGGTCGTGCAGTTCGGATCCTGGCACATGGCGATCGTCATCTTCGGCGGTCTCTACGTCATCCAATTCTTGATCGGCAATTATCTCGAGCCGATGATTGCTGGCAAGGCTCTGGCCATTTCACCATTCGTGATGCTGTTCGCATTTTTTTTCTGGGATTTTCTGTGGGGCATGCCCGGCGCATTTATCGGCCTGCCCGTGACAATCGCGCTTTACACCATCTGCGAACAAAATCCCTCGAGCCGTTGGATCGCCACGCTGTTGTCAACCTCGAACACCTCTCCCACGGCTTCAACAGAGTGATGGTCTTTGTGGATTTGAAGAATTGACAGGCCTAATGATCGTTCTAAGGTTGCAATCTACGTTATCGTTCTAGGTCCAGCTCCCACAGGGCTTCGATCGTGGGAAAGAAGTGTATTCGGCTGACGTGTTGAGGGAGACGCTCCCATAGCCCGAGACAGGCGCGGTCGTTAGCTGGTTGCTCAGGATTGGATTGCCAATGAGCGAACCTAAATTGACACAAGACGCAAAGATGCCGTCAAGCCAGCCCAAGATGGGTCTTTTGCGACGAAACTTGGCCTATGTCGCCGTACTCACGCTGGCAATCGCAGGAGTCGCCTATACCAATCTCTCCCACCAGCCGCTTGTTGGATTCTGGGAATTTCTGGCTCTTGCGATCGGATTTGTTTGCGTCATCACGGAATGGCCCACAGCTGATGATCGCAGGCGGTTGCTGTGGACACAAGGACTCCATTGGGCAACGTTTCTGGTCACGATGAACATCGTGCTAATGCCCGGAGTTCAGAGAATGCTGTCGGCGCCGGCAACCAGTCTTGTGCTTTTGATGTTGCTGGCCCTCGGCACTTTTCTCGCCGGTGTCAATCTCTTGTCCTTCCAAATCTGCTTTCTGGGCCTTGCCATGGCTCTTGCTGTGCCGGCGATCGCCTGGCTCAAACAAAGCGCGCTATTTTTGCTGTTGGCCGCCGTGTTTTTCATCGGTCTTGGCATGACATTCTGGCCACGCCCAAGGAGAGAATATGCCACGAACTCACCCAAGAGGGACGAATTGTGAGAAGGACGTGGCGTGAGGTGAGTGGCGTGAAAGGTGGCAGGCGGCACCAGGCGATCCTCAGACAAGGCAAACACCCGATAGGCCTCGCGGGCGACTCGGCCTCCTCTTGAGCCTGTCAGGCCCCCGTTGGCCGTCCGACGCCGCGCGGAAGCGCGAAGCGGGGTTTGGCGTTGTAGCATCCTGGCTGCGAGTTGCGTCAGGCACCGGCACGTTTAGCGCGCGTCTTTCGCAGCATCCATTTGCCATTACCGCTTTTGACCGCGCCGCGCTTTTTCATCACCTGAAGGGTATTGGAAAGAGTCCCGCCGCTCACCTCCCGCCCCGCCGTTCTGATCTGCTCAGCGATTTCGGCAAGCGGAAGAGGACCGTTCTCGCTCAAGACTTCGGTAATGGCGGCGCCGACCGTGTGTCGTGCCGTTGCGGCGCCATTCGTCGTTGTCTTTGATTTCGTCCTCGTCACCGGCGCGGTTTCAAGTGCGTTGAGTTCGCGCTCGGCAATGCGAAGATCCGCGATCTTCGCCTCTAGTTCCGCAATTTTCGCGCGGACGCGATCGATGGATGTTTTCATGGCTCACTGTTTACTTTAGAGAAGTCCAGGCTGTCACTTGTCTTTTTTGCCCGTAGGCTCAGCTTGCTCTCCCGATTAGCTGGGCTGGGGTGGTTCTACCCAAGCATCTGTGCGCTTGTTCCGTAAACGTCAACGATCCCGAGGCGTTGATTGAGCCGAATCGTCGCCCTTATCGGCGTAGTTGCTCGGTAAAGCAAGGTCAGTTTAATTTTTTAGTATGTTTTTTTCGAAAGCCGGCCCGGCAATAGTCGCTGCACGCAAGCGAGCCCCTTCAGGAACAGTATCTGCGAGGCGCAGGCCGATGGCATCAGCAAGTTTATGATCACGAAGAATTGTTTGTATTAGTTCCTAACAAGACTTACTCGATGATCCGCCGCCGTACGAACGCATGCCCGAACCGATCATGACTTGAAAGGGTTTCGACACGGAACTGGTAAGATCAATTCGAAGTTCCTTCGAGAAAAGCTTCTCCGCCCTGGTGGATTCTATGCTACAAAAAGACTTGCCTCTTCTCGATCCAAGCTCCTTATAGTACTGCTAAGATCCACCGTCGCCGCGTACCGGAAACCCTCGATGCGCTGTCCTAGCCCAGGAACGAGCGGTGACAAGGTGAAAAGCCAGACCAGCCGTGTTCTCGTCTGCAAGGAGCAGCGTTTCGGAAGGGTTCTTCTTGCGCAAGGTCATCGGTTTCGCGGCCATCGTCGGGCTTGTCGTCACCACGGTCACGGCTCTGCCCTTCTCTGTTTTGGCAGCGAGTCGGGATGGTTTATGGGTCGTCGTTCACGACATCTGCCTCCCCGCATACCAAGAGATCGGTGTGGCGTTTCCTTGCGCCGAGGTCGATATCGCCAATGGTGTCGACCGAGGCTTTGCCGTTCTCGAGACGCCTTCGAGCGCTACGCATGTCCTTGTCGTCCCGACCACTCGCATTTCGGGCATCGAAAGCCCGGAGTTGTTGAGCGAGGACGCGCCGAACTATTGGGAAGCAGCATGGGGCGCCCGCCACTTGGTTGAGGAAGGAGCGCACCGCCGATTGTCTCGGGATAATATCGGAATGGCAATTAATTCGGCGGCCACTCGCAGCCAGGATCAGCTGCATATTCACGTCGGCTGCATTGCCCCGCCGGTCGCTGAATTCCTTCGCGGCCATCAGGAGGAGATCCACGAAGCTTGGTCTCCCCTCAGCGCGCCGCTCGTTGGGCATAAATTCTTCGCAATGAAAGTCGACACAGAAAGCTTGGCCCATGTGGACCCTTTCAAGCTTCTGGCGCACGGCCTTTCAACCGGTAAGTTTGCCATGGGAAAGCAAACCCTAGCCGTGATCGGGGCAACATTTCACGGCGGCCGGGCGGGCTTTTATCTTCTAGCCAACGATTCAAGCGCGTCGTCGAGCGAGATCGTAAGTGCAGAAGCATTGCTCAATGACAAGTGCCCCAGCTGAGCGGAGCCGGAAAACTTCGCTGCCCGGTGGCCTGTCCTCTCCTGAAAGAATAGAATATACAGAATTAGGGAATACGAAGAGGAGGACCGAGTAGGAGTTCGGGAGGTGGAGCGCTGCCCCCGTAGCGAAGTCTCTACTGCTTGCCAGACTCGCAGATCCGAAGTGCACCCTCTTCCATTTTGGAGTGCAGATCCAATATTTAAGCTAGCGAATCAGAAAAACGCTAATCTTTGTCTGAGAGCAATATCTTGTTGATTTCACGAGCGATCTTTTTCGAGAAGCCAGCAAGTTTCCGGATCATTTGCTCGCCAGCTGCGACTTGAGGCGGTTCTGTCAACCTTGGTCTCGGCGATGCTTGTTTGCAGCTAGTACGTCGCTTCAACCAATTTGAAAGGATTTGATGATTCGCTTTCGTCGCGACGCGAACGACGGAGGTGAACATGGCTGCGAAGGAAATTCTCGTAAAGAAATATGTTGTGCGGTTGAGCGACCACGAGCGTGAACAGCTTGCAGCGTTGATCCGGAAAGGAAGCAGCCCCGCACACCGCCTTCTGAAGGCGCGGATCTTGTTAAAGGCGGACGTCTCGGAAGCTGGCGAAGGATGGAGCGACAACCAGATCATTGATGCTCTGGCAACCAGCGCATCCATGGTCTACCGGGTACGCAAACAACTGGTGGAAGAGGGCTTCGAGGCTGTGTTGAGCCGAAAGCCACGCGCCACGCCTGCGGTTCCCAGAATTTTCGATGGCGAGAAGGAAGCCAAGCTGATTGCCTTGGCTTGTTCCAAACCTCCCAAGGGCCGCGCACGCTGGACATTGCGGTTGTTGGAGAACAAGGTCGTGGAGCTGAACATCGTCGATCGCGCCAGCGACAGCACAATCGGGCGCACTCTCAAAAAAACATTCTCAAGCCGCATCTGAAACAGCAATGGGTCATCCCGCCGAAGGCCAACAGCGCATTCGTGGCGGCCATGGAAGACGTGCTGGCCGTATATACGCGGCCGCACGATCCCAATATTCCTCTGGTATGCTTGGACGAGACCTCGAAGCAGTTGATTGCCGAAACGCGCGCTCCGATCCAGATGAAAGAGGGGCGGCCAGCGAGGTTCGATTACGAATACGAGCGCAACGGCACGGCCAATCTCTTCATGATGTTCGCGCCTCTCGAAGGCTGGCGGCATGTCAAAGTCACGGATCGCCACACCGCCGTGGATTATGCTCACGCCTTGAAGGATTTAGCCGATATCCATTTCTTGAACGCCAAGAAAATCGTTCTGGTGCAAGACAATCTCAACACCCACACCAAGGCTTCGCTCTATGAAGCGTTTCCCGCCGCCGAAGCAAGGCGGTTGGCCGAACGGTTCGAATGGCACTACACGCCTAAGCACGGCAGTTGGCTCGATATGGCGGAGTCCGAACTCGGCGTCCTTTCGTCCCAGTGTCTCGATCGGCGCATCTCAGACAAACAAACCCTCAGCGACGAAATCGCAGCTTGGGAAGATGATCGAAATGCCAACCACGCCAAGGCCGATTGGCAATTCACCACAGCAGACGCCCGTATCAAACTCAAGCGTCTATACCCGTCAATCTGACTGAATCGAGGCACTAGGACTTCGATGGTCATGAGCATCAGACTACGGCGATCCATAATCTCTCGACCCATTTGAATTGTTGAACGGCCGCCCCAAACCGGCTAGCGGAGCTAAGAGGCTAGCCGCCCCTGTGACTTTCGCAAGGTGAAGGAGC
>DATJBL010000041.1:0-31807 GCA_035515355.1 Methylocella sp.
ATCAGCGCCGGGATGAGCGGCGCATCGGCGGGTGGCATTGGGTAGGCGCGCAGATCCTTCGGAAACACCCATTTCAGCGCCTGATTTTCCCGCGCCGTAACAAAGCCTTTCCAGCGGCGGCAGATATAGAGCGGCATGAGAAGGTGGAATTCGGGATAGGCGAAGCTCGCAAAGGTCAGAGGCGCGAGACAAGCTTCCTCGACGGTGATGCCGAGTTCCTCGTGCAATTCCCGGATCAAGGCTTCTTCCGGCCGCTCGCTCGGCTCGATCTTGCCGCCAGGAAATTCCCAAAGACCGCCGAGCGCCTTGTCTTGCGGGCGCTGCGCAATCAAGACCCGGCAATCGGCATCAACCAAAGCGGCGGCGGCAACGAGCAGAAGTTTCACCTGTGCGGCCTGCCCGTTGCGGCTTGAACTCAAAACGTCCTGCGGCATGCACACATCGCCATTCATCCAACGGCGGCTAGTGTGGCGAGCGGATCGTTCCTGTCAAGGACGCGAGCTTTTGCTCGCGCCGGCAAAGCCGGTGCTTCGCATCCTTGACAGGATCGACTCCGCCTCGCCGATCATGCCAGCCGTGTGTTGAAGGGCAGGGTCTGACTTTGACCAGTCCGTGAATGTCTTACGATCTGTAGTCGCCGTTGATCGCGACATACTCCTTCGTGAGATCGCAGGTCCAAACCTTCGCGGCGCCCGTGCCGAGGCCCAAATCGACCCGAATGTTGATTTCCTCCGCGCGCATGAGTTCGGAAACCTTCTCTTCATCATAGGCGGGATCGCGCTGACCCTTGTGGGCGACCCTGATGTCGCCGAACCAGATCGCGAGCTTGTCGCGCTCGGCGCGCTCGCCTGCCTTGCCGACCGCCATGACGATGCGGCCCCAGTTGGCGTCCTCACCCGCGATCGCGGTCTTGACCAGCGGCGAATTCGCGATCGAGAGGGCGATTTTCTTGGCGCTCGCGGCCGAGGCTGCGCCGGTCACCTGCACCTCGACGAATTTGCGGGCGCCCTCGCCATCCCGCACGACCTGGTGGGCGAGATCGAGCAGCAGCCCGTCGAGCACCTTTCTGAACGCCGCGAGGCGGCGATCGTTGGCGGCAATGATTTTCGGCGCGCCGTGCCGGGCGGCGGCGCCCGTCGCAAAGAGCAGCAAAGTGTCGGAGGTCGATGTGTCGCTGTCGACCGTGATCGCGTTAAAAGAACCTTGCACGCTCTTCGCGAGCAGGGACTGCAAAACGGGCGCGGCGATCGGCGCGTCGGTAAAGACGAAAGCCAGCATGGTCGCCATATCCGGCGCGATCATGCCAGCGCCTTTTGCCATGCCGGAGATCGTGACCTCGACCTCGCCGAGCGTCGCGCGCGCGGCCGCGACTTTCGGAAATGTATCCGTCGTCATGATCGCCTTGGCGGCCCCGAGGAGACCCTCCGGAGAAGCGCGCCTGACGAGACCGTCGAGCACACCGTCGAACTTGGAAGCATCGAGCGGTTCGCCGATGACGCCCGTCGACGCAAGAAAGACCTCATAGGCGGGGACATTTGCCGCCTTGGCGGCCAGCGTCGCGGCGAATTTCACAGCCTCGACCCCGCGCTTGCCGGTAAAGGCATTGGCATTGCCGGAATTGACGACAAGCGCGCGGGCTTTACCGGCTTTCAACCGCGCGCGGCACCACTCGACCGGCGCCGACGGACATTTGGACTTCGTGAAGACGCCCGCGACCTGAGTGCCCTTGTCAAAAAGGGCCAGCATCACGTCGGTCCGGTCTTTATAGCGAATGCTGGCGGCGCCCGTCGCAAACCGGACACCTTCGATTTCGGGTAGCTCGGGGAAGGATTTCGGTGCAAGCGGCGAGAGGGCGGCGGCCATGCGTGAGGCTCCTGGGTGATCCTTAGGCCTGCGCAGGGAGAAGGCCGGCGCCTCTAACTTTGCCGCTTTCCCCCGCGCAACTTAACCTAGAGTCCGGGTCCGCTGTCCGAGTTGCGACGTGACCCTCATACCGCGCCGCGGCTCTATTTCTTGGCCGGGGCGGGCGCTGCCGGTGCCGGGCTCGACCCTGGCTTGTCGGTCTTGGGGGCTTCCGGTTCGGTGCGCTCGATCTTGGCGCCCTTACGCAAATCAGCAAGATACGCCATCTGCGCTTTTTGAGCGACATAGCGGGCCACCTGATCCTTCACCTCATCGAAAGGCGGCGGTGTTTTTTCACGCTTGTCGAGGATCTCGATGATATGCCAGCCGAACGGGCTTTTCACCGGATCGGAAACCTGTCCGACTTCGAGGGCAAAAGCGGCATTGGCGAACTCCGGCACCATGCGATCCTTGGTGAACCAGCCGAGATCACCGCCTTCCGCACCGGGATCCTTCGAGACTTCCTTGGCGATCTTCTCGAATTCCTCGCCCCCCATCAGGCGCTTGAGGGCCGTCTTGGCCTCCTCCTCCGTTCCGACAAGGATGTGACGGGCGTGGATCTCGGTCTCGGGCTTTTGCTTTTTGATTTCCTCATCATAGGTGGCTTTGACGACCGCCTCGGGGGCTGCGTTCTTGGCGATTTGCTCGAGAACACCCTGCATCAGCAGTTTCTCGCGGTAATAAGCGAGCTTCTTGGCAAATTCGGGTGTCTGGTCGGCTTTGTCGGCAATCGCCTTTTGAGCCACCACCGCGCTGTTGATCAAATAGTCGAGAATATAGTTGTCCCTCGCCTTGTCATCGAGCTGCGGCGGCAGGCTCCCGCGAAGATCCTCGGCCGCGATTTTCAGATCGTCATCGGTGATTTGCTGTCCGTTGACCGTGGCGAGCACCTTGGCCGCCGCGGGAAATGCGGGGAGGATGCCAAGCGTCGCCAGGGTCAGCATGCACGCCACACTGGCGGCTTTCGTACGCAGGCTTTTCGTCAGAACCATGAAGTTGAGCTCCGCAAGATGACGCCGCCGCTTCCGGTGCGGCGCTTCAAAGGCTATTTACCGCGCGGACCATGCACGGACGGGCGGATTTGACAAGCCCTGCCCCCAATCTTATCTGTCGAAGAGAGAGCCCCAGGATCGAATTCTTCAGGTATTTTCTGGCCGCCGCTCGCTCGCAACCCGTGATTGACCCTCCAGTTCAGCGTTGCAGTGCGGCGGAAATGAGGGTTTGCGGGCAACAGCCCAAGCTTCAAGGCACGAGCGCCGCAAGCGGAATTTTGGCTGCTAGATCAAAGCTCATACGAAACAGGAGCATTCACCGTGACCCGGTACGATTTGAGGGATCAGGTTTTTAAGCGCTCGTAGATTATATAGAAGGGTTCCCCGTGCCGTGTCCAGAAAGGTCGTTTCATAATGTTGGGCTCTCTAGCGAAAAAGATTTTCGGCTCCTCGAACGACCGCCGTCTCAAGGGCTATCGGCCGACAGTCGCGGCAATCAACGCGCTTGAGCCGGAAATCCAAAAGCTCTCCGATGCGGAGCTTGCCGGACGAACCATAGCATTTCGGGAGCAATTCGCCGCCGGCAAGACGCTCGATGATTTGCTCGTGCCGGCTTTCGCCACGGTGCGGGAGGCGGCGCGCCGCGTCCTCGGACAACGGCATTTCGATGTCCAGCTGATCGGCGGCATGGTGTTGCATGAAGGCGCGATCGCGGAGATGCGCACCGGCGAAGGCAAGACGCTGGTCGCGACACTCGCTTGCTATCTCAACGCGCTGGCTGGCAACGGCGTCCACGTCGTCACCGTCAATGATTATCTTGCCCGCCGCGACGCCGAATGGATGGGGAGCATCTATCATTTCCTCGGCCTTTCGACCGGCATCATCGTGCATGGCCTCGATGACGACGACCGCCGCCGCGCCTATGCCGCCGACATCACCTATGGCACCAATAATGAGTTCGGCTTCGACTATCTTCGCGACAATATGAAGTATGAGCTCTCCCAGATGGTTCAGCGCGGCCATCATTACGCGATCGTCGACGAGGTCGATTCAATCCTTGTCGATGAGGCGCGCACGCCGTTGATCATTTCGGGCGCGTCCGATGACAGGTCCGATCTTTATATCGCGATCGACAAGGTGCTCCCGCAGCTCACCGAAGAAGACTACGAACTCGACGAGAAGCAGCGCACGACGAATCTGACCGACGCCGGCAATGAACATATGGAGCAATTGCTGGGCGATCTTGGGGTGCTTTCCGAAGGCTCCCTCTATGATGCGTCGAATGTCACCGTCGTGCATCACGTGAATCAGGCCTTGCGGGCGCATAAGCTCTTCAAGCGCGACAAGGATTACATTGTGCGTAAGGGCGAAGTCGTCATTATTGATGAGTTCACCGGCCGCATGATGCCGGGCCGCCGCTATTCGGAAGGGCTGCATCAGGCGCTTGAGGCCAAGGAACATGTCACGATCCAGCCGGAGAATGTGACGCTCGCCTCGATCACCTTCCAGAATTATTTCCGCCTCTATGGTAAACTTGCCGGGATGACCGGAACCGCCGCGACCGAAGCCGATGAATTCGCCGAGATCTATAAGCTCGATGTGGTGGAGATCCCGACCAACAAACCCGTCAAGCGGCACGATGAGGACGATGAAGTCTATCGCACGGCGGAGGAAAAACTGCGCGCGATCATTCGCGAGATCGACGCCGCCAATGCAAATTTTCAGCCGATGCTGGTCGGCACCACCTCGATCGAGAAATCCGAGCAGCTTGCCGAGGCAATGAAAAGGCATGGCTATAAGCAGATCGACTTCAGCCATCCGGAGGCTCTGCAGAAGCTCTATGCGGCGGCAAGGTCCGACAAGCCTTCAAAACTTTTCGCGGTTCTGAATGCACGCTTCCATGAGCAGGAAGCCTATATCGTCGCCGAAGCGGGCGTGCCCGGCGCGATCACCGTTGCGACGAACATGGCCGGCCGTGGCACCGACATTCAGCTCGGCGGCAATGTCGAGATGCGGGTTGCACAGGAATGCGCCAATCTTCCAGAAAGCGCCGATCGCGAGGCGAAGGAAGCTGAAATCAGGGCCGAGGTGGAACGCTTCCGAGGCAAGGCGATTGCCGGTGGCGGCCTCTATATCATCGGCACCGAACGCCATGAAAGCCGGCGCATCGACAACCAGCTGCGCGGCCGTTCCGGACGGCAGGGAGATCCCGGGCGCTCGAAGTTCTTCCTGTCGCTCAAGGACGATCTGATGCGGATCTTCGGGTCCGACCGGATGGACTCCATGCTCGTTAAACTCGGTCTCAAGGAAGATGAGGCGATCGTCCATCCGTGGATCAACAAGGCTTTGGAAAAAGCCCAGCAGAAAGTCGAAGCGCGCAACTTCGACATGCGCAAGAACATCCTGAAATACGACAACGTCATGAACGATCAGCGCAAGGTCGTCTTTGAGCAGCGCCGGGAGATGATGGCGCAAGACTCGCTCGAAGAAATGATCACCGATATGCGGGAGGGCGTCGTTGATGATCTCATCGCGAGGTTCATCCCGCGCGATTCTTATCCCGAGGCCTGGGATATCGAGGAGTTTTCAAAGGCGGTGCAAGCGGCCTTCAACATCTCGCTTCCGCTCGCGGACTGGGCCAAGGAAGAGGGAATTAGCGAGGAGGAAATGCACGAAAGGCTGCGGCTCGCGGCCGATGAAGCCTATGCGGCGCGGGTGGACAAAAATGGCGCCGAGCTTACCCGCTACATCGAAAAGCAGATTGTACTGCAGGCGCTCGATCATTTGTGGCGCGAGCATCTCGTGACGCTCGATCATTTGCGCCAGGTTGTCGGCTGGCGCGGCATGGCCCAGCGCGACCCCTTGAACGAATACAAGGCGGAGGCCTTTGAGCTTTTCAGTGAATTGATCAAACAATTGCGGGAGACGACCACCACGCAATTGAACCGGGTGGAGGTCGCCTTCGAACAGCCACCGCCGATGGAAACGCTCGAGATTTCATCCAACGACGTCACGGCCTCTTCAAACAACGCGTTCAACGCTGCTTTCGCAACCCCGGTGGCACCCGCCCCCGGCGTGGGCAAGCCGGTTTTCAGCGGATCGAGTGGGGCGGCGGCGGCCGAAACACTTGTCCGCGACCCTGCGGAGCCGCGCGAGGCCTATGGCAAGGTCGGACGCAACCAGCCCTGCCCTTGCGGCTCAGGAAAGAAATACAAGCATTGCCACGGCGCGGTGGTCTGACGAACCCTTGCCGCCGGCATCCACCCCGCTGGCCGCCTCTTGACTTGCATCAACTTGGGCGGCGAGTCCCCCATCTAAGATGACGCAATTCGGAACGCAAAAGGCGCGTTGAAGTTATAAGTGCCGGAGCGATTTTGGAAGAAGGAGCCCGACGATGAAAGTTCGAGTCTCGCATACCTTGGCCAGTCTATCCATCGGAACCGTTTTGGCTTTGGCACCCCTTGCGACATCCGCGCAAGACGCCCCCGGGATGGGCGGCATGAAGAGCGGCGGGGGCATGTCGCAGGGTGACGACATGATGGGCGGCCAGATGGGTGGAGGCATGAAAGGGGGCATGTCGCAGGGCGACATGATGGGTGGCCCGATGGGCGGCGGCATGAAGGGGGGCATGCCGCAGGGCGACATGTCCCACATGATGTCGATGATGCGCGACAGACTCGCGCACGCTGGAGATCGTGTCGCGGCGCTGAAAACCCAGCTCAAAATAACCGAGGCACAGACGCCGGCTTGGAATAAGTTTGCCGATGCTCTTCTCGCATCGGCGAAGTCGATGGAGCAATCAATGGACGAGATGCACCATAAGATGCAGTCAGGTGCGCCTCCAAGCCTTCCCGAGAGGCTCGACCATGATGCGAAAATGGCCTCCGGGCATGTTACGAATCTTCAGGCAATCAAGGCCGCCCTCGACCCGCTCTATGCATCGTTCAGCGATGAGCAGAAAAAGGTCGCGGATGGGCTCAGGGTCGGTCCCATGGGACTTATGTGAAGGTGCTGGCTAGCACAGTACGGCGACATCCTTGCCCCTAATCTCCCTTCATTGCCTTTGCGAATCAGAGGCAACGGAAGGGAGAAATCTTGTAATGATCAATCTTCGTAAAGCCATCGCATTAGGCCTTGCCGCCGCCGCTCTTGGCCTCGGCGTTGTCGTCACTTCCACCCCTGCGGCGGCTTGGGGCGGGTTTCATCCACACTGGCGGGGGGGCCTCGGCGGGTTTGCCGCCGGCGCAGCGCTGGGCGCTGCCGTGCCCTATTCCTATGGCTATCCAACATGCTACTTCGCGCGCCAGCCGGTCGTCGATGCCGATGGCAACATCATCGGCTATCGCCGCGTGCACATCTGTAATTAGGCTTCATCCTTGAAAGCGTAAGCCGCTTGAAAGGCACGCCAATCTTACTTGAGCACAAGCTTCGAAGGCCATGACCGTTTCAGCGCGGAACAGTCATGGTCTTTTGTGTGTCGCCCTGGACATGAGTGAGTTTCCCTTGCATCCTGGCCTTCGTCCCGTGCTTGACGGACACCCTCCGTCAGGTGAGCCTCCACGAGAAACTCTCCTATGGATTCTCTTTTAGCGCTCGCCGCCGATCCCACGGCCTGGCTCGCCCTCGCCACGCTTATTGCGATGGAGATCGTGCTTGGCATCGACAATCTCGTCTTTGTCGCCATTCTTTCTTCGAAATTGCCCGCGGCACAAGCGACGAGCGCGCGGCGAATCGGAATCGGCCTGTCACTTATTTTTCGGGTGCTGCTCGTTGCCGGCGCGGCTTATGTCATTCACCTCACCGAGCCTTTGTTCATCATTTTTGGCAAAGGGTTTTCCTGGCGCGACCTGATCCTGATCGGGGGTGGACTCTTCCTTGTCTTCAAGGCAACGCGGGAAATCCACGGAAATGTCGAGCCTGACGAGCTTTCTGAAGCCGCGCTGCAAAAGCCCCGCGCCTTCCTCGCCTCGGTCGGCCAGATCGCACTACTCGATCTCGTGTTCTCGATCGACAGCATCATCACCGCGGTTGGCATGACCGATCATGTCGCGATCATGATCCTCTCGGTCATCACCGCGGTCCTTGTTATGCTGAGCGCCGCGGGCCCCCTCGCCAAATTCATCCATGCCAATCCGACGATCGCGATGCTGGCGCTCGGCTTTCTCCTGTTGATCGGCACCACCTTGATCGCGGATGGATTTGGTTTTCATTTTCCGAAAGGCTACATCTATACTGCCATGGCTTTTTCCGGCGCGGTCGAAGGTCTCAACATCCTCGCGAGAAAACGGCGCAAGCGGCCGCCGGAATGATCGGCTTTGCCAATGTCAGAGCGAGCCAAGGCCAACCCTGCAGATGAAAGCGCGGCGATCGCCGACGTCCTCGTGCCGGTTGCGATCGATCATGCCTATTCCTACCGGGTGCCGGGCAGCATCGCTGTCGCGCCCGGGGATTTTGTCGAAGTGCCGCTCGGCACCAGAATGACAAATGGCGTCGTCTGGGAGCTGCGGTCCGAGCCCGGCGGCGGCTCAAATCTGAAATCAATTGCCGCCTGCCTTGCAACACCGCCTCTCTCCGGCAACTTCCGGAAATTCATCGATTGGGTCGCGCGCTGGACCTTGAGTCCGCGCGGCATGATCTTGCGCATGACGACTGGCGCGCCAATGCACGCCGGGCCGGAACCGCCGCATGTCGGGGTGCGTCTTGCGGGACCCGCTCCGAGCCGCATGACGAAAGCCCGCGCCCGAGTCATCGCCGCGGCGGAAGGAGGGCTTGCCTTTTCAAAAGCCGCACTTGCCGAGGCTGCCGCATGTTCAAGCGGCGTCATCGACACGCTGATCGACGAAGGCACGCTTGAAGCGGTTGTTCTACCGCCGGAACCCGTCGTGTCCGGCTGCGATCCTTCTTTTGCGCGACCGTCGCTCGAAGCCGCGCAGCAGGAGGCGGCTGCGACGCTCATCGAGCGTGTCAAGGCGCATGCGTTCTCCGTCACCTTGCTCGAAGGCGTCACAGGCTCCGGCAAAACGGAGGTCTATTTCGAGGCTGTCGCGGCATCGCTCGAAGCCGGACGCCAAAGCCTCATCCTCCTGCCGGAGATCGCGCTGACCGCCCAGTTTCTCGACCGTTTCGCGGCCCGCTTCGGGGCGCGTCCAGCCGAATGGCATTCCGGCGTCAGCGCGCGCAAGCGGGCGCGATTGTGGAACGTTGTTGCGCTTGGGGAAGCCAAGGTCGTTGCTGGCGCGCGTTCGGCGCTTTTTCTTCCCTTTGTGGATCTTTCGACCCTCATCGTCGATGAAGAGCACGAGGCCGCCTATAAGCAGGAGGACGGTGTCCCTTACCATGCCCGGGACATGGCGGTGGTGCGCGGCCAGATCGAAAAAGCGGCGGTTATTCTTTCCTCTGCGACGCCCTCGATCGAAAGCCGGGTCAATGCCGCGCAGGGCCGCTACAAGCACATCAAGCTCGCAACCCGTTTCAAGGCGCGGGCACTGCCGCAGATCGCGGCGATCGACCTTCGCCGCGAATCGGCGCCGCCCGGAAAATGGATCGCGCCCCGCCTCGCCGAGGCGATTGGGGAAGCGCTTGCGCGCCGCGAGCAGACGCTGCTCTTCCTCAACCGGCGCGGCTATGCGCCCTTGACGCTCTGCCGGTCTTGCGGACACCGTTTCGAATGCCCAAACTGCTCCGCCTGGCTCGTCGAACACCGTTTCCGGCGTTCCCTCATGTGCCATCATTGCGGCCACATTGAACGAACACCCACCATGTGTCCGAGTTGCCAGGCGCCGGACAGCCTTGCTGCCTGCGGCCCTGGCATCGAGCGATTGGCCGAGGAAGCCGCCCTTCTTTTTCCGCAGGCACGGGTTCTGACCCTCTCCTCGGATTTTCCGGGTGGTGCGGAGCGATTGCGGGCTGAAATTGAGGCAGTCTCGCGCGGCGCCTGCGATATCGTCATCGGGACCCAGCTCGTTGCCAAGGGGCATAATTTTCCGCAGCTTTCGCTCGTTGGCGTGATTGATGCCGATATCGGCCTGACATCCGGCGATCCGCGCGCCGCCGAGCGAACCTTTCAACTGCTGCAGCAGGTCACCGGCCGGGCTGGGCGGTTCGAGACCGCCGGACACGCGCTGATCCAGACCTGGCAGCCGGAACACCCTGTGATGCGGGCGCTTCTGTCCGGCGACAGCGAACGTTTCTACGAGGAGGAAACGGACCAGCGTCGTCGCGCTGGCCTGCCTCCCTTTGGGCGACTCGCCGCGCTCATCGTCTCGGGGAAGGAGAGTGCGCCCGCCGAGGCCCATGCACGGGCGCTCGCGCGGGCGGCCTACACCTTGCCTCCCTCAGAGGGCTGGGCGGTGGCCCCGGCCGGCTCCTTGCCAAAAGAGCATGAACTGACGCTGCTCGGCCCCGCCGAGGCGCCGCTCGCGGTCATTCGCGGCCGTCATCGCTTCCGGCTGCTTGTGCGGGCGCCGCGCTCGGCCGATCTGCAAGGGTTTCTTCGCGCCTGGCTCGCCGCCGGACCGCCGGAAAAAGGGAGCGTGCGGGTTGCCGTCGACGTCGATCCGCAGAGCTTCTTGTAACGTGTCAGGCGCTCCAAAAGCTCAAGGCGAGGCGGCAACAGGAGTAATAATCCTGGTGCGGCAAAGGGGCCGTCGCGCGGCCCCTCCCACATCGGTCGGGTTAGACCCGGCTTGCTGCTTGCGGGCCTCCCGGCGAGACCTTATGGGCGCGCAACTTGAAGGCGAGCGCGAGGAGGCTTGCGCCAAAAAAGGTTGCATAGGCACCAAGCCACCAGCTCACCACCAGAGCACCAAAGACCGGCGCCGCGATAAGCACCACTCCGAAAATAATTGAGACGATCCCGCCGAGGGCCAGCCACCAGCGGCCATGATCTGTTTCGAGATTATAGGCTGCCCGAAGCTCGAGCGCTCCCGAAACAATCGCCCAGGCCGCGAGGAGGCCGACGAACACGAGCACCGTTAGACCAGGCAGAGCGATGGCGATCAGCCCCGCCAGAATGCCAACGATGCCCTCGAAGGTCAGATATCCCCAGCGCTGATTGGCCCTTGCCGCGCGCACCGCGGCAACGATCGCCAAGATGCCATCGAGGATGAGATAGATCGAGAAAAGAGTGACGAGGGACAGCAAGGTCGGGCCGGGGAAGAAAAAGGCGATGAAGCCAATTAAAAGGCCGAAAACGCCGCGCGCCGCGACGACCCACCAATTATGGGCAAGAGTTGAGCTCAGCGTGAAATTGAAATCTGGCCTTGCGCCGAATAAACTCATTGGCTGTTCCTTTCCTCAAATCCTCTGCCGCAAGCAGATCGGCCCGCGGCTTCTCGCCCTAAAAAGTAACGCTGCGCTTAGAAACGTCGAGGGGCGTTGACGCGCGTCAATTTTGCGGGCATGCCGCTCCGCTCTGGCAGAGCGAGCTCAGGAAAATGCCGCCTTGCCCTCACCGTGCTGAGCCCACAAAGTGGGCACCTCCAAGGGGCGGCGCGCGGCGCATCACCGAATTGAAATGAACTAAAGGATGAAACCATGACTTCACCGGCCGCGCAACAAACGGGTGGCAAGCCGCTCGACGTGCTTGAACGGAGCGATGCGCGATGGCTGCGGCTGCGTGAGATCATCCGCACCTATTCACTCAAACTTGGTGCCTTCACATTGTCGTCGGGGCGGCACAGCACCTATTTGTTTCAGCTGCGCCAAACCACCATGCTGCCGGAAGGGGCGGCGCTGATCGCCGAGATCATCGTCGATTACATGAAAAGAAATGAGCTCACCTGCATTGGCGGGCTCGAAATGGGCGCGGTGCCGATCGTTGCTTCGGTTGCCGCCATGAGCCATCTGAAGCATTATCCGGTCGATGCGTTTTTTGTCCGCAAGGCACAAAAGGAGCATGGCGCGCGGGAGCGCATCGACGGTTTTTTGCGGGCTGGTGCCGACGTGCTCATGATCGATGATGTCGCAACCACCGCCGGTTCGATTGTCAAAGCCATTGAAGGGATGAAAAGCGAAGTGCCAACCGCGCATGTGCAGCGCGCGTTGGCGGTCATCGACCGCGAGGAAGGCGCGGCGGAAAATCTAGCCGCGCACGGCATCCAGCTTGCGGCGATTTTTAAGAGAAGCGATTTTCCAGAGATTTTGTAACGAGCTGGGGACCAAGCATGGCGGATGAATCGGGGACCGCGCCTCCCGCCGAAAAACCCAAACATGACCAGACCTTCTTTCTCGACCTCGCGGCAAAAGGCAAGGACGCCTGGAATGCATGGCGCCGCGACCGCGCCAACCAAGATGCGAGGGTGACTTTCGCGGGTGTCGATTTTTCTGAGGCGCCGAAGGATCAGATTGATTTCGAAGGATTCGAATTCGGCGACGAGGCGGATTTTTCTAAATGTCTATGGCGGGGCGGCAAAAGAGTCCTTTACCTCTCTGCCCTTCCTGATGAAATAGATTCCAAGGACTTCATAGGATCCAATGATTTCGTTCGAGGATCCGCCTGTTTCACTGGAGCAATCTTCGGGTTTCGGGCCAATTTTGCCCATGCGGTCTTCGGCGAGGGCGCGAGTTTCAGCCATGCGGATTTCGGAGATCTGGCGGACTTCGGAGGCACGACCTTTGGCTGGCTGGCCAACTTCAACAATGCCGCCTTCGGGGATCTAGTCAACTTCCATGGCGCGGCCTTCGATAGTTTGGTTGTTTTCGAAGACGCCGTGTTCAGAGGGCGTTCCAGTTTCGCCGGCCAAAAATTCGAAGAATGGGCCAAGGAGTTCGAAGTAGGCGCTGCGAAAGTCCGTGGCGCGAAACGACGTTCGGATAGCCTGGAAGAACGCCACAGAGAATCATGGTCGCACTCAGGCTCCGGACCTGATCGATTTTTGTCCCTTTCGTTCGCCAATGCGCGCTTCCATCGTGAAGCCACTATTTCGGGTCGCACCTTTAAGGAAACCGCAGATTTTCACGGCGCCCGCTTTTACTCTCCTCCAGATTTTGATGCATCGACAAATCTTGGCCTTATCGATTTTAGCGACGTCTATATTGGCTTTGCTCAGCCAGGTAAAAATCATTGGACCTCGGACAGCCGAATCCCGCTTCGCTTGCGCGCGCTTCGCAAAATCGTCGGAAGAGACAAAAAACCACGATCTTGAACGCGACCTCTACATCGAGGAACGCAAGGCCGAACGCGGCGTCTATCTGCGCCAGCGCCTCGACGACCTAAAGAAGGAAGGATGGAAGAAGTGGCCTCGCAATCTTGTGCGGCTTATCACACACATTCTTTGGGTCGGCGTCATGGGCGCGTACTGGGCATTTGCCGATTATGGCCGCAGCTTTGTGCGTCCCTTGGCGTGGCTCATAGCGAGCGGCTTTATCTTTTATCGTTGGGGTTATCCGGCGGTCCTGGCATCGATTAGGCCACTAGCAGGCACGCCCGATGGAGCCAAATATGACCACGCGGTGCGGATGCTCGCGCTTGGCAACACCGTGCCCTTCATCGGCCCGCTCACCATAGATTCTGAGATCAAGAAATTCCTATTTTGCCCCACCAACAATTGCCTCGGCCCGCTCATTCCGCCAGAAGCCTACCAATTGTTGGTGCTTGGCCAAAACCTCCTGTCGATCATCCTCGTCTTTTTCATCGGCCTCGCCTTGCGCAATTATTTCAAGATCAAGTAAGGCTGCTCAAGCCTTGATCCGTTGAGAATAGCGTGCGGCCGTGCGGCGGACCGAAATCACGCAAACTACCTCCTCGAGCAGAGCCTCAGCGCAAAATTTTTGGATCATGCGGCGCCTTGCTTTGGCCGGTTTCCGCGTTCATGGGATCTCCCAAAAGTTTCGCTTTTGCTTGTGACTTTTTCGTCGGATCACCGGGGCAAAATTCGGCAGTTCGAGGGCGAATGACGGCCTTGAAAAGGCAGGCTATGAACGGGCGGCAATTTGAGGATGGCTCGGAGAACGGATGGCCGCTGAGAGATATGATCAGGCCTTTTTTCTATCCCTCGCGGCACGGGGCAGGGACGCCTGGAACGCCTGGCGGTGCGATCCTGCCAACCGGGCCGTGGGGGTGACGTTCGCCGGGGTCGACTTCTCCCATGCGCCCGGCGACGCCGTCGATTTCTCGGGCTTTCAGTTTGGCGACGGCGCGGACTTCTCGGGCTGCACATGGAGGGGCCATAAGAAAGACAATCCCGCGCCCTTCTCGCGGGGTAGCGCCTGCTTCAGCGGCGCCGGCTTCGGGGACTTTGCGACTTTCGCCGGCGCCGCCTTTGGAACGTTCGCCGATTTTGCCGATGCGACCTTTGGCGACAACGTGAGCTTCATTGGCTGCATTTTTGGCCAAGGCGCGAACTTCAGCCGCGCCAACTTCGGTCACCAAGCCTCGTTCGAACAAGCAACTTTTGGCAGCACGGCGCTTTTCGTGCGCGCCACCTTTGGCCGGCATGCGAATTTTGCCCGCGTCACCTTCGAGGATTATGCGAAATTCATAGATGCCGCTTTTGGGGACAAGGCTGCGTTCAAACGGGCAGTTTTCGGCGAGGGGACCGAGTTTTATGGTGCGGTGTTCGCCGATCACGCCGACTTCGGAATTGCCCATTTCAAAGGCTCCGTCAGCTTCACCGCGCCGGCACAGATCATGCTCCCCGGCGATCGAACAGACAGCCCCGAAAACGAGGCCGAGAGCGGCGAGGCGCTCTCGCCACAGCGCGAGGAGGTCTCGGGTCCTCGCCGTTTTCTGAACATATCCTTCGCCAATGCGCGCTTCGACGGCCTTGCCGATTTCTCGGGGCGCTCATTTGAGGGGACCGCCGATTTTAGTCGCGCGCGGCTTTCTCGGCGCCTGAATTTCGATGCTGCCATTGATCCCGCCCGGATCGATGTCACCGGCGCCCACATCGGCTTTGCGCAGCCCGGCTCTTTGCTTCATTGGGTGCGGACAACCCTCTCAGGTCTCACTTCCGCGTTCTTGAAAAAATCGGCAAAACGATAAGGCGGCACTCCCGGGGAAGGAAAGACGCAAGCTCACACGTCCTTGAACGTAAATGGCGAGATGCTTCGCATCGATTCATCGACACTGAGCGGACGCAGGGCAGGGGGTGCGGCGCGCTGCGGGCAGGCGGGGCGGTCGCAGAGCCGGCAGTTGATGCCAATGGGCGTTGCCTCGAGGGCGTTAAGATCGAGCCGCCTCGCATAGACAAGCCGCTTGGCATATTTGATCTCGCAGCCAAGCCCAATTGCAAAGTGCGGCTCGATGGCGCCCCAAGGGGTGAGTGAGCGCCGGACGGTGCGGGCAATCGAAAACCATTGCGAGCCGTCGGCAAGCTCGGTCACTTGCGTTAAGATTTTGCCCGGCTCGGCGAAGGTTGAGTGGACGTTCCACAAGGGGCAGGTGCCGCCTGAATTGGCGAAGGGAAACCTGCTTGAGGAAAACCGCTTCGAGACATTGCCAGCGGCATCGACCCGGATGAGAAAAAACGGCACGCCCCGCGCGGTTGGCCGGGCCAGCGTTGTCAGCCGGTGTGCCACTTGCTCGAAACTCGCGCCAAACCGCGCTGCCAGAATCTCAATATCATAGCCAGCAAGCTCGGCGGTCTCGTGGAAACGGCCGTAGGGCATCATCAAGGCCCCGGCGAAATAATTGGCAAGAGTGATGCGCAACAGGCGGCGGCTCAAATCATCGCCCGCTTCGAGCCGCATGGATAGCCCAGTGAGAAGATCGCCGAACTGACTGAGGGCGAGCTGATAAGCCGCCTGAAACGCGCGGCCGGGCGGCTCGACAGCTTCCGAGATCATCAATTGACGGCGGTGGTGATCATACCACCGCAGCCGGTCGCCCATGACGTCGAGCGGCAGGATTCGCACCCGGATCCCATGGCGCGCGCGAAGATGTTCGCCAAGGGCGGAGAAAAGATCGCCTCCCGCGAGCGAAAGCTCGGCGGAGACGCCCGCCGCAGCCTCTTCGAGTTCGGGGAAATGATTGCGCGCCTCCTGCAAAATTGCGCGAACCCGGTCGAACGGGCTCTCGCCGAGAACGGCCTCGGCGCGGTCCCGGTCGGCCCCAGCGGCAACGCCCGCCTCGCTTGCCTCCCTGGCCACCGAATAGGCCCGGTAAAGCCGCGCCATGGCGGCGAGCAGGGCGGGAGAATTCTCCGCGGCATCACGGACCTCGGCGCGTGGAACCACGGTTTCGCGAAACAGCGGATCGGCGAGAATTTGCTCGATTTCCCTCGCCGAGAGGTCGCCTTCGACTTCCATGAAGTCGCGCGGATCGATTCCATAGGCGTCCGTCAGCTTGATCAAGATCTGAACCGTGATCGGGCGCTGATTGCGCTCCATCAGATTGAGATAGCTCGGCGAGACGTCAAGTTCGGCGGCCATGGCCGCCTGGGTCAGATGGCGATCCCGGCGCAGCCGCTTCAGGCGGGGGCCGGCGAAAATTTTCCGGGGAGGGGAGGCCATGGGCGTTCACTTGTAAGTAATTGACATCTTCACAAGCTTACGATGTATTGATGTTACATGGCAACTTCAATTCGTGGGCGAAAGATTGCTTTGCGCGGATTTTACTCGTTAAGTCGGACGCACAAAGAAAGATGTCCCAGAGTTGACTTTGTCAATCTCTGTGAATTGCCGTTTTGGAGAGAGCGAAATGAGCCAAGCGATCAGCTTTCAAGGCGAGACGAGGTGCGCACAATGACTTATCAAGGCAAGATCCTTCCGGCCGGCCAGGCCGACGAATATCAGAAGCACATTGCCGAGGTGAAGCAGCTCGTCGAACGCCAGAACGGCACGTGGAGCGGCATCAACCCCGAGTCGGTTGCCCGCATGCGTCTGCAGAACCGCTTCCGGACCGGCCTCGACATCGCGAGATATACGGCCGCGCTCATGCGCAAGGATATGGCGGCCTATGACGCCGATCCCACCCTTTACACCCAGTCGCTCGGCTGCTGGCACGGCTTCATCGGCCAGCAGAAGATGATCTCGGTCAAGAAGCATTTCGGGACGACCGAGCGCCGGTACCTTTACCTCTCCGGCTGGATGGTCGCCGCGCTGCGCTCCGAGTTCGGCCCGCTGCCGGACCAGTCCATGCACGAGAAGACCGCGGTGCCGGATCTGATCGAGGAGCTTTACACCTTCCTGCGGCAGGCAGACGCTCGCGAACTCGGCGGTCTCTTCCGCGCCATCGATGCGGCCCGCAAGGGCGGCGACACCGCCAAAGAGCAAGAGCTGATGGCGGCGGTCGACAATTTCCAGACCCATGTCGTGCCGATCATCGCCGATATCGATGCGGGCTTCGGCAATGCGGAAGCGACCTATCTTCTCGCCAAGAGGATGATCGAGGCGGGCGCCTGCGCGCTGCAGATCGAAAACCAGGTGTCCGACGAAAAGCAGTGCGGTCACCAGGACGGCAAGGTCACCGTGCCGCACGAGGTCTTCCTCGCCAAGGTGCGCGCCTGCCGCTACGCTTTCCTTGAGCTCGGCGTCGAGGATGGCATCATCGTCACCCGCACCGATTCGCTCGGCGCCGGCCTCACCCAGCAGATCGCGGTCAGCCGCGAGCCGGGCGATCTTGGCGATCAATACAACAGCTTCCTCGACTGCGAAGAAGTCGCGCCTGGCGATGCCCGCAATGGTGACGTCATCCTCAACCGCAACGGCAAGCTGCTGCGGCCGAAGCGTCTCCCCAGCAACCTCTATCAGTTCCGTTCCGGCACCGGACCCGATCGTTGCGTGCTCGACTGCATCACCTCATTGCAGAACGGCGCCGACCTTTTGTGGATCGAGACCGAAAAGCCGCATGTCGAGCAGATCGCGAGCATGGTGGACCGCATCCGCGCGGTCATTCCGAATGCGAAGCTGGTCTATAACAATTCGCCGTCGTTCAACTGGACGCTGAATTTCCGCCAGCAGGTGTATGACGCCTGGAAGGCCGCCGGCAAGGACGTCTCGGCCTATGACCGCTCGGCTCTCATGAGCGTTGACTATGATGCGAGCGAGCTCGCCGCTGAAGCCGATGAGCGCATCCGCACCTTCCAGGCGGACGCCTCGAAGCGGGCTGGCATTTTCCACCACCTCATCACATTGCCGACCTATCACACGGCGGCACTGTCGACGGATAATCTCGCGAAGGAATATTTTGGCACGCAGGGCATGCTTGGCTATGTCCGCAACGTCCAGCGCAAGGAAATCCGCGAAGCGATCGCCTGCGTGAAGCATCAGAACATGGCGGGTTCCGACATGGGCGATGATCACAAGGAATATTTCGCGGGCGAAGCGGCCTTGAAGGCGGGCGGCGCTCACAACACGATGAACCAGTTCGGCTAAACGACTGACTCTTTATTGAGACGAAGACAGGGCGGTCCGGAGTGTGATGCTTCGGGCCGCCCTGCTATTTCACAACCAAATATCCGAGCAGGATGCTGGCCCCGATGGCTCGCCGTCGTTCAACTGCAAGGTGAAGGTCGGCATTCTCACCTGATGACGCTGGTCCGGATTCTGCCTGTTCGGGCGCCAATGTTGAATGCAGAGGCGAAACATGGCGGCGATTGTTGAAGGTCCCACGATCGCGGCTTTATCCTGCGGGAAACCGGTCTATCTCGTGGTCCTTTTGCCTGGACACGGCAGCGACGGTCAGGCTCTTGTCAATCACGCGCTCAATTGGGCGCCCACCATGCCCAAAGCCGAATTCCTTGCCGCCGAAGCTGCAATTAGCTGCGATGGCGCGGCCTCAGCTCGACAATGGTTCGACGTGGTGGACAGGAGCCCCGCCGATGTCATCGAAAGCGTCAAGACCGTCGCGCCCTTCCTCGACACTTTCCTCGATGAAATGCTCGCCAAGCGCCGCCTTCCCGACTCTCATCTTGCGCTCGTTGGCTTTTCGCAGGGCGCGATGCTGGCGCTGCATGTCGGACTCCGGCGCCCAAAGCAAATGGCGGCGATCGTAGCGTTTTCGGGCGCGGTGTTTGATTGCGAGAGTCTCGGATCGGAAATTCGTTCAAAACCCCCTGTCCTCCACATCCATGGCGAAGCCGATCCCGTCGTGCCCTTTGCTGCGATGACCGCGACAAAGAACGTTCTCAAAACCCATGGCGTGCCGGTCAAGAGCCTAAAAAGACCGGGCCTTGGCCACGAGATCGATGATGAGGGCGTGATCGCGGCCGGCGATTTCCTGACAGAGCTCGTGGTCCATAAGCCCGCCGCGAAGCCCGGCCATCTTGACGATGATCATGGGCACGAACCCCACTAACACTGGCTCTCCCGGCTCCATGGGCATGGCGGCTGGCGTAAAATTCAAAATCGCGAGGCGAAAGTGAGAGACCCCGTTCCGGAATCCTTGCGGCGATTTATTTGGGATCTCCAGTCGATGGTAGAACTGGCCGAGAGCGAGCGGGAAATTCTTGTGGTTGGGCGCGATCTCATGTCCCGGCTGGTCGCGAGCGACGACTGGCTGCCAGCGGTCTTCTCCGCGCCAGCTCCCCGTCAGGTTCCACATCATCTTCTTTACAGCGACGGCGCCGAACGCTTTTGCGTCGTGGCGGCGGTCTTTTCGGCTGGTCAAGCGGCACCCATTTGCCGTGAGCCCGTTTGGGAGATCATGGGCCTATTGCGGGGGAGCCTGACGCGACAGTCCTTCAGCGTCGAAACTGGCAAGCCGCCCGTGCCCAAAGGCGAAGCCCGGAGGCTGCTGTCTGGCGCGATCGATATTTATTCGAGCAAAAGCGGCGATGCGGTCCAAATGGCAAACGGTTCCGTCGATGGCATTTCGATCAGCATCCATGCCTATGGCGGCGAAATTGGCAAGCTCGCGCGTTCTGCCTATGATCCGAACGGCCATGTGCGCGAATTCGTGTCGGGTTACGCAAATCTTGAAGACGCAGCCGCTTATGACATCTGGTCTATTCAGAGCCAGATTCTCGATTGAATTTCACCAGACACTTTCTCAGCGCTCACGCCTGGCAAGGAAATCCGCAAGGCGATCGCCTGCGGGAGGCATCAGAACATGGCGGGCTCCGACATGGGCGATGATCACAAGGAATACTTCGCCGGCGAAGCCGCGTTGAAGGCGGGCGGCGCTCACAACACGATGAACCAGTTCGGCTGACAGACAGGCGTTTAACCAAATATAAAGACAGGGGGCCCGGAGTGTGATGCTCCGGGCAGGGCCGGAAGCCTGGCGAACGTCACCATTTCGAAACAGAGATCGGACGTTACCCATGAATGACGCCTTGAAACAAGGAGCTCCGAGCAAGGTCCCGGAAGTCACCTTGATCTTTTGGATTATTAAGATCGCCGCGACGACGCTGGGAGAAACCGGCGGCGATTCCGTAACGATGACGCTCACTTGGAGTTATCTGGACGGCACCGCCCTCTTCCTCAGCTTCCTCATAGTGCTGGTCATCGCGCAAATTGTCGCGAGAAAATTTCATCCCTTTCTCTACTGGGCTACGGTCGTCGCCTCCACCACCTTCGGCGCCACAATGGCGGACTTCGCCGATCGTTCGCTCAGCATCGGCTACGCTGGCGGCTCGATCCTGCTGTTCATCTGCCTCGTTACCGTGCTCGGTCTCTGGTACTGGTCGCAAGGCACGATTTCAGTGAACACAGTGAACGGTCCGAAGGTCGAAACGTTCTATTGGGTGGCCATCACCTTCTCACAAACGCTCGGCACTGCGCTCGGAGACTGGATGGCCGACACGGGTGGACTTGGCTACGAAGGCGGCGCGCTCGTCTTGGCCGCAGGACTTGCGGTAATCGCTGGATTTTACTTATGGACGAAGGTGTCACATGTGTCGTTGTTCTGGGCGGCGTTTATTCTCACGCGACCGCTCGGCGCCACTGTCGGAGATTTCCTCGACAAACCGGCGAATGACGGCGGGCTTGCGGTTGGCCGCCCACTTGCCTCGGCGGTGATCGCAGTATGCATCATTGCGTCTCTGTTTATACTGCCGCAACGGGCTGGCCGACATTAAGAGCGCCTAGGCCATGTGGATAAATCTTGGTTCGCCAAGGACGCTCGGGCACTTGCCTCTTCCTGAGGTAAGCGATTCACCATCAAACCGTCACCCTTGTGCTATAGGAAGCCCCGGCCTCGCCAGTCTGCCGCCAAGCGGGCATGACTTTCATAAGACGCAACCCGCCAGTTCTGAGGGATTGATGACGAAACGTATTCGCAAGGCTGTTTTTCCTGTTGCCGGTCTCGGAACGAGGTTTCTTCCCGCCACCAAATCCATTCCCAAAGAGATGCTGACCATTGTCGACCGGCCGGTGCTCCAGCATGTCGTCGAGGAAGCCCGCGAGGCCGGGATCGAGCATTTCATCTTCGTGACCGGGCGCAACAAAGCGGTGATCGAGGATCATTTCGACATCGCCTATGAACTCGAAGAGACGTTGCAGCGGCGCGGCAAGCTGAAAGAGCTGCAGGCGCTCACCGCCGATCTCCCGGTCGCGGGCGCAACGAGTTTCACCCGCCAGCAGGTGCCGCTCGGCCTTGGCCATGCGGTGTGGTGCGCGCGCGACATCGTTGGCGATGAGCCCTTCGCCGTCCTGCTGCCCGACATGGTGACGATGGATGCGGGCCAGGGCCGCTGCCTTAAGCAGTGCGTCGCCGCTTACGAGAAACACGGCGGCAATATCATCGCGGTGGAGGAAGTCCCAGCGGAAGAGACCCATCAGTATGGGGTCGTCTCCATCGGCAAGGATTTCGGCCACACCTTCGAGATCACCGGCATGGTCGAGAAGCCGCCTCAGGGCACGGCGCCGTCGAACCTCATCATCTCCGGGCGCTATGTCCTTAGCCCTGAAATTTTTCCCATTCTGGAAAAGGGCGAGAAGGGCGCCGGCGGTGAAATCCAGCTCACCGATGGCATGAAGGGGCTTGCCAAAACACAGACCTTCCATGGCGTGCGCTTTGACGGCAAAACTTATGATTGCGGCGCCAAGCTCGGCTTCCTCGCCGCCAATATCGCCTTCGCCCTTGCCAATCCCGATTTGGCCCCCGCGCTCAAAGCGGAGCTGAAGAAGATCACCGGGGCCCTTTGAGACCCGCTGGCGCCCGCAGGGAGTTGCGATGGTGATGGCCTCGCAAATGGTGGGGCGAGAGGATATGCCAGTCCGGACAGCGCGGCTGCGGGGTCGCGGGAGGAAAGGCCTTTTGAATCTCGGTCTCGATGCGGGCGACCTCGCCAATTTCGACCGCCTTCGCCAAGATGATCTCATAGAAGGCAGCCGTCCGCGTCCGGCGCGCTCCGGCCTGTTTTTTCTTCGGTTTTAATTCCCCGCCCATAGGACCAAGCTCGCTTAGTGAAGCCCCGTTTGTCCGTGGCGGGGCTCCGCGTGATGACGGAAGGTCGGTGAGAGTTCCTCATATTCGTCCGCGGCGGTCCAACGGCATATTTCCTTGCCGTCTTGATCCACAAGCCGCACGGCTTCCGCTATGACGTCCTTTGGCGCCCCCCCGACCTCGATCTGCTCCCGTTTGGGATGATCGCCGCGATAAAAGCTCCGAATTCCGGCATGAGCAAGGCTGCGGAAATAGTCGACGTGGGGTTCGCCAGACCAGAATGGAAACCTCTCAAGGACCTCTGGGTGGCTGGTCCCGCGTCCCGGCCAGATATATTCGATGAAGCAATTCCCGATCGGAGATTGCATGATTTCCTCCCCACTAACCCATTCGAGCTAATGCGCGCTCTGCGGGAGTCAATGAGGGACCAGCATTAAAATTGGCCGGCTTTCGCCAGGGGCCTACCGGCCGGCAAGCGCGGCTTCTTCGAGCGTTGGGTAATCGGTGTAGCCTTCGCTCGCGCCGCCATAGAAGGTTTCCGTCCTCGGGACATTGAGCGGCGCGTTCCTGCGCAGCCGTTCAACAAGATCGGGGTTGGCGATAAAGGGCTTGCCGAATGCGATGAGGTCGGCGCGGCCTTGGCTCAAGGTTTCCACCGCAAGCTCGCGCGTATAGCCATTATTTGCGATATAGGCGCCGGCGAACACCTTGCGCAGAGCGAGGAAATCGAACGGCACATTGTCGCGCGGGCCGCCGGTCGCCCCCTCGATGACATGAATATAGGCGAGTTTTCGGGCGCTCAATCGCTCGACGAGATAGAAGAAAATCGCCGCCGGATCGCTGTCGGTCGCGTTGTTCGCGGGGCTGACCGGCGACAACCGAATGCCGACCCGGCCGCTCTCCCAAACGCTCAAAATCGCGTCGGTCACCTCCAGCGCGAACCGGGCCCGGTTCTCAAGCGTCTGGCCATAGGCATCCGTGCGCTTGTTCGTCCCGTCCTTGAGAAACTGATCGATGAGATAGCCATTGGCGCCATGTATCTCGATGCCGTCGAACCCGGCCCGTTTGGCGTTCTCCGCCGCTTTCCGGTAGTCGGCGACGATCCCCGGGATTTCCTCGAGCCGCAAAGCGCGGGGTTCGGAAGTTTCGGCGAAACCCGTTCCGATGAAAGTCTTGCTATGCGCGGGGATGGCGGAAGGCGCCACCGGCTGGGCACCCCCGGGCTGCAGCGAGACATGCGACACACGCCCGACATGCCAAAGCTGGATGAAGATTTTGCCACCGGCGCGATGGACCTCGTCGGTCACCTTGCCCCAGCCGGCGACCTGCACCTCGCTATAGATCCCCGGCGTCCAGGCATAGCCCTGCCCCTGTTGCGAGATTTGCGTTGCTTCCGAGATGATGAGACCGGCGGTCGCGCGTTGGCGATAGTAGCGGGCATTCAGCTCGTTTGGCGCATTGGTGTCTTTGGTGGCCCGGTTGCGGGTGAGCGGCGCCATGACGAGGCGATTGTTGAGGTGAAGATCGCCGAGCTGAAAAGGCGAAAAGAGAATGCTGGCGTCGAGCGTCATGATCCGTCCTTTTATTGTGCTGTTTTAGCGGTTGCGCCGCATTCAATATGAGGAAAGCGCCAGTCTTTTTGCACCCGCGAACAAATCAATGTGATGGACACGTTCAAGGCAAGCGGTCATGGCCGCTTACCGAGGCTCAGCGCGTGGCAAGCGTCGCGATCAGGGCGTTCGCCGCTTCCGTGAGGCCGGCGAACATTGCGAAATCGACCCGGTTGACGGCAACGAAAACGCCGACGTCGCGGCCGGGCGCGAAGGCAATATAGCTCATGAATCCAACACCGCCGCCGCTTTTCGCCAGCACGGCCGGGTGGACGCCCTCTCCCGCCACGTTTACCCAGCCGAGGCCTAGTCCCGCCATCGACCCGGCCTCGTCAAAGCCGATCGCGGCCTGCAGCGCCTGGCGCTGGCGGTAGATCGCGTGACTGAGAGCCAGCGCCCCGTCAGCATCCGCGATGTTGTGGCGCAGCCAGCGCACCATGTCGTTGCCAGTGCTGTAGAGGCCGCCGCTGCCCTCCGTCGCTCGCGTATCAACGCAAGGACCAGCGCCGCCGAGGCCGGAGCCTTGCATGAGCCGCGCACATTGCTCGGGCGTTGGCGCAAAGGTCGTATCCGTCATGCCGAGCGGGCCCGTGACAAGGGTGCGCAGCAGGTCGGGATAGGGATGGCCACCGGCTGTCTCGATCGCGTCGGCCAGAAGATCGAAACCGACATTGGAATAAGCGGCGATGGTCCCGGGCGCCCAGGGAAGCTGGTAGCGAGGAAGCCAAGCCCAGCGATCCTCGCGGGTCGGCCAAGTGCGCGGGGCGGTGCCTTCCGGCACCTCCCCCATTTCGCGCGGCAGGGCGGCGGAATAGGTCGCAAGGTCGAGCAGAGTGATCGAACGCGTCCCGAATTGGGGCACTTTGACCTTGCCCCCATAACGCTGGAGGGGATCGCTGAGGCTGAGTTTTCCCTCGCCGTCAAGGCGGGCGAGCACCTCGGTTGCGAAGACTTTGGTGATGGAATTGAGGCGCAACAGGCTGTTGCCATCGGGCGTCCGCTGGTTGCCCTTCGCGGTCTCGCCATAGCCGAGAACAACGTCATGGCCGCCGCGCACGACTACAAGAACCATGCCCGGCGCGCCGGATTTCATGAACATGACAGCGCCGGCGAGATCCGTGGCTTCGGCAAGGACCGGATCGGCCGCGGGCTGGTCCGCCGCGAGCGTGGGGGCGGAGGCCGCGATTGCGAGAAGGAACGAGAGGAAAATGGATCGCATCGCTAGGCCCCGTTCTTTATGACCGAGATCGTAATCGCCCGATAAGACTGTTGTTCAGGCGTTAGCGCCCGTGGCAATGCGCATGAGTTTAGCGGCATCCCTAGGAACGTCGGCGAGGCGCCTGTCGGCTTTTGGTCTGGGAGGTGAGGGCTCACGACCTTCGCTGGAGTTTATCGGTGACATCTTCGATTTTCCCTTCAACGACGATCTCGTAATTATCCGCAAGCACAATGGTGACGCTGCCGGTGCCCGCGTCACGCACAAATTGGACGGCTTCCGGATTGACCGCGACCGTTCCGGCATCATCCTTCAATTTGAAGAGACATAGCTCCAATGGCACGCTGCCCTCCCGCTTTGCGTTGCGCTAAAAACATAGCACAGGAGGATGAGCGCGCGCGAGCGAACGTCAAACTATGCGTTTGACGTAACCACGTGCACGAGATGTAGTTCACCGGCCATTCAGACTTTGCTAAGCCGGGCTCGATGCGGCTCTTCGACGAGGGACAGGCGAGTTTTGGACTGCGTGCAATGGCGCGGCCTCATCACCCCTTGAGCCTTCGGCACACGAACTCCAACTGGTCGAGCGTTTTATAATTGAGGCGCAGCTCGCCCGCCTCGCCATTCTTCTGGGTGATCACCGCCTCGATCCCCAAGGCATCGCGCAGGCTCTTCTCAAGCGCCTGCGTGTCGGCGTCTTTTTCTTGGGGTTCGCGTTTGCGCGTCCCCTCTCCCTTCGCGCCCTTTCCCTGCGGCGCGCCCTCCACCATTTGCTCGACCTCGCGGACGGAAAGGCCTTGCGCGACGATTTTCTCGGCAAGCAGATCGGGTTCGCCAGAGCTCAGCAAGACCCGCGCATGGCCCGCGGTCAGCTTGCCTTCATGCAACAGGGTTTTGGTACGCTCGGGGAGCTTCATCAGCCGAAGGCTGTTGGCGACATGGCTGCGGCTCTTGCCAATGACCTTGGCAAGTTCGACCTGCGAATAACCGAAATCATCCAAGAGCTGCTCGTAACCCGCCGCTTCCTCCAAAGGATCGAGGTCGGCGCGCTGGACATTTTCGATGATTGCAAGTTCAAGCGCTTGGCGGTCGTCGGCCTCGATGCTGTGAATCGGCACTTCGTGGAGGCCGGCGCGCTGGGCAGCCCGCCAGCGGCGTTCTCCGGCAATGATCTCAAAGGTGCCGGAAATGCCCGCCACCGGGCGCGCGAGGATGGGCTGGATAATGCCCTTTTCCTTGATCGAGGCGGTCAGCTCTCCGAGTTCCTCCTCGCCGAAATTGCGGCGCGGATTGCGCGGGTTGGGACGCAGAAATTCGATCGGGATTTTTTTGGGGGAGCGCGGCGCGAGGGGTACGCCGGCGGCGGCTTGCGGGTTTGCCTCGGGGTTGCCGAGGAGGGCGGCAAGACCGCGGCCGAGCCGGGGCCGCGCGTCTTCGGCGTTTTTATTTGGCTTCATTGTCAGTTTCCCAATCCCTATAAGTCAATATTGGCCCCCTTGTGATATATAGGCTATATATAACCACCCATGGCGATCACGCGGCGCGATGCAGCCGCTCCCGCTGAATCACCTCCGAGGCGAGTTTCAAATAAGCCTGACTTCCGCTGCATTTAAGGTCATAGAGCAGCACCGGCTTGCCATGGGATGGCGCTTCCGACACGCGCACATTGCGGGGAATGACCGTTTCATAGACCTTGTCGCCCATGAACCCGCGCACATCCGCGACGACCTGGGCGGCAAGGGTGTTGCGCGAGTCGAACATCGTCAGAACAATACCATGGATCGTCAGGTCCGGATTGAGCGTATTGCGGACCTGTTCGACCGTCGTCAGAAGCTGCGACAGGCCTTCGAGCGCGAAAAATTCGCATTGGAGCGGCACGAGAACACTATGCGCGGCCGCCATCGCATTCATGGTCAAGAGATTGAGGGATGGCGGGCAATCGACGAGCACATAAGTCAAGCGTTCCTCGGCGCTCGCGTTGCCTTGCTCTTCCTCGAGGGCAGCAAGCGCTTTCTTGAGGCAAAAGGCGCGGTCGGAGCGGGATGCGATTTCAAGTTCGAGGCCGAGGAGATCGAGCGTTGAAGGAGCAAGCGAGAGACGCGGGACGCCGGTTTCGCGCCGAATCCCGCTCAGGCTCTGCTCGCCGTTGAGCACGTCATAGGTCGAGAGTTGACGGTTCTCGCGGTCGACCCCAAGGCCGGTCGAAGCATTGCCCTGCGGATCAAGATCGACGATCAGGACCCGCTCCCCCATCGCGGCGAGCGCGGTTCCAAGATTGATAGCCGTCGTGGTCTTGCCGACGCCACCCTTCTGATTAGCAAGCACGAGCACACGCATTTCGGTGCACCTTTTTCTTCTTGAAAAGCCCCAGAGACGAATCAGCCGCCCGGCACGGCCTGCTTTCAGGACAATTCATCGGTCAACGGCCGGTCATGATTTAGCGCGGTCAGTCTCTTAGCCAGGCTCCCCAGGAAATGAGAACAGCCCCGATCATGCCAGCCGCCCAATACTTATCCGGTTTGGAACATGCCTCAGTAAAGATAACTAAAACCGCGGCCGCGAGCAGAATCCCAGAGAGAACAAGGCGCGGAACGTAATAAAGCAAAGTAAACCTTGGCAGGTTGACTGGCCCAGGGGGCATGAGCGCGAGATCAGGGCTGAAGAGAGGGCTAAAGATAAGGAGCGCAACGGACCCAAGCACGAAAAGGGCGGATCCGATAACTCCGGGTTTCATTTTGGCTCTATCCTCATCTGGTGCGCCGCTTGACAAGCACCATCCGCCCTGTGGAGCAGGTTTGGCTCTCGATCGTCGTGATGAAATATTTACCGGCGGTTAATGAGGGGGTCAATTCCGCACCAAATTCTTTCCCCTTGGAAAAAATACCCAGGGCGCCTTTTTCGATGAATTTCTCCACGAAGAAAAGGAGCTTCTCGAGGGGCGCCAGGGCGCGGGCGCTGACGGCGTCGATCGGCTCATCGAACGCAGATAAGACCGTCTCGATCCGCCCACAATGGACAATGGCAGGGGCCGATGTCTCCTGTATGACCGCGCGCAGAAAAGCGCATTTGCGCTGGTCGGATTCGATGAGATGGACGAGCGCGGAAGGTTCGCCGGCATATTTGATGGCGGTGACGAGGCCGGGGAAACCCGCTCCGGAGCCAAGGTCCAGCCAGCGGCGGGCTTCGGGAACGGCCCCTGACACTTGGAGGGAATCGGCGAAATGCCTGACCCAAAGGTCCGGGAGGGTCGATTTTGCGACGAGATTTATGGCGCGCTGCCATTTCTCGAGGAGTTCCGCGTAGATGGTCAGGCGCCGGAGGGTATCCTCCGGCAGCTCGGCGAGAAGAGGGTGAGCGGCGCGGTGCTGGCTAGCAAGCTTCAACTTTACTGTCCGTAGCGGCGCAGTTTGGAGGCCAACAGCGTCATAGCGGCTGGGGTCATTCCCTCGATTCGTGCCGCCTGTCCCATAGTGCGCGGACGGATGAGATCGAGCCGCGTCCGGATCTCGTTGGAGAGGCCGGGCAGGGCCGCATAATCGACATCCTCGGGGATCGCGAGCGCCTCGTCGCGCTGGAAGGCTTCGATGTCTCTCGTCTGGCGCGCGAGATAAACGGCATATTTGGCGTCGATCTCGATTTGCGCGGCGGTTTTTGGCGGGATTTCGCTGAGCTCGGGCCAAATTGCTTGGAGACTCTCAATGGAGACGTCGGGCAGGGCCAAGAGGTCGAAGGCGGCGCGGCGGAGTCCGTCGAGATTGATCTTCAGCCCATAGGCTGCCGCTTCATTCGGTGTGAGACTGAGCCCCTTCAGCAGCCCGCGCGCCTTGGAAAGGGTCTCGGCCTTCGCGCGAAACGCCCGCGCCCGCGCTTCGCCGACACAGCCGAGCGCAATGCCTTTGGGGGTCAACCGCTGGTCGGCATTGTCGGCGCGGAGCGACAAGCGATATTCGGCCCGCGAGGTGAACATGCGATAGGGCTCGCTGACACCCTTCATCACCAAATCGTCGATCATGACACCGAGATAGGCGTCCGCGCGGCTGAAGGTGACCGGCTCCCTGGCCCCAGCCCGCATGGCGGCGTTGAGGCCCGCCACGAGCCCCTGCGCGCCCGCCTCCTCATAACCGGTGGTGCCGTTGATCTGCCCGGCGAGGAAGAGCCCTCGGATCTTCTTTGTCTCGAGGCTCGGGTACAATCCGCGGGGGTCTATGAAGTCATATTCGATGGCATAGCCGGGGCGCAGGATTCTTACATTCGCAAGGCCGGGAATGGTGCGAACGAAAGCAGCCTGAACCTCTTCCGGGAGGGCGGTGGAAATGCCGTTGGGGTAGACGGTGGGATCATCGAGGCCTTCCGGCTCGAGAAAGACTTGATGCGTTTGCCGCTCCTTGAATCGGACGATCTTGTCCTCGATCGAGGGGCAATAGCGTGGGCCAAGGCCGGAAATCGCGCCCGAATAGACGGGAGAGTGACCAAGATTGGCGGCGACGATGGCATGCCCTTCCGGGGTCGTATGGGTGATGAAGCAATCGATTTGCGGGGTGCGGATGGCCTCCGTCATAAAGGAGAAGGGCTCGGGATCGCAATCGCCCGGCTGGCGCTCCAGAGCGCTCCAGTCAATCGTCGTGCCGTCGAGTCTTGGCGGCGTCCCGGTCTTGAGGCGCCCAAGGCAAAGGCCGAGATCTTCCAGCCGCTCGCCCAGCCGGATCGCCGGACCCTCCCCCATGCGCCCGGCCGGGAAGCGGTGGGGGCCGACATGGATCACTCCGCGTAAAAAGGTTCCCGTGGTCAGGACAAGGGCGCCGCAGCGGATTTCCGCGCCATCCGCCGTGGCGATCGCCTCGACGGCGCCGTTCTCCATGAGGATGTCGGCAGCTTCGGCCTCGATGATCTCGAGGTTGGAGATTTCGGTCATGGCCACCTGCATGGCAGTCCGGTAGAGCTTGCGGTCGGCCTGCGCCCTTGGGCCGCGCACGGCGGGTCCCTTGGCGCGGTTGAGGACGCGGAATTGGATGCCGGCCTCGTCCCCGACTCTCCCCATGAGTCCGTCGAGGGCATCGATTTCCCGCACAAGATGGCCTTTGCCGAGCCCCCCAATGGCGGGATTGCAGGACATGGTGCCGATGGTCGCGAAGGATTGGGTGACGAGGGCCGTCTTTGCCCCAGCGCGGGCGGCAGCGGCCGCCGCCTCGCATCCGGCATGACCGCCCCCGACCACGATCACATCAAAGGAGTTCGCCATGGCGATGGATTCCAAAGATCCTATTTTAGAATTTCTCTAAAAATGTTTCACGTGAAACATTTTGGGACCACTCAGCCTTTTTTCGCGTGGAGCCATCGATGAAGCCCAACGAGGGCCCAGACCCCTTCCACGATCCCAAAGGGCCACGCGCCTTGCAAAAACCCATAGGCAGAACCGAGAACGCAGGATGCCGCAAAGGCAAGGATGAACCAAGGGCTCCGCCGCTCGAAAGCATAGGTGATCAGCATGGCGGTCACCGCAAAGAGACCGAAGAGAGAAAGAGAGTCCATCGAAGAGGCAGCTCAGGACTTACAGCATTTTGCGGGTCGCCGAAAGGCTTGCGAGGAGATTGGTCCCAAAGACGCTATTTTAGAACTTCTCTAAAAATGTTTCACGTGAAACACTTGGCTGCCCGGGTCGCCCTCACTTGCCAATGCAAAACCGGGAGAAAATCTCCCCCAAAATCTCCTCGACGTCCACCGCGCCCGTCAGCCTTTGCAGCGAAAACATCGCAGCGCGCAAATCTTCCGCGAGCAATTCGGCCGGGGCGTCGGGATGATCGAGCACCCGCTCCAAGGCGCACGCGGCATCTTCGAAAGCCCGGCGATGGCGTTCCCGGGCGATCAACCCCGCGTGGCCGTCGCTCACGCGAGAGCGGGCAAACGCCTCCATCCTCTTGATCAGAACATCGAGATTGTCACCGCGCGCGGCGCTGATGCAGAGCCCGCCGGCCAAAGCCTCGGGTTTCCTCTCCGGCAAAAGATCGCTCTTCGTGAAAACCGGCCAGACCTCGGCGCCCTCAACGCCGGGCGGCACAGGCGCGCCAGCCTCGGAAAGCCACAGGATGAGATCCGCCGCCTTGGCGTTTTCGCGGGCGCGATCAACGCCAATCTGCTCGACGGCATCACCGCTCTCCCGCAAACCCGCCGTGTCCATCAAAGTCACCGGACATCCGCCGAGATCGTAATGTATTTCTATTATATCACGTGTTGTCCCCGCAAAAGGCGACACAATCGCCACATCGCGCCGCGCCAAGGCGTTGAGCAAAGTCGATTTCCCCGCATTCGGCGGACCGGCGATGACGATGATCACCCCCGAGCGCAGCCGCTCAGAGGCGTTCCCGCGCTGAAGTTCAAATTTCAAATCGGCGAGAACCGGCTTTAGTCTTTCGGCGGCCCGGCGCCCCGCCTCACCCGGCACGCCCTCCTCCTCGGGAAAGTCGATCTCCGCGGCCAGGAGCGCCGCGCTTTCGGTCAGCGCACTCCGCCAGATCGCGGCCTGACGTCCCAAAACGCCCTCGGTCTGCCGGAAGGCTTGGCGCCGCTGCCATTCGGTTTCCGCGTCGATGAGATCGGCAAGGCCTTCGACTTCGGCGAGATCCATTTTGCCATTCATCAACGCGCGACGGGTGAATTCGCCCGGCTCGGCCGCCCGCACGCAAGAGAGCGCGCCGACCGCCTTAACCATGCCCGCGACGACCGCGCGGCCACCGTGGAGATGGAACTCAGCATAGTCCTCACCCGTAAAGCTCTTGGGAGCCGGGAAGAAAATCGCAAGGCCCCGGTCGATGGCCTCACC
>DATJBL010000042.1:0-2408 GCA_035515355.1 Methylocella sp.
TGAGCACCGCACCCGTCGCGCGCGCTTCTTCGAGCCGGTCGAGGCGGAGTGTCGCGAGCCCTTCCTCGCCCGCGGTCGAGCCGATTTGGCCGATATTCGTGTCTCCCGCCATGATCTGTGTGCCTGCTGCCGGAGCCGGGCCGTCGAATTGGATTTTTACGATGCGTTTGCGCGCGGATTTGCGGAAATGGACGCGGGCGACGACCTCCTGGCCGACATAGCAGCCTTTTTTGAAGTCGACGCCGTTCATCACATCGAGGTTGACATCATGGACAAAAGCGTCGCCATAGGCAAAATCGACGCCGCCCCTTGGCACGCCTTGGGCGATGCGATGGGCCTCATACGCGGCCTCTCCAGCATCCTCGAGCTTCGCCAACGCCTCACGCGGCGCAATCAGGCGCAGGCCCATGCCGGGCGCGCGGCTGTCGCGATAGAGTGCCCCCTTCACCCCCTCCGGCGCCTCGCCCTCGAAAACGGCGGCCACGCCAAACTGTTCGGATTTGTCCTCGATCGCGACTTTTGCCCGCATCTTGTGCAAATTCAGGCGCTTGATGAGATCTTGAGCTTGCGCCCGCACGCAGTCGAAAAAATAGCCGGATTCGGCGTCCTCGGGCAGCGGAACGACGAAGAAGTCGAACAGCAACTTGCCTTGCGGCGTCAAAAGCCCGGAATAGCGGCTTTCTCCTTGGGGGATGTTGAGCACGCTATTGGTGATGAGCCTTTGTAGAAAAGCTGTTGCCTCCGCTCCCGCCAATTCGATGACGCCGCGATCACGAAGAACACAAACCTTGCCGCTCATCCAAGCCCTCGACTTCCACCCCGCCTCTTCGTAGATAGTCCGGCCCCAGCAAGGCGCAAGCCAGTTTTTTGTAAGGAATCCGCCAGTGCCGCAAAACTTCGACGCGATTTTGAGGGGCGGCACCGTGGCCGATCATACCGGCGTTGGCCTACGCGACATCGGCATCAGGGGCGGAAAGATCGCCGAAATCGGGGATCTCTCCCGCGCCGGTGCCGGAGAGATCCTCAGCGCCATGGGCCTCCACATCCTGCCAGGGGTCATTGACACGCAGGTTCATTTCCGCGAGCCGGGCGCAACCCACAAGGAAGATCTCGAAACCGGCTCGCGCGCGGCGGTGCTCGGCGGCGTCACCGCCGTCTTCGAAATGCCCAATACCAGCCCCTTGACCACGGATGCGGCGGCGCTCGAAGACAAAGTCGCACGCGCCAAGGGCCGCATGCATTGCGATTTCGCCTTTTGGGTCGGCGGCACCCATGAGAACTGGCGCGACATTCCCGAACTCGAACGGCTGCCGGGGGCGGCGGGAATCAAGGTCTTCATGGGGTCCTCGACCGGCTCGCTGCTGGTTCCGGACGATGCGGGCGTTGCCGCGATCCTAAGCAAGACGCGGCGGCGCGCGGCCTTCCACAGCGAGGACGAGCTTCGCCTCAATGAGCGCAGCCACTTGCGTGTTCCGGGCGATCCTTCCTCGCATCCCGTCTGGCGCGACGAAACCGTCGCCTTGCGCTCAACCGAGCGTCTCCTGCGGATCGCGCGCGAGCAGCGCGCTCTCATCCATGTGCTGCATGTGTCCTGCGGCGAGGAAATGGATGTCCTGGCGGCGCATAAGGACATTGCGAGCGTCGAGGTGACGCCGCATCATTTGACTTTGACCGCCGACGATTATGCGCGGCTCGGCACGATGATGCAGATGAACCCGCCGGTCCGCGACAAGCGCCATCGCGATCACCTTTGGTTTGCGGTCGCCCAAGGCATTGCCGACATTCTCGGCTCCGATCATGCCCCCCATACGCTTGAGGAAAAGGCAAGGCCCTATCCAGAAAGCCCGTCCGGCATGACAGGGGTGCAGACCCTTGTGCCAATCATGCTCGATCATGTGAACAAGGGGCGGCTCTCGCTTCTCCATTTCGTCGACATGACAAGCGCGGGCCCGGCGCGGCTTTTTGGCATCGCGGGCAAGGGCCGCATCGCGGTCGGCTATGACGCGGATTTCACGATCGTCGATCTGAAGCGTCGCGCAACAATCGAGAACCGCTGGATCGCCTCGCGCTGCGGCTGGACGCCCTATGATGGCAAGGAGGTGGTGGGCTGGCCGGTGGGGACAATGATCCGGGGCCGGAAGGTCATGTGGGAAGGGGAGGTTTTGTCGCCCGGAGAGGGCCGGGCGGTGCGGTTTCAGCAGGCGTTGTAGCAGTCGGATTCTAGTTCTTCGGGTGAATTTTAGCTTTGGACTCACCAAAAATGACGCCCTCGGATCAGCGCATCATTTCGCACCTGATTTTTGCACCGCAGCTCTCCGTCCGCTTCGGTCAAATGCAGCGGCGTCCGGTGTTCAGGCAGCGTGAGTCTCATCTGGGCTGGCGTCGGGGAGGGGGGATTTGGAACAGAG
>DATJBL010000043.1:0-17341 GCA_035515355.1 Methylocella sp.
ATGAACGTCTGGCATTGAGGCCTCCGGCTGCGTTCTGTCTCGTCCGATTCCAGTCTCAATCGGACAAAAATGTCTCACGTGAAACATCTTTGTGCGACTTCACCTTCAGATAGGCAATGGCATACAGCTTGCGCTCTTGAAAAAGTAAGATTGGAAAGTCGACGTTTTGGCGACTCTTGGTTTCAGCGCGGCCGCCGCATTGCCTGCTGCAAGCCCGTCCTGATCCTTAGGGTTGTCTGCCACCCCGCATGTGCTGGGTTCGCCCGCTACCGATTAAAATTGTTAAAGGAAACCTTGCGCCTATACGATCATTTTCGTGCCGTAGCAGCCGAAAGATTATGTTATGGCGGATGATCCAAAGAGCGGCGCCAAAGATAGTTCCGCCGCCAAGGTAGGCAAGACTCCCAAGCCGATGGTCGTTGGCATCGGCACTTCCGCGGGCGGTATTCACGCCTTGCAAGCTTTTTTTGGAGCGCTTCCGGATGCGCCTGGCGCTGCCTTTGTCGTCGTGATGCATCTCGATCCGCGAAGCCATAGCGAGTTATCGAGCATACTGGCGGCCCGCACACCCATGCCTGTTATGCAGGTGAAAGACACGGAGAAGCTGGAGGCAGACCACGTATATGTGATTGCGCCCGACAGCCGCCTGCATATTGCCGAAAACGAAATCTCAGCTGTTAAGTTTGATGAACCGCGCGGTCAGCGAGCGACGATCGATATGTTCTTTCGTTCCCTTGCGGAGCGGCACGGCGACGGTTTGGCGGTCATCCTGACCGGTGCCGGGTCTGACGGAGCGGGGGGCGTAAAGGACGTCAAGGAAGCAGGCGGTATTATTCTCGTGCAGGATCCAAACGAGGCCGAATACCCCTCGATGCCACGCAGCGCGATCGCAACCGGCGTTACGGATTTCATTTTGCCGCTGCACGAACTCGCCGTTCGTCTTGTCGAGCTGATCCGCGACAAGGACAGCATCCGCATCCCCGGCGAAGAAACGTTCACGGAGGAACTGGTGCGGCGAATTCTTGCCCATGTGCGCCTCCGGACTGGCCATGATTTTTCGGAGTACAAGCGCTCGACCATTCTGAGGCGGATCGTACGCCGCATGCAGGTCACCAGGTCCCCGGAGTTGGGGCGCTATTACGATTTCCTGCGGGACAATGCCGACGAGGCGCAAGCGCTCCTGGGGGACCTCCTCGTTTCCGTGACGGCATTTTTCCGAGATAGCGAGACGTTTGACACGCTTAAACGGGAGGTGATCCCACATATTTTCGAAGCCAGGGATCCAGGCGAGGCGATCCGCGTCTGGGTTGCGGGCTGCGCCACCGGCGAGGAGGCCTATTCGTTTGCCATTCTCTTGTTAGAGGAGGCGGCGCGGCACGAGATTCGGCCGAGCATTCAACTCTTTGGTTCCGATCTTGACGGGCGGGCTCTCACCGTAGCTCGCGAAGGCCGCTATCCTAAGACAATCGAAGCCGATGTGAGCGAGGAGCGTCTGCGCCGGTTCTTCTCACCCGAGGGTGATCATTACCGTGTCAGGCGCGAGCTGCGAGACATGATCGCGTTTGCCGTGCACGACTTGGTCAAGGATCCGCCATTCTCGCGAATCGATCTTCTCTCTTGCCGCAATGTGCTCATTTACCTCAACCGGGAGATCCAGTCGCAGATCTGCCGTGTGTTTCACTACGCCATGAACCCAAATGGTTTTTTGGTTGTCGGCTCGGCCGAGACGGCCGACAATCCGCCGGGGCTGTTTCGTCTCGTTGAACAGAACGCACGCGTTTATAGGCTGGCGTCGGTCCCGCGCGATAGGCGATACCCTGTGCCACCCTTGTTTGTGAGCACGAGCGGCCCCTCCGGGCTTCTGCAGCGGCCGACGAGTGCTGTCGGCCACGGCCAGATCGCGGCCAACGAAGCTCTATTGCATCGGCAGGCGCTCGAAAAGATCGCGCCGCCGAGCATACTCGTCGACCGGACCCATAGGGTCGTGCATCTCTCCAATCATGCCGGTCGATATCTTCTGCCGATGGGGGGTCCGCTCAGCGGCGACGTCGTCGATTTGGCGCGGCCGGAATTAAAGTTGGAGTTGCGTTCGGCACTTCGTCGCGCTTTCGATAACTCGGAATCCACCTTATCCTTCCCGCTCCTCGTAACATTCAACGGTACGCCGCACCGCGTTCACCTTCAGGTCAAGCCGGTCTCGGAAGATCATGAGGATCAGCCGAGGAACGCCGTGGTGCTGTTCATCGAAGGCGAGGCGATCGACGAAGCTGTGGTATCGGGGGCAGACGGTTCGGCGTCCGATGAAAGAATACGCCGGCTGAGCGACGAGTTGTTGGCGACCCAGGCGCGGTTGCGGACAACGCTCGAACAGTCGGTCGCGGCCACCGAGGCGCTGCGGGCTTCCAATGAGGAGCTGCAATCGACGAACGAGGAATACCGCTCGACGTCTGAGGAGCTGGAGACCAGCAAAGAAGAGCTGCAATCGATCAACGAGGAGCTGAACACTGTCAACAATGAGCTCAAATCGAAGCTGGACATGATCTCCCGCGCCCATAGCGACTTGCAGAACCTAATGGCAGCAACCGATTTCGGGATTTTGTTTCTGGATCCCAGCCTCCGCATCAAACTGTTTACAGAACCGGTGACCGGACTTTTCAGGATTACACACAGCGACGAGGGGCGGCCCGTCACGGACTTTGCCCATCACCTCGAATATGCCGACTTGGCCAAGGATGCGCAAAATGTGCTCTCGCGCCTCACCCCCATTAGGCACGACCTTCGTAGTCAGGATGATCGCTGGTACGATGTTCGCTTGCGTCCCTATCGCACGGTGGAGGACAAAATTGATGGCGTGGTCATCACCTTTGTCGATATCACGGAGCGCCGCGGGGTCGATCTGGCCTTGCGGGAGAGTGAGCGCCAGCTTCGGCAGATAAAGCGCCTCGTTGACCTCTCGCGCGATCCAATCTTCGTGTGGGATCTCGAAGACGGCTTGGTCGAGTGGAATCGCGGCTGTGAGGAACTCTATGGCTATAGTCGCGAAGAAGCGCTCGGCCAGCAAAAAGGGCAGCTTCTGAGGACGACAGGGGCTGGTTTTTCATTCGCCGACGTCGAAGCCAAGCTGATCGAGGAGGGCAGCTGGAGGGGTGAACTCAGACAGAGGTCGAAGAGCGGGCGTATGTCGATTGTCGATGCAAGGATGCAGCTTGATCCTGAATCTCGCCGGTTTGTGCTTGAAACCAGCCGCGATATCACGGAGCGCAGAGCTTGGGAGCAGCGCCAGGAGCTTTTGCTGCGCGAGCTGACCCATAGGGTAAAGAATACCATGGCGGTGGTTCAGTCGATCGTTCATCAGACGTTGCGTAGCCGCCGTTCGGGCGAGGATTTCGAGGGTGCGCTGGATGGCCGGCTCTTTGCGCTCGCGAGCGCCCACGATCTGCTCGTTGAATCGAATTGGCGCGGCGCTGATTTCGCGGCTTTGGCACGCAAGCAGCTCCAGCCCCACGGCTCGGAAGAGTCGCACCGGTGGACCCTCGAAGGTGAACCAGTGCTTCTACCGCCCGACATCGCGGCAAATTTTGGCCTCGTGCTGCATGAACTCGCAACCAATGCCGCCAAGCATGGCGTCCTCTCGCAACCGGGCGGTAACGTTCGTCTCAGTTGGACCTTAGTCTCCGGGAACCAACAGAGGAGTCTCACGGTTGAATGGAAGGAGAGCGGCGGTCCGCCAGTAGGGCAGCCCATGTCGCATGGATTTGGTAGCGTCCTCATCGAGCGAGCAATTCCAAACGCGGCCGTGAGCCGCGAATACCGGCCCGATGGCCTCCTCTGCAGGATCGTTCTGGCGCTGCCGGAGGCGGACGGAAATGGGGCAACACGGGATCAAGCCTGATAGCGGCCGGGTGCTTGACGGCGCGCGGGTGCTGATCGTCGAGGATGATTTTATCATCGCTCTGGATCTAGAAACGACGCTGACCGAGGCGGGAGCCAGAATTACCGGACCATGCCGGACTGTGAAAGAGGCGCTTGCGACGCTGGATGGGGCGGGCGAAAGCCCTGAGGCTGCGATCCTCGACATCCGGCTGGGCAAGGAGACGGTCGCACCTGTTGCACAGCAACTTTGCGAGCGTGGCATTCCATTCATGTTCTATACTGGCCAGGTGGACACCGACCCGATTCGCAGGGCATGGCCCGATCATAAGATCGTTTCGAAGCCTGCGAACTATCGGACCATTCTTGCCGCTGTCGCGGCTATGCTAGCCTAAGACGCAACTCTTGACCCACCAGGAGGGGTGGGCGCGCAGGATCGCTTTCCGCGCGCGTGCGGCCGAACGGCAATCCTTGAAGAGCGCAAAACAGGTTGCGCCAGAGCCCGACATCCGGGCAAGGCGGCAGCCGGGTGCGGCGGAAAGAACCGCCAGCACATCGCCAATGATGGGCGCAAGCCGACAGGCGGCGCCTTCCATGTCATTGCGGCCCTTGCGCAAGGCCATCATCAACGCGTCAACGGGCATCTCCGCCGAAAGCTCCGGATGCCCACCAAACCTGGTCTCGCTGCCAGGCGCAATGTTCATCCGCGCAAAAACGGCTTTCGTTTCGACGGGCTCGCCCGGATTGACGAGGAGACCGATGAGCGCAGGCAAGCGGAGCAAAGGTCCGAGCTCGTCGCCTCTTCCCCTCATCATCCGCGCGCGGCGGCTCATGAGACACACAGGAACATCAGAGCTGGTTGCTTCTGCGGCTTCGCGGAGACGCGCATCGTCAAGTGCAACGGCATTGGCGCGCGCAAGAAGCCGCAGGGCCGCCGCCGCGTCGGAGGACCCGCCGCCGAGACCCGCGGCGACTGGCAGGCGCTTCACAAGATGAAATGAGCCAAGCTTGGCGCCAGGAAAACGTTTGGCGAAATGATGGCCGGCACGCAAGACAAGGTTGTCTTCAAGGGGGCCGGAGGCTGACCCGGCTGGCCCCTCGACCGACAAGGTGAGAGCGTCGCCCTCCGTCAAGGTCAGCAGATCGCCGGCGCGCGAAAAAGCGACGAGACTTTCCAGCATGTGCCAGCCATCGGCGCGGCGGCCGAGCACGTGCAAAGTCAGATTGACTTTCGCAGGCGCGCGTTCAGCGAGGAGTTTTGGCAAGGGGAACCGCGGTCAGAATCCGCTGAGAAGACCCACCGGCACTCAACCCCCGTCTTTTTTCGGTTCGGCCTCCGCTGCCGCCGGATGCGGCTCATCATCGAGACCATGGTCGATCTTCTGCAAAATCTTCACCTTGTCCTCGGGCTCGGGATCAAGGTCGCGCGCATGATTCCACTGGAAATGTGCTTCAAGTTTGCGTCCGGCTCGCCAGTAGGCGTCGCCGAGATGGTCATTGATCACGGGATCCGAGGGCTTGAGATCGATGGCGCGCTCGAGCTGTTTCACGGCTTCATCGACGCGGCCGAGCTTGTAGTTGGCCCAGCCAAGGCTATCGACGATGTATCCATCCGTCGGCCGCAATTCGACTGCCCGGCGCAGCATGTTGAAGGCTTCATCAAGGTTCATGCCTTGATCGACCCAGCTATAGCCGAGATAATTGAGGACCAGGGGCTGATCTGGGTAAAGGGCGAGTGCCTGCAGAAGGTCCGCCTCTGCCTCCGGCCATTTTTTCTCGCGCTCGTAGGAAATCCCGCGGAAGTAATAAATGGGCCAGTCAGTCTTCTCGGGCGTGCTCTTGCCGGCGAGGGCGCGCGAATATGTATCGATCGCCTCCGCATATTGCTTATGGGCGCGTTGCAGATTGCCGAGGGCAGAAAGCGCATCCTCGTTCTTTGGGTTTTCATCAACGATGCGCTTGAGATATTTGGCGGCCTCGTCCGGTCGCTCCAACGCTTCGAGAATTTGGCCAGTCTGAATATCCGCAGTCGTGCGCAAAGGATCATTTAGAGGCACGGTGCCATAGACGTCGATGGCTTCTTCGTTCTGTTTGACCCGCTCGCAGAGGTCGCCCAAGGTGATGATGGCAAGACTGTTTTGCGGAGTAAGGTAGAGCGCGAGGCGCAGATAGATCATCGCGGCGAGTTCATCACCTTGCTGGCCGCCGGCGGCGCCAAGGCCGTAGAGCACTTCGGCCGCGCCTTCCTCGGCATTCTTGACCATCGGCTCAACCGCTTTCCCGGCCTTGATGTTGGCAAGCGCGGCGGTGACGACGGGATGGTTTGGAAGGACCTGGTCGAAGGCCTCATAGGCCCGGACCGCTTCATCCCGATTGCCATGGCGAAGCATAAAGCGGCTGTAGGCATCGACAAGACGCAAGGTATTCTTGTCGGCGGCGTAGGCGGCCTTGATGCGCTTTGATGCCTCCTTCGGATCGTTGGCGGCATCGGCGATGAGCGCGGCGTGATAATCCCGGAAAACTCCAAAATTTTCACCGCGAAGCTTATCGATGAGGGTGACCGCGCGGTGCGGATCGCCAGTCCCGGCATAGGTCCAAGCGGTGAGCAGTGTGGCGGTAATGTCGCGCTGTTCGCCGCTGCCCCTTTTTGCGAAATAGGCGCGTGCGGCGGCGAAATGTTTTGCTTTGACTTCCTTGATGCCAAGAGTGAGGCGCGCAAGACTATTGTTCGGATCGCGGGCCAGCAGGCGATCGGCGAGGCTGAAGGCATCTTGCATGTTGCCATTCGAGACCGCGGCCACGAAGGCGCGCTCGATGAGATTCGGATTGCGCGGATCGAAACGCAGCGCTTCGCGAAAGAAAGTCGCCGCGGCCATTGTGTCGTGCTCTTCTCCCGCGACAAGCGCTGCGAGATAATTCCCAGACGGGCTTTCGCCCACTTCGAAGGGGGCCGCGATCGCCAAATTTTCATGCGTTCGGGCTTCGGCACCCGCAAGCGCGCCCGGGAACATCAATGCCCCAAGGAAGAGTGCCGCAAACGTGCGTAAGGCCCGCGGGAAGCAGCGGCAGCCAAGGTCTTTCGGGGCAAGGTCTAACTCGATCGACATACGAAGTGTCTTTCCGTGCAAGAGGCGATTTGCGGCCGCCAAGGTTCAATCACACATTTCTCGCGATGAACATGGCGGTTTTAGGTTGCCCGGCCAGGTTTGAACGCAGGCTTCCCAAGGTGACGCTTCCAGAAAGACCGCAGCGGGCTCTCGCGGGACACCCGATGCCGAGCAATCCAGAAGAATCCAGGCGGCGATGGCAACCCTAAGCGTTTCAACTTCGAGCGCCCATGGTCGTTATAGTTCTGTTTGTGGCATGACCCCGGTTGAAAAGGCCGCAGCACTGAAAATGCAGTTCCTTGAAGGTCATGCGCCAAGCGAATGTGGGAAGCTGGTGCGTAGCCGCAGGGGTCAGCTCTGCCCAGGCCTTGGCTTATAAAAGACATGATGCCCAATCACGTCCATCTTTTCAAGCCTTCTTGCCCAGCGTGGCCGGACATAATTGGCGTGATAGTGGGTCGAGCCTGCAACATCCGAAACATAGGTTTTGCCATTTGTCACTTCGGCGGCAATCCGTTCGGCCGTCAGCCACGCATTGGTTTCCGTGATGCGCAGCGACTTGCGTTCGCACGCAAAAGAGAATTGGCATCCATGCCAACGCTGCCGGTTCTGGTAGACGACTCCGCAGATCGTTGCCGGGTAGAGGCCGCTGGCAACGCGGTTCAGGACAACCTGCGCGACCGCTGCCTGACCTTCCTCGGGTTCCCCGCGGGCTTCGAAATAGATGACCTCCGCAAGGCAACGGTTTTCCCGCGCCGCCCCATCCTGATCGAAAAGGGCCGCGTAGTTCGGCTTCGCCCCGGCGTCGGGCGCTTCGCTTATAGCCGGCAATGTCCCGCGGGAGGCGCCGGGCAGCGCCACGACCTCGACGGGCGTCGAGTCGGCCGGGACAGGCGTTGCCGATCCGAGTGCGGTCGCGCGGCGGGTCGTTGGTGTTGCGCCTTGCATCAACCGCTCATTGATCGCGGCTGGACGCATCGTCACGGGCGAATGGTTCTGGCCTGGGGACGCACCAGCGCTTGAATGCGCGGTCGTCGGGCTCTCGCCATCGGGCCAAGGCTCGAAGGCGGGGGCGCCCTCCGGGGCCATGGCGTCGGCTTCGGAAGGCGAAAAGCCCGCTGCCGGCAGGTTTTCGTCATGATGGAAAAGCAGGTCTTCGGCGCGGAGCTTGGCGAGGCCGTGGGACTCCCGCAGACGCGACTCGAATGCTGGCCGCAAACCGACCAAGGGATCTCCTTTATGGGTGCGGTCGACCGAAGGAAACGAGGACGCGCCGCGCTTCAAAACTGCGCGCGGTTCGATTTCATCGGGCAGACGGCGGAAGTCTTCGTCGCTGCTGACCGAGAGACTTGCCTCCCGCAGAATCTTTCCAGCTTCCCCCGAGAGGCCGCCAAAATCTATCGCAAGCCCAGAGGTGAGCTCGGAGGTTTGCGCTGGGGATATGGGAGGGACCAAGACGGCAGGCGGTCCTGGCGCATGCAAGGGCAAAGGCGCAAAGGATGCGCCAAACGAGGCGTCCTGCCCCGCGTCGGCGCTTATCGAGACGGCAAGCACCATCCCGAGGCACCATGGGGCAAAAATACCTGCTGCCCAGCCAATCCGTGAACAACCCATATGTGGGCCTCATGCCGCCGACAGGCATTGGCGCTACCAGCCGCCTGCTCGCTTACGAGATTTGTTGTCGGGTAAGCTTGAGATTGGGTTACGAGGAGGGTTCAGGATGTGGGCCAAAATGGGACAGATCGCCGGCGAGATTGTCGCCGTTCTGGGGCGCGCTCAATAGACCCGGTTGACGCAGAAATCGACGACGTCGCTTAAGGCGAATTTCCACGGCGAAGGAGGAAAAAGCTCTAAGGCATCGCGCGCCATCGCCCCGTAGTGGCGGGCACGCTCGATCGTGTCCTCGAGGGCGCGGTGCTTGTGCAGGGTCGCGATTGCGGTCTCGAGGTCACCCTCGAGGATCTCACCCTGTTCCAGGGTGCGCCTCCAGAACTCCCGTTGCTTTTGCGAACCGCGGCGGAACGACAGAACGACCGGCAAGGTGATTTTTCCTTCCCGAAAATCATCGCCGACATTTTTGCCAAGCTTGGCCGAGGTTCCGCCATAGTCGAGCGCGTCATCGATGAGCTGGAAGGCGATCCCGAGGTTCAGGCCATAGCCGCGGCAGGCCGCGATCTCGGGTTTCGGCCGATGTCCGAGCAAGGCGCCGACCTCGGCGGCGGCACCGAACAAGGCGGCGGTCTTGGCGCGGATCACCGCGAGATAATCATCCTCGCTCGTTTCCGTGTCCTTCGCGGCGGAAAGTTGCAGGACCTCGCCTTCCGCGATAACGGCGGCTGCAGAGGAGAGAACATCGAGGCAGGGCAGCGATCCAACCTCCACCATCATCTTGAAGGCCTGGCCAAGGAGGTAATCGCCGACGAGCACGCTCGCCGAATTGCCCCACAGCATGCGGGCCGCGAGCTTGCCCCGCCGCATGTCGCTTTCATCTACGACATCATCGTGAAGGAGCGTCGCCGTGTGCATGAATTCCACCGAGGCGGCGAGCTTGATATGGCCGGACCCGCTATAGCCGCATAGCCCGGCGGCTGCCAGGGTCAGCATGGGGCGCAGGCGCTTGCCGCCCGACGAAATCAGATGATTGGCCACTTCAGGAATCATCGAAACATCGGACGCTGCCCGCGAGAGGATCGTTTGATTGACCCGCTCCATGTCGTCTGCCACCAGAACGAGCAGCCCTTCGATGCTGGGCTCCTGCGTTTTTTCTTCGAGAGGGATGACAACACCCAAGATTGATTCTCCGAATGCCGGTGGCACCTGTGAGGATGCGGCTTCTATTAGGACGTGGTTTGGCGCTTCGCAACCAGGCGCGTGATCCAGCCCCCTTCGCGCCGCTCTTTTCCCACGCAACGGGCCGGCCGGCAAACCTTTAAGTAGCGCTTTAATGCCCAGCATGGAACAAACGTCAAATCAAGCTCCAAGTGCGGCATATTGAGAAGGGACTGCTAAAAACTCACGCAGAAGGACACGCGAATGTCAGCTGCACCTCCCTGTTTGGCGTCAAAGAGGCCAAATGCGTATGGACAAGGAAACTTTCAAATTCAACGTATTGGAGCGTGCTGGCATGAGAGCTGGCTCCTGAAACAGGGGGTGGAAGCATGATCGAGCTTCTGCGCACCAACGATCTCGTGTTGATATCAAGAGTCGAAGCCCTCCTTGCGGAGTGCGGCATTGCGACATTTCTCGCCGACCGGCATATGAGCGCACTCGAAGGGTCCTTGTCCTTTTTGCCGCGCCGAGTCCTTGTTCCGGCTGATGAAGCAGCACGGGCACGAAGGATTTTGAAGGAAGCGGGTCTTGGCCGGGAATTGCGCGATGGCTGAAGCAGTGCAGCCGGAGTCTTACGTCACTGATGCCTTTCTCGGCGGACGGCTGTTGCTTCGTCAGCCGATCGACGGCCACCGCAGCGGGACCGACGCCGTGCTTCTTGCGGCGGCAGCTCCGGGGACCTTTTCTGGGCTCGCGATCGACGCTGGCTCTGGCGTTGGCGCCGCTGGCCTGGCTCTGGCAATGGCGCGGCCCGGCCTGCGGGTCGGTCTCCTCGAGAATGATCCTTCTCTTGCCCGGCTGGCGCGGGAGAATCTCTTGCAAAACGGATTGGCAGATCGCGGCTATATTGTCGAAGCCGACCTGTTGTCGCCTGCCAGCCGGCGCGCCGCGGGGCTCGTTGATGGAAGCGCTGGTCTTGTGATCAGCAATCCGCCTTTTCTCGATCCGGGACGCGCGCGGCTATCTCCGGATGCCCTGAGACGGCGAGCCCACGCCATGCCCGCGCCGGGCCCAGCAGCACTTGCCGCCTGGATCGCCGCGGCGCTCGCATTGGTTGCGCCGGGCGGATTATTCATCCTGATTCACCGCCCCGATGCCGTGCCGGTGATCCTCGAAGCTTTGGCGGCGCGCACCGGGGGGATCACGGTTCTGCCGGTCTATCCCCGCCGAGGGGCCAATGCAGTGCGCGTTCTTGTTCGCGGCAAAAAAGGCAGCCGCGCGCCGTTTGTCATCTCGCCGCCGCTTATCCTTCACGACGGGCAGGGGTTTACGCCGGACGCCGAGGCCATCCATCGGGGCGCTTTGCTGATCGATTGGTAAAGATCGGCCGTGAATTCAGCGGCGAAAGGGTGCATCCAAATGGGTGCCTCGATCACTCGAAGACACCCGATCCTTGAAAGAGAGCTTTTGGCTCTACTTCATTTCCTCGTGGTGGTGGTGGTGATGATGGTGATGGTGATGGTGGTGGTGATGATGGTGATGTTCCATCATTTTATCTTCGGCCTTGATCGGTGACGCCTCGGCGCCAGAAGGCGCTTCCGTCGTATGCACCGCGGGGGCGGCGGCTGTAGCGCCAGCGAGCGGCGCTGCCGAGGTCAGGCTCGCGAGCCCGAAAGATGCGGGCACAATCGTAGCCAATGCGATTGCGCATTTTGTCATCGCATGCATTTGAATTTCTCCCTAATATGGAGACGAAAGCTTTCCAGCTGTTTGCCTTCGTCCTTTAAGAGTATTACCGCTCGCCGCAAGGCGCGAAGTAAATTCGTTTATCTACTTACGACCCTTCCGCGAACAAACAGCGCGCCAAACATTGCTCTTTATAACCATCCGGTCAAGCTGTCTCGATTCAGCCCGTGTTGCTAACAAAATGTTATTTATGAAGTTTTCATGTCCTCTCGGGCGTCTCGAATAGGAAAGCCGGGATCTCCCGGCCTTCCCGATGGGCGCTTGCGGCGCTCTTCGCCGCCCTTTTTCTACCAATAATAACGGTGCCAGTAATGACGCCGCCAAGGATGCCAATAATAGCGGTGCCAATAATATCTGCGCCAAGGATGCCAATAATATCTATGCCAATAATGCCAGCGATGCCAGCGATGCCAATAGTGCCATCGATGCCAGCGATACCAATAAGCTTTTTCGACCGCGACTTTAGGGGCAGGGGCCGCCAGGCGGCCGACGGCAGGCGCCGCGCTCAGTAAGTTCGCCGCTGGTGCCGCCTTGGCGAGGCCGACCATGCCGCCATAGGCGGCCAAAACCGCAACGGCTATGATCCTTAAGTACTTCATTGTGCCTCCTATGGATCAATTGTCTTGAACAATGAATCGCCGCCAGCAATTCCAGTCAGATTTTACGGGACGAGATTTTCCTCCGCGCGAGCGTGACGGCCTTGACAAAATAGGGGCCGCAGGGCCATTGCCCAGTCCCGTCGATCCAAATAGCCAAAATATTCCACGGCATGGCGCCCAGGGGCGCGAGAGAGGAGCATGTCTCCCCTCCTATGAGGCCAGATCATGAAGACTGCAGCATGTGCGGCAAACGGAGAGCTTTCCGGTTCTCCCAGCCAGGCTCACTCCTTCCAGGACCTCATTTTGGCTCTGCAGGCATTCTGGGCCGGGCAAGGCTGCGTGATCTTGCAACCTTATGACCTGGAGATGGGTGCTGGCACATTTCATCCGGCAACAGCGTTGCGCGCCCTCGGGCCTCGCCCCTGGAAGGCCGCTTACGTGCAGCCCTCGCGGCGGCCCAAGGATGGGCGTTATGGCGAGAACCCGAACCGGCTCCAGCATTTCTATCAGTTTCAAGTCATCTTGAAACCTTCGCCGCAAGATATTCAGGCGCTTTATCTGGCGTCGCTTGAAGCCATCGGCATCGATTCCAGCCTCCACGATATTCGCTTCGTCGAGGACGATTGGGAAAGTCCGACGCTCGGCGCCTGGGGCCTTGGCTGGGAATGCTGGTGCGATGGCATGGAGGTGTCGCAATTCACATATTTTCAGCAGGTCGCGGGCATTGAATGCTCGCCTGTTTCTGGCGAGTTGACCTATGGGCTTGAGCGGCTTGCAATGTATGTGCAGGGCCTCGACAACATCTACGACATCAATTTCAATGGCCGCGAAGGCGACGAAAAGGTCACCTATGCCGATGTCTTCAGGCAGGCCGAGGAGGAGTATTCACGCTACAATTTCGAGGCCGCGGATGCCGGAACCCTGTTCCAGCATTTCAAGGACGCGGAAGCGGCGTGCCGAGCCCTTTTGGAGCGCGGCGAGGTGGGCGAGCGGCATTTGCTGGCGTTGCCCGCTTATGATCAATGCATCAAGGCATCGCATATTTTCAATCTGCTCGACGCCCGGGGGGTCATCTCTGTTACAGAGCGGCAAAGCTATATTCTGAGGGTGCGCGAACTCGCCAAGCGGTGTGGCGCTGCCTGGCTGAAGACGGAAGCGGGGAGAGCGTGAGGCGTGCGGCGGACGCCGCAGACCGCACGTCTGCCGGGCCCTTACAAAAACACACCGCAACAATTTGCCGCTTCCGATTTTGCACTGCCAACACCGGCATCACGATTCGCGCTTCATGCCGGGAACATCTCGCTAGCCACCACCTCTCGTGGCAAAGCGCTTCAAGTGACACTTTTGGTACGCGTTCGCGCGGAAAGCTGTCGACCGCGAGCACGGTCCCCATTCTGGGATCGTGCTCGTACTCAAGCAGCGAGACCACGGTCGGGCTATACTGGACAGCGTCAGCGATGCATATGGCGATAGCCGACACTGCGTCCGGTGTGGATACCGCCGCCGTAAGCAGCATAATGCCGCCTATGCCAGTAGGCATAGTGGCGATAGTGCGGATAGCCATAATATCCGGCGTAGCTGTAATAGGGACTGCCGTAATAGCCGTAATAGGGACTTCCATAGTACCCGCCCCAACCTCCAAGCAGCGAGAAGGGAAGGGTAGCCACATCAACAGCGCTGCCTACGATATCGGCGCCGAGGTTTGCTCCGTAATATCCGGGGTAGTACCCGTAATAACCTGGATAATACCAGCCGTAGCGGTGGTATCTGCTACGGTACCATCCATAATGCCAGCCATGACGCCAAACATAGTGATGGTACCTATGATGATACCAGACGTAGTGGCGATAGGGATGATGATAGCGATAGACGACCGGCTGGATCTGTGTTTGCGGTGGCGTTATGACGTCCGGGCTTGCTATGCTCAGGGGACCTGCCGAGGCCGTCGCAGTGAGCGCGAGCAAGGCGGCGCCGGAGATGATGGAAATTCTTTTCCTGTTCATGGCATACCTCCTGTGAGGTCCGGCAAACGTTTGCTTGGCTCATTTGTTCCTGTCCAGTTTAAAATCTATACGGCCGCCTCAATTTACGAGCGGGTTTTCCTCGACAGGCTGCGTCTATAGAACACATCTTGCTTGCCCGATTCCCTATGGCGGGCTCGCCTCTCTGGGCTGAAACGACACGATGCCAGACCTTCTTTTTGAACTTTTCTCCGAAGAAATCCCCGCCCGCATGCAAACACAGGCTGCGGACGACCTTCGCCGGCTTGTTACCGAAGCCTTGCGGGCGCGTGGGCTCTCAAATGAGGGCGCCGCGAGCTTTGCGACGCCGAGGCGTCTCGCCTTGCATGTTTCGGGTCTGCCGGCCCGTCAGCCCGACCTGCGCGAGGAAAAGCGCGGTCCGCGTGTTGGAGCGCCCAATGCCGCTGTGCAAGGGTTTTTGAAAAGCGCCGGCCTTGCATCGCTGGCGGAGGCCAAAATTCAAAGGGATCCTAAAAAGGGCGAGTTTTATGTCGCGATCATCGAGCAAAAGGGCAGGGACACCCTTGAGGTTTTGGCGGAGGTTCTGCCCGCCGTGATCAAGAGCTTTCCCTGGCCAAAATCCATGTGCTGGGGCGCCGCGTCGGTTCGGCCTGATTCCTTGCGCTGGGTGCGCCCGCTTCATGCAATTCTCGCTACATTTGGCCCGGAAACCGAGGATCCCGTGGTGGTGCCTTTTGCTGTCGATGGGGTGAGCGCAGACCAATTCACATTTGGCCACAGATTCATGGCGCCTGGCAAAATTAAGGTGCGGCGCTTCGATGATTACGTTCCTGCACTCGCAAAAGCTAAAGTTGTGCTTGACCCGGCAAGACGGCGCGACGTCATTCTTCACGACGCGCGCGATCTCGCGCTGGCACAAGGACTAGAGCTCATTGAGGACGATGCTCTCCTCAATGAGGTTGCGGGGCTCGTCGAATGGCCGGTCGTGTTGATGGGAGAATTCGATGCGGCGTTTCTGGAACTTCCGCCGGAAGTGATCAGGACAACGATACGCGCGAATCAGAAATGCTTCGTTCTAAGAGACCGGGCAAGCGGCAAACTCAGCAACAAATTCGTGCTCGTCGCGAATGTCGAGGCGCGCGACGGTGGCACCGCGATCGCTGCGGGCAACGCGCGAGTTGTCCAGGCGCGGCTCTCCGACGCCAAGTTTTTTTTCGAGACCGACCTGAAAATCGAGCTAGAGGATCGATTGGCCAAGCTCGATCAAATCATCTTTCACGAGAAGCTCGGCACACAAGGGGAAAGAGCGAGACGCCTCGCCAGCCTCGCACGCGAAATCGCCCCCGACGTGAGGGCCGAACATGCCCTTGCCGCGAGAGCAGCACTTCTTGCCAAGACCGACTTGACCTCCGAAATGGTCGGGGAGTTCCCTGAATTGCAGGGCGTGATGGGACGCTATTACGCGCTTGCACAGGGCGAGGATGTCAGCGTCGCGGAGGCGATCGAGGATCACTACAAGCCGCAAGGCCCAAGTGATCGCGTGCCGGCGGACCCTGTCGCCATCAGCACGGCGCTCGCCGATAAACTCGATCTGCTCACGGGTTTCTTCGCGATTGGCGAGAAGCCGACCGGCAGCAAGGATCCCTATGCCCTGCGCCGCGCCGCGCTCGGTATCATCGCGCTCATTCTCGAAAACAAGCTGCGCCTGCGGCTGCGATCTCTTTTCGCGATGACTTTTGCTTATGGCGCCCATGGAAAAGGCGGTGAGGCGGAGGCGTTATTTGATGAACTCATGAACTTCTTCAACGACCGTCTCAAAGTCTATTTGCGCGAGCGCGGCACGCGGCATGATCTCATCGACGCGGTGTTCGCTTTGCAGGATCAAGACGATCTTCTTTTGATCGTGTCGCGTGTCGAGGCACTTCAGCGTTTCCTCGAAACGGAGGAGGGCAAGAATCTCCTGGCCGGCTACCGGCGCGCTACAAATATTTTGCGTGCCGAAGAGAAGATTGATGGGCCGGGCGCCTTCGATGAGGCCTGTCATCCAGCCCTTTTTCAAGATCCGGCTGAAAAGCACCTCTGGGATAAAATTCAAAGCGTCGATGCCGAGACACTTCATCATCTCTCGCTTGCCGGGGCGCAGATCGGCCGGGAAGACTTCGCGGGACGAACGCCCTTTGAGGATGCGATGGAATCCCTTTCTTCCCTGCGGGCGCCGGTCGACCTCTTTTTTGAGACCGTAACGGTCAACGCCGAGGATCGGGTGCTGCGGCTCAATCGCCTGCAGCTCTTAAACCATTTGCGCAGCGTCATGCACGCAGTCGCCGATTTCTCGAAGGTCGCCGGTTGAGTGAAGAACGTGGCTGCGTTCCGCCCAGCTCGAGACCATAAGCGGATAGTCTCGAGCGCTTGGACGTTGCTTGCTTGTTTAAGAATTCATCCGAACAAGCGGCTCAACAGCGACTTCTGCTGATTCGGAAGCTTGCTAGCCAGCACGTCGGCCTTCTCGATGATCGGCGGAGTTGCTAAAAGTTCCGGTGCTTTCGCCATGAGGGCCGCGGCGACGCGCCCGGAAAGATGTGCTTGCCGCCCGGCTTCATCCGGAAAGGCATCGAAAATCGCAAAGGTCGATGGCGCTAGTCGGATCGCGAACCAAGCGACGGTCGCTGGTTCCTCCTCGACGATTGCGAGGCCACCCTTGAGAAATGCTTCGACTGCAGCCGCCTTGTCAGGCTTTGCTTCAAGCCGAACGAAAAGCGCAACTTTGATCATATCTCTTCTCCCTCCACTGGGGCGCGCGACTGGGCACGGTATTTAAACCTTTCTAGTCATGAAGGGTAAAGGAAAGCAGGCTTAAGCGGCCGAGGCGCGGAGGTCTGGGTTGGTCCGCCGCTTTGGCTTTAGAACCCGGTCAGCGACATGGTTGCACTAGTGGCATTCTTGCGAAATGCAGCAATGCGTCGCAGTGGCGTGGCACATAAGTCCTCTCACTCGAAACATAAGTTCCTTCGATGAACTCGATAAGAACAAACGATTTCCCCTGCCTCCTTGCGGCGCGTAGCTTTTTTTCACTCCGTGAACTTGGAAGCATGAGCAACGTCTCGTTCCGGTGAGCGGTGCTGACAATGAGAGGCAAATGACATGAGCTTAGTAACTGGAACTGCGCGCACCGGCGAGGTCGCGGCCGTCGCCGAGGCGCCCTTACTAAATGGGAAACCGTTAATCTTTGCCGTTGCTGCGATGTGCACGTGGTATACCTGTGTGCGAC